>NZ_JBVISM010000004.1:0-402366 GCF_055575515.1 Streptomyces sp. NPDC034086 | reverse complement strand
CCGGCCTAGGTTGCTTGTCGGCACAAACCACTCTTTTGTGGTCCCCGGCCCCCCCCCCCACACCACACGCCTCGACATCTCCTGACGGGTTTCCGCTCCGCTCCCGTGGAGCGGAAGCTCAACGCCTGCCGGCAGCCGCTGTCAGGGGGCCTTGCCCACGCCGGGCGCGCCGCCCGCGTCGACCTCGGCCACGTCGGCCTCGACCACGGCTCCGGTGCCCTTCTTCGACTGGCGCAGCCGCTTCTCCATCTGGGAGGCCAGCGTGGTCAGGGCGAAGTTCACCGCGATGTAGATCACGGCGATGACGACCATCGTCGCGATGGTGTTGCTGTAGTTCGCGGAGATCTGGCGGTTCATCGACATCAGGTCGGCGAAGCCGAGGACGGCACCTCCGAGCGCCGTGTCCTTGAGGATCACCACGAGCTGGCTGACCAGGGCCGGCAGCATCGCCGTGACGGCCTGCGGGATCAGCACGTGGACCATGGTCTGGCCCTTGCGCATCCCGATGGCCTTGGCCGCGTCCGTCTGGCCGCGGGGGAGGGACAGGATTCCGGCCCGAACGATCTCGGCGATGACCGAGGCGTTGTACAGGACGAGTCCGGTGACCACCGCGTACAGCGGACGCAGGTCCGAGCTGACGGTGCCGAGCAGCACGTACAGGGCGGAACTGAAGATCATCAGCATCAGGACCGGGATGGCGCGGAAGAACTCCACGACCGCGCCGACCGGGATGCGCACCCACGCGTGGTCCGAGAGCCTGGCGATGCCGAAGAGCGCGCCGAGCGGCAGCGCGATCACCATGGCGATCAGGCCGGCCTTGAGGGTCTCACCGAGGCCCGGCAGCAGGAACGTCGTCCAGATCTGGCTGTCGTTGACGAACGGAGTCCACTTGTCGGCCTCGAGCTGGTTCTTCTCGGCCATACGGTCGAGGATCCACCACAGGGCCAGCGCGACGAGTACCGCGAAGACGCCGGTGTAGATCCAGTTGCGGACCTTGGCCTTGGGGCCGGGGGTGTCGTACAGAACGGAGCTCATCGCTTGACCGCCACTCGCTTGGCCACCCAGCCCAGCAGCAGGCCGGTGGGCAGGGTCAGCAGGATGAAGCCGAGAGCGAAGACCGCGAAGACCGCGAAGAGCGCCTGCGCCTCGTTCTCCAGCATTTCCTTCATCAGCAGGGCCGCCTCGGCCACGCCGATGGTCGCCGCCACCGTGGTGTTCTTGGTGAGGGCGATCAGTACGTTCGTGAGCGGCGCGACGACCGCCCGGAAGGCCTGGGGGAGCACGATCAGGGTGAGCACCTGGAAGAAGCTCAGCCCCAGCGCACGAGCCGCCTCGGCCTGGCCGACCGGCACGGTGTTGATGCCCGAGCGCAGCGCCTCGCAGACGAAGGTGCCGGTGTAGGCGATGAGGCCCAGGACCGCCAGCCGGAAGCCGACCTCCTTGGAGGTCCCGCCGGCGAGGGTGATGCCCAAGGTCTGGTCCAGGCCCAGTGAACAGCCGAGGATCAGCAAGGTCAGCGGCGTGTTGCGCACGGTGTTGACGTACGCCGTCCCGAAGCTCCGCATCAGCGGGACGGGACTGACCCGCATCCCGGCCAGCATCAGGCCCCAGACCAGGGAACCTATAGCCGAGTAGAGGGTGAGCTGCACCGTCACCCAGAAGGCTCCGAGCACGTCGTACTGCCCGGAATTAAGAAAGTCGAACACGTTGCCCTGCGCTCTCCCCAGGATGGTCGGTGAGGCGAGCCGCCGCCCGCCTGTCGCGGGCGGCGGCTCCCCTCACCGATGGATCAGCTGCCTTCGGTGATCTGCGGGGCCGGATCGGCCTTGTAGCCGGCGGGGCCGAGGTTCGCGTCCACCGCCTTCTGCCAGGAGCCGTCCTCCACCATCTTCTTGAGCGCGGCGTTCACCTTGGACTGGAGGTCCTTGTCGCCCTTCTTGAGGCCGATGCCGTACGGCTCGTCGCTGAGCTTCAGGCCGGCCAGCTTGAACTTGCCCTTGTTCTTCTCCTGCGCGGCGTAGCCGGCGAGGATCGAGCCGTCCGTGGTGAGCGCGTCCACGGCCTTGTTCTCCAGGCCGGTCAGGCACTCGGAGTAGCCCGGGTATTCCTTCAGGTCCGCCTCGGGGGCGAGCTTGGTCTTGACGTTCTGCGCGGAAGTGGATCCGGCGACCGAGCACAGCTTCTTGCTGTTCAGGTCCTCGGCCTTGGTGATCGAGGTCTCGTCGGCGCGGACCAGCAGGTCCTGGTGGGCGAGGAAGTACGGGCCCGCGAAGTCGACCTTCGCCTTGCGCTTCTCGTTGATCGTGTAGGTGGCGACCACGAGCTTGACGTCACCGTTCGAGATCAGGTTCTCGCGCTCGGCGCTGACGGCCTGCTTGAACTGGATCTGGTCCGGCTGGTAGCCGAGCTCCTTGGCCACGTACGTGGCCACGTCGACGTCGAAGCCCTCGAACTTGCCGTCCGGGGTCTTCAGGCCGAGGCCCGGCTGGTCGAACTTGATGCCGATGACGATCTTGTCCGACTTGGTGCCGCCGGAGGCGCCCGCGTCGCTCGCGGTGTCCTTGCCGCCGCCACAGGCGGTCGCCGTCAGGGCGAGAACGGCGGCCGTGGCCACGGCCGCGCCGGCCTTCAGAACCTTCATGGTGAACTTCCCTCGGGTGAGACGTTGTTGAACGACGAGCTGGACACGTCGTGGGCGACGGCGAGTGCCGTCGGTCGGATCACTACCAGACGCGGGCGTCAGTGGTGCAGGATCTTCGACAGGAAGTCCTTGGCACGGTCGCTCCGCGGGTTGCTGAAGAACTGCTCCGGAGTGGCCTCTTCGACGATCTTCCCGTCCGCCATGAAGACGACCCGGTCGGCCGCCGAACGGGCGAAGCCCATCTCGTGCGTGACGACCACCATCGTCATGCCCTCGCGGGCGAGCTGCTGCATGACCTCCAGCACCTCGTTGATCATCTCCGGGTCCAGCGCCGAGGTGGGCTCGTCGAAGAGCATCACCTTCGGGTCCATCGCCAGCGCCCGGGCGATCGCCACGCGCTGCTGCTGACCACCGGACAGCTGCGCCGGGTACTTGTCGGCCTGTGCGCCGACACCCACCCGGTCCAGCAGCGCCTTCGCCTTCTCCAGGGCCGTCGCCTGGTCCGCCTTGCGGACCTTGAGCTGACCCAGCATCACGTTCTGCAGCACCGTCTTGTGCGCGAACAGGTTGAAGGACTGGAAGACCATGCCCACGTCGGCGCGCAGCCGGGCCAGTTCCCTGCCCTCCGCCGGAAGCGGCTTCCCGTCCAGCGTGATGCTGCCCGAGTCGATCGTCTCCAGCCGGTTGATGGTCCGGCACAGCGTCGACTTGCCCGAGCCCGAGGGTCCGATCACCACGACGACCTCACCGCGGGCAATGCTCAGATCGATGTCCTGAAGCACGTGCAGCGCGCCGAAGTGCTTGTTGACGTTGCTCAGTACGACCAGGCCGTCCGCGGCACCGGCCGCATCCTGCACGTCCTTGGTCACTGATACTCCGCTCATCGGCTTCTTGCTCCGTCCTCCGTCGGTTGGGAGGACAGTAGTGACGAGGTGTGCACACCGTCACCACATCTGAGGGAGAATTGAGCATAACGAAACGGCCTCGCACCGATACGCTCCGTACGCTGTACCCACGAAGGGCGCGATGTACTCGTACCGGGTGCATAACGGAAGACCCGCCGGACCGGAACCCTCTTGACGTGGGACTCTCCCATGGGCGTGGATGCGTGGTGACCATGTGTACGGAAGCTGAAGCGGAACGAGCGGGAAGGGGGACCCCATGAGGCTGCTGCTCGTCGAGGACGACGACCACGTCGCCGCCGCGCTCTCCGCGATCCTCGCCCGGCACGGCTTCCAGGTGACCCACGCCCGCAACGGCGAGGAGGCCCTCCAGGCGCTCCTGCCGGCCGGGGCCAAGCCCTTCGGCGTGGTCCTCCTCGACCTGGGCCTGCCCGACCAGGACGGCTACGAGGTCTGCGGCAAGATCCGCAAGCGCACCTCCACCCCCGTCATCATGGTGACCGCCCGCGGTGACGTGCGCTCGCGCATCCACGGCCTGAACATGGGCGCCGACGACTACGTGGTCAAGCCGTACGACACCGGGGAGCTCCTCGCCCGCATCCACGCCGTGGCCCGCCGCACCGGCGCCCCCGAGGACGCCGCCACCACCCCCGAGGGCGCCCCCGGCACGGTCCGCCTCGGCCCGGTCGCCGTCGAGCTGCCCACCCGCCGCGTCACCGTGAACGGGACCGACGTACCGCTGACCCGCAAGGAGTTCGACCTCCTGGCCCTCCTCGCGCAGCGGCCCGGCGTGGTCTTCCGCCGCGAGCAGATCATCAGCGAGGTGTGGCGGACCAGCTGGGAGGGCACCGGCCGCACCCTCGAGGTGCACGTCGCCTCACTGCGCTCCAAGCTGGGCATGCCCGCGCTCATCGAGACCGTCCGCGGGGTGGGCTACCGGCTCGTCACCCCGATCGCACCCTAGCGGTCCGCCGTGCGCACCCGGCTCCTCCCGCTCCTGGTCGTCCTGATGGCGGGCGTGCTGATCGCGCTCGGCCTGCCGCTCGCCGTCAGCCTGGCCGCCGCCCAGCAGCAGCGGGTGGTCGTCGACCGCATCGACGACAGCGCCCGCTTCGCCGCCCTCGCCCAGTTCGTGATCGACGCCGAGGGGTCCGGGGCCACCGGCGCCCAGGAGCGCCGCGAGACGCTCCAGCTCGAACTCGCCCGCTACCAGGAGCTGTACCGCATCCGCGTCGGCATCTTCTACCGCGACGACAACGCCATGGCCCGCGCCCCCGGCTGGTGGCAGCTGCCCCAGTCCGGGGAGGGCCGGGAGGCCTTCAAGGAGGCCCTCGCCGGGCGGCGCAGCCACGACCCCGGCCAGGTCTGGCCGTGGCAGATCAACGGCAAACTCCTCGTCGTCTCCCCGGTCGTCCTCGACGGTGACGTGGTCGCCGTCGTCGCCACCGAATCCCCCACCGACCGGATGCGCGCCCGGATCCTGCGCGGCTGGCTGGTCATCGCCGCCGGACTCGCCGCCGCCATGCTCGTCGCCTTCGGTGCCGCCCTCCGCCTGACCAGCTGGGTGCTCAAACCCGTACGCACCCTCGACGCGGCCGCCCACGGCATCGCCACCGGACGGATGAACTCCCGCGTCGCCGCCGCGAGCGGCCCGCCGGAACTCAGACGCCTGGCCCGTTCGTTCAACGAGATGGCCGACAACGTCGAAGAGGTACTGGAGCAGCAGCGGGCGTTCGTGGCGGACGCCTCCCACCAGCTGCGCAACCCGCTCGCCGCGCTGCTCCTGCGCATCGAGCTCCTCGCCCTCGAACTCCCCGAGGGCAACGAGGAGATCGCCTCCGTGCGCACCGAGGGCAAACGCCTCGCCCAGGTCCTCGACGACCTGCTGGACCTGGCCCTGGCCGAGCACGCCTCCGCCGAGATCAGCCTCACCGACATCGGCGGTCTCGCCGCCGAGCGCGTCGCGGCCTGGCGGCCCTACGCCGAGGAGAAGGGCGTACGGCTCACCGAGACGGGACGCTCCGCCGTCACCGGCTGGGCCGACCCCATCGCCCTGTCCAGCGCGCTCGACGCCGTCATCGACAACGCCCTGAAGTTCACCCCCGCGGGGGAGGAGGTCGAGGTGTCCGTCTCCGCCGAGGGGCGCAGCGCGCTCGTTGTCGTCGCCGACCGCGGGCCGGGCCTGACCGAGGAGGAACTGCAGCGCGTCGGCGACCGCTTCTGGCGCAGCGGCCGCCACCAGAACGTGAAGGGCTCCGGGCTGGGCCTGTCCATCTCCCGCGCCCTGCTCGCCTCGGGCGGCGGATCCCTCTCCTACGAGACGAACCCGCCGCACGGGCTGCGCGTGACGGTCGCCGTCCCGCGCACCGACCCCCACGGCAGCTGAAGCCCGGGGCTACCGCGGCCAGGGCAGCTCGGTGCGGGCCGGTGCGGAGGCGGCGTACGCCTCGTCCACCGCCCGCAGCTCGAAGACGGCCGCCGGTTCCCCGCCCGCCCGGCCGACGGAGGGCAGGTGCAGGGCGGCCGCGCAGGTGCCGGCCAGGAAGCGGCGGGTGCCGTCGGGGAGCAGGCGGTGGAGCTCGTAGTGCCGGACGGGCCCGGCCGCGCGGTCCCAGCGCAGGCGGAGTTCGGCACGCCCGTCGCCCTGCCCGGCCACGGCCTCCACCCTCAGGCGGGCGGGCGGGGCCGGCCGCCGCCGCGCGGGGGCGTCGCGTACCGTCAGGGCCCCGAGCCGCCAGGACACCGGGGCCTTCCCGGGCGCGGTGATCCGTACGGCGAGGGCGTACGCGGTCCTCCCCGCCAGGCGCGCGAGGGGCACGCGGGAGGTCCGCCAGCCCTGGCCGGCATCCGCCGCCCCGGCCGCCAGCCAGGTGTACGGCACGGGCGCCCCCGGCCCCGACGGCTCTCGGACGGCGACCCCGAGCTCGACCGCCACCGGCCCCGCACCGCTCGCGTGGACCAGCTCCGCGACGGCCGAACCGGTCAGCGGCAGCCGCGTCGCGTGCAGGCCGACCGCGGCCGGCGCGGTCAGCGGGCCCGCCACCAGCAGGCTGGAACCCCCGCGCCAGGCGTCCGCGAAGTCCAGGGTCACGGAGGGCCGCGCCCCGGCGGTGTCCACCACCCAGCGCCGTCCCGGAAGCCGGTCCTGGAGCGCGAGGTGGCTCCAGGGGTCCCCGGAGGTGACCACGCCCTCCTCGTACCAGCGCAGCCCGTGCCCGGTGTTGAAGGAGCAGCCGAAGGGGAGCCCGGCGACGGTGGAGCGGTCCGCGACGAAGGTGGCCGGGGCCCGCCAGCCGGACTCCGGCGCGGGCCGGGCCGGGTCGAGGGAGCCGCCCGTCCAGAACCGGTCGTCGGCACGGTGGAAGGCGCCCGGGGAACGGTCCGTGAGGTGGTTGCGGGTCCACTCCGGCCGGTACAGGCCGAGGCTGACCACATGGCCGCGGTCGCGGGGGACGATCGCGTCCCAACGGACGTCGGAATCCCAGCCCCTGGACTCCACGTCCACCGCCGCCCACAGTTCGTACCGGCTGCGGCCGAGCCGCCCGGCGCGGACGCCGGACTCGGCGAGCGAGCGCGCCGTCCACCGGAAGTCCACGAACATCGTGTCCGCGACCCGGCCCGACCGGTCCTCGAGGAACTCCTCGTTCAGGGCGTTGAGCGCGCCCTGCCAGCCGACCCCGCCGGTGCTGTTCATGGCGTCGTACCAGGTGATGCGCAGCCCGTGCGGCGCGCCCGCCGCCCGCAGCGCCCTCAGGAACTCCCGCATCCGGGTGGCGAGGGCGCTGTCCCCGCCGTCCGTCTCGGCGTTGACGAACCAGCCGTCGAAGCCGTACGCCCGCGCCACCCGCACCAGTTGCTCCGCCATCGGGAACCGGCCGTCCGCCTCCCGCCGCACCAGGTCCCGCGTCCACTGGAGGTCGCCGCCGTAGGCAACGGGCGGCAGGAAGACGTTGCCCAGCACCCGGACGCCGTTGCGGTGGGCGGCGTCGACGACGGGCGCGTTCGGGGCCAGCAGGATGCCCTCGCCGGCCGAGCCGCCCCAGAACACCAGCTCGTCGAGGTAGGCCCAGTGCGTCAGCGCGTAGGAGTCGGCGGTCGCCGACCCCTGGGAGGGGTTGCGGGAGGTCGGCCCGAAGGAGACCAGCGCCGAGATCCGCGCCTGGCCGGCCCGGGCGCCGCGGTGCACCGGCACCGGGGTGAAGCGCGGGGCGAGCGGCACGGTCGCGGTGTTGTGGGCGAGGTCCGGGTCCGACTCCGGGGTCCAGCCGCTGAGCGAGCGCCACACGACGCCCGGCTCGGGGCTGCCGGAGGGCAGGGTGTCCGGGAACCAGTAGGAGGCGTACGGAGCCAGGCCCGGCGCGGTCGCGGCGCTGTCCGGTGCGGCGCTGTCCGGTGCGGCGGGGGCGGCCGACGCCGGGGCGGGCGCCCCGAGGAGCACCGCTCCGGCGCCGGCGGCGCCCACGGCCAGGATGGCGCGTCTGGTCGGCGGTAAGGGGACGCTGGCACCGGACTCGGACATCGGAGCTCCTCACGGGACGGCTCGGGCGGGGGAGGGGTGGGGGACAGGGACAGGGACAGGACCTATCCGGGGACAGGGCGTACGCGGTGATGCCCCGGACCTCGAGGTGGGCCCGGTCCGCCGCGCGGTCCGCGAGGACCACCGCCGGCCGCAGACCACGGGCCGTCAGTGCCGCCCAGGCCGCGGCGACCTCGGCCACGGCGGTCCCGGCGGGTTTGCCGCGCCGGTCGTCGGTGAGCAGGCCGAGGCCGTACGCCAGCTCCGGGAAGTCCGCGAGTTCCCGGGACACCTCGTGCGAGCACCACCACGTCACCCCCACAGCCTGGGACAGTCCAGGGCCGCCGCCAGCGTGGCCCGGATGAACCGCGCGGCATGCTCCGGCGCCGCGCCGAACCAGCCGCGTACCGGGGTGCAGTGGGCGCCGAAGCGCGGGAGGGTGCGGGAGGAGGCACGGTGCATGGAGGGTCCCGGAGTCTTGGGGAATGCGCCGGACGGCCCCAACCTGCCGGGGCGGGCAGGAGGGAGTCAACAGCGCCTCGGCGGCCGGGCGGCCGGATTCCGGCGGGGTGCTCCGCTCGGGCGCTCGAGGCGGGGCGGGTGCCCTCGTGGCCACGCGGCTCCGGGGATCTCCTCCGCGACGCGTTCCTGGTGGACCTGACGGTGAGCCGGCCTCAAGGCCCGCTGCCGACCCCGTAGTTGCCGCGAGCGGTGCGGCCGGGTGAGGGGGGCCGGCCTCCCGGGGCGGGACCGCGTACGGTCCGCGCGTCGAAGTCCACGTGTCCGAGACCGCCGCCTCCTTCGCCCTCAACGGCAGACCGGGCGCTTCCGAGGACACCCACGTCGCGGGAGCGGGCGAACCGGTGGCGGTCCGGCCGGCGCGGGCCGGGTCCGAGGAGTCGCCGGAGCCGACGCCAGGGACGGGGCCGCCGCCGCTGCCGTCCGACTGGGCCGACGAAACCCCCGCCATGACCGCGGTGCTCGAGCAGCTCCACGGCCTCGGGCACCACCGGATCGCGCACATCGCCGGCCTGCCCGGCCGCCGGCCGCTCCGACTCCGAGGGCGCCGCCACCCGCCGGTCTCCCCGGCCCTGCCCGGCGGGTGACCGCCCTGCCGGCCATCGCTCTCACGTCGTTGTCGTAGGCCAGGGCCGGGGCGGCTCCGACCGGCGAGCGAGCTGCCGCGGCCGGAGCCCCCCGGGAGTACGGCTCCGCCGCCGGCCGCATACTGAAATCCGACCCCTTCGCAGGAGAGCCCCCGTGACCACCCCCACCTCAGCCCTCCCCACGCCGCGCGCGACCGCGGCCGGCGCCCTCGCCGGCCCGACCGTCGCGATCGACATCGGCGGTACGAAGATCGCCGGGGCGCTGGTCCACCCCGACGGCGCCATGACCGCGGTCACCCGACGGCCGACCCCGCGCGGGACGGACGCCGAGGGGGTGATGGCGGCGGTCGCGGAGGTCGTCGCAGAACTGGCGCGGTCCCCCCTGTGGGCGCGGGTCGTCCGCTGCGGCATCGGCAGCGCGGGCCCGGTGGACACCTCGCGGGGCACCGTGAGCCCGGTCAACATCGGGGCCTGGCGCGACTTCCCCGTCCAGGAGCGGGTCGCCGCCGAGCTGAGCGCGCGGGGGGCCCGCATCCCGGCCGTCCTGGCCGGCGACGGCGTGGCCATGACGGCCGCCGAACACTGGCTGGGCGCCGCCCGGGGGCACGCCAACGCCCTGTGCATGGTGGTCTCCACCGGGGTCGGGGGCGGCCTGATCCTGAACAACCGGCTCCACCCCGGACCCACGGGCAACGCCGGTCACATCGGCCACATCAGCGTCGCGTTCGACGGCGAGCGGTGCGTCTGCGGGGGCCACGGCTGCGTCGAGTCCCTCGCCTCCGGGACCGCCATCGCCCGCTGGGCCCTCGCCCGGGGCTGGACCGGTCCCGACCCCACGGCGGCGGGCGTCGCCGCCTCCGCGGCGGCCGGCGACCCGGTGGCGCTGGCCGCCTTCGACCGCGCCGGGCGGGCCCTGGCCGCGGCCATCGCCGCCACCGCCACCCTCGTGGAGACCGACATCGCGGTCATCGGCGGCGGGGTCGCCGCCAGCGGGGACACCCTCTTCGAGCCGATCCGGCGGCACCTGGCCTCGTACGCGGCCCTGTCCTTCGTCCGGGACCTCCAGGTCGTCCCCGCCGCCCTCGGCACCCACGCCGGACTGATCGGCGCGGCCGCCGCCGCGACGATGCTGCTGCCTACGGCTTGACCGAGCGGTAGTACCGCCCGGCGCCCTCGTGCAGGTCGAGCGGGTCCGTGTAGATCGCCGTACGCAGGTCCACCAGCTGCGCGGCGTGCACCTGGTGCCCGATCCGGTCGCGGCTCAGGATCACCGTCCGGGTGAAACGCTCCGTCAGCTCCGCGCCGGTGTCCTCCCGGGTGACCAGCAGGTTCGGCACGGCCAGTGTGGCCACCGACGAGGTGTTGCGGGCCCGTGCGTACGCGTCCTGCGGCATCACCGCCGCGCGGTAGTACCGGGCCGGGCTGCCGGTGTCCTGGAGCTGCTCGACCAGGTCGCCCAGCTGCACGAGCCGGATGTCGAAGCGCTCCGACAGCTCGCGCACGGAGTTCGTCGGGAGTCCGCCCGACCAGAAGAAGGCGTCGATCCGCCCCGCCTCGAGCTCGGCGGGCATGGTGTCGATGCCGATCCCGACGGCGGTGACGTCCTTCTTCGGGTTGAGCTTGGCCGCCGTCAGCAGGCGCTCCGACACCAGCCGGACCCCCGAGCCGTCCTGACCGACCGCGACCCGCTTGCCCCGCAGGTCACGGGCCGACTGCACCGGCGAACCCGCCGGCACCACCAGCTGGACGTAGTCGTCGTAGAGCCGCGCGCAGCCGCGCAGCCGGTCGGCGCCCGGCTTCCCGTCCGCCCGGTACTTGGCGACCGCGTCCGCCGTGGCCACCGTGAAGTCCGCCTGCCCGGCGGCCACCCGCTGGAGGTTCTGCTGCGAGCCCTCGCTGGTCTGCAACCGGACCCGCACCTCGGGCATGTCCTGCGCGAGGGCCTCCTCCAGCAGCTGTCCGTAAAGGTGGTAGACACCGTTGCGCACCCCCGTGCTGAAGGTCAGCTCGCCCTTGAGCTCCGGTTCCCAGAAGGGCCTGGGCCACCACAGCAGCCCGCCGAGCACGACCAGCAGGGCGACGAGGCCCAGCAGGAGGCGGCGCCGGCTGATGCGGGGAGGTACGAGGGGCATGCCGGGATCCTCGCACCCCCTCGGCCGTCCTGTCACGGCCGGCCCGGACCGCCCGCCCGCCCCGGGCCGCCGGCCCCGGGCGCCGCCGCCGGGCCGTGCCCCCGAACGCCCGCGCGGGTGCCGGAGTGGCCCCCGCCCCTACCCGGGGACCGCGGCGGCCGGGAGGGCCGTGCGCAGGCGGGCCAGCAGGCGGCGGGCCGCCGGACCGGACGGGCCGTCCGTGCGCCACGCCAGCGCGACCCGGCCGCTCAGCTCCGGGTCGGTGAGCCGCAGCGCCCGCACTCCGGGCCCGGCCGCCGATTCCGCCCCGCCGGGCACCACCGCCACCCCCAGCCCCCTCGCCGCCAGCCGGGCCAGCACGGCCGGCGCGGCCGCCTCGAAGTCCACCCGGGGGGTGAAACCGGCCTCCGCGCAGGCCCGCTCCAGCACCCCGCGCAGCCCCGTCCCGGGCGGCAGGGCGATCAGTGCCCGCCCCCGCAGTTCCGCCAGGGGGACGCGGCCGTCGACGGCGGACCGTACGAGGGGGTCGTCGGCCCGGACGACCGCGACCAGGGGCTCGTCCAGCACCACCCGCGCCGTGATCCCCTGCGGCGGCTCCCCGGCCAGGCCGACCACCGCCAGGTCCAGCTCCCCGCGCCGCAGCGCGCCCAGCATCCGTTCCGAGGTGTCCTCGGTCAGCGAGATCTCCACCTGGGGATGGGCCTCGTGGAAATCGCCGAGCAGTCCCACCACGTCGAAGGCGTCCACCGCCGCCGACGCCGCCCCCGGGATCAGTCCCAGCGCCACGCGCCCCCGCAGCAGCCCCGAGAACTCGTCCGCCGTCCGCCGGATCCCCTCCACCGCCGCCAGCGCGGCCCGCGCGTACGCCAGTACCGCCGCGCCGGCCTCCGTCGGGGTGACCCGCCTGCCCGAGCGGTCCAGCAGCCGCTGCCCCAGCTCCCGCTCCAGTTGCCTGACCTGCGCGCTCACCCCGGGCTGGGACACGTGCAGCCGCTCCGCGGCGCGGGTGAAGCCGCCCTCGTCCGCCACCGCCACGAGGTACCGCAACTGAGCCAGCTCCATAACCGCGCATTCTAGATCGCGGGACAACCGGCCGCCCTCCTTATGGACTGCGGGTCGCCCGGGACCACATCGCCCGGCCGTCACCACAGCGCCGCCGGTGGGGCTCGCCACACGGGCCGGAGGGCTCCCCGGTACCGCCTACCCTTGTGACATGACCAGCAGCAGCGACCGGAGCACGGCAGTGGTGGACCCCAAGGGAACTTACGAGGTGCGCACCTACGGGTGCCAGATGAACGTGCACGACTCCGAGCGGCTCTCCGGTCTGCTGGAGGACGCGGGCTACGTCCGCGCGCCCGAGGGGTCCGACGGCGACGCCGACGTGGTCGTCTTCAACACCTGCGCCGTCCGCGAGAACGCCGACAACAAGCTGTACGGCAACCTCGGCCGGCTCGCCCCGATGAAGACGAAGCGCCCCGGCATGCAGATCGCCGTCGGCGGCTGCCTCGCCCAGAAGGACCGCGACACCATCGTCAAGAAGGCCCCCTGGGTCGACGTCGTCTTCGGTACGCACAACATCGGCAAGCTGCCCGTCCTCCTGGAGCGCGCCCGCGTCCAGGAGGAGGCCCAGATCGAGATCGCCGAGTCGCTGGAGGCCTTCCCCTCCACCCTCCCGACCCGCCGCGAGTCCGCGTACGCCGCCTGGGTCTCGATCTCCGTCGGCTGCAACAACACCTGCACCTTCTGCATCGTCCCGGCGCTGCGCGGCAAGGAGGAGGACCGCCGTCCCGGCGACATCCTCGCCGAGGTGGAGGCCCTGGTCGCCGAGGGCGTCTCCGAGATCACCCTGCTCGGCCAGAACGTGAACGCCTACGGTTCCGACCTGGGCGACCGCGAGGCCTTCTCCAAGCTGCTGCGCGCCTGCGGCCAGGTCGAGGGGCTGGAGCGGGTCCGCTTCACCTCCCCGCACCCGCGCGACTTCACCGACGACGTGATCGCCGCCATGGCCGAGACCCCGAACGTGATGCCGCAGCTCCACATGCCCCTGCAGTCCGGTTCGGACCCCGTCCTCAAGGCCATGCGCCGGTCGTACCGGCAGGAGCGGTTCCTCGGCATCATCGAGAAGGTCCGCGCCGCGATCCCGCACGCCGCGATCTCCACCGACATCATCGTGGGCTTCCCCGGCGAGACGGAGGAGGACTTCCAGCAGACGATGCACGTCGTGCGCGAAGCCCGCTTCGCCAACGCCTTCACCTTCCAGTACTCCAAGCGCCCCGGGACCCCCGCCGCCGAGATGGAGGGGCAGATCCCCAAGGAGGTCGTCCAGGACCGCTACATGCGCCTGGTCGCCCTCCAGGAGGAGATCTCCTGGGAGGAGAACAAGAAGCAGGTCGGCCGCACGCTCGAGGTGATGGTCGCCGAGGGCGAGGGCCGCAAGGACGGCGCCACCGCCCGCCTGTCCGGCCGCGCCCCCGACAACCGCCTGGTGCACTTCACCAAGCCCGACGAGGACGTCCGTCCCGGCGACGTGGTGACCGTGGACATCACCTACGCCGCCCCGCACCACCTGCTCGCCGAGGGCCCGACGCGGGCGGTGCGCCGCACCCGTGCCGGCGACGCCTGGGAGAAGCGCAACGCCGCCCCTGCCCAGCCGGCGGGCGTCATGCTGGGCATCCCCGCCATCGGCGTCCCCGCCCCGCTGCCGGTGGCCACCCCGGGCTGCGCGATCGGCTGACCACGCGCCACCCGGGACGGCTAGGCTGCGGATCATGCTCGTAGCCGCCGCCGTCTGCCCCGCCCCGCCGCTCCTCGTGCCGGAGGTCGCCGCGGGCGCCGCCGCCGAACTCGACGACGCCCGCACCGCCTGCTCCGACGCGCTGGCCGTGCTCGCCGCCGCGCGGCCCGACCTGCTCGTCGTGGTCGGCGCCGCCGAAGCCGACCGCGCGGGCGCCTACCCCCAGGGCTCACGGGGCGGCTTCCGCGGCTTCGGAGTCGACACCGAGGTCCGGCTCAGCGACCGTCTCGAGGGCGCTCCCGGGGACGACGGGGCCGGGCGCCCGCTTCCCGCCCCACTGGCCGTAGGCGCCTGGCTGCTGGGCCGCGCCCGCTGGGGCGCCGCCCCCGTCGAGGGGCTCGCGGTGGGGGAGACGCTGGAGACCGGGGACTGCCTGCTGGCCGGCCGGGAGACCGCAGCGCGGGCCGGGCGCGTCGCGCTGCTCGTCATGGGCGACGGCAGCGCCTGCCGGACCCTGAAGGCGCCCGGCTACCTGGACGAACGGGCCGCCGCCTTCGACGCCGGGGCCGCGCGCGCCCTGGGCGCCGCCGACACCGCCGCGCTCGCCGCGCTGGACCCGGCGCTGGCCGCCGAGCTGCTGGCCGCCGGCCGGGCGCCCTGGCAGGTGCTCGCCGGGGCCGCCGAGGGCGCGGGCCTGGACGGCCGGCTCCTGTACGAGGCCGCCCCCTACGGGGTCGGCTACTTCGTGGCCGCCTGGTCCTAGTCCGCGCCCGCGGGCACCGTACGCGCGCACGACGAAGGGGCGCGGGACCAGCCGGTCCCGCGCCCCCCTCGGTACCGCGTCAGGAGGCGGCCGGCGGCGTCGGCCCGCCGGGGGTGTCCTTGTGCGCGATCTTGCCCAGGGCGTCCTTCGCCTTGTCGGCGCCGGTCGTGATCCTGGCGCTGTACTTGCCGTGGGTCTTGGAGTCCACGACCCTGGCGACCTTGTCCAGGCCCTCGCCGATCTTGCCCTCGTGCTGCTGCGCGAGGTCACCGACCTTCTCCTTCGCGGGAGCGAGTTTGGCCTTCAGATTGTCCATGAACCCCATGGGGCACCTTCCAGTGGCGTGACTAGGTACGGGCGCCCTCGCCGGACTCGCTGTCCGCGGCGGCCTCCGCCGACTGCTGCTTGGGGATCTCCACGGCCTCCGCCGCGGGGGCCCCGGCCACCGCAGTCCCGGTTTCCTCGGCCTTCCCGGCCTCCTCGGCCGGCTCGGTCTCCGCCTCCAGCGCCTCCGCCGCCCCGGCCTCGGTGGCGGCCTGGTCGGCCCCTACCTGTTCCTTGCGGCGAAAAATCCGGTCAAAAACGCCCATGTCTACTCCCATAACGTTACTCGTGCGGGTGAAGTTCCGCCCTGGCCGGACCGGCCTCCACCACCTGCGCGCCAGGCGCACGCCGGGCCGGACCTCTTCAGGGCAACGACCCCGCCCGCACCCCGTCACCTCACCCGATCGGGTTCATGCCACCGGGTTTGCGAGACTGTTCCGGTGAGCAACACAGCCCCCGCACCGCGGGTCATCGCCGTCGTCGGACCCACCGCGGCCGGAAAGTCCGACCTGGGCGTCGCCCTGGCCCGCCACTTCGACGGCGAGGTCGTCAACGCCGACTCCATGCAGCTGTACCGGGGGATGGACATCGGCACCGCCAAGCTGACGCCCGAGGAGCGCGGCGGGGTCCCGCACCACCTCCTCGACGTCTGGGACGTCACCGAGACCGCCAGCGTCGCCGAGTACCAGCGCCTGGCCCGCGCCGAGATCGACGCGCTGCTCGCCCAGGGCCGCACCCCCGTCCTCGTCGGCGGATCCGGCCTCTACGTGCGCGGCGCGCTCGACGCCATGGAGTTCCCCGGCACCGACCCGGAGGTCCGGGCCCGCCTGGAGGAGGAGGCCACCCTGCGCGGCCCCGGCGCCCTGCACGCCCGCCTCGCCGCCGCCGACCCGGCCGCCGCCGCCGCGATCCTGCCCAGCAACACCCGCCGCATCGTCCGGGCCCTCGAGGTCATCGAGATCACCGGCAAGCCCTTCACCGCCAACCTGCCCGGCCACGAATCCGTCTACGACACCGTCCAGATCGGCGTCGACGTGGCCCGCCCCGAGCTCGACGAGCGGATCGCGCTGCGCGTGGACCGCATGTGGGAGGCCGGGCTGGTCGACGAGGTCCGCGCCCTGGAGGCCCGGGGACTGCGCGAGGGCGTCACCGCCTCCCGCGCGCTGGGCTACCAGCAGGTGCTGGCCGCCCTCGCGGGGGAGTGCACCGAGGACGAGGCCAGGGCCGAGACCGTACGCGCCACCAAGCGCTTCGCCCGCCGCCAGGACTCCTGGTTCCGCCGCGATCCCCGCGTGCACTGGCTCAGCGGAGCCGCCGCCGACCGGGCGGAACTCCCCGGACTCGCGCAGTCGTTGGTCGAACGAGCGGTCACAGCCTGATCACGTGATTGCATCGGGAAGCCCCGTGTGCCCGTTGCGGGCCCGGGTCCGTGCCATCATCAAACTTCTGAACAGTTGCGTACGAAGTCCGAGTGGGGAGGGCGCGTGGCTATGGAGGCCGGCCCTCGTGACACGGGGCGGGACGACACCGGGCGGGAAGCGGACCGGATGCTCCGCGGCGGGGCCGGTGAGCCGGGCGCGTCCGCCGGCGCCGGTGTGCCGGACGCCCCGGCGGGCTCCGGCGGACGCGGCACCCCCGCGGCTGCCGACCCCGTCGGCGACGGCCTCGGGCTGCCCGCCGAACCGGCCAGCCTGAGCCCCGACGGCCCTGACGCCCCGGAGCCGGGCACCGAGGACGCCGGACCCGCCTTCGAGGTCGAGCTGCGGCCGCAGCGCCGCCTGCGCATCTGGCAGATCGCCCCCATCGTGATGCTGGCCGCCGCCGGCTCCCTGATGTTCGCCTTCCCCCTCGCCTTCGAGTTCGGGGACGGCGGAGCCGTCGTCGCCATGCTCGGCTTCCTCATCAGCTGCTGCGCGGGCGGCTGGGGCATGATGGCCGCGCGCCGCGTCGGCTACACCTGGCCCGGGCTGCCGCCGCGCGGCAGCGGCCGCCGCCCCGACTGGCGCATGGCCGCGCTGTACGCGCTGGCCGCACTGGCCGTCGTAGCGCTCGCCGTGTACCGGGTCGCCAGGCTGCGCTGACCGCGCCGGCCGGCGGCGGCAGCCCACCGGCGACGGCCCCGCCGCGGGCCGGTCCCCCAGGCCTGGGCGGTGACCCGCTCGGTACCATGGCCGGGTGACGCACACCAGCCTCCCCTTCCTCAAGGGCCACGGGACCGAGAACGACTTCGTGATCGTCCCGGACCCGGACAACGCCATCGAGCTGCCCGCCACCGCCGTCGCCGCCCTGTGCGACCGCCGGGCCGGCATCGGGGCCGACGGTGTGCTGCACGTGGTGCGCTCCGCCGCCCACCCCGAGGCCGCGCACCTGGCCGGCGAGGCCGAGTGGTTCATGGACTACCGCAACAGCGACGGCTCCATCGCCGAGATGTGCGGCAACGGCGTCCGCGTCTTCGCCCGCTACCTCCAGCACGCCGGCCACGTCGAGCCCGGCGACCTCGCCATCGCCACCCGCGGCGGCGTCAAGCGCGTCCACCTCGACAAGACCGGCGACGTCACCGTCTCCATGGGCCGCGCCCTGCTCCCCGAGGGCGAGGTCACCGTCTCCGTCGGCGAACGCTCCTGGCCCGCGCGCAACGTGAACATGGGGAACCCGCACGCCGTCGCGTTCGTCGAAAGCCTCGACCACGCCGGCACGCTGTACGGCCCCCCGCCGGTCAGCCCGGCCTCCGCCTACCCCGCCGGGGTCAACGTCGAGTTCGTCGTCGACCGCGGCCCCCGGCACGTCGCCATGCGCGTCCACGAGCGCGGCTCCGGCGAGACCCGCTCCTGCGGCACCGGCGCGTGCGCCGTCGCCGTGGCCGCCATCCGGCGCGACGGGGCCGACCCGGCCGGGACCGGCCGGCCCGTCTCGTACACCGTCGACCTCCCCGGCGGCACCCTCGTCATCACCGAACACCCCGACGGCAGCGTCGACATGACCGGACCGGCCGTCATCGTGGCCTCCGGCGAGTTCGAGGCGGCCTGGCTGACGGAAACGGCCTTCGCCTGAAGATTCCCTCTCATGGGTGATCCGTTTCACGCTGAGCAAGAGGTGGACTGCGCCACGTGGTGGGGTCGGTAACATCAGGCACCGGCCCTGAGGGCTCACCCCATGCCCGCCACCGCCGGTCGAAGCCGCCGGAGGTGCCCATGAGTGCAGAGGCCACGAACCCAGAAGCACACCCCGAGATCCGTCCTGAGCTGCGCAGACGAGGCCGGAGCCGACTCGATCTGCGCCGCCTGGGCCGGGCGGCCCTGCTCGGACCCACGTCCCGCGACCGCCTGCCGGACGCCATCGGACACGTAGCAGAAGCCCACCGCGCCCACCATCCGGACGCCGACCTGTCCATTCTGCGGAAGGCCTACCTGCTCGCCGAGCACTCCCACCGCGGCCAGATGCGCAAGAGCGGCGAGCCCTACATCACGCACCCCCTCGCCGTCACCCTCATCCTCGCGGAACTCGGCGCCGAGACCACCACCCTGACGGCCTCCCTGCTCCACGACACCGTCGAGGACACCGATGTGACGCTCGAACAGGTCCGGGCGGAGTTCGGCGACGAGGTCTGCTTCATCGTCGACGGCGTCACCAAGGTCGAGAAGATCGACTACGGAGCCGCCGCCGAACCGGAGACCTTCCGCAAGATGCTCGTGGCCACCGGCAACGACGTCCGCGTGATGTCCATCAAACTCGCCGACCGGCTCCACAACATGCGCACCCTCGGCGTGATGCGCCCCGAGAAACAGGCGCGCATCGCCAAGGTCACCCGCGACGTCCTGATCCCCCTCGCCGAACGCCTCGGCGTGCAGGCCCTCAAGACCGAGCTGGAAGACCTCGTCTTCGCGATCCTGCACCCCGACGAGTACGAGCACACCCGCGCCCTCATCGCCGCCCACGCCGGCGAGGACGACCCCCTCGCCGCCATCGCCGAATCCGTACGCACCGTCCTGCGCGACGCCGGCATCACCGCCGAGGTCCAGGTACGGCCGCGGCACTTCGTCTCCGTCCACCGCATCTCCCGGCAACGCGGCGAACTGCGCGGCTCCGACCTGGGCCGCATCCTCGTCCTCGTCGCCGAGAACGCCGACTGCTACGGGGTGCTCGGCGAACTCCACACCTGCTTCACCCCGGTCGTCTCGGAGTTCAAGGACTTCATCGCCGTCCCGAAGTTCAACCTCTACCAGTCGCTGCACACCGCCGTCGCCGTCCCCGAGGGGTACGTCGCCGAAGTCATCGTCCGCACCCGCCAGATGCACCGCGTCGCCGAAGCCGGCGTCATCGCCCTCGGCAACCCCTACGCCACCGGGGGCGAGACCGCCGACTGCGACGAGGAACGCGTCGACCCCACCCGGCCCGGCTGGCTCTCCCGGCTCCTCGACTGGCAGCAGTCCGCACCCGACCCCGACACCTTCTGGAGCGTGCTGCGCGCCGAGCTCGCCCAGGACCGCGAGATCACCGTCTTCCGCGCCGACGGCGGCACGCTGGGCCTGCCCGCCGGAGCCAGCTGTATCGACGCCGCCTACGCGCAGCACGGCGAGGCGGCACACAGCTGTATCGGCGCCCGCGTCAACGGGCGCCTCACCTCCCTCTCCTCGCCGCTCTCCGACGGGGACACCGTCCAGCTGCTCCTCGCGCAGGACGCCACCTCCGGGCCCGCCCCCGACTGGCTGGAGCACGCCAGGACCCCGGCCGCCCGGATCGCCATCAGCAGCTGGCTCCAGGCCCACCCCGACGGCCCCGGACCCGACAGCGCCGCGCCCCGCGCGCCGCTCTCGGTGCCCGGGCTGCGCGGCGGCGGGGGCAACGCCGTCGCCGACCTGCCCGACGCGCACGTCCGCCTCGCCGGATGCTGCACCCCCGTACCGCCGGACGCGGTCGCCGGGTTCGTCGTACGCGGCGGTGCCGTCACCGTCCACCGCGTCCACTGCCCGGCCGTGGACCAGATGCGCGCCCTGGGCCGGACCTCGGTCGCCGTGCACTGGCGGGCCACCGCGGACTGCCGGGTCACCCTCAACGCCGAATCGTTCGGGCGCCCGCACCTGCTGGCCGACCTGACCGAGGCCATCGCCCGGCTGGGGGTCGAAGTCGTCTCCGCCACCGTCGAGCCGCCCGTGGAACAGCGGGTCCGGCACAGCTACACGCTGCAACTGCCCGACGCGGCGGTCCTGCCCGCGCTGATGCGGGCGATGCGCGACGTGCCCGGCGTGTACGACGTGAGCCGGGTGTAGGAGCCGCTGCGCGGGAGGGACGGGGCAGGGTGGGGCTCAGGGGGCTGGGGAAGGCTTCGGGGGAAGACCGGGGGCGGTTCGGGGGCGCGCGGGGGCGTGCAGGGGGGTCCAGGGGCGCGCGGGGGGCGCGGGGGACGGGCGTACCGGGGGAGCACCAGGGGGTGAGGTCCGGCCCGGTGAGGGCTCGCGCGGGCACCCGCGCCGGACGCGCCGCGTGAAGGCGTACGCAGTCCTGTGCCCGGCTCGGGCGCCTCGTTCGGGTGGAGTCGTCGCGCGCCGCTCGCGGGCCCGCGAGACGCGCTGGTAAGCGATGGTGGATGCAGCTCACCTCCCCGCGCCTGCGCGCCTCCCTGCTCGCCGCGGCCTCCCTCACCCTCGTCGCCGCCGTGCTGCCCCCGCCGAAACCGCTGGGCATCGGCGACCGGCTCTTCCCCGAGCTGGGCAACCCCGGCTACGACGTCCTCTCCTACGACCTCTCCTTCACGTTCAAGGACAACCGCAGCCCCCTCGACGCGACCACCGCCATCGAAGCCCGCACCCTGGAGCCGCTGGAGCGGGTCAACCTCGACTTCACGCACGGAACCGTCTCCTCCGTGGAGGTCAACGGGCAGCCCGCGCGCTTCGAGTCCGCCGGGGAGGACCTCGTACTGACCCCCGCGCACCCCGTCCCGGCCGGCACCCCGCTGCGCATCACCGTCCGGCACACCAGCGACCCGCGCGGCAGGGCTTCCGACGGGGGGTGGGTCACCACCGAGGACGGCCTCGCCATGGCCAACCAGGCCGACGCCGCCCACCGGGTCTTCCCCTGCAACGACCACCCCGCCGACAAGGCCTACTACACCTTCCGGATCACCGCCCCCCACGGCTACACGGCCGTCGCCAACGGGCTGCCCGGCGCCCTCCCCGCCGCCCGCGCCGGAGGCGCCACCGAGTGGACGTACAGGACGCTGCACCCGATGGCGGCCGAACTGGCCCAGGTCTCCATCGGCCGCTCCGCCGTCCTCCACCGCACCGGACCGCACGGCCTGCCGCTGCGCGACGTGGTGCCCGCCGGTGACCGGGAGCGGCTGGAGCCCTGGCTGGCGAAGACCGCGGGGCACGTGGCGTGGATGGAGGAGCGCGTGGGCCGCTACCCCTTCGAGAACTACGGGGTGCTCATCGCCCGGGCGAAGACGGGCTTCGAGCTGGAGACCCAGACCCTCTCGCTCTTCGAGCACGGCCTGTTCGCCGGGGAGGCGGCCGGCTACCCGGAGTGGTACGTGGAGTCCGTCATGGTCCACGAGCTCGCCCACCAGTGGTTCGGCGACAGCGTCACCCCCCGCACCTGGTCCGACCTGTGGCTCAACGAGGGGCACGCCACCTGGTACGAGGCCCTGTACGCCGACGGGCTCGGCAAGTACCCCCTGGAGCGGCGGATGCGCGAGGCCTACCAGCGCTCCGACCAGTGGCGGGCCCAGGGCGGCCCCCCGGCCGCCCCGAAGGCGGCCCCGGCCGGCGAGAAGATCGGCCTCTTCCGCCCCGTCGTCTACGACGGGGCCGCGCTGATCCTCTACGCCCTGCGCCAGGAGATCGGCGCCGCGGCCTTCGACCGGGTCGAGCGGCGCTGGGTGGCGGAACACCGGGACGGCATCGCGGGCACGGAGGACTTCGTACGGCTGGCTTCACAGGAGGCCGGACGCGACCTCACGGCCTTCCTGCGGCCGTGGCTGTACGGGGAGACCACCCCGGCGATGCCGGGACACCCGGAGTGGGGCGGCCCGGCGTCCGCCAAGGCCGCCCCCGCGCCCTCCCCGGCCGCACCGGCAGGGGCCCCGGGGAAGCCGTAGCGGCGGAAAACGGTATGACGGGCGGGGAACGGGCATGACACCATCGACGAGTCCGACCGGGAACCCGGCGGGTTCCCGCTCCGGGAGCCACCCCCGGGAATCACCGGACCGGACCACGCGTTGGAAGTGACAGTGTTATGTCACGCACAGCGGTACCTTTGGCCCTGGCTGAACCGGCCGGGCGTCGGAACCGGCCGGCGCGACACCATCGAATCGACGTAAGGATCCAATGACCTCCTCTTCTTCCCCTTCCCAGGACCCGCGGGACGCGCAGAACGTGCGGGACTCGCAGAGCTTCACCGAGAGCCTTCGGGCCGATGCCCTGATGGAAGAGGACGTCGCCTGGAGCCACGAGATCGACGGAGAGCGGGACGGCGACCAGTTCGACCGCTCCGAGCGCGCGGCCCTGCGCCGCGTGGCCGGTCTCTCCACCGAACTCGAGGACGTCACCGAGGTCGAGTACCGCCAGCTCCGCCTGGAGCGCGTGGTCCTCGTCGGTGTCTGGACCTCCGGCACGGTCAGCGACGCCGAGAACTCCCTCGCGGAGCTCGCGGCCCTCGCCGAGACGGCGGGCGCCCTCGTACTCGACGGTGTGATGCAGCGACGCGACAAGCCCGACCCGGCCACCTTCATCGGTTCCGGCAAGGCCCGCGAGCTGCGCGACATCGTGCTCGAGAGCGGGGCCGACACCGTCGTCTGCGACGGCGAGCTCAGCCCCGGCCAGCTCATCGCGCTCGAGGACGTGGTCAAGGTCAAGGTCGTCGACCGGACCGCCCTCATCCTCGACATCTTCGCCCAGCACGCCAAGTCCCGAGAGGGCAAGGCGCAGGTTGCACTCGCGCAGATGCAGTACATGCTGCCGCGACTGCGCGGCTGGGGCCAGTCGCTCTCCCGGCAGATGGGTGGCGGCGGCGGTGGCGGCATGGCCACCCGAGGCCCCGGTGAGACCAAGATCGAAACCGACCGGCGCCGCATCCGCGAGAAGATGGCGAAGATGCGCCGGGAGATCGCCGAGATGAAGACCGGCCGGGACATCAAGCGGCAGGAACGCCGCCGCAACAAGGTCCCCTCGGTCGCCATCGCCGGCTACACCAACGCAGGCAAGTCCTCGCTCCTCAACCGCCTCACGGGCGCGGGCGTCCTGGTGGAGAACGCGCTGTTCGCCACCCTCGACCCGACCGTGCGCCGGGCCGAAACCCCCTCCGGCCGCGTCTACACCCTGGCCGACACCGTGGGCTTCGTCCGGCACCTGCCCCACCACCTCGTCGAGGCGTTTCGCTCCACGATGGAGGAGGTCGGCGACTCCGACCTCATCCTGCACATCGTGGACGGCTCGCACCCGGCACCGGAGGAGCAGCTGGCGGCGGTGCGCGAGGTCATCCGCGAGGTCGGCGCGGTCGACGTGCCCGAGATCGTGGTGATCAACAAGGCGGACGCCGCCGACCCGCTCGTCCTCCAGCGGCTGCTGCGCATCGAGCGGCACTCCATCGCCGTGTCGGCCCGCACCGGCCAGGGCATCGAGGAACTCCTCGCGCTCATCGACGCCGAGCTGCCCAGGCCCGCGGTCGAGGTGGAGGCACTCGTGCCGTACACCCGGGGCGCGCTGGTCGCGCGGGCGCACGCCGAGGGCGAGGTGATCTCCGAGGAGCACACCCCGGAGGGCACCCTGCTCAAGGCGCGGGTCCACGCGGAACTGGCGGCGGAGCTGACGCCGTACGTGCCCGCCAAGCGGTAACGGCACGACGACACGCCCACATGGCGGAGGGCCCCCGCAACGAGCGGGGGCCCTCCGTCATGGGCGGACGAGTCCGCTCCGCTCAGGTGCCTACTTGAACTTGGCGCTCACCGCGTCGTAGATGCCCTTGGCCTCCGGGCCCAGCTTCGGACCGGCCAGCCAGCCGGCCTTCGCCGGACCGATCGAGGTGTTCGACACCAGCGCCGGCTTGCCGTCGGCACCCGCCGCGACCCAGCCGCCCCCGGAGGAACCGCCCGTCATCGTGCAACCGATGCGGTACATCACCGGGTCCGCCGGCCGCAGCGCCAGCCGTCCCGGCTTGTCCGCGCACTGGAACGCCTTCTGCCCGTCGAACGGAGCCGCCGCCGGGTAGCCCGTCGCCGTCACGCCCGCGACCTTCCCCACCGCCGGGGCGTTGAACTCCACCGGCAGCGCCGTACCGACCGTCTCCTCCAGCGACTTGCCGCCGCCCTTCTCCGGCGTCACGTGCAGCACCGCGAAGTCGTACGGGGCACCCGCGCCACCCGTCGGACCGCCCGTCGCGATCCACTGGTCCGAGGTCTGCGCCCAGTCGCTCCACCACACGCCGTACGGGGCCACCTGCTCGCGCGGCGCGCCCTTGAGCGCCGCCGCCGGCTTGCCCGCGTTGTTGTAGGACGGGACGAAGGCGATGTTGCGGTACCAACCGCCGGCCTTGCCCGCGTGCACGCAATGGCCCGCCGTCCAGACCATGTTGGACTTGCCCGGGTGGGCCGGGTCCTTCACCACGGTCGCCGAACAGACCATCGAGCCCTCGGGACCGTCGAAGAAGACCTTGCCGGACGCCGGAACGCTCGTGTGGTACGGCACGGCGGCCGGCTTGGCGGCCACCGGGGCCGGGGTCGGGTCGGTGACGCCCTGGTCCTTGCCCGCGTCCGGGTCGACGGCCGGGCGCTGCGGCTGCTCCGCGTCACGCATCCGGTCCGGATCCCAGAGACCGTCGATGATCGGGTTGACGTAGTCGCCCGCCTCGCGGAGCCAGTCCTCCTTCTTCCAGTTCTTCCACGCGCCCCCCTTCCACTTCTCCAGGTCGAAGCCGTGCTGCTTGAGCTTGTCCTTGAGCTCGTCCGGGATCTTGAGCCCGTCCGCCGCACCGGACGGCAGGCTCGCGGCCACGGTCGGCTTGGCGTCGGAGCCGGCCTCACCGTCGCCGGGTCCGCAGGCCGAGGCGGTCAGCGCGAGCGCGGCCGCACTGAGGAGCGCGGTGACCGGTCGGTTCGGTCGCATTCGTGAGTCCCCCTGGAGTTTCGAGGTGTCGAGACGGAGTCGATCGAGGTGGATCGCAGACCCCCCACTATGCCGCCGAGGCCTAGGACGGCCGTCTCCGGGTCGGTGGTTCCTGCCGCGGCCGCCCCGGAGCCCGGCGCCCGGCGTCCGGACCGCAAGGATCTTCGGACGAACCGTGATCCGAAGCGGTCACCGTCGTTGGTACGTACGGGGGATGGTGCAGCAGCGCGCGTGTTCGACGCGCGATCCGGAAGACCAGCCTGCGGGAGGACCGACAGTCGTGGCCGTGACCGAACCGACCGCAGCCGCGGCACAGACGCCCCCGCAGCCCCCGACCGCCCCCGCACCGCCGGCCCCCGCGGCCGCGGCGACGCGGGTGCCGGCGGTCCCGCCGCAGGTCCCGGCGCAGGTCCCGGCGCAGGGCGGGCGGGGACCCGCCTCGGCGGAGGGCATCCTGCGCAGGCAGTCGCTGCGGGAGTCCGCCGCCCGGACCTACGCCCGCTCCCTGCCCATCGTCCCCGTGCGCGCCCGCGGGCTGACGATCGAGGGCGCGGACGGGCGGCGCTACCTCGACTGCCTCTCCGGCGCGGGCACCCTCGCCCTCGGCCACAACCACCCCGTCGTCCTCGAAGCCATCCGCGGAGTCCTCGACTCGGGGGCTCCGCTGCACGTCCTCGACCTGGCCACCCCGGTCAAGGACGCCTTCACCACCGAGCTCTTCGAGAACCTGCCGGCCGCTCTGGCCGCCGACGCCCGCGTCCAGTTCTGCGGGCCCGCCGGGACCGACGCCGTCGAAGCCGCCCTGAAGCTGGTCCGCTCGGCCACCGGGCGGACCGGGCTGCTCGCCTTCACCGGCGCGTACCACGGCATGACCGCCGGGGCGCTGGAGGTGTCGGGCGGTGCCGGTGACGTACGGGTGACCCGGCTGCCCTACCCGCAGGACCACCGCTGCCCGTTCGGGGTGGGCGGGGCCGAGGGCGCGCGGCTCGGCGCCCGCTGGACCGAGAGCCTGCTCGACGACCCCAAGGGCGGGGTACCGGCGCCCGCCGCCATGATCGTCGAGCCCGTGCAGGGCGAGGGCGGGGTGCACCCGGCCCCGGACGCCTGGCTGCGCCGGATGCGGGAGATCACCGCCGCCCGGGGCATCCCGCTGATCGCGGACGAGGTGCAGACCGGGGTGGGCCGTACCGGCGCCTTCTGGGGCGTCGACCACGCCGGGGTGGTCCCCGACGTGATGGTCCTGTCCAAGGCGATCGGCGGCAGCCTGCCCCTGGCCGTGATCGTCTACCGGGCCGAACTGGACGTCTGGGCCCCGGGAGCCCATGCCGGAACGTTCCGCGGGAACCAGCTCGCCATGGCCGCGGGCACCGCCACCCTCGCCTACGTCCGCCGCAACGGGCTCGCCGAGCGTGCGGCGGCCCTCGGCGAGCGGATGCTGACGGCCCTGCGCGGCCTGGCGGCGGACCAGCCCTGCATCGGCGACGTCCGGGGCCGCGGCCTGATGATCGGCGTCGAACTCGTCGACCCCGAGACCGGTGCCGCCGCGCCCGCCCTCGCCGCCGCCGTGCGCGAGGAGTGCCTCGGCCGCGGCCTGATCGTCGAACTCGGGGGCCGCCACTCCAGTGTCGTCCGACTGCTGCCGCCGCTGACCCTGACCGACGAACAGGCAGCGGCCGTCCTGGACCGGCTGGCCGACTCCGTCCCCGCCGCCGCCCGCCGGCCCCACTGACCGCACGCGAAGGACCCCCGATGCCCGACCCCTCCACCAGCCCCCGCCCCGCCGGCCCGGCCACCCCGCCCCCCACCCCCCTCCCGCCGGCCCCGGCGGTGGCACCGAACGCCCCCGCCCCCTCGGCCCCCGCCCCCCTCCCTCCCACCCCGGCCCGCCCGGCGGAGGCGACCGCCGCTTCGGCGGTGCCGCCGCCCGCTCCCGGCCCCGGGCAGACGGCCTCCGCCGCCGTCGCCCCCGCGACCGCGGCTGCTCCGGGCCACCCGGCGCCCGGCCCCGTCCACCGTCCCGCCCCGGCCCAGGCGCCGCCTCCCGGCGGGCCCGGTCCGGACCCGGCGGAGCCCGTGGCCACCTCCGGCCATACCGGCCCGGCGGCCGCGCCGCGCCCGGCGCACCCCGCCGGCCCCGCGGAGCCCGAGGCGCCCGCCGCCGCGCAGGCGCCGACGGACCCCCGCCCGGACTCCGTACGGCCCCAGGGGCCGGCCGTACCCCCGGTGGCGGACCCG
Organism: Streptomyces sp. NPDC034086; assembly: GCF_055575515.1. Classification (NCBI taxonomy): domain Bacteria; kingdom Bacillati; phylum Actinomycetota; class Actinomycetes; order Kitasatosporales; family Streptomycetaceae; genus Streptomyces; species Streptomyces sp. NPDC034086. The sequence goes on along the minus strand of NZ_JBVISM010000004.1, from coordinate 374,919 downwards.
GAGCCGGCCGATCCCGGACCGCACCGCACCGCAGCGGTGCCCGCGCCCTCGTCCGGACTCCCGGCGGCGCAGGCCACTCCCGCCCACCCCCCGGCGGGCACCGTGCCCCGGCAGAAGGACGGCACCCTCCGCCCCCGCCTGGGCGGCCCCGGACCCGCCGGCCCCGACCCGGCGGCGCTGCCCGACCTGCTGGACCACCCCGACCCGGCCACCGCCGCCGAATCCGCGACGGTGGAGAACCTGCTGCGGTGCTGGGTACGGGAAAGCGGCATCGGCCGCCCCGACGGGCCCGTCGGAACCCTGCTCCGCATCCCCCTCCCCGCGTCCGCGGCCGCCCTGCTCGTACCCGTGCGGTACTGGTCCCCGGCGGGCTGGCACCGCTTCGGTCCCGCCCGCCTCGAAGGCGCCCCGGACCACGCCCCGGCCGTGGACGCCGTCACCCTCGCGGCCCTCCTCGCCCGGCAGGGCGACGGCCGCAGCGGCACCGACCTCGTCGGCCGGGTCGCCGACTCCGTGCGCCGCACCGCCGACTTCATCGCCGACCGGCGCCGGCGCCCCGCCGTCCCGGCCCCCGTCGCCGCGGACCTCTTCCTCACCGCCGAACAGTCGCTCCTCCTCGGCCACCCCCTCCAACCGGACCCCAAGAGCCGCGAAGGACTCTCCGAAACCGAAGTACGCCTCTACTCACCCGAACTCCACGGCTCCTTCCCCCTGCACTGGATCGCGGTCGCGCCCGACGCCCTCGCCACCGACTCCTCATGGACCGAACGCGGCCGCCCCGTCTCCGCCACCGAGCTCCTCACCCGGCTCGCACCCGGACTCCCGCTGCCCCCCGGCACCACCGCCCTTCCCCTGCACCCCTGGCAGGCCCGCGACCTCCTCCACCGCCCCGCCGTCACCGCCCTCCGCGACGCGGGACTCATCACCGACCTGGGCCCGCACGGCGCACCTTGGTACCCCACCTCCTCCGTCCGCACCGTCCACCGCCCCGGTGCCCCCGCGATGCTCAAGCTCTCCCTCGGCCTGCGCATCACCAACAGCCGCCGCGAGAACCTCCGCAAGGAACTCCACCGCGGCGTCGAGGTCCACCGGCTGCTGCGCACCGGCCTCGCCGAGCAGTGGCAGACCGCCCACCCCGGCTTCGACATCGTGCGCGACCCCGCCTGGGTCGCCGTCGACGCCCTGGACGGCACTCCCGTCCGGGGATTCGACGCGGTACTGCGCCACAACCCCTTCCGCTCCGACGACGACGCCGTCTGCGTCGCCGCACTGACCTCCCTCCGCCCATGGCCCGGCCGGACCACGATGCGCTCCCGGCTCGCCGACACCCTCTCCCGGCTCGCCCTCACCACCGGCCGCCCCGTCTCCGCCGTCGCCACCGAGTGGTTCCTGCGCTACCTCGACCACGTCGTCCTGCCGGTCCTCGCCTTCGACGCGCTCGCCGGCATCGCCCTCGAAGCGCACCAGCAGAACACCCTGGTCCTCCTCGACCGGTCAGGCTGGCCCGTCGGCGGCCGCTTCCGCGACAACCAGGGCTACTACTTCCGCGACTCCCGGCGGGCCGAACTGGAACGACGCCTCCCCGGCATCGGCGGCGCCAGTGACACCTTCGTCCCTGACGCCGTCGCCGACGAACGCTTCGCCTACTACCTCGGCATCAACAACGTGATCGGCCTCATCGGCGCCTTCGGATCCCAACGGCTCGCCGACGAGCGCGTGCTCCTCGCCGCCTTCCGCCGCTTCCTCGGCAAGGCCTCCCGCCTCGGACCGGTCCCCGCGCAGCTGCTCGACTCGCCCACCCTCCGCTGCAAGGCGAACCTGCTCACCCGCCTGAGCGGCCTCGACGAACTCGTGGGCCCCGTCGACAGCCAGTCCGTCTACGTCACCCTCACCAACCCCCTCCACGACTGACGCGCTTCCACCGACACCGAGAAGAGCCACGATGCCTCCCACGGACACCACGACGACCCCCCTCGGCGGCCCCGCCTCCCACGAGGTCACCGCGCACCGCTTCACCATCGGATTGCTGCCGCTGCTCGCCGAGGCGGACCTCCTCGACTCACCGGCGAGCTGGGGCGTGGCCGCCACACCGGCCGGAGACTTCCGCCTCGAACCCGTACGGCCGGGCCGGGACCTGGAACTGCTCACCGGCTGGATGAACGACCCCGAGGTGGCCGCCTACTGGGAGCTGAGCGGATCCGCCGCCGTGACCGCGTCACACCTGCGCGCCCAGCTCGACGCCGACAGCCACAGCGTCCCCTGCCTCGGCCTCCTCGACGGCAGCCCCATGAGCTACTGGGAGATCTACCGGGCCGACCTGGACCCGGTGTGCCTCTACTACCCGGCGCACTCCCACGACACGGGTATCCACCTGCTCATCGGAGACGGCACGAACCGGGGCAAGGGCCTGGGCAGCATGCTGCTGCGCGCCGTCACCGAGCTCGTCTTCGACAACCGCCCCCGCTGCACGCGCGTCATCGCGGAACCGGACATGCGCAACACCCCCTCCGTCTCAGCCTTCATGAACGCCGGTTTCCGCTATTCCACGGAAATCGACCTTCCCGAGAAGCGAGCCGCCCTGATGATCCGTGAGCGGGCGCTGCGCCATCTGCTCTGATCGGCAGCCCGGTCATACGGTCATACGGTCCTCCCGGATATCGGGCCCATTCCGCTCGTTCCCTTTATCCAGGACCAGTTCGCGTCTTCGGTTTTCCCAGCTCTCATCTCAAGAACTTCACGGCCCGCAGCAAGGTTCCCGATATTCGAGGAGTCCCGTGCCGAATTTCCCCGCAGCCCCCGGCTCCTTCGAAGACGCCGTTCCCCCGTCGCCGCAACATCCCCGCACGCCGCCCGAACTCAACCGGCCCACCTGGGACCTCGCGGCGCGCCGGCTCCTGGCCAAGATGCTCGGCGAGTTCGCGTACGAGGAGATCATCAGCCCCGTCCCGGCCCCCTCGACCGCCGGCGACGCCTGGACCCTCAGCCTCGACGACGGCAGCGACCTGGGCTTCCGGGCCCGCCGCCGCGCCTACGGAAGCTGGCACGTCAGCCCGGACACGATCACGCTGACACCGCCGGGCCCCGCGGCGGAGCCGCCGCTCGCGTTCGGGGACCCGTACGACTTCCTCGTACGTGCCCGGACCCTCCTGCGGCTCGACGGGCCGACCCTCGGCCACCTGATCCACGAGCTCGGCTCCACCCTGGCCGCCGACGCCCGCCTCGACCACCACGCGCTCACCGCGGACGTCCTCGCCGACCTGGACTACGCGGCGCTCGAAGGCCACCAGACCGGCCACCCCTGGCTCGTCCTCAACAAGGGCCGGGTCGGATGGTCCGCCGCGGACGCCGCCGCCTGGGCCCCCGAGGCGCGCACCCGGCAGCGGCTGCCGTGGCTCGCGGCCCACACCTCCCTGGCGGAGTACCGGGGCACCGCCGGACTCGAGGATCCGGCGCGGCTCTACGCGGCCGAGCTGGACCCCGTCACCCGGGCGGCGTTCGACCGGATCCTCCGCGACCGGGGCCTCGACCCGCTCCGCTACCTCTACCTGCCCGTCCACCCCTGGCAGTGGGACGAGATCGTCCTCCCCCTCTTCGCCCCCGACCTCGCCTCCGGCGCCCTGGTGCCGCTCCCCGCCGACCCCGACGACAGGATCCCGCAGCAGTCGATCCGCACCTTCCTCAACCTCACGCGGCCCGACCGCCACAGCGTCAAACTCCCGCTGTCGGTCTTCAACACCACCGTCTGGCGCGGCCTGCCCAGCGACCTCAGCCTGGCCGCTCCCGCCGTCACCGCCTGGATCCACTCGCTGCGCGACTCCGATGCCTTCCTGCGCGACGAATGCCGGGTCGTCCTGCTCGGCGAGGTCGCCTCGGTCACCGTCCGCCACCCCGTGTACGACCGGCTCCCCGAGGTCCCCTACCAGTACAAGGAACTCCTCGGAGCGATCTGGCGCGAGCCGCTGGCCGGCCGGCTCGCCCCGGGAGAGCGGGCCCGCACCCTCGCCTGCCTCCTCCACGTCGATCCGCGCGGCCGCTCCTTCACCGCCGAGCTCGTCGCCCGCTCGGGCCTCACCCCCGAAGCCTGGCTGCGCCGGCTCTTCGCCGCCCTGCTGCCGCCGCTGCTCCACTTCCTCTACCGCTACGGCACCGTGTTCTCCCCGCACGGCGAGAACACCGTCGTGATCTTCGACGAACAGGACGTCCCGGTCCGCCTCGCGGTCAAGGACTTCGTGGACGACGTCAACATCAGCGCCACGCCCCTGCCCGAGCACGCGGCCATGCCCGAGGAGGTCCGGGCGGCGCTGCTCACGGAGCCGCCCGGTTTCCTCACCCAGTACATCCACTCCGGGCTGTTCGTCGGCGTCTTCCGCTACCTGTCGGCCGTGTGCGAGGACCGGCTCGATGTGCCCGAGAACCGGTTCTGGGTCCTCGTACGGGCGGAGATCCTCCGCTACCAGGCCCGCTTCCCCGAGGACAAGGACCGCCACCGCCTCTTCGACCTGCTGACGGAACGGATCGACCGGCTCTGCCTCAACCGCAACCGGCTCCACGCGGACGGCTACCGCGACCGGCCGGACCGGCCGAGCGCCGTCGTCCACGGAACCGTCCCCAACCCCCTGCACAGCCCCTGAAGAGTGATCGATGCGGTCGCTGTCGGTGGCGCCCCGTAGGGTTGGCAGTGCTATGACGAAGCCCTCCCTCCCCGACCTGCTGCACGCCGCCGTCTCCGCCGTCGGCGGTACGGAGCGGCCCGGCCAGGTGGCCATGGCCGAAGCCGTCGCCGAAGCGATCGACGACAACTCCCACCGGCTGATCCAGGCCGGCACCGGCACCGGCAAGTCCCTCGGCTACCTGGTGCCGGCCCTCGCGCACGGCGAGCGCGTGGTCGTCGCCACGGCGACGCTCGCCCTCCAGCGCCAGCTCGTCGAGCGGGACCTGCCGCGCACGGTCGAGGCGCTGCATCCGCAGCTGCGCCGGCGGCCGCAGTTCGCCATGCTCAAGGGCCGGTCGAACTACCTGTGCCTGCACCGCCTGCACGAGGGGGCCCCTCAGGACGAGGAGGAGGGCCTCTTCGACCAGTTCGAGGCCGCCGCCGCGACCAGCAAGCTGGGCAAGGACCTGCTGCGCCTGCGCGACTGGGCGGACGAGACCGAGACGGGTGACCGCGACGACCTCACCCCCGGCGTCTCGGACAAGGCCTGGAGCCAGATCTCCGTCTCCTCCCGCGAGTGCCTGGGCGCCACGAAGTGCGCGTACGGTGCGGAGTGCTTCGCGGAAGCGGCCCGGGAGCGCGCGAAGCTCGCGGACGTGGTCGTCACCAACCACGCGTTGCTCGCCATCGACGCCATCGAGGGCGCCCCCGTGCTGCCGCAGCACGAGGTGCTGATCGTGGACGAGGCGCACGAGCTGGTGTCCCGCGTCACCGGCGTCGCCACCGGCGAGCTCACCCCCGGCCAGGTCAACCGGGCCGTGAAGCGGGCCGCGAAGCTGGTCGACGAGAAGACCGCGGACGCCCTGCAGACCGCTTCGGAAACCTTCGAGCGGGTGATGGAGCTGGCGCTGCCCGGTCGCCTGGAGGAGATCCCCGAGGACCTCGGCTACGCCCTGATGTCGCTGCGTGACTCCGCGCGCAACGTGATCTCCGCGATCGGCGCCACCCGCGACAAGTCCGTCCACGACGAGGACGCCGTCCGCAAACAGGCCCTCGCGGCGGTGGAGGGCGTCCACACCGTGGCGGAGCGGATCACGAACGGCTCCGAGTACGACGTCGTCTGGTACGAACGCCACGACCGTTTCGGCGCGACCCTGCGGGTCGCCCCGCTCTCGGTGTCCGGGCTGCTCCGCGAGAAGCTCTTCGAGGACCGTTCGGTGGTCCTGACCTCCGCCACCCTCAAGCTGGGCGGCGACTTCAACGGGGTCGCGGCCTCGCTCGGTCTCTCCCCGGAAGGCGTCGAGGGCGAAGGGGTGCCGGTGTGGCGGGGACTGGACGTCGGGTCCCCGTTCGACTACCCCAAGCAGGGCATCCTCTACGTCGCGAAGCACCTGGCCACGCCGGGCCGGGAGGGCACCCGCGGCGACATGATGGACGAGCTGGCGGAGCTGATCGAGGCGGCGGGAGGCCGCACCCTGGGCCTGTTCTCCTCCATGCGCGGTGCCAAAGCGGCTGCGGAGGAGCTGCGCGGACGGCTCGACAACCCGATCCTGCTCCAGGGCGAGGAGACGCTGGGCGAGCTGATCAAGACCTTCGCGGCGGACCCGCGGACCTGCCTGTTCGGGACGCTCTCGCTGTGGCAGGGCGTGGACGTGCCCGGCCCCAGCTGCCAGCTGGTGATCATGGACAGGATCCCGTTCCCCCGCCCCGACGACCCGTTGATGAGCGCGCGGCAGAAGTCGGTGGAGGAGAACGGCGGCAACGGCTTCATGGCGGTCGCCGCCACGCACGCCGCCCTGCTCATGGCCCAGGGCGCGGGCCGGCTCGTACGGGCCTCCGGCGACCGGGGCGTCGTCGCCGTCCTGGACCCCCGCCTGGCCACGGCCAGGTACGGGAGCTTCCTGCGGGCTTCGCTGCCCGACTTCTGGTACACCACGGACCGCAACCAGGTCCGCCGCTCGCTGGCCGCCATCGACGCGAGCGCGAAGGCCGACGCCGAGTAGGGCCGGGAGGCCTTGGCCCGTAACGCCGTGGCGGCCCGCGAGGCAGGCGCGGACGCCCGATGTGCGGGAAGGCCTGTCCGGGCATGCAACAGCTCCGGGACCGGCGCAGTGGGTCCCGGAGCTGGCTGAGGGGCGACGGGTCGGGCTCAGACCCGGCGCAGTACGGCGACGACCTTGCCGAGAATGGTGGCTTCGTCGCCGGGGATCGGCTGGTAGGCGGAGTTGTGCGGGAGCAGCCACACATGGCCGTCCTCCCGCTTGAAGCGCTTGACGGTGGCCTCGCCGTCCAGCATCGCGGCGACGATGTCGCCGTTCTCCGCGACGGGCTGGCGACGGACGGTGACCCAGTCGCCGTCGCAGATCGCGGCCTCGATCATCGAGTCGCCGACGACCTTGAGGACGAACAGTTCGCCGTCGCCGACGAGCTGGCGGGGGAGCGGGAAGACGTCCTCGACGGATTCCTCGGCCAGGATCGGGCCACCGGCGGCGATCCGGCCCACCAGGGGGACGTAGGAGGCCGCGGGCTTGCCGGTGGTGTCCGTGGGCTGCGAGCTGGGCTGGTCGGAGCCGCGTACCTCGTAGGCGCGGGGCCGGTGCGGGTCACGGCGCAGGAAGCCCTTGCGCTCCAGGGCCATCAGCTGGTGCGCCACGGAAGAGGTGCTGGAGAGGCCGACCGCCTGGCCGATCTCGCGCATCGACGGCGGGTAGCCGCGACGCTGCACGGAGTCCCGGATGACCTCGATCACCCTCCGCTGCCGGTCCGTGAGTCCGGAGCTGTCGGCGCGGATGCCTGGAGGCCGCCCTGGCAGGGAGCGTGCGGGGCGTACGGCCTCCGCCTCCTGGTTCTGACTTGCGTCATTCATGGCATGCACCGGCTCGAGTCGGCTCTGGGAGCGGTTCTGGGCAGTGATGGTGGCACTGTCTGCGGTGGTGGTCACGTCGTCGGCCCCTCTCGAAATGTTCTCCCTAGCTGGACAACGGTAGTTGCTTTCGAAAGGTTGCGCCAAACACACGTTCGAGTGAAAAATCGCGGATCGTCCACCTGGGTTAGATGGGCGGGTGTATGGGTGACCCGGTCCGAGGATCGGGGCCGCTCACCGGCGTGGGTGGCCGGTCCGGGGGCCGGCCGGGAGGCGTGTGGCCGACCGGTCGGGCCGAACGCGGGTTCGGCTCCGCGTCCGCTCCTTACGGTACCCTTCCCGGTTGGATCGGCCGTGCCCGGGCGGGGCCCGGCGGTGGGCCCAGTGTGGCACCGGGAGTCCCCGTATCCGGCCATCGGGCACCGCGACACGCGGAGTGGTGTAAATCCGGCCCAACCCAAGATCTAGTGGTTGGATGGGCGCGGCCACCCAGAAGTTGTGGTCCCGGGTCCGCTGAGGTCCTCGGGATCGCATATGCTGGTGGCTGCTTCACGAGCCCCCGGCGGAGACTCGCTCTCCGTCGTCGACGGGCTCCGTGGGGTGATTCGACCGTGCCAAGAGGAGGGTGAGGGAACCATGCACTGCCCCTTCTGCAGGCACCCCGACAGCCGCGTCGTCGACAGCCGTACCACCGACGACGGGACGTCGATCCGCCGGCGCCGTCAGTGCCCCGACTGCTCCCGTCGCTTCACGACGGTGGAGACGGCCTCGCTGATGGTGATCAAGCGAAGCGGGGTCACCGAACCCTTCAGCCGTACCAAGGTCATCTCCGGCGTGCGCAAGGCGTGCCAGGGGCGGCCGGTCACCGAGGACGCCCTCGCCAAGCTCGGCCAGCGGGTCGAAGAGGCGGTGCGCGCCACCGGGAGCGCCGAGCTGACCACCCACGACGTGGGGCTGGCCATACTCGGCCCGTTGCAGGAGCTCGACCTCGTCGCGTACCTGCGGTTCGCATCCGTTTACAGAGCGTTCGACACCCTTGAAGACTTCGAGACCGCCATCGCGGAACTGCGCGAGCCGCGGCCTCACCCCCATGAGTGCGAGCCCGGAGGGACCCCCCCGGTCGTCCCCGTGCCCGCCTCCGCCGCCGACTGACCGCCCGGCCGCAGCGCAGCGCGGCCAGGCCCGTCGGCACGGCGAGATTCGCAGATAGAAGACACACAGCACTGTGCCGCGGAATATCGCTGGCACTTTAGGGCGTTTTTGCCCGCATATGGGAGGCAGGCGGCATGACAGAGACGGCGAGCAGCTCGGCACGTGGTTCCCGCGCCAAGGGGACCAAGGCCGCCAAGGGCGGCCTGCGGATCGAGCGCATCCACACCACCCCCGGCGTGCACCCCTACGACGAGGTGAACTGGGAGCTCCGTGACGTCGTCATGACGAACTGGCGCGACGGCTCGGTCAACTTCGAGCAGCGCGGCGTCGAGTTCCCCGGCTTCTGGTCGGTGAACGCGGTCAACATCGTCACCAGCAAGTACTTCCGCGGAGCCGTCGGCACCCCGCAGCGCGAGACCGGTCTGAAGCAGCTCATCGACCGCATCGTGAAGACGTACACGAAGGCCGGCGAGGACTACGACTACTTCGCGTCCCCCGCCGACGCGGAGATCTTCGAGCACGAGCTGACCTACGCCCTCCTGCACCAGATCTTCAGCTTCAACTCGCCGGTGTGGTTCAACGTCGGCACGCCCCAGCCGCAGCAGGTCTCCGCCTGCTTCATCCTGGCCGTCGACGACTCCATGGAGTCGATCCTCGACTGGTACAAGGAAGAGGGCATGATCTTCAAGGGCGGCTCCGGCGCCGGCCTGAACCTGTCCCGCATCCGCTCCTCCAAGGAACTCCTCTCCTCCGGCGGCAACGCCTCCGGCCCGGTCTCCTTCATGCGCGGTGCCGACGCCTCCGCCGGAACGATCAAGTCGGGCGGCGCCACCCGCCGCGCGGCCAAGATGGTCGTCCTGGACGTGGACCACCCGGACGTCGAGGACTTCATCGCCACCAAGGTGAAGGAGGAGGAGAAGATCCGCGCCCTGCGCGACGCGGGCTTCGACATGGACCTGGGCGGCGACGACATCACGTCCGTCCAGTACCAGAACGCCAACAACTCCGTCCGCGTGAACGACGAGTTCATGACGGCCGTCGAGAACGGCACCAAGTTCGGCCTGCGCGCCCGCATGACCGGCGAGGTCATCGAGGAGGTCGACGCCAAGGCGCTCTTCCGCAAGCTGGCCGAGGCCGCCTGGGCCTGCGCCGACCCGGGCATCCAGTACGACGGTGTGATCAACAACTGGCACACCTGCCCCGAGTCCGGCCGCATCACCGCCTCGAACCCGTGCAGCGAGTACATGCACCTGGACAACACGTCCTGCAACCTCGCCTCGCTGAACCTGATGAAGTTCCTGAACGACGACGGCAAGGGCAACCAGTCCTTCGACGCCGAGCGCTTCGCCAAGGTCGTCGAGCTCGTCATCACCGCGATGGACATCTCCATCTGCTTCGCGGACTTCCCGACCCAGAAGATCGGCGAGAACACCCGCGCCTTCCGCCAGCTCGGCATCGGCTACGCCAACCTCGGCGCCCTGCTGATGGCGACCGGCCACGCCTACGACTCGGACGGCGGCCGCACCCTCGCCGCGTCGATCACCTCGCTGATGACCGGCACCGCGTACAAGCGCTCCGCCGAGCTGGCCGCCATCGTCGGCCCGTACGACGGCTACGCCCGCAACGCCGACTCGCACAAGCGCGTCATGAAGCAGCACGCCGACGCCAACGCCGTCGCGCCGCGCACCGAGGACCTGGACAACGCCATCTGGGCCGCGGCCACCGAGGCCTGGCAGGACGTCCTGCGCCTGGGCGAGAAGAACGGCTTCCGCAACGCCCAGGCCTCCGTCCTCGCCCCGACCGGAACCATCGGTCTCGCGATGTCCTGCGACACCACCGGTGTCGAGCCGGACCTGGCCCTGGTCAAGTTCAAGAAGCTCGTCGGCGGCGGCTCGATGCAGATCGTCAACGGCACCGTGCCGCAGGCCCTGCGCCGCCTCGGCTACCCGGAAGAGCAGATCGAGGTGATCGTCTCCCACATCGCCGAGCACGGCAACGTCGTCGACGCGCCCGGCCTCAAGCCCGAGCACTACGAGGTCTTCGACTGCGCCATGGGCGAGCGTTCCATCTCCCCGATGGGCCACGTCCGCATGATGGCCGCGATCCAGCCCTGGATCTCCGGCGCGATCTCCAAGACGGTCAACATGCCGGAGTCGGCGACCGTCGAGGAGATCGAGGAGATCTACTTCGAGGCGTGGAAGCTGGGCGTCAAGGCGCTCGCGATCTACCGCGACAACTGCAAGGTCGGCCAGCCCCTCTCCGCCAAGAAGAAGGAGGAGGAGAAGGCCGAGATCACCGAGAAGGCCGAGGAGACCATCCGCACGGCGGTCGAGAAGGTCATCGAGTACCGCCCGGTCCGCAAGCGCCTCCCCAAGGGCCGTCCCGGCATCACCACCTCCTTCACGGTCGGTGGCGCCGAGGGCTACATGACCGCGAACTCCTACCCGGACGACGGCCTGGGCGAGGTCTTCCTGAAGATGTCGAAGCAGGGTTCCACCCTCGCGGGCATGATGGACGCCTTCTCGATCGCCGTCTCCGTCGGCCTCCAGTACGGCGTCCCGCTGGAGACGTACGTCGCGAAGTTCACGAACATGCGCTTCGAGCCGGCCGGTATGACGGACGACCCGGACGTGCGCATGGCCCAGTCCATCGTCGACTACATCTTCCGTCGCGTGGCGCTGGACTTCCTGCCCTTCGAGACCCGCTCGGCGCTCGGTATCCACTCCGCCGAGGAGCGTCAGCGCCACCTCGACACCGGCTCCTACGAGCCGCTCGAGGACGAGGAGCTCGACACCGAGTCCCTCGCCCAGTCGGCGCCGCTCGCGTCGGTCCCGACCGCTTCCGCCCCGAAGCCGGCCCCGACCGTCCCGGTCCCGGCCCCCAAGACGGCGCACAGCAACGCCGAACTGGTCGAGATGCAGCTCGGCGTCTCCGCCGACGCCCCGCTCTGCTTCTCCTGCGGTACGAAGATGCAGCGCGCCGGCTCCTGCTACATCTGCGAGGGCTGTGGCTCCACCAGCGGCTGCAGCTGAGCAGGAGCGGAATCGGTTCCCATTCCGGTTCCGGTTCCGGTTCTGTGATCGAACACCCCCGCGCCGGTCGTTGACCCGCGGGTGAGAGAGGGAGCCGCCCCCCGGGGCGGCTCCCTCTCCGCCGTTCCCGGCCCGCGGCGGTTCCGGCGGCGGCGTGGCGCCGGCGGCGTCAGTGCGGGATCGCGCGGGAGGGGCGGGTGACCAGGTCCTCGCGGAACTCCGCGATCCTGGAGTGGACCTGGCGCATCAGATGGGTGTCCTCGATGCGGTCCAGGTAGAGACAGCGGTCGGCCAGCCCGCGCAGCTCGAAGGCGAAGCACAGGGACATCAGCGGGTTCACGAAGAGTTCGCCGCCCCGGGTGCGTTCGGTGAACCGCACGTCGCCGAAGGAGCCGCGCACGGCCGCCGCGATCGAACCCGCCACGATGCTCGGACGGTCCGGCGTGTGGTCCTGGGCGTGCGCCACCGCGTCCAGGAAGAGCGCGCCCTCCCGCGTGGCCCGGGGTATCGAGAACGCGCCGAGGTACGCCCCGTCCCGCTCCAGCGCCGCGATGTTCTCCAGGACCAGGCCGTGGCTGACCCCGTGGTACGCGTCCACCCCGAAGCCGACCGACACCACGAGCCGTTCCGGTACGTCGTCCAGCGCGGCCAGCGCCGCCACGCTGGTCAGGTCCTCCTCGGGCGTGCCCAGGCCGGCCTCGTCGCCCCGCATCAGGATGTCGGTGCCCCCGTCGACCAGCACCACCGCGTCGATCCGGTGGAGGTCGATCAGCGCCCGGTAGGCGGCGCGCAGCGGCCGCACCCCGACCTGGGGGAAGGCGTACACCGTCGAGGGGTAGCGGTGCAGCCGGAGCCAGCGCGCGAGGGTCCGTTCCGGGAAGTAGGCCAGGTGGGGCGAGGAGTCGGGGGTGACGACGGCAAGGTCGGGAGCCGCCCAGTCCTCGGCGGGCAGGCCTGCGAGGGTGCTGAAGGAGAGGTTGGCCAGGTGCACCTCCTTGCCCTGGTGGAGCAGCGAGAGCGCGATGGGCAGGCCCGAGTAGATGTCGAAGCCACCTCCGGCACCGGCGACGAGGATCCGCCGGGCCGTGGCGAGACGGTCGAAGAGCGGGTTGGTGTGCAGGGCGGTCATGGTGATCATTGTGCGGGCCCGGATCTGCGCGGGCACGGGGATTTCGGCGGGGGAGCGTGGAACCATGTGGAGCGGGGACGAACTGGACCTGGACGCGTACCTGGAGCGGATCGGGCTCGGGGCGGGGACGGGACGGACGGCGCGGGAACTGCGGCCGGACCTCACGACGTTGTACGAAGTGCACCGCGCCCACACCGCCGCCATCCCCTTCGAGAGCCTGGACGTCCTGCTCGGCCGCCCCGTCGCGCTGGAGGTCGAGGCCATCGAGGACAAGCTCGTACGCGCCCGCAGGGGCGGCTACTGCTACGAGCAGAACTCGCTCCTGGCCGCCGCCCTGGAGCGGATCGGGTACGAGGTCTCCGGGCGCGGGGCACGCAACCGCACCCGGGGACAGTCCCTGCCGGCGGTGACGCACGCGATGCTCGTCGTCACCGTCCAGGGCGAACCGTGGCTCTGTGACGCCGGGTTCGGTTACATGGGCCCGCGCGAGCCCGTCCCGCTCGCGCGGCCCGGCGCGGAGGTGCGCCAGGGCCCCTGGGCGTACGCCGTCCACGAGGAGGAGGACGGGGTCCTCGTGCTCCGCACCCGCCGCGGTGAGGAGTGGCGGGACCTGTACGCCTTCTCCCCGCAGCGGTACCACCCCGTCGACTACGTCGTGCTGAACCACTACAGCTCCACCCACCCCGGCTCCTCCTTCGCGGGCCGGACCCTCGTGCAGCTCCCGGGCGACACCGTGCGCAAGACGCTCGTGGACCACGAGCTCACGCGCCTGCACCCGGACGGGCGGACCGAGCGGGAGACCGTGACCTCCGATCGGCTGCTCGCTCTTCTCGGCCGGGAGTTCGGGCTTCGGCTGCCCGAACGGGATGCGGCGGAACTGGTACGGATCCACCGCTCCGGGGACTGACCGGGGCCGCGTCCGGCCCGTACGATGGCGCGGTGCTGGTCAAGTGGATTCGCTGCACGGTGACGGACCGACGCGGGTTCGAGCGCGGGCAGCGCAAGTGGGCGGGGCTGCCCGGCGAACCCGGTTTCCGGGGGCAGGGCGGCGGCTGGAGCAGGGGCCGGCAGGGGGTCGCGCACGTCTTCGCGTTCTGGGAGAGCCGGTCCTTCTACGACTCCTTCATGGCCCGCTCGCACGACAGACTGGCGGCCGCGCAGAACGGCACCTACACCGACGCGAGGGTCACGCTCTTCGACCACCGCTTCGACGTGAAGACGGGCTTCGAGCCGCGCTTCAGTGACGCCGACGTGGTCCGGGTAGCCCACACCCGGGTGCGGGAAGGGCGCGTGGACCACTTCGCGCTGATGCAGGAGAAGGTGTGGAACCCGGCCATGGCGGGATCGCCCGGCATGATCCGCGGCCTGTTCGGGGAGGCGCCCGGCCGGGAGTTCCTGGTGCTGTCGATGTGGCGGGCGGCGGCGGAGCACGGCAAGTACCGGCAGGAGAGGGTGGAGCGGCTGTCGCTGCGCGCCCAGACCGAGGCGGACGTCGAGGCGCTGACCGGGGACGTGGTCGACCTCGAGTCCAGCTGGACGGTATGACCGTAGGACCGCCGTCCACCCCGTCCGGCGTGCCCGGGCCAGCCCCGCCCCGGAGGCCGAATAGGGTCGGGGGATGGTTCGACCACGGCGCATCGTCCTTGTCCGGCACGGGGAATCGGAGGGAAACGTCGATGACACGGTGTACGAGCGGGAGCCCGACCACGCCCTGCGGCTGACCCGTGCCGGCCGCGAGCAGGCCGCGGCGGCCGGGGCGAGGCTGCGCGAGCTCTTCGGGGAGGAGACCATCAGCGCGTACGTCTCCCCCTACCGCCGGACCCTGCAGACCTTCCGCGAGCTGGGGCTGGACCCGGCGCGGGTCCGCATGCGCGAGGAGCCCCGGCTGCGCGAACAGGACTGGGGGAACTGGCAGGACCGCGACGACGTCAAGCTCCAGAAGGCGTACCGGGACGCGTACGGCCACTTCTTCTACCGCTTCGCGCAAGGCGAGTCGGGCGCGGACGTCTACGACCGCGTCGGTTCCTTCCTGGAGAGCCTCTACCGCAGCTTCGAGGCGCCGGACCATCCCGAGAACGTCCTGCTGGTCACCCACGGGCTGACCATGCGGCTGTTCTGCATGCGCTGGTTCCACTGGTCGGTGGCCGAGTTCGAGGCCCTGTCCAACCCGGGGAACGGAGAATTCCGCGTCCTTCGGCTCGGACCCGACGGCCGGTACCGGCTGGACCGCCCGTTTGAGCGGTGGACCACACCCGAGCCTTATGACCTGGACGGCTAAAGTGACGCGCGATGACCGCTGACTCCACTCCCGAGACGCGCTACGCACGCGCCCTGTCCAGCCTCCGAGGGCTGGCGCTGGGGGACGCCCTGGGCTCCCAGTACTTCGTTCCCGTCAACTATCCGCTGCTGAAGCGGCGCGAGCTGCCGGCCGGCAGCGAGCCGTGGAAGTGGACCGACGACACCGAGATGGCCTGCTCGGTGGTGGCCGTGCTGGCCACGCACGGGCGCATCGACCAGGACGCGCTGGCGGCTTCCTTCGCCGCGCACCACGACTTCGACCGCGGTTACGGGCCCGCCGTGAACCGGATGCTGCGCCTCGTCCGGGAGGGCGAGGACTGGCGCACGCTGGCCGCCGAGCTCTTCAACGGGCAGGGCTCCTGGGGCAACGGCGCCGCCATGCGGATCGCTCCGCTCGGGGCCTGGTACGCGGACGACCCCGAGCAGGCCACGCACCAGGCGGAGATCTCCGCCTACACCACCCACCAGCACCGCGAGGCGGTGTGCGGGGCGATGGCCGTCGCCGCCGCGGCCGCGCTGGCGGCGTCCCCGACCGGCGTGCCGACCGCCGAGGACCTGCTGGACGGGGTGATCGCGCTCGTGCCGCGCAGTGCCGTGGGCGCGGGGGTGCGCAGGGCTCGGGACATGCTGGACTACGGCGACGCGACGACGGTGGCCGCGGTGCTGGGCTGCGGGCGGCGCACGAGCGCCCACGACACGGTGCCCTTCGCGCTGTGGTCGGCGGCCCGGGCGCTGGACGACTACGAGCGGGCGTTCTGGACCACCGCCCAGGTGGGCGGCGACGTGGACACCACCTGCGCGATCGTCGGCGGAGTGCTGGGCGGGCGCGGGGACACGGTGCCGCCGCGGGCGTGGTTGGACCGGACCGAGGCCCTCCCGGCGTGGCTGCCGGCCCTGCCCGGGTGACGTACCCCGGCCCGTGAGCCGCTCCGCCGGTCGCGCGCGCGGTCCTTCACGACTGCGATCACGCGCGCGCCGGCCTGCTCCGTGACGTCGTCCGGAAAGGGCAGGGTGAGCCTGAGCGTGGCGGTGACCGGCGGGCGGTTCCGCGGAATCACGCGGGCTGGAGTGTCACCGGGCCATGCTCGGCGGCATGGTCGCGGCGAGGCTCGGGTGCCCCGCCAGGGTGTGCGAGAGCGAATGCTCCCAGGCCGAGATCCCCGAGACGGCCGGTGGGCCGAGGGTGCCGACGCCCCGCGTGCGCCCCGCGGCCGCGCTCCGCGGCTGCCTCCGAACGGCCTCGGCGGCGCCCGCCCGCGCACCCGAGCGGGCACCCCGCGAAGCCGGCGGAGGCGCCCGCCGTGCCACCGCGTACGCGTGCCGCGCCGGCCCGCGGGCGCCCCCGGACACCGCTTGCCCCGGGCCGGGGTGTGCAGGCGGCGCGGGGCGGCGTAACCTTGCTGGCGCCATGCCGTACGAAGCACCCACCCACACCGTCGAGCGCTCCCTCCGCGCAACCACCGGAGCCAAGGTCATCGCCGGGGTCGACGAGGTCGGACGAGGGGCCTGGGCCGGCCCCGTCACCGTCTGCGCGGCGATCACCGGCCTGCGCCGGCCGCCCGAGGGCCTCACCGACTCCAAACTGCTCACCTCGAAGCGGCGCGACGTGCTGCTCGAGGTGCTGGAGGACTGGGTCACCGCACACGCCCTCGGCCACGCCTCCCCGGAGGAGATCGACGAACTCGGCATGACGGCGGCCCTGCGGCTCGCGGCGGTGCGCGCGCTGGAGGCCCTCCCGGTCCGGCCCGACGCGGTGATCCTCGACGGCAAGCACGACTACCTCGGCCCGCCCTGGCGGGTCCGTACGGTCATCAAGGGTGACCAGTCCTGCGTCGCCGTGGCCGCGGCCTCGGTGATCGCCAAGGTCCGGCGCGACCGGATGATGGCCGAACTCGGCGTACTGGGCGACGGAATCGAGGATTTCGCCTTCGCCGCCAACGCCGGCTACCCCTCGCCCGTGCACCGGGCCGCACTGGAGGTGCGCGGGCCCACCGCGTACCACCGGCTCTCGTGGTCCTACCTCGACGCGCTGCCCCGGTGGCGGCACCTGAAGAAGGTGCGCCGCAGCGAGGAAGCGATGGAGCTGGAAAACGGAGGCCAACTCGGCTTCGATTTCTGATCGCACCCACGTGCCACCGACCGGTACGTTTCGTACCGGTGTTTGATAGATATCAACTCCCGCCTCTCACCCCCGCCATCGAGGAGCCTCAGATTCACGAGAGTGCCCAGGGTCCCCGCGTCACGCCGGCCGCGAGCCGCACCGCGCAGACCCCCCGCCCTGTACCTGGTCCGCGTCCCGTAGCCGTTCCGCGGCCCGGGCGCCCCGGTCCCTCTCCCGCGGCGGCGAGCCCCGCGGGTGTCGCCCCCCGGCCCGGCCCGCCCGCGCCGCGTGCGGCACAGGCCACCCCCGGACCCGTCCCCGCAGCCCCCGCCGCGCCGTCCGTCTCGGCGGCGGTTCCGCAGGTCCAGCTGATCCCGGCCTCGGCCGAGGGCGCGCTGGACGCGGCCGAGGAGGCCGTGGACCTGCTGCTCGACACCGGGCGCGCGCCCGGCGAGATCCTGGTGATCACCACCGGTGACCCGCACCCGTGGGCCGCTCACGAACTGTCCTTCGGCGAGGCCTCCTACTGGGCCCAGCACGACGCCGGGGACGACGTCTTCTACGCGGACGCGGCGCACGTGCAGCGCGCCTCCGGCCGCCCCGTCGTGGTCTTCGCGGCCAACGGCGGACCGGCCGGGGCGACCTCCACCGCACTGCCGGTGGCGCTCGCCCGGGCGGGTGCGCTGCTGATCGTGTGCGGCGACGTCGCGCAGATCAACTCCGTGCTGAACGCGAGCGTCTGACGCTCCGTATCCCGCACGGGTGAGGGGCGGGGCGGGCCGCTCGGCCGGCCCCGCTGAAGGCCGCCCCCGGCCGGCCGGTGCCGGTGGTGCCGAGCGGCTTCCGGGGGCGCTGCCGTGCCGGAAGCCCGCCCACGCGGGCCTCAGCGCGCGGCGGTCCGGCGCAGGGCCTCCGAGGCGCCGCCCACGGTGCTCAGGGTGAGCGGTGAGAGATCGGGGGTCACGGAACCCAGCGGCTCCGGACGCGAGTCCGATCCGGGCCGCCGCCCGCCCCGGCCGTCACCGAGGACCTGCCAGCCGCCGCGGGTCAGCGTGATGTACGCGCCGCAGCGCAGCCCGTGCAGGGTACAGGCGTCACGCAGCCCCCACATCCAGGCGCCGTCCTCCTCGGTCCACCGCTCGTCACCCTCACGGCAGTACATCAGTACCGCCGTCCGGACCGGGGTCCGTCGCCGCAGGTCGTGCGGGATGATCCGGCGCAGGCGCGACAGCAGGGCGTTGCGGTACTCCCAGCCATCCGCCGAAACGGACTTCTGGACGAACGAGGCGCTCGCGACGAGCTCTTCCTCGGGGCCCAGCACGGCTATGACGGCCGTGGCCGGAACCGGGCCGTGCCGGGAGTGCAGCCCGCTGACCACCTCGCGCGGACTGCGCAGCAGGGGAACCCCCGCCGCCGTCCACTCGGAGGGCTCGAGCAGTCTGCCGTGTCGGCTCGTGCCACCGGCCGCCGCTGCCAGTGACGTGGTCGAGGACGGGGCGAATCCGAAGGTCACGGTCCTCCCTTCGGGTACACGCCCGCGTACGGGCACGGCTGAGGTGTGGGCGCGCCGCGGCGCGGCCCAGGAGAGTGCCGACGAGCCGAGCGGGAGCACTCCGATTCTCGCGCGGCCCGCGAGGATGGGGCAATGAGCATTTGCGGCCGCGGACCGGAATTCGCCGGTATGCCGCTCATATCCTTGCCCCGCCACACCGGAGATGACGCATTCCGCTACGGCTGGAGGGCGAGCACCAGCGGAAACACCCCTTCGACCCCTGCCCGCCGCAGCAGCCGGGCGGCCACCGCGAGGGTCCATCCGCTCTCCGCGCGATCGTCGACGAGGAACACCGGACCCTGGACCCCGGCAAGGCTGGCCGCCAGCCCTGGCGGCACGGTCAACGCCTGATGGAGCGCCCGGACCCGCTGGGCGCTGTTCGAGGACGGCAGCCCGAACTCGGGCGCCTGATCGGTGTATTCCAGCGACCCCAGCAGCGGGAGCCGCCCCACCTCGGCGATGCGCGCGGCCAGGGAACCGACCAGTTGGGGGCGGCTGCGCGAAGGCAGCGCCACCACGCCCACCGGCCGGGCCGGGGCGTCGGCCGCGCCCGAGGCCCAACCGCCGGGCCCCCGGGCCCAGTCGGCGAGCACGGCCACCACGGCCTGGACGACATCGTCCGGAACGGGCTGATCGGCCGCCTGCGGGGCCAGCATGGGGCGCAGCCGGTTGCCCCAGCCGATGTCGGACAGCCTGCCCAGGGCGCGGCCGGCCGAGGACTGCTCCCCGGCCGGGATCCGCCCCTTGAGGTCCACGCCCACCGCCGCGAGCCCGGTCGGCCACATCCTGCGCGGTTCCAGTTCCACGCCGGGGCGGCCCAGTTCGCCCCGGGCGGTGTCCAGGGCGGCCCCGGAGACCTCCGCCGTGAAGCGGGCGCCGGCGCAGTTGTCGCAGCGGCCGCAGGGAGCGGCCTCCTCGTCGTCGAGCTGGCTGCGCAGGAACTCCATCCGGCACCCGGTGGCCGCCACGTAGTCCCGCATCGCCTGCTGCTCAGCGGCCCGCTGCCGGGCGACCCAGGCGTAGCGTTCGGCGTCGTACGCCCAGGGCTCGCCGGTGGCGGTCCAGCCGCCCTTGACGCGGTGGACGGCGCCGTCGACGTCGAGCACCTTGAGCATCGTCTCCAGCCGGGTCCGGCGCAGGTCGACCAGCGGCTCCAGAGCGGGCAGCGACAGCGGGCGGCCCGCCTGCGCCAGCACGTCCAGCGTCCGGCGGACCTGCTCCTCCGGAGGGAAGGCCACCGAGGCGAAGTACTGCCAGATCGCCTCGTCCTCCCGGCCCGGCAGCAGCAGGACCTCGGCGTGCTCGACGCCGCGGCCCGCGCGGCCGACCTGCTGGTAGTAGGCGATGGGCGAGGAGGGCGAGCCCAGGTGCACCACGAAGCCCAGGTCGGGCTTGTCGAAGCCCATCCCCAGGGCGGACGTTGCCACCAGGGCCTTGACCCGGTTGGCCTGGAGGTCGCTCTCCGCCTGCTCGCGGTCGGCGTTCTCGGTCTTGCCGGTGTACGAGGAGACCGTGTGTCCGCGGTGGCGCAGGTAGGCGGTGACCTCCTCGGCGGCGGCCACCGTCAGGGTGTAGACGATTCCGGAACCCGGCAGCTCGGCCAGGTGGTCGGCGAGCCAGGCCAGCCGGTGCGCCGCGTCGGGCAGCGTCAGGACGGCCAGGCTCAGGCTCTCGCGGTCCAGCGGCCCGCGCAGCACCAGCGCGTCCGTGCCGGCCCCGGTACCCAGCTGCTCCGCGACGTCGGCCGTCACCCGGGCGTTGGCGGTCGCGGTCGTGGCCAGCACGGGAACGCCCGGCGGCAGATCGGCGAGCATCGTGCGCAGCCGGCGGTAGTCGGGGCGGAAGTCGTGTCCCCAGTCGGAGATGCAGTGCGCCTCGTCGACCACGAGCAGGCCCGTGGCCGCCGCCAGCTTGGGGAGCACCTGGTCGCGGAAGTCCGGGTTGTTGAGCCGCTCCGGGCTGACCAGCAGGACGTCGACCTCGCCCGCCGCCACCTCGGCCTGGATGCCCTCCCACTCCTCGGGGTTGGCGGAGTTGATGGTGCGCGCGTGGATACCGGCCCGTGCGGCGGCCTCGACCTGGTTGCGCATCAGCGCGAGCAGCGGGGAGACGATGACCGTCGGTCCGGCCCCGGCGGCCCGCAGCAGGGAGGTGGCCACGAAGTAGACCGCGGACTTGCCCCACCCCGTGCGCTGGACGACCAGGGCCCGCCGCTTGTGCGCGACGAGGGCCTCGATCGCCCGCCACTGGTCCTCGCGCAGCCGTGCGGTGCCCGTGGGGTCGCCCACGAGGCGGGCGAGTACGGAATCGGCGGAGGACCTCAGGTCTGCGTTCATGCCCCCATGCAACCCGATGCCTGTGACATCGCGCCAACGCGGCCCCCCACTTGTGGATGTTGAAGATCGAATGAGTTATCCACAGGGGTTTCCGGTTCGGACGGGGCACGGGACCGTCGACGCATGACGACGAACAGCGCATCACCCAGCCCGTCCGGACGGCCCTCACTCAGCCCTTCCGGAGCACCCTCCGCATCCCAGATCACCCTGCGCAGCCCGGCAGAACTGGCCGACGCGCTGCCCTACATGCTCGGCTTCCACCCCACCGACTCCCTCGTCATGGTCACCGTGCACGGCGAGAACGGCCGCTTCGGCGGCAGGCTCCGCGTGGGCATCCCCGTCGCCCCGGCGGAATGGGAGGACACCGCCCGGCAGGTCGCCGAATGCCTGATCCGCGGCAGCGAACGGCGCGGCGACAAGGCCGACGGCATCGTGGTCTTCCTCTGCCAGGACCCCCGGGACGGCGAGAGCGGGCAGCGCGTCATGACCCGGCTGCGGCCGTTCGCCCAGCGGCTGCGGATCGCCTGCGGGGCCCTGGACGTGCCGGTCCTGGAGGCCCTGTGCCTCTCCGCCGGCCGCTACTGGTCCTACACCTGCGGGGATGACGGATGCTGTCCGGCCGAGGGCAATCCGCTGGCCCCGCCCGGCACCTCGGTGATGGCCGCCGCGGCCACCTTCGCGGGGCTCCAGGTCCGCGGGTCCCTCAAGGAGATCGAAAGCCGGCTGACCCCGCTCGGCGGGAGCTGGGCCGTCGAACAGGAGGAAGCCCTGGAGCGGGCCGCCACCGCCCTCGTGCCGAGGATCCTCGACGGGGCGACCAGGGAGGAGGTCGGCGCGGAGACCCTCGCCCTGGCCCGGACCCTGATGCGGCGCCTGACCCTCGCCCCGCCCGTGGAGGGCGGCCCCCGCGCCGACGACTGGGACGACGCGCTGCTCGGCCACGACGAGGCCGCCGCCGTGATCCTCGGGCTCCAGGACCGGGAGATCCGCGACATCGCCGCCGAGTGGATGGAGGACGAGGAGGCCGGCCCCGCCCTGAGGCTGTGGCGGGCCCTCGCCCGGCGCTGCGTCGGGGCCTACGGGGAACACGCGGCCGCCCCGCTGACCCTGGCCGGCTGGGTCTCGTGGTCCACCGGGGACGAGCCGACCGCCCGGATCGCCTTCGGGCTGGCCCTGCGCGCCGACGCCGAATACCGCTTCGCGCAGCTCCTCCACCACGCCTGCAACGAGGGCCTCGACCCCGAGGGGCTGCGGGAGTGCCTGCGCGAGGAGCGCAGGCGCCGCGAACCGGGCCGCAAGAGGCGCGCCGCCGCCACCCGTCCGCCCGGCCGCCGCACGGGACGGCACCGGCGCGCCTCCCGCCGCCCCGAGGGGAGCGCGCAGTGAGCCCCCGTCAGGTCCGTGCCGCGGCCCAGCGGCAGGCTGCCGGCGCGGCCCCGTCCGGCGATCGCCCCGACCGGCGGGGGCAGCCGCCACCGGGGCCCGTGACCCGGGCGGGGGCCGGGACGTTCAGGGGGAGGGTGGCGGGGGCCCGGCCGCGCCGCCGCCCCGCAGAACCGGCCGGAGCGCAGACAAGGCGGCACATGGCTCCCTCCGTACCCCGAAGCGGCCCGCCCGGGCCCCCTCCGACCCCGGCGCCCCGTCCACCGGAACCGGCTCCCGGCCACGCGCCGGAGCGCCCCGCGGGCCCGCCACCGGGGGCCGTCGCTCCTGGACGGCAGTCTTCGGGGCAGCCCTCCGGAGCGGGTGCGGGCCCGCTCGGGCAGGGGCGGGACGGCGGAGCCGGGCTGCCCGGGCAGGCATCCGGCGGTGGCGGTGGCGGTGGCGGTGGAGGGCGCAGGGCCGAGTTGCCTCCGGTGCACGGGGCGGTCGTCTGCGTCGCCGCCCCCTGCCTGGCCATCTCGCCCGAGCACGGCCAGCTGACCGGGCGGGGGACCGACGGGATCTACCGCTCCGGGCGCCGGCTGCTGTCCCGCTGCGTGCTGCGCGTCGCCGGGCGGGACCCGGTCGCCCTCCACGGCCGCAGCCTCGGCGCCGACCGGGCCGCCTTCACCGCCACCGTCCGCACCGGGGTCGAGCCCGGACCGGACCCCGACATCGGGGTGGAGCGGGTCCGCCACGCCGACGGCACCGAGCGCATCACCGTGCGCAGCTTCGCCGCCCGCCCGCTGCGCCTGCCCGTCGAGGTCTCCCTCGGTACCGACCTGGCCGACCTGGCCGCGGTGGCCGAGGGGCGCGCCGGTCCGGAACTCGCCGCCGCGGTGCACGCGGCGGGTCTGCGCTGGGGCGCCGGGGACGTCCTGGCCGTCACCACCGCCGAACCGGCCCCCGACGACGCCCTGGCCTCGGCCGGGCTCCTGCGCTGGGAACTCGAGCTGGGTCCCGGGGAGTCCCGCACCATCGAGCTGCGGACCACCCCCGACCGCCTCACGCGGGCCCCCGCCGGGCAGGTGGCGAACCCGCTGGCCGCGGCCCGCGCCGAGGGGGACGACCCGAGGGCCGACGCCTGGTTCCGCACCAGCGTCGAGGACCTCCGGGCCCTGCTCCTGCGGGACCCCGCGGCACCGGGCGACGCCTTCGCCGCCGCAGGAGTGCCGTGGCGGCTCGGACTCGCCCCGGCGGAGTCGCTGTGGGCCGCGCGGATGGCGCTGCCGCTCGGCACCGGGCTGGCCGCCGCCACCCTGCGGACCCTGGCCCGCGCGCAGACCGGGGGACGGGGCCCCGGGGCGGGGAAGATCCCGGGTCCGTTGCGGGCCGCCGGACCGCAGCTGCCGCCCGGGTGCACCGGGACCGAAGCCACCCTCGGCTTCCCGGCGGTGCTGGCGGAGGCCCGGCGCTGGGGCCTGCCCGAGGAGGACGTGGCCCGGCTGCTGCCCGTCGCGGAGCGGTGCCTGGACTGGCTGCGCGGGGCGCTGGGGGAGGACGGCTTCCTGGCCGATCCCGATCCCGGTCCGCGGCGCTGCGAGACCCAGGCCCACGCCCACCGGGCCGCGCTCCTCGGCGCCGACCTGCTGGAGGGGTGCGGGCGCGGCGGAGCGGGGGAGTGGCGGGAGTGGGCGGCCGCGCTGCGGGAGAGGTTCCGGGACCGGTTCTGGATCGACGGTCCGGACGGGGGCCGCCCCGCCGCCGCCCTGCACCCGGACGGCCGGCCGCTGCCCCGGCTGACCGGAGCCGCCGTGCACCTGCTGGACACGGGCCTGCTCGGCGGGGGCCGGCTCGCCCCCGGGCTGCTGGACGGCGTCCGTACCGAACAGCTCGCCCGGCTGCTCGGAGCCCCCGCCATGGACTCGGGGTGGGGGCTGCGGAGCATGGCTGCCAGGGAGCCGGGGCACAACCCCTTCGGCCACCGGTCGGGAGCGGTCCGGGCGCACGAGAGTGCCCTCGCGGTGGCCGGGCTGGCCCAGTCCGGCTTCGAGAAGGAGGCCGCCGGATTGCTGCGGGGCCTGCTCGACGCGGCCGAGGCCTTCGGATACCGGCTGCCGGAGATGTACGCCGCCGAGCAGCGCACGGCGGGCAGCGCCCCGCTGCCGCATCCCGCCGCCTGCCGGCCGGCCGCGGTGGCCGCAGCCGCCGGGATCCACGCCCTCACCGCCCTCGCCGGCATCCGCCCCGACGCCCCGGCGGGCACCGTCGCCGTGGCCCCCCGGGCGGGCGCCCCGCTCGGCGCCCTGCGCCTCTCCGGCCTGCGGGTCGCGGGGGAGCCCTTCACCGTCCGGGTCAGCCGCCTCGGCGTCGGCATGGTGGAGGAGGCCGCCGATGGACTGCAACTGGGAGGCTGAGACGGAGGCCGGGAGGTGGGCCCGCGCGCTGCGGAGGATCCGGTCCGGGCTCCGGATCACCCTCCTCGGGATCACCAAAGGACTGTTTATCGTCAAGCAGACGACTATGATCGCGGCATGTCTCCCTACGACCCGTCGGCCTTTCCGCCCTTCGCCGTCACCGTCGACCTGGTCGTGCTCACCGTGCGGCGCCACGCGCTCTGCGCGCTGGTCGTCCGGCGGGGTGAGCAGCCGTTCCAGGGACGCTGGGCGCTGCCCGGCGGCTTCGTGCGCGGGGATGAGGACCTGGCCGGCGCCGCGGCCAGGGAGCTCTCCGAGGAGACCGGGCTGTGCGCGCACGACCCGGCCGCGCCCGGCGTGGACAACGGCGCGCACCTCGAGCAGCTCGCCACCTACGGCGACCCGCAGCGCGACCCCCGGATGCGGGTGGTCAGCGTCGCCCATCTGGTCCTCGCCCCCGACCTGCCCGCCCCCAGGGCCGGCGGCGACGCCAACAGCGCCCGCTGGGCTCCCGTCGACGAACTCCTGGAAGGCCCGGACCAGGCCTCCGCCGGGCTCGCCTTCGACCATGCGACGATCCTCGCCGACGGTGTCGAGCGGGCCCGCTCGAAGATCGAGTACTCCTCCCTGGCCACCGCCTTCTGTCCGCCCGAGTTCACCGTGGGCGAGCTGCGTCGGGTGTACGAGGCCGTGTGGGGCGTGGCGCTCGACCCGCGCAACTTCCATCGCAAGGTCACCGGGACCCCCGGGTTCCTGGTCCCCGCCGGGGGGACGACGACCCGTCAGGGCGGGCGGCCCGCCCAGCTCTTCAGGGCCGGCGGCGCGACCCTGCTCAACCCGCCCATGCTGCGCCCCGAGGTCTGATCGGCCGAAGCCGCGCCGGCGGCGTCGTGCGCCGTCCGGGGGTCTGCCGGCGGTCGTAGCGACACGGACCCGGGCCGGTTGCGTACAAAATCGGACATATCGCGTTATCTTGCGTGCGGTACTCACGCTGCCGCAGAGCGGTCTCACACCCCGCGAGAGAAGCGATGCTCCAGGCCATCGGACTCACCAGCACACCCCGTCGAGATCTCCCGCCCCTCGTGGACGACCTCACCTTCGAGGCCCGCCCGGGGTGCGTGACCGCCCTGCTCGGAGAGCCGGGTTCGGGCAAGACCACCGCACTGCGGCTCATGCTCGAACTCGAACCGGGCCGCGGCGTCACCTACTTCCGCGGCCGCCCGCTGCACCGGATCCCGCATCCCGCCGGCGAGGTCGGGGTCCTCCTCGGCGACGTCCCCGGACATCCGTCGCGGACGGTCCGCGGCCAGCTGCGAATGCTCTGCGCCGCCGTCGGCGTCCCGGCCTCCCGGGCCGACACCCTGATGGAGGTCGTCGGCATCGGCGGCCTGCGCGACCAACGGCTCGGCTCCCTCTCGGCCGGCATGGACCGCCGGGTCGGCCTGGCCGCGGCCATGCTCGCCGACCCCTGCACCCTGATCCTCGACGAGCCCACGGCGGGACTGGCCCCCCGGGACCGGGCCTGGCTGCACGGCCTGCTGCGCGGTCACGCCTCCCTCGGCGGAGCCGTGCTCTTCACCACGGCCGACGCGAAGGAGGCCGCCCGCAGCGCCGACCGGGTCGTCTCCATCGCCGCGGGCCGGCTCGTGGCCGACCAGGACGCCGCGGACTTCGCGCGCACCAGGCTGCGGCCCCGCGTCGCCGTGCGCACCCCGCACGCCGCCCGGCTGGCCGACGTACTGGGCCGCGAGGCCAGGGCCGCGCACCGGGTGGTCGAGATCGTCGAGGAGAGCGGCAGCCGGCTCTCCGTGTACGGGAGCAACTGCGCCGAGGTGGGCGAGGCCGCGTTCCGGCACGGCGTGCTGGTCCACCAGCTCGCCGACGAGACCGGTGACACCGGCGCGCCCGTCCCCCCGGTGCCGCAGGCCCGCACCGGAGCCGGCTCCGGCGCACGGGTGGAAGCCCGCGCCGAGGCGCGGGTGGAGGCCGCCGCCCAGGTCCGCACCGGACCGGGCGTCCCCGCGGTCGGCGGTGGCGCGGCCGTCCACCGCGAACCCGGAGCCTCCGGCACCGTTCCCACCGGCGGGCCCCGTACGGAACCACCCGCCGAACCCCCGCCCACCCCCGCCGCTGCCCCCGGCCCCGCCGCCGCCTTCGCCCAGCCGTCCGCCGGGCGTGGGCGGGCCCTGGCCGGGCGCGCCCGGCACGCCCGTCCCGCGCGGCCGGTGCGCCGTGTGGGCGGCCCGCTGCGACCGCTGCGCTACGAGCTGCGCCGCGTCTTCGGCACCGCCACCCCCTTCCTCACGGCCGCCCTGGTCGTCGCCGTCTCCGCCGTCACCGCCCTCGTACTTGCCCGCACCGGCCACACCCCGCTCCACCGGATCCTCGCCGCCTGGCCGCGGCCGTTCCCGCTGCCCCCGGCGGCGCTCGGCGCCGGACTGCTGGGCGCCCTGGCCTTCGGCGAGGAGTACCGCTACCCCGCCCTCGCCGCCGACCGCGGCACCGTGCCGCGGCGGCTGGGACTGCTCACGGCCAAGCTCGGGGTGTGCGCCGCCCTCGCCCTCCTGCTCGGAGCCCTCGTGGTCACCGTCGACGCCGCGGCGCTGCGCCTCGTCTTCGGCACGGCACCGCTGCGGGCGCCGGCCGGCTGGCCCGCCGCCGGCGCGAGCTGGGCCGGGCTGCTGGTCGGCTGCGCCTGGGCCGGGGTCCTCGCCTCCGGGGCCTTCCGCTCCTCCCTCGCGGGCATGGCGGCCGTGATCGCCGTACCGGTGGCGGTCGTCCCGCTGGTGCGCGCAGCCCTGGAGGGGCGGTCCGCGTACCCGGCGGGCGGGGTGGCCTCCCGGCTGCGGGCCCTGGCCTCCGCGCCCTGGCCCGCGGAGGCGGACCGCTTCGTGCTGGGGGCCCTCCGGGTGATGGCCCAACCCGTGGGCGCCGCGCTGGTGTTGTCGTTGATGGTCCTGTTGTGCGCCTATGGGTTCACAGGACTGCGCGCCCGAGTCCGGTGGTGATCGTTCCGATGCGGGAGGCGACTGCCGGGTGACCGGAGGGGACCGCTTCGCGCGAAATCACGCGAAGCGGACCACAACTCCCCGCAAGAGGTCCGAATCCTTACGATAAGTCGTCAATTGCGTAGGGGGCACCGATCACCCTTTCGTGTGCTTTTCAGCAAAGACCTCAAGGGTCATGGAGGCACGGCCGACAAAGGATTCGTGAGTACCCTTGCGCACACCATGATGACCGCCGCCCGCCATGCCGACACCGGCCTCGCCGGCCCGGGCGACCTCGACCGCTACCCCTACGCGGAGGCCGCCGGCTCCGACCGGGTCGGGCCACCCCACTGGGACGGGGGCGACGTCGAGTTGAGCCGCGTCGGCCGCCGGGCGACCGGCAGCCGCGGTCGCGGGCTCCACGGCCAACTCGTCCAGCAGCTCGGCCAGATGATCGTCTCCGGCGACCTCGGCGCGGACCGGCCCCTGGTCCCCGAGGAGATCGGCCAGCGCTTCGAGGTCTCCCGCACCGTCGTCCGCGAATCGCTGCGGGTCCTGGAGGCCAAGGGCCTCGTGAGCGCCCGGCCCAACGTGGGCACCCGGGTCCGGCCGGTCGCCGACTGGAACCTGCTCGACCCGGACATCATCGAGTGGCGCGCCTTCGGCCCCCAGCGCGACGACCAGCGCCGCGAGCTCAACGAGCTCCGCTGGACGATCGAGCCGCTGGCCGCCCGTCTCGCCGCCGGGCACGACCGCCCCGACATCCAGCAGCGCCTCTCCGACATGGTCGAGATCATGGGCCACGCCCTCGGGCAGGGGGACGCGATCACGTTCGCGCGCGCCGACAACGAGTTCCACGCGCTCCTGATCCAGATCGCGGGCAACCGCATGCTGGAACACCTCTCGGGCATCGTCTCCGCCGCCCTCCAGGTCTCCGGCAGCCCCGTCACCTCCTGCGACCGCCCCAGCGAGACCTGCGTGGCGCACCACGCCCGCATGGTCGAGGCCCTGGCCTCCGGCGACAGCGTGGGTGCCGAGAACGCCATGCGCCAGCTCCTGACGGTGCACCCGGAGGTAGAGCGCGTGGTCCCCGCACCGCGCGAGCACTGACGCTCCGACGCACGGGGGCGTGGGAGCGCACCACCGGTCGCCGGGTCCTTCGGGCCCGGCGACATCGGCGTGCGGTCCCCGGAGCGGCCCCCGGCCCGGGCCGTACGGGCGCGCGACCGGCACGGGGAGCGCACGCCCTGTGACGCAAGCCACGGAGGGGCGCACTCGGGACACGAAGATTGGGCGTAACGCTCCGCGACGTCACGCGATGAACTAAGAGGTGATGGCCGACGGAGGGAAGACAGCAGCCCTTGGGGATGCTGTGCAGCTCCCCGGCCCCTGCCCGCGCCCCCGGCCCATCCCCAGTCGGTGGTCGTCGGCTCCGGTCCAGCACCACGCCGGGGTCGGAAGCCGTTCCCATCGTTCCGAGAGGTTGTTCGTGTCGGCCAGCACATCCCGTACGCTCCCGCCGGAGATCGCCGATTCCGAGTCTGTGATGGCGCTCATCGAGCGGGGCAAGGCCGAGGGGCAGATCGCCGGCGATGACGTGCGTCGGGCCTTCGAGGCTGACCAGATTCCAGCGACCCAGTGGAAAAATGTTCTGCGCAGCCTCAACCAGATCCTCGAGGAAGAGGGTGTGACGCTGATGGTCAGTGCCGCGGAGTCGCCCAAGCGCACCCCCCGTAAGAGCGTCGCAGCGAAGACTCCCGCGAAGCGGACGACGACGAAGACCGTGGCGGCCAAGACGGCGGCCGCCCCGGCACCGGCCGACGCCGTCGCGGAGCCGGGGACGACGGACCCCGACACCGCCGACGCGCTCGCCGGGGAGCCCTCGGCCGAGCCCGCCGCGAAGAAGACGGCGGCGAAGAAGACCGCCGCGAAGAAGGCCACCGCCAAGAAGACCGCCGCCAAGAAGACGGCGGCGAAGAAGACGGCCGCCAAGAAGACCGCCGACGAGGGCGAAGAGGAGACCCTGGAAGAGGGTCCCGAGGCGGTGAAGGCGGAGGCCGAGGAAGAGGACGAGGGCGGCGAGAACAAGGGCTTCGTCATCTCCGACGACGAGGACGACGCCCCCGCCCAGCAGGTCGTCGTGGCGGGCGCCACCGCCGACCCCGTCAAGGACTACCTCAAGCAGATCGGCAAGGTCCCCCTCCTCAACGCCGAGCAGGAGGTCGAGCTCGCCAAGCGCATCGAGGCGGGCCTGTTCGCCGAGGACAAGCTGGCGAACTCCGACAAGCTGGCCCCCAAGCTCAAGCGCGAGCTGGAGATCATCGCCGAGGACGGCCGCCGCGCCAAGAACCACCTGCTGGAGGCCAACCTCCGTCTCGTCGTCTCGCTGGCCAAGCGCTACACCGGCCGCGGCATGCTCTTCCTCGACCTGATCCAGGAAGGCAACCTGGGCCTCATCCGCGCGGTCGAGAAGTTCGACTACACCAAGGGCTACAAGTTCTCCACGTACGCCACCTGGTGGATCCGGCAGGCGATCACCCGGGCCATGGCCGACCAGGCCCGCACCATCCGCATCCCGGTGCACATGGTCGAAGTGATCAACAAGCTCGCCCGCGTGCAGCGCCAGATGCTCCAGGACCTGGGCCGCGAGCCCACCCCGGAGGAGCTCGCCAAGGAACTCGACATGACCCCCGAGAAGGTCATCGAGGTCCAGAAGTACGGCCGCGAGCCGATCTCCCTGCACACCCCGCTCGGCGAGGACGGCGACAGCGAGTTCGGTGACCTCATCGAGGACTCCGAGGCGGTCGTCCCGGCCGACGCCGTGAGCTTCACGCTCCTGCAGGAGCAGCTCCACTCGGTCCTCGACACGCTGAGCGAGCGCGAGGCCGGCGTGGTCTCGATGCGCTTCGGACTGACCGACGGGCAGCCCAAGACCCTCGACGAGATCGGCAAGGTCTACGGGGTCACCCGTGAGCGCATCCGCCAGATCGAGTCGAAGACGATGTCGAAGCTGCGCCACCCGTCGCGTTCGCAGGTGCTGCGCGACTATCTGGACTGAGCCGCGCCGAGGGCCGGCCGGGCGCAGCCCCGGGCCCGGCCGGATCCCCAGCCGGTGTCGAGCGGCTGCCGGGCGGGTTCCGGCATGCCGTCGAGCGCTCCGGCGGGCCCCCGGCACCGCCCGGGTGCAGCAGGTGCGCATGTCACCGGGTCATCCCACTCTGGGTGTATTCGAGCACACTCAGAGTCAGGAGGCCTCATGCGTCGTCCCTTCGCCCGTGTCCTGGTGGGCGCTCTGACCCTCGTGGCGGGAGCGGCCGCGGCGCCGCTGGCCCAGGCGCCCACGGTGGCCGCGGACAGCATCGTCATAGGCGGGAGCCCGGCGCGGGTCGCCGACAGCCCGTGGGTCGTGGCCCTCGCCAGCCGTGACCGGTTCGGGGGTATCCGCGACGGGCAGTTCTGCGGGGGTGTCGTCGTGGCCCCCACCACCGTGGTGACGGCGGCGCACTGCCTCGGCCGCCAGGTGCTGGGCGGGCCGGTCGAGTCCGTCCCCGATTTCCGCGTGATCACCGGACGTACGGAACTCCGGGCGCCCGAGGGCCGCGAGATCGCGGTGCTGGGGGCCCGGGTGAACCCGGCCTACGACCCCGGGACCAACGCCGGGGACCTCGCCGTGCTGGAGCTGGCCGAGGCGGTGCCGGCGGACCACGTCCTCCCCATGGCCGGGGCCGGCCACCCCGCCTACGGAGCGGGCACCGAGGCGGTGGTGTACGGGTGGGGTGACACCAGCGGCTTCGGCGACTACGCGTACGGGCTGCGGGCGGCGCGGGTCACGGTCCTGGCGGACGAGGTCTGCCGCCGGGCGTACCCGGGGGACTCGGACGGGCGCTACCAGGAGGACTCCATGGTGTGCGCGGGTGACCGCTCCGGCGGGAAGGACGCCTGCCAGGGCGACAGCGGAGGGCCGCTGGTGGCCCAGGGGCGGCTCATCGGGCTGGTGTCCTGGGGCCGGGGCTGCGGGCGCGCGGACAGCCCGGGGGTGTACACCCGGATCGCCCCGCTGGTCGGCTTCGTGAGCGACTCCGAGGCAGACGTACAGCCGGGAGCGCTCTAGGAACACCGCCGGAGGCCGCGGAGGGGCTCCAGCGGGCCCCTGCGGCCCCTGAAGGGGTGCCTGGACCGGAAGCGGGGTGGTCCGGGCGGTCCCGGACATGAGGACGGGCGGCCATCCCTGGGTCTCAGAGATGCCGCCCGTCGACCGGCCTGGCCGGTCCTGGCTCGTCGGATGCGAGGTTCAGGCTTGTGTCAGCGGTCCTCGTCGGCCGCGCTGGCGGCGGCCGGAGCGGACGTAAGCCGCTCGGTCTCATCCTGTATTTCCGCGGCGATCTTCTTGAGTTCCGGCTCGAACTTGCGCCCGTGGTGGGCGCAGAAGAGCAGTTCACCACCGCTCAGGAGGACGACGCGCAGATATGCCTGGGCGCCGCAACGGTCGCATCGGTCAGCGGCCGTCAGCGGGGTCGCGGGTGTCAGAACAGTAGTCACGTCGCCTCTTCTCTAGCTCGACGAGCTGTCGTACCAGGGTCAACATCCAACCAGGCCGAAAACGTTCCCGCTCGCGGCTTTTCCTCGAAACTTCCTTCCGAAGCTGGCCGGCTGCTGCCGGTTGGCGGCGAAGGAGCCGTATTGCGTTGCTTTACGGTTTCGCGTTGTCAGTCGTTCGCTTGTAGCAGTTCTCGTCCTCCCGGCGTGAGTGCCGGTTGTGCATGAGGACGTGCCCGAACCCTAAATGGTTCATGCGTCGAAGGGAACGTGATGTTTGCTTCACCCCCACGGGGGATCGAACATCCGTGCGGATCTGCACTACGCTGTGGAAGCCACGAGGGTGGCGTTGCATCGGCTCTACCAGGCCTCGGTACCCTTCGACCGGCGACCGAGCCATCCCTGCGCCCGACCGGGCCAGAAAAGAAATTCAGCGAGGAGCGAACTGCGTGACCGCCGACACGTCCGTGCCTTCCAGCGCGCTGCTGTCCGGAGCAGACCGGGACGGCTCCAACTACACCGCGCGGCACCTGCTCGTCCTCGAAGGCCTCGAGGCCGTCCGCAAGCGCCCCGGTATGTATATCGGCTCCACCGACAGCCGAGGCCTGATGCACTGCCTCTGGGAGATCATCGACAATTCCGTCGACGAGGCCCTGGGCGGCTACTGCGACCACATCGAGGTGATCCTCCACCACGACGCCTCCGTCGAGGTCCGCGACAACGGCCGCGGCATCCCGGTCGACGTCGAGCCCAAGACCGGCCTCTCCGGGGTCGAGGTCGTCATGACCAAGCTGCACGCCGGCGGCAAGTTCGGCGGGGGCTCGTACGCGGCCTCCGGCGGCCTGCACGGCGTCGGCGCCTCCGTGGTCAACGCCCTGTCGTCCCGCCTGGACGTCGAGGTCGACCGGGGCAGCTCCACCCACGCCATCAGCTTCCGCCGCGGCGTCCCCGGGCTCTTCGCGGACCAGGGCCCCGACAGCGCCTTCGACCCGGCGAGCGGGCTGCGCAAGGTCAAGCGGATCCCCAAGGGCAGGACGGGCACCCGGGTCCGCTACTGGGCCGACCGCCAGATCTTCCTCAAGGACGCCCGGCTCTCCCTGGAGACCCTCTACCAGCGCGCACGCCAGACCGCCTTCCTCGTGCCCGGCCTGACCATCGTCGTCCGCGACGAGCGGGGCCTCGACGGCGCGGGCAAGACCGAGGAGACCTTCCGCTTCGACGGGGGCATCAGCGAGTTCTGCGACTACCTCGCCCAGGACAAGGCCGTCTGCGACGTGCTGCGCCTGACCGGCTCGGGCACCTTCAAGGAGACCGTCCCGGTCCTCGACGACCGCGGCCACATGACCCCCACCGAGGTCACCCGCGAGCTCGGCGTGGACATCGCCCTGCGCTGGGGCACGGGGTACGAGACCAACGTCAAGTCCTTCGTGAACATCATCGCCACCCCCAAGGGCGGCACCCACGTCTCCGGCTTCGAACGCTCGGTCACCAAGACCGTGAACGAGGTCCTGCGCTCCGCGAAGCTGCTGCGCGTCGCCGAGGACGACGTGGTCAAGGACGACGCCATGGAGGGCATGACGGCGGTCGTCACCGTCCGGCTCGCCGAGCCGCAGTTCGAGGGCCAGACCAAGGAGGTGCTCGGCACCTCCGCGGCCACCCGGATCGTCGCAGCCGTCGTCGCCAAGGAGCTCAAGGCCTTCCTGACCTCGACCAAGCGCGACGACAAGCAGCAGGCCCGCGCCGTGATGGAGAAGATCGTCGCGGCCGCCCGGACCCGCATCGCGGCCCGCCAGCACAAGGAGGCCCAGCGCCGCAAGACCGCGCTGGAGTCCTCCTCGCTCCCCGCCAAGCTGGCCGACTGCCGCAGCGACGACGTGGAACGCAGCGAGCTCTTCATCGTCGAGGGCGACTCCGCGCTCGGTACGGCCAAGCTCGCGCGGAACTCCGAGTTCCAGGCGCTGCTGCCGATCCGGGGCAAGATCCTCAACGTCCAGAAGTCCTCGGTCTCGGACATGCTCAAGAACGCCGAGTGCGGAGCGATCATCCAGGTCATAGGAGCCGGCTCCGGCCGCACCTTCGACATCGACGCCGCCCGCTACGGCAAGATCGTCCTCCTCGTCGACGCCGACGTGGACGGCGCGCACATCCGCTGCCTGCTGCTCACGCTCTTCCAGCGGTACATGCGCCCGATGGTCGAGGCGGGACGCGTCTTCGCGGCCGTGCCGCCGCTGCACCGGATCGAGCTCGTCCAGCCCAAGAAGGGCCAGGACAAGTACGTCTACACGTATTCGGACAACGAGCTGCGCCAGACCCTGCTGGAGTACCAGCGCAAGAACATCCGGTACAAGGACGCCATCCAGCGCTACAAGGGCCTCGGCGAGATGGACGCGGACCAGCTGGCGGAGACCACGATGGATCCCCGCCACCGCACCCTGCGGCGCATCAACATCGGCGACCTGGACTCCGCCGAGCAGGTCTTCGACCTGCTCATGGGCAACGAGGTGGCCCCGCGCAAGGAGTTCATCACCGGCTCCGCGGCGACCCTGGACCGCTCGCGCATCGACGCCTGACCCCTGCGCGGTACCGGCCGGCGGCGGCCGGTACCGCGCAGGCGCAAACGGCGTTCCGGCACACCGGTGCCCCTCGCCCCATCACCTGAAGGGGTGAAGAGCACCGGTACATCAGTCCGGAAACCGACCAACCGGCACATCCTTGTGGGCACGCGGCCAATGCGGCGGCGGACAAGGAGAGTTCGGTGGACAAGCACGAAGGCCGTGATGCCGGAACGATCCGGCTGGACGACCCCTGGTACGACGCGCTGGCCGTGGGCTGGGGCGAGGGATCGGACACGGTCCCGGCCCAGGTTCCCCCGCCTCCCGGAGACCGGGCCGCGCCCGGCGCGTCCGACATCTACCTGGAAGTGCAGCGCAGCGCCGCCTTCCAGGAGGTCCGCGGCCGCTACCGCGGGTTCGTCGTCCCCGCGACCGCCGGCTTCTTCCTCTGGTACGTCGCCTACGTGGTCGCCGCCACCGCGGCACCCGGGTTCATGGCCCGGCCCGTGGCCGGCGCGGTCAACGTGGCCCTGCTGGCCGGCCTCGGACAGTTCCTCAGCACCTTCCTGCTGACCTGGGCCTACGCCCGGCACGCGCGGCTGCGCCGCGACCGGGCGGCGCTCGACCTGCGCTGGACCGTCTTCGAGCAGGAGCGCGTACAGGAACGCGCACAGGAACGGGACCAGGAGCGCGCGCGGGGACGGGCTCCCGCGCGCGAGCGGGAGCACGGGCGGCCGCGGACGGCGACCGGCCATGAGGAGGAGGACGCGTGAGCACCGAGCACCAGACCCTCGCGCTGATCCTCTTCAGCGCCTTCATCGCGGTCACCCTCGGCATCACCACCTGGGTCAGCCGCAACCGGCACGGCTCGGCCGAGGAGTTCTACGCGGGCGGGCGGCTCTTCTCCCCCCTGGAGAACGGTTTCGCCATCGCGGGCGACTACATGTCGGCCGCCTCCTTCCTCGGGATCTCCGGGCTGATCGCCCTCTTCGGATACGACGGCCTCCTCTACTCCGTCGGCTTCCTCGTCGCCTGGCTGGTGGTCCTGTTCCTGGTCGCCGAACTGGTCCGCAACTGCGGCCGCTTCACCCTCGCCGACGTGGTCGCCGCGCGGATGAGCGAGCGGCCCGTCCGGATCGCCGCCGGGACCTCCTCGGTGGTCGTCTCCGTGCTGTACCTGGTCGCGCAGATGGTCGGAGCGGGCACTTTGGTGGGCCTGCTGCTCTCGGACGCGGGCCCCGCCGCCCGGACCCTCACCGTGATCGGGGTGGGCGCGCTGATGGTGGTCTACGTGACCTTCGGCGGGATGCGGGCGACCACCTGGATCCAGATCGTCAAGGCGGTGCTCCTGATGGGCGGGGCCCTCGCCCTGACCGTGCTCGTCCTGCTCCGCTTCCACGGGAACGTCGACCAGCTCCTCACCGGAGCCGCGGAGCGCAGCGGGCACGGGGCGCGCTTCCTGAGTCCCGGCCTGAAGTACGGAGGGGACTGGACCGCCCGGATCGACTTCATGAGCCTCGGTCTCGCCCTGGTCCTGGGCACGGCCGGGCTGCCCCACATCCTGTCGCGCTTCTACACCGTGCCGACCGCGCGGGCCGCCCGCCGGTCGGTGGTGTGGGCGATCGCGCTGATCGGCGGTTTCTACCTGATGACCGTCGTCCTCGGTTTCGGGGCGGCCGCACTGGTGGGTCCGGACGAGGTGCGGGCCTCGAACGCCTCCGGCAACACGGCCGTGCCGCTGCTGGCGGCCTTCCTCGGCGGCGGCGCCGGGTCCACCGGGGGCGCTGTGCTGTTCGCGATCGTGTCGGCCATCGCCTTCGCGACCATCCTCGCCGTGGTCGCCGGGATCACCCTGGCCTCGTCGGCCTCCGTCGCGCACGATCTGTACGCCTCCCTCAGGCGCCGGCACGCCAGGCAGCGCAGCGAGGTGGCCGTGGCCCGGGTCGCGGCCGTGGGGATCGGGGCGGTGGCGATCGCCCTGGGCCTGCTGGCGCAGGACCTGAACGTGGCCTTCCTGGTGGGGCTCGCCTTCGCCGTGGCGGCCTCCGCCAACCTCCCGGTGCTGCTGTACTCGCTGTTCTGGCGGGGCTTCACCACGCGGGGGGCGGTCTGGTCGGTGTACGGCGGACTGGTTCCGGCGGTGCTGCTGGTCGTCCTGTCACCCGTCGTCTCCGGAAGCCCCGAATCCCTGTTCCCGGGCGTCGACTTCCAGTACTTCCCGCTGCAGAACCCGGGGATCGTCTCGATCCCGCTCGGGTTCCTGGCCGGCTGGCTGGGCACCGTCACCTCCGCGGAGGAGGCGGACG
This sequence comes from Streptomyces sp. NPDC034086, assembly GCF_055575515.1. Lineage (NCBI taxonomy): Bacteria > Bacillati > Actinomycetota > Actinomycetes > Kitasatosporales > Streptomycetaceae > Streptomyces > Streptomyces sp. NPDC034086. The sequence continues at coordinate 337,645 of NZ_JBVISM010000004.1, read as the reverse complement.
AGCGCAAGCACGCGGAGACGGAGGTCCGCTCCCTGACGGGGGCCGGTGCGGTGTGAGCCGCCCGTGCCCTAAGCGGTGTCCGGCGGGCGCCAGGCGTAACGGTGTTCGGGGCGGCCGGTCTCGCCGTAGCGCAGGGCCAGGGTGACGCGGCCGGCACGGTCCAGCAGCTTCAGGTAGCGCTGCGCGGTCTGCCGGCTGACGCCGGCGCGGTCGGCGATCTGCTGGGTGGACAGGGGGCCTTCGGCGGCGCGCAGCACCTGCCGGACCAGCTCCGCGGTGGTGGGGGAGTGGCCCTTGGGCAGTTCGTTGGGGGTGTCGGCCGCGGCGAGGGCGCCGAAGATCCGGTCGACCTCCGCCTGTTCGGCCTCGCCGCCGCCGGAGAGGGAGCGGCGCAGGGAGGCGTAGGCCTCCAGCTTGGCGCGCAGGCCGGCGTAGGTGAACGGCTTGACCAGGTACTGGAGGGCGCCGAGCCGCATGGCCGCCTGGACGGTGGCCAGGTCCCGCGCGGCCGTGACCATGATCACGTCGGTGTGGTGGCCCAGCTGGCGCAGTCGGCGCACCAGGTCGAGGCCGTTCCCGTCGGGGAGGTAGTGGTCGAGGAGAACCAGGTCGACCGGGCGGGCGGTGAGGAAGCCGAGGGCCTCGGCCGCCGAATGCACCTCGCCTGACACCTGGAAACCGGGAACCTTCGCCACGTACGCCGCGTTGATCCTGGCAACACGCATGTCGTCGTCGACGACCAATACGTGGATCGGGGTCTCGTTCATCGCAGGGCCTCCGGGAGTACGACGGAGAACTCCGCCCCTCCGTCCGCTGCTTCACCGGCCCGGGCGCTGCCGCCCTGCCGCTCCGCGAGGCGGCGTACGAGGGCCAGCCCCAGCCCGCGCTCGCGGTGGGCCCTGGGCTGCTTGGTCGACCAGCCCTCGGTGAAGACGTCCTCGCGCCGGCCGGCGGGGATCCCGGGACCGCTGTCGCGCACCCGCAGGACGGCGGTGCGTCCCTCCGCGCGGATGTCGACCTCGACCAGGGGCGCGGCCGAGCCGGCCGCCGCGTCCATGGCGTTGTCCACGAGATTGCCGAGGATCGTGACGAGGCCGCCGGGGTCCACCAGGCGGTCGGGGAGGAGGGCGGCCGGGGCGAGGCGCAGCGCGACGCCGCGTTCGGCGGCGACGGTGGCCTTGCCCACCAGCAGGGCGGCGAGCAGGGGGTCGTGGACCTTCTCGGTGACCTGCTCGGCCGTGGTGCGGTGCACGCCGACGACCTCGGTGACGAAGGCGACGGCTTCCTCGTGCAGTTCCAGTTCGAGCAGGCCGAGGAGGGTGTGGAGACGGTTGGCGTGTTCGTGGTCCTGTGCGCGCAGGGCCTCGATCAGGCCCTTGGTGGAGTCCAGTTCGCGGCCCAGACGCTCCACCTCGGTGCGGTCGCGCAGGGTGGCGACGGCTCCGCCGTCCGCGGTGGGCATGCGGTTGGCGACCAGGACGCGCGGGCCCTGGACGGTCAGCAGGTCACGGCCGGTGACGCGGCCGGTCAGGACGTCGCTGGTGCGGCCCGCGCCCAGCACCTCGTCCAGCGGCCGGCCGGCGAGGGTGTCCGCGCTGTCCTCGGGGAGGCCCAGCAGCCGGGCGGCCTCGTCGTTGACGAGGCGCACCCGGTCGTCCGGATCGAGGGCGATCACTCCTTCCCGGATGGAGTGCAGCATGGCCTCGCGCTCCGCGAGGAGGCCCGCGATATCGGAGAAGGCCAGGTCGCGGGTCTGCCGCTGGATCCGGCGGGAGAGCAGGTAGGCGGCCAGCGCGCCGGCGGCCAGGGCGCCGCCCGCGTGGGCGAGGAGTCCGGGGATGGCGCCGAGCAGCCGGTCGCGGACGCTGTCGTAGGCGATGCCGACGGAGACGGCGCCGACGACCTCCCCGTCGGCGGCGACGAGGGGGACCTTGCCGCGGGCGGAGCGGCCCAGGGTGCCCTCGTCGATCTCCATCACCTCGTGGCCCGCGAGGGCGTCGCCGGGGTCGGTGGAGACGGGGCGTCCGATGCGGTCGGCGCTGGGGTGCGAGCGGCGGATGCCGTCGAGGTCGATGACGACGACGTACTCGGCCCCCGTCGCCGTGCGGATCCGTTCGGCGGCGGACTGCACGGGGCTGTCCGGCGAGGGCCGCGACCGCAGGAGGTCGGCGGCCAGGGACGGGTCCGCCGCCGCGCTCTGGGCGATGGCCAGGGCCCGCCGCATCGCCTGGTCGTCCAGCTGGCGGCCCAGCGGGGCCAGGAAGAGGCCGGTCGCCAGGACGGCGACCCCCGCCGCGATGGCCAGCTGGGTCAGCAGGATCTGTGAGACGGCCCGTCTGGGCAGCCCGAGGCGCCGAGAGCCCGTGGGGAGGAACCGCATGACTAGCACGGTAGGCGGGCGGGGGAGGAAGCGGAATTTCCCCGGTCTATGAGAAGGCCCACCCGGAGGCGGCGCGTCCTCGCGATCCCCGGGCCGGGGGCGCGGTCGGCCGGACGGTGCCCCCGGCCCGGCGGCGTCCCGAGGGCGGCGCCGCGGGCGTCAGGGCAGCGGGCGGGGCGGGCGGGGGCCCGTGTAGTGCCCGCTCGGGCGCATGCGCAGGGGGCGTTCCCGGTACTCCTCCAGCGCGTGCGCGATCCAGCCCGCCGTCCGCGCGACCGCGAAGACCGTCTCCCCCGCCTCGGGGGTCATCCCGCAGGACACCGTCAGTACCGCCAGAGCCAGGTCGACGTTGGCGTGCAGCCCGTGCCGGGCCATCACCGCCGCCACGTCACGTGCCGCGCCGAGCGCCGGGGCGGCCTGGGGGAGCGCTTCCAGGCGCCCGAACAGGGCCCGGGCCCTCGGGTCCTCGCCCCGGTAGAGCCGGTGGCCGAGCCCGGGCACCGGGCGACCGGCGCGCAGGTGCTCCGCCACCACCGGCGCGGCGCCGCCGCGCTCCAGCACCTCGGCCAGCATCCGGTGGGCGAGCCGCCCGGCCGCCCCGTGCAGGGGGCCCTCCAGCGCGCCGAGCCCGGCCGAGACGACCGCGTACGGATGGGCCCGCGCCGAGGCGGCCACCCGTACCGCCAGGGTGGAGGCGGCCAGGTCGTGGTCGACCAGCAGGGCCAGGGCCAGGTCCAGGGCGTCGACCGCCGCCGGATCCGGCTCCCGCCCGGTCAGGCGCGGCCACAGGGCGCGGGCGAGCCGCCCGTCGGCGTCCCGGCCGGCCTCCCGGGGCGACGGCCCGGGCAGGGCGCCGACCAGCGTCGGGATCAGGCAGCGCGCGGAGCCCAGTACCGCCTCCTCGGACAGGTCGAAGCGCAGCGGGTCCACCACCGCGGCGGCGGCGACCGCGACCCTCAGCCGGTCGAGGGGCCCGCTGTGCCCGGGCAGCGCGGCCACCGCCCGCCGGGCGGCGGCGAGCGCCTCCGGGGGAGCGGTGAACCGGGCGCCCCGCGGCAGGGCGCCCGTCCAGAGCCACTCGGCGACCTCCTCGAAGGGGTAGGCGGAGGCCAGTTCCACGGCGTCGACGCCCCGGAAGAAGTACCGGTCGTCCTCGATGAGGGTCAGCGAGGTGCGCACGGCGAGCTCCCCGGCGGGGACCGCCGCCTCCCGCCGGCTGCGCCTCGCCAGGGCCTCCACCTCGCGGGCGTCGAAGGTGCTGCCCCGCCCGACCGCGTCGCGCCGGCTGCCGAGCTGGCCGCGGCTGACGTACGCGTACACGGTCGCGGGCTTCACTCCGAGGAGCTGTGCCGCCTCGCGGGTGGTCAGCCGTCGCTCGGTGCCGGTCGCGGCGGGAGGGGCGTCGCCTCGGTCGTCGCTCATGACACCCACCCTACATAGGTTGATCAGATCAATATTGACATCGATCCAGTCAAGGATGGATGGTCGATCCATGAACACCACCGTCGAAGTACCTCGCGGTCTCGCGGGAGTCGTGGTCACCGGGACCCAGCTCGGTGACGTCCGGGGCCGTGAGGGCTTCTACCACTACCGGCAGTACTCGGCCGTCGACCTCGCCGCGAGCCGCACCTTCGAGGACGTGTGGCACCTGATGTTCCGCGGCGCGCTCCCCGCGGACCTCGCCGAGCGGGCCGCCTTCGCCGCCGAGACCGCCCCGCTGCGCCACCTGCCCGCCGAGGTGCGGGACGCCCTCCCCGCCCTCGCCCGTGCCACCGCCGCCTCCGGGCCGCTCTCCGGACTGCGCACCGCGCTCTCGCTGCTCGGCGCCCGCTCCGGCTTCCGGCCGGTCTACGACCTCGACCCCGCCCGCCGCGCCGCCGACGCCCTCGCCGCCTGCGCCGCCGTACCCACCCTGCTCACCGCCCTGTACCGGCTGGGCCGGGGCCTGGAACCCGTCGGACCGCGCGACGACCTCCCGTACGCCGCCAACTACCTGTGGATGCTCACCGGCACCGAACCCGACCCGGTCCGGGCGCGCGCCGTGGAGCGGTACCTGGTCTCCACCGTCGACCACGGCTTCAACGCCTCCACCTTCACGGCCCGCGTCATCGCCTCCACCGGTGCCGATGTCGCGGCCTGCCTCACCGGCGCGATCGGCGCGCTCTCCGGCCCCCTGCACGGCGGCGCGCCCAGCCGGGCCCTGGACACCCTGGACGCCATCGGCACCGTGGAGCGCATCGGTCCCTGGATCCGGGAGCGGGTCCTGGCCGGGGACCGGATCATGGGCTTCGGCCACCCCGTGTACCGCACCGAGGACCCGCGCTCGCGGATGCTGCGGGAGATCGCCCGGCAGTTCGGCGGGCGGCTCGTCGACTTCGCCGTGGAGGTCGAGCGGCAGGTGGAGGAGATCCTCGCCGAACTCAAGCCGGGCCGTGAACTGCACACCAACGTGGAGTTCTACGCGGGCGTGGTCATGGAGCTGTGCGGGCTGCCGCGCGAGATGTTCACGCCGACCTTCTGCGCGGCGAGGGTGATCGGCTGGAGCGCCCACGTCCTGGAGCAGGCCGCCGACTCGAAGATCATCCGCCCGGCGGCGCACTACACCGGCCCGACCCCGCCGCAGCCGGTACCCGTACCCGCCTGAGGCCGGCCCGGGCTGGCTACGATCGTCCGGATGAACAGCGTCCAGCCCATCCCCGTCGTGGTCCTCGCCGGATTCCTCGGCTCCGGCAAGACCACCCTCCTCAACCACCTCCTCGGCAACCGGGGCGGCACCCGCATCGGGGTCGTCGTGAACGACTTCGGCTCGATCGAGATCGACGCGATGTCGGTGGCCGGACAGGTCGGCGACTCGATGGTCTCCCTCGGCGGCGGCTGCCTGTGCTGTGCGGTCGACGGCAGCGAACTGGACGCGTACCTGGACAAGCTGGCGGCGCCCGTCCACCGGATCGACGTGATCGTCATCGAGGCCAGCGGGCTCGCCGAGCCCCAGGAGATGATCCGGATGCTGATCGCCAACGAGAACCCGGCGATCCGCTACGGCGGTCTGGTGCAGGTCGTCGACGCGGCGGAGTTCGACCGGACCCGGGCCGCGCACCCCGAGACCGACCGTCACCTCGCCGTCGCCGACCTGGTGGTGCTCAACAAGACCGACCGGGTGGACCCCGCCGAACGTTCCCGGATCGAGGGGGAACTCGCCGCGCTCTGCGCCCCGGGGACGCCCGTGGTCGGCGTCGACCACGGGCGCGTCGACCCGGAGATGCTGTTCGACCGCCGTCCGTGGGCCGAGACGCGCGGGCAGCTCTCCTTCGAGGACCTGATCGCGGAGGCGGCCCAGGACCACGACGGCGATGACGACGCCCACGCCGGGCACGCGCACGCCCGCTACGAGAGCGTCGAGTTCACCTCCGACCAGGCCCTCTCCCCGCGCCGGCTCATCGACTTCCTCGACCGGCGCCCGGCCGGCCTCTACCGGATCAAGGGGTTCGTCTGGTTCGGCGTGCCCGGCCACGAGGAACGGTACGAGGTCCACGCGGTCGGCCGCTTCCTGCGGTTCGGCCCCGGCCCCTGGGGGCGGGGGGAACCGCGCCGCACGCAGCTCGTCCTGATCGGCGCCGGCATCGACGGGCCGGGCCTGCTGCGCGAGCTGGAGGCCTGCCGCGAACCGGCCCCGCACGAGGCCCGCCCCGAGAGCATGTGGGCGGTCCTGCGCTACGTCCCCCGGCCGGCGCCGGCCGAGCCCTCGGACCCCTTCGCGCCGGAGGACGGCTTCGCGCCGGAGGACCCGTTCGGCTGCGAGGACCCGTTCGCGCCGGACGGGGACCCCTCCGCGCCGGACGGGGACTCCTCCGCGCGGGAGCAGTGAGTGCCGGGCCCGGGCCCCCCGCTTCAGGCCACCTCGACGCCGTACTCCCGCAGCAGGTCCGCGAGGCCGCCCCGGTAGCCCTTGCCGCCGATGACGAACTTCCAGTCGCCGTTGGGGCGGCGCCGGAAGGAGCCCAGCACCAGGGCCGTCTCGCCCGCCCGGCCGTCGGAGACCTCCAGCTGGTCGATCTCCGCGCCCGACGCGTCCAGCAGCCGGATCCGGGCGTCGGTGAAGCCGGCCAGGTCCGCGTCCGGATTCACCTGGGGGTCGACCGCGGCCACCAGCACCAGGCGGTCGGCGCGCTGCGGGAGGGCGTCGAAGCCGACCTCCACGGCCGCCTTGTCCGGGGCGGAATGCGGGCGTGAGCGCACCGAACCGTCCGGGGTGCGGGGATTGTTGAAGAAGACGAAGTGGTCCTCGCTCAGCACCCGGCCGCCCTCGCAGACCAGCGCGCACACGTCCAGGGCCACACCGCCCGACCAGGTCATGCCCAGCAGGTTGCGGTCCGCGGGGACGGGAGGCAGCCCGGCCGCGGCGGGCGTGGCGGTCGGCCCCGGGGAACCGGCCGGCCCCTCGGCAGCGGCCCGCGGCGGGGAAGCGGCGCTCCGCTGGGCCGGGACGGAGCCGCCGCCGAGGCGCCCCCGCAGGCCGTACCGGTGCAGCAGCTCCACCAGGTCCGCGCCGGGAACCAACTCCAGCGGCTTGCCGTTGGCGAAGGTGTACGACCCGGGTCCGAAGGACGAGGTGGTGACCAGCACCCCCTTGTTCGCCCCCGCGTCCTGGACCGTGCCGTACAGGTCCCGTACCGCCGCCGGCGGCACGGTGTTGCGATAGCGCTTGACCTGCACCACGATCCGCCCGCCCCGGATCGGGGCCGGGTCCAGCGCCTCGACGTCCACACCGCCGTCGCCGGACCGCTGTGTGGTCACCGCCTCCATGCCCATCGCCCGGAAGAGTTCGGCGACCAGGTTCTCGAAGGCGATCGGGTCCATCAGGAAGAGGTCGGGTTCCTCCTCGCCGCCCCCGGTGTGCCCGCCGTGGCTGACGACGCCCCCGCCGACCTCGTCCGGCCGGCGGCCCGCCCGGACGGCCGTCAGCTGGTCCGGCCGCGCCGACAACTGCCCCCGCAGCCCCTCGGTCAGACAGTCCACCGCGCTCACCTGCTCCAGCCGCAGCCCGGAGAAGGCGGTGCGCGCCGCCTGCACGGCCCCCAGGACGATCCGGGCCTCCCGGCCCGTCACCGGGTCGTGGTCGTCCACGAAGCCGTTGACCACCACCGAGTCCAGGGCGCCGAACTCGTCCGCCGCGTACAGCTCGCGCGGTACCAGCAGCAGGCACTGGGCCAGCACGTCCCGGTACAGCGCCCGGCGCTGCGTCGCCGGACGGGCCGTCTCCCTGTCCTGGTCCGTGCTCGGCACGTACCGCACGGACTTCACCTCGGGCACCACCTCGTACCGGGGCAGCTCCCAGTCCAGGACCAGCTGGCGCGCCGCGGGGTCGTACGCCGCCGACACCTGGCGGGGCAGCTCCCCGGGCCACGCGGTCGAGGCGTACAGGGCCGCCGAGAAGTACTCCACCACCGCGTCGGGCTCTCCCGCGCGCAGGGCGCCGGCCAGTTCGGTGAGGCCGTCGTTGTGCCGGCGGATGCCGGCGAGCTGCTCCGCCGCCCACCGGTCGTACTGCTGCCGGTACGCCGCCAGCCGGCGCAAGCGGTCCTGTTCGGCGGCGTGCGCGGCCTGCCAGGCCCGCGTGTACCGGTCGTGGGCCTCCCGCTCCGCCTGGGCCCGGCCGCGAGAGCCGAGGGTCCAGCCGCCGCCCTGCTGCTGGAACTGCGCCAGCTGCGGCATGGGTACGGGGTGCGCGAGGGCGCCGGGGTCGAAGGGCGGGAGCTGCTCGGCCCGCACCAGGGAGGCCATCCGGAACGCCGGTGCCCGGCAGCCCGAGGCCAGCAGCCCCCGCAGCGCCTCCACCCGCGCGTCCAGCTGCTCGGTACGACGCCGCGCCTCGGCCTCACGGTGCTGCCGGTGGGCGGCCTGCTGCTCGCGCCGGTCCCGGGCCGCCTCACGCTCGTACGCCCGCTGCCGGCGCTCCGCCTCCCGCATCTGGATCAGCTGCGTCTGCTGCTGCTGTCGCTGGGCCTCGGCCCAGACCCCGATCATCCCGCTGGACCGACGACTCATCGGCTCCGCTCTCCCCCCACCCGCGTGTACCGGGAAAACAGTAGTGGGCGGGCGGGGCGGGCGGCCCGGCGAACGCCGACGTCCACCCGCTCCGCCCGCCCCCGTCACACGGCTACAGCGCGGCGCCCGCCAGCGACTCGACGTCGGCCGGAAGCGCCGTCCCCGAGCCGTCGCGACGCGGGTCCGGGGCCGGCAGGGCGGCCGGAGAGCCGTTCTTCGAGGCCGCCCGGACCGGGGCGTTGCCCGCCCAGGCCAGCGTCAGCGTGTCCTCGCCCTTCAGGAAGCGCTGGCAGCGCACGCCGCCGGTGGCCCGGCCCTTGCGCGGGTACTGGTCGAAGGGGGTCAGCTTGCCGGAGCGCACCGAGTCGTCCAGCGTGCCGTGCGAGCCCGCCACGGTGAACACCAGGGCGTCCCGGGCCGGGTCCACCGCCGAGAAGTGGATCACCTTGGCGTTCTCCGACAGCTTGATGCCCGCCATACCGCCCGCCGGGCGCCCCTGGGGGCGGACCTGGCTCGCCGGGTAGCGCAGCAGCTGGGCGTCGTCGGTGATGAAGACCAGGTCCTCCTCACCCGTGCGCAGCTCGACCGCGCCGACGACGCGGTCGCCCTCCTTGAGGGTGATGACCTCCAGCTCGTCCTTGTTCGCCGGGTAGTCGGGCACGACCCGCTTGACCACGCCCTGTTCGGTGCCCAGGGCCAGGCCCTGCGAGGACTCGTCCAGCGAGAGCAGGCAGATGACCGTCTCGTCGGCCTCCAGCCCGGAGAGGAACTCCGCGACCGGGGCGCCGCCCGCCAGGTTCGGCGCGGCGTGCGTGTCCGGCAGCTGCGGCAGGTCGATCACCGGGAGGCGCAGCAGCCGCCCGTACGAGGTGACCACGCCCACCTCGGCCCGGGCGGTCGCCGCGACCTGCGACACGATCACGTCGTGCTTGGCCCGGGGCCCGCCCTCCTGCTCGGGAAGCGGCTCGCCCGTCACGGTCCGCGCCAGCAGGCCCGTCGAGGACAGCAGCACCCGGCACGGGTCGTCCGCGACCTCCAGCGGAACCGAGCCGACCGCCGTGGCCGCCGACTCCAGCAGGACCGTACGGCGCTCGGTGCCGAACTTCTTCGCGACCGCGGCCAGTTCGGTGGAGACCAGCTTGCGCAGCTCGCTGTCGGACTCCAGGATCCCGGTCAGCTCGTCGATCTCGCCGGTCAGCCGGTCGCGCTCGGACTCCAGCTCGATCCGGTCGAACTTGGTGAGCCGGCGCAGCGGGGTGTCCAGGATGTACTGGGTCTGGATCTCGCTGAGCGAGAACCGCTCCATCAGCCGGGCCTTGGCCTGCGCCGAGTTCTCGCTGTCCCGGATGAGCCGGATGACCTCGTCGATGTCGATGAGCGCGACCAGCAGGCCCTCGACCAGGTGCAGGCGGTCGCGGCGCTTGGTGCGGCGGAACTCGCTGCGGCGCCGGACGACCTCGAAGCGGTGGTCGAGGTAGACCTCGAGCAGCTCCTTGAGGCCGAGCGTCAGCGGCTGCCCGTCCACCAGGGCCACGTTGTTGATGCCGAAGGACTCCTCCATCGGCGTCAGCTTGTAGAGCTGCTCCAGCACCGCCTCCGGGTGGAAGCCGTTCTTGATCTCGATGACCAGGCGCAGGCCGTGCGAGCGGTCGGTGAGGTCCTTGACGTCCGCGATGCCCTGGAGCTTCTTCGAGCCCACCAGGTCCTTGATCTTCGCGATGACCTTCTCGGGGCCCACCGTGAAGGGCAGTTCGGTGACGACCAGGCCCTTGCGGCGCGCCGTCACGTTCTCCACGGACACCGTCGCGCGGATCTTGAACGTGCCGCGGCCGTTCTCGTACGCGTCCTTGATCCCGGAGAGCCCCACGATCCGGCCGCCCGTCGGCAGGTCCGGCCCCGGCACGAAGCGCATGAGCGCCTCCAGGTCCGCCTGCGGGTGGCGGATCAGGTGGCGGGCGGCCGCGATGACCTCGCCCAGATTGTGCGGGGGCATGTTCGTGGCCATGCCGACCGCGATCCCGGACGCGCCGTTGACCAGCAGGTTCGGGTAGGCGGCGGGCAGCGCGACGGGCTCGCGCTCCTGACCGTCGTAGTTGGCGGTGAAGTCGACCGTGTCCTCGTCGATCGACTCCGTCATCAGCGACGTGGCGTCGGCCATCCGGCACTCGGTGTAACGCATCGCGGCCGGCGGGTCGTCGTTGCCGAGCGAGCCGAAGTTGCCGTGGCCGTCGACCAGCGGCAGCCGCATCGAGAAGGGCTGGGCCATGCGCACGAGGGCGTCGTAGATCGACGCGTCGCCGTGCGGGTGCAGCTTGCCCATGACCTCGCCGACGACGCGGGCGCACTTCACGTACCCGCGGTCGGGCCGCAGGCCCATCTCGTTCATCTGGTAGACGATGCGCCGGTGCACCGGCTTCATCCCGTCCCGGGCGTCCGGCAGGGCGCGGGAGTAGATCACGGAGTAGGCGTACTCAAGGAAGGAGCCCTGCATCTCATCGACGACGTCGATGTCGAGGATCCTCTCCTCGAAGTCCTCCGGCGGCGGGGTCTTCGTGCTGCGGCGGGCCATCGCTGCGCGGCTCCTTAACCAAGGTTCGGGTGTACTGGGTGGATCTGGCGGGGTTGACGCGGACCATTGTGGCCCGACGCACCGACAACGCGGACTCCGACCCCGGGGGTCCCCCTTACGGAGTCGGGGGAGTGACCCGGGAACTTCTCCGGCCGTCGGTGCGCTTGCATACAGTGGCAGGTCTGACAGAAATCTCTGCATCGCGATCGAAGGGACCACATGCCCATGGGTCACACGGCCACAGCTCAGGCCGGCTCCGGCGGCCTGACAGCGACCGAGCACCGGCTGGCCAACGGCCTGCGCGTGGTGCTGTCCGAGGACCACCTCACTCCGGTCGCCGCCGTCTGCCTCTGGTACGACGTCGGCTCGCGCCATGAAGTCAAGGGGCGGACCGGTCTGGCTCACCTCTTCGAGCACCTGATGTTCCAGGGTTCGGCGAGCGTACCGGGCAACGGCCACTTCGAGCTCGTCCAGGGCGCCGGCGGCTCCCTCAACGGCACCACCAGCTTCGAGCGCACCAATTACTTCGAGACCATGCCGGCGCACCAGCTGGAACTCGCCCTGTGGCTGGAGGCGGACCGCATGGGCTCGCTGCTGGCCGCCCTGGACGAGGAGTCCATGGAGAACCAGCGCGACGTCGTCAAGAACGAGCGCCGCCAGCGCTACGACAACGTTCCGTACGGCACCGCGTTCGAGAAGCTGACCGCCCTCGCCTACCCGGAGGGCCACCCGTACCACCACACCCCGATCGGCTCGATGGCCGACCTGGACGCCGCCTCCCTGGAGGACGCGCGCAACTTCTTCCGTACGTACTACGCGCCCAACAACGCCGTGCTGTCGGTCGTGGGCGACATCGACCCCGAGCGGACGCTCGCCTGGATCGAGAAGTACTTCGGCACCATCCCGGCGCACGACGGCAAGCAGCCGCCGCGCGACGGCACGCTCCCCGAGATCATGGGCGGGCAGCTGCGCGAGGAGATCGTCGAGGAGGTCCCGGCGCGCGCGCTGATGGCCGCCTACCGCCTGCCGCACGACGGCACCCGCGAGTGCGACGCCGCCGACGTGGCCCTGACCGTGCTGGGCGGCGGCGAGTCCTCCCGCCTGCACAACCGCCTGGTGCGCCGCGACCAGACGGCCGTCGCGGCCGGCTTCGGCATGCTGCGGCTGGCCGGCGCGCCCTCGCTGGGCTGGCTGGACGTCAAGACCTCCAGCGGCGTCGAGGTGCCCGCCATCGAGGCGGCCGTGGACGAGGAGCTCGCGCGGTTCGCCGCCGAGGGCCCGACGGCCGAGGAGATGGAGCGGGCGCAGGCGCAGCTGGAGCGCGAGTGGCTGGACCGGCTGAGCACCGTGGCCGGACGGGCCGACGAACTGTGCCGCTTCGCGGTGCTGTTCGGCGACCCGCAGCTGGCCCTGACCGCCGTCCAGCGGGTGCTGGACGTCACCGCCGAGGAGGTGCAGGCCGTGGCCGCGGCCCGGCTGCGCCCCGACAACCGCGCGGTACTGGTCTACGAGCCGCTGGCCGGCGCCGAGGCCCACGAGACCGAGCAGCACGACGAGAACGAGGGGGCGGAGCAGTGAGCGACACCGCAGCCGTCACGATGACCTTCCACCCGCGGCCGCAGGCCGGCGAGGCGAAGCCGTGGGCCTTCCCGGCCCCCGAGCGCTCCACGCTCCCCAACGGCCTCACCCTGCTGCGCTGCCACCGCCCCGGCCAGCAGGTGGTGGCGGTCGAGGTCAACCTCGCCGCCCCGCTGGACGCCGAGCCCGAGAACCTCGACGGGGTGGCCACCATCATGGCCCGCGCCCTGTCGGAAGGCACCGACAAGCACTCCGCCGAGGAGTTCGCCGCCGAGCTGGAGCGCTGCGGCGCCACGCTCGACGCGCACGCCGACCACCCCGGCGTGCGCGTCTCACTGGAGGTCCCGGCCTCCCGGCTGCCCAAGGCGCTCGCGCTGCTCGCCGAGGCCCTGAGCGCGCCCGCCTTCGCCGACGCCGAGGTCGACCGCCTGGTGCGCAACCGGCTCGACGAGATCCCGCACGAGCTGGCCAACCCGCAGCGCCGCGCCGCCAAGGAGCTCTCCAAGGAGCTGTTCCCCGCGACGCTGCGCATGTCCCGCCCGCGCCAGGGCACCGAGGAGACGGTCGCGCGGATCGACGCCGGGGCCGTACGCGCCTTCTACGAGGCACACGTACGCCCCTCCACCACCACCGCGGTGGTGGTCGGCGACCTGAGCGGCATCGACCTGGACGCCCTGCTGGCGGACACCCTGGGCACGTGGACGGGTGACACGGCCGCGCCCCGCCCCGTCCCGCCGGTGACGGCCGACGACCGGGGCCGCGTGGTCATCGTGGACCGGCCGGGCGCCGTCCAGACGCAGTTGCTGATCGGCCGGATCGGCCCGGACCGGCACGACATCGTCTGGGCGCCGCAGGTGCTCGGCACCTACTGCCTCGGCGGCACCCTCACCTCCCGCCTGGACAAGGTGCTGCGCGAGGAGAAGGGCTACACGTACGGCGTGCGGGCCTTCGGGCAGGTGCTGCGTTCGACCGCCGACGGCAAGGGCGCCTCGATGCTCGCCATCAGCGGTTCGGTGGACACGCCCAACACCGGTCCCGCGCTGGAGGACCTGTGGAAGGTGCTGCGCACCCTCGCGGAGGGCGGACTGACCGACGCCGAGCGGGACGTGGCGGTGCAGAACCTGGTGGGCGTGGCCCCGCTGAAGTTCGAGACGGCCGCCTCGGTCGCCGGCACGCTCGCCGACCAGGTGGAGCAGGAGCTGCCGGACGACTACCAGGCGCGGCTGTACGCGCGGCTGGCCGAAACCGGTACGGCGGAGGCCACTTCGGCCGTGGTGAGCGCCTTCCCGGTGGACCGTCTGGTCACCATCCTGGTGGGCGACGCCGCGCAGATCGAGGAGCCCGTGCTGGCCCTCGGGATCGGCGAGGTCACCGTCGTTCCCAACTGAGCGGCGCACGGCCTGAGACGGGCCGCGACCGGCCCCGTTTCCAGGGGGCTTCGGCGGAACATCCGCCGAAGCCCCCTTTGTCCGTTTGGTGGAGTGGCTGCGTGTATGCGGTGTGGCGTACGCAACAAAAGCGCTCGTGTGTTTGGCGATTGACTGATGATCCGCCTAGCGTCGGCGGTGCTGTTCGTCAGTTCGTACCCGCCGCAACCGCGGCACCGGACAGCGATCGCCGAGTCCCCGTCAGGCGCGAGCCTGGGGAGCCGGGGACCCACATGCGTCCCTGGGGTGAATCGGACCCCCTCGCAAGAGGAGGCCCGTAGGAGACCTTCCTGCTCCGAACCCGTCAGCTAACCCGGTAGGCGAGAGGGAAGGAAAGGATCACCCCCTTCATGGCGTTTGGCAGTCGTGCCGCCGGCTCCGGCAAGCACCGTGGTTCCAGCCGTCTGAGCCGCAAGACCGCCGGCTACGCCGGCATCGCCGCCCTCGCCACCACGGGCGTCGTCGGCACCCTGGCCGCTCCGGCCTTCGCGGCGGACAACAGCGGTGCTCCGTCCATGGAGGACACCGGTCAGAACTCGATCGTCGTCGCCGACGGTCTGCAGGACGACATCGAGGTCCAGGCCGAGTCCCAGCAGCGCGCCGCCGAGGCCGTCGCCGCGCAGGCGCAGGCCGAGGCCGAGGCGAAGCAGCGGGCCGCCGAGGCCAAGCGTGCCGCCGAGGCCAAGGAGAAGGCCGAGCGCGAGGCCGCCGAGAAGGCCGCCCGGGAAGAGGCCCGCAAGCGCCTCAACACCTTCGTCTCCCCGATCGAAGGCTCGTACGTCAGCACCCAGTACGGCGCCGGCGGCGGCATGTGGTCCTCCGGCAGCCACACGGGCATCGACTTCCACGCGGACTCCGGCACCTCCGTGCGCGCGGTGGGCGCGGGCACCGTCGTCGAGGCCGGCTGGGGCGGCGCCTACGGCAACAACGTCGTGATCCGCCACAACGACGGCACGTACACGCAGTACGGCCACCTGAACTCGCTGAGCGTCTCCGCCGGCGAAACGGTCACCCCGGGCCAGCAGATCGGCCTGTCGGGCTCCACGGGCAACTCCAGCGGCCCGCACCTGCACTTCGAGGCCCGCACCGGCGCCACGTACGGCACGGACATCAACCCGCTGGCCTACCTGCGCAGCCACGGCGTGGGCATCTGACCCGCAGCGCTTCACCGAAGAAGGCCCCGGCTCACCGAGCCGGGGCCTTCTTCGTCGTTCCCTTATTCCGCCGCCGCCGCCGCTGCCGTCGCCGGCCGGGCATCGATCGTTTCGGATTTCCGGGCCCGCTCGGAAATCACCGCGTGGTGCAATAGAGTCGCAGCACGGCCACGATAAACCGAACCGAAACCCAGCGGAGGTCCGGCCTTGCGTATTCCGGCGCACGCGGTGTGCACAGCGATTCGCGACGACATCGTCTCCGGATTCTTCGGGCCGGGCGGCCGGCTCACCGAGGAGGTGCTCGCCCGCCGCTACGGGGTGTCGCGCGTCCCGGTCCGCGAGGCGCTGCGGACCCTGGAGTCCGAGGGCTTCGTCACCACCCGGCGGCACGCCGGGGCCTGCGTGGCCGAACCGACCGAGCAGGAGGCCGCCGACCTGCTGGAGCTGCGGACGCTGCTGGAACCGCTCGCCGCCTCCCGGGCCGCCCGGCGGCGCACCGACGGCCACCTGAAGGTGCTGCGCGGGCTGGTCAGGCTGGGCCGGGAGCGGGCCGGCCGGGGCCGGGGGGAGGACCTGCGCGCCCTGGGGAGCTGGTTCCACGAGACGCTGGCCCAGGCCTCGGGCAGCCCGGGGCTGATCGCCCTGCTGACGCAGACCCGGCACAAGATCGCCTGGCTGTACGTGGTGGAGGCCCCCGCGCAGCCCGTGGAGTGCTGGGCGGAGCACGGCGCGATCGTGGACGCGGTCGCGCGCGGGGACGCGGAGCGGGCCGGCGCCCTGACCGCGCTGCACGCGCAGAGGACGGCCGAGGCGTACCGGCCGAGGGTGAGGAATCCGCAACCTGCCGTCAACACGGCGAGCGCTCCGCATTAACACTTCCCGTATACAACGGAGGGATATCCGGGCGGTCCGTGCGATGCGGGATTTCCCCGGATTTCCCTTTCGGTATTGGTGCGCCGCGCTCCGGTTCCCTCGCGTCGAATTCGGAATTGCCCGGAGGTACGGAAAAGGCCCCGCCGTCATGCCGGCCGCCGCCGCGTCGACGTGGCCGGGGGCGCGGGAAAACGCGGAAGCCGCGTTCCCCGGCGTGGTGGGCGGGGACCGCGGCTTCCGGCTTACCGGACCCAAGGGGTCAGACGGTCTCGGGGAGCTCCTCGAGGCCCTCGGCGACCAGCTTCGCGAGGCGGTCGAGCGCGACGTCGGCGCCCTCGGCGTCGGAAGCAAGGACGATCTCCTCGCCGCCCTGGGCGCCCAGGCCCAGGACCGCCAGCATCGACGCGGCGTTGACGGGGTCGCCGCCCGCCTTCGCGATGGTCACCGGGACGCCGGAGGCGGTCGTCGCCCGGACGAAGATCGAGGCGGGACGAGCGTGCAGGCCCTCGGCCCAACCGACGTTGACGCGGCGCTCTGCCATGGTGATGCCCTTCAGGTTCTTGCGGTTGTCTAGACCAGTCTCTCACGCCGTCCGGAATGCTCGGGGCCGCCCTTCGGCGCGGATCCACCGCCGTTCGACCCTCCCCAGCTTGCACTGGTTCGCCCCGGTCCGCCGTATTCGCCGCGCCCTCGCCGGACGGCCCGTCCACCGCACCCGTACACCGGCCCGGGCCGCCCCTTAAGGTGACCCCATGACCACCGCGTCGGACCCCTCGTACCCGGCCCACTGGGAAGCGGACGTCGTGCTGCGCGACGGCGGCACGGCCCGGATCCGCCCCATCACCACCGAGGACGCGGGCCGCCTGGTCAGCTTCTACGAGCAGGTCTCGGACGAGTCGAAGTACTACCGCTTCTTCGCCCCCTACCCCCGCCTCTCGGACCGCGACGTCCGCCGCTTCACGCACCACGACTACGTGGACCGCGTCGGACTGGCCGCGACCATCGGCGGCGAGTTCATCGGCACCGTCCGCTTCGACCGCATCGGCCCCGACGGACGGCCCGCCTCCGCCCCCGCGGACGAGGCCGAGGTCGCCTTCCTCGTCCAGGACGCCCACCAGGGCCGCGGGGTCGCCTCCGCCCTCCTGGAGCACATCGGCGCGGTGGCCCGAGAGCGGGGCATCCGCAGGTTCGCGGCCGAGGTGCTCCCCGCCAACACCAAGATGATCAAGGTGTTCACGGACGTCGGCTACCAGCAGAAGCGCAGCTTCGAGGACGGCTCCGTCCACCTCACGCTCGACCTCGAACCCACCGCCGAGTCCCTCGCCGTCCAGCGCGCCCGCGAACAGCGCGCCGAGGCCCGCTCCGTGCAGCGCCTCCTCGCCCCCGGCTCCGTCGCGGTGATCGGAGTCAGCCGCTCCGGCGCGGGCGTGGGCGCCACCACCCTGCGCAACCTGCGCGACGGCGGCTTCCGCGGACACCTCTACGCCGTCAACGAGGCCCGCGCCCCCGGTATGGAGGGCGACCTCCTGGAAGGCGTACGCGCCTACCGCGGCCTCGCCGACATCGGAGCCCCCGTCGACCTCGCCGTGATCGCCGTCCCCGCCGCACGCGTCCCCGACGCCGTCGCCGCCTGCGGGGAGCACGGGGTGCAGGGGCTGGTGGTCCTGTCCGCCGGATACGGCGAGAGCGGCCCGGCCGGGCTCGCCCGCCAGCGGGAACTGGTGCGGCAGGTCCGTTCGTACGGGATGCGCCTCATCGGGCCCAACGCCTTCGGCGTGATCAACACCGCTCCGGAGGTGGAGCTGAACGCCTCGCTCGCCCCGGTCCCCGCCGGCGCGCGCGGCAGGATCGGCCTGTTCACCCAGTCCGGAGCCATCGGCATCGCCCTGCTGTCGGCCCTGCTGCGGCGCGGAGAGGGACTGTCGTCCTTCGTGTCGGCCGGGAACCGGGCCGACGTCTCCGGCAACGACATCCTCCAGTACTGGTACGAGGACGAGGCCACCGACGTGGCCCTCATGTACCTGGAGACCCTCGGCAACCCCCGCAAGTTCACCCGCCTCGCCCGCCGCACGGCCGCCGCCAAGCCGGTGGTCGTCGCCCGGGGCGGCCGCCACACCCCCGCCGGACACGTCGTCCCCGGCACCCGGCTCCCGGAGGCCACCGTCTCCGAGCTGCTCCGCCAGGCCGGCGTCATCCGCGTCGACACCATCACCGAGCTGGTCGACGTCGGTCTGCTGCTGGCCGGCCAGCCGCTCCCGGCCGGGCCCAGGGTGGCGATCCTCGGCAACTCCGAGTCCCTCGGCGTGCTCACCTACGACGCCTGCCTGACCGAGGGGCTGCGCCCGCTGCCCCCGCTCGACCTCACCACCGCCGCCGGTCCCGCCGACTTCCGTGCGGCACTGTGCGCCGCCCTCGCCTCCGGCGACTGCGACGCCGTCGTCGTCACCGCCATCCCGTCCGTGAGCGACCGCGAGCTGGCCGACGACCTCGCGCGGGCGCTGCGGCAGGCCGTCGCCGAGGTACCGGGCAAACCCGTGGCCGTCGTGCACGTGGAACTCGGCGACCTCGTCGAAGCCCTGTCCGCCACCGGTGACACGCCCCCCGCCGAGCCCCCGGCGGCGCCCCTCCCGCCCGCCGGGTCCCCGCCCGGCGGGCCCGCGGCCGGCTCGCCCGCGGCCGACGCCGCCGGACCCGGAGCCGACGAGCCCGGCCTCGAGGGAGCCGGCCGCATCCCCGCCTACCCCGCCGCCGAGCGCGCCGTGAAGGCCGTCGCCGAAGCCGTGCGGTACGCCCGCTGGCGCCGGGACAACGCCGACCCGGGGCAGGTCCCCGAGTACGAGGACATCGACGAGGCCGGAGCCGCCGCCCGGCTCGCGACCCTGCTGGCCGGCGTCGAGGAGGGGACCGCGCTGACCCTGGGCGAGGACGACGCGCGCGAGCTGCTCGGCCGCTACGGCATCCGCGTCCTGCCCACCCTCCCCGCCCCCAGCCCCGACGCCGCCGTCCGCGCGGCCCGGGTCCTCGGTTACCCGGTCGCCCTCAAGACCACCGCCCCGCACCTGCGCCACCGCGCCGACCTGGGCGGCGTACGCCTCGACCTCACCACCGAGGCCGAGCTCAGGCGCTCGTACGAGGAGCTCACCGACGCCCTCGGCAAGCCCGCCGAGCTCCAGCCCGTGGTGCAGACGATGGCTCCGCGCGGGGTGGACACCGTCGTCCGCGCCACCGTCGACCCCGCCGCCGGAGCCGTCCTGTCCTTCGGGCTCGCCGGAGTCGCCTCCGAGCTGCTCGGCGACACCGGGCACGGCCTGATCCCCGCCACCGACCGGGCCGCCGCCGCCCTGATCCGCTCCATCCGCACCGCGCCGCTGCTCTTCGGCTGGCGCGGCAGCGACCCCGTCGACACCCCCGCCCTGGAGGAGCTGCTGCTGCGGCTGTCCCGGCTGGTGGACGACCACCCCGAGGTGACCGGGGTGTCGCTGGAGCCGGTCGTCGTCGCCACCGAGGGGCTCTCCGTGCTCAGCGCCACCGTCCGCGTGGCCCACCCGCCCGCGCGGACCGACCTCGGGCCCCGCACCCTGCCGAGCTACTGAGCGCACGGCAGGCAGGGGCAGCCCGTACGGGCCTTAGGATGGACCTCATGGCGAAATCCGGTACGACGACCCAGGGGCTGCGCGCGGCCATCGAGCGCAGCGGCTACTACCCGGCCCTCGTGGCCGAGGCGGTGGAGGCCGCGGTGGGCGGCGAGCCGATCTCGTCGTACCTGGTGCACCAGGAGACCACCTTCGACTCCAACGAGGTGCGCCGGCACGTCACCGTGCTGGTCCTGACCGGCAACCGGTTCATCGTCAGCCACACCGACGAGCAGGCCGCCGATGCCGGGTCGCCGTCCCCGTACGCGACCACCTCCACCGAGTCGGTCAAGCTCTCCAGCATCTCCTCCGTGGTGCTCAGCCGCGTCGTGGCCAACCCGGAGTCGTACACGCCCGGCCAGCTGCCCCGCGAGGTCGTCCTGACCATCGGCTGGGGCGCGGTCTCGCGCATCGACCTCGAGCCCGCCGCCTGCGGCGACCCCAACTGCGACTCCGACCACGGCTACACCGGCAACTCCACCGCCGACGACCTCAGCCTGCGCGTCAGCGAGGCCGGCGACGGCCCCGAGACGGTCCGCCAGGCGCTGGTCTTCGCGCAGGCGCTCAGCGAGGCGACGGCGGCGACCTCCGGTCCCGCCCGCTGATGTCGTACTCCGTGCCCCCGAACTGGCAGGACGAACCGGAACCGCTCGACCTCGCGGGCGCCCCGGTCCCGCAGTACGGCTCCGGCTCGCTCGCCGACCTGCTGCCCACCCTCGCCTCCGGCCAGGGCGTACCCGGCCTTGCCGCCGGGATCACCGAGCTGGCCCCGGCCGACCGGAACTGCGTGTTCCTGGTCGATGGCATGGGCTGGGAGCAGATCAGGGCGCACCCGGCCGAGGCCCCGTTCCTCACCTCCCTGCTCGCGAGCTCGCGCGGCGGCACGGGCCTGCCGATCACGTCCGGTTTCCCGGCGACCACCGCCACCTCACTGGCCTCCGTCGGCACCGGCCTGCCGCCCGCCCGCCACGGCCTGCCCGGCTACGCCGTGCGCAACCCGGCCTCCGGCGAGCTGATGAACCAGCTCCGCTGGCAGCCCTGGACCGCGCCGAAGCCCTGGCAGCCGTACCCGACCGTCTTCCAGCTCGCGGACGCGGCCGGGGTGCACACCGCTCAGGTGTCCGCGCCGCACTTCCAGACCACCCCGCTCACCCAGATCGCGCTCAGCGGCGGCACCTTCCACGGCCGGATGACCGGCGAGGAACGCATGGACCTCGCGGCGATCCAGCTCGCGGCGGGCGAGCGCTCGCTCGTGTACACGTACTTCAGCGAACTCGACGGGGCGGGCCACCGGCACGGCGTCGACTCCGACGCCTGGCGCGGCCAGCTCATGTACGTCGACCGGCTCGTGCAGCGCCTCGCGGAGCAGCTGCCGCCGCGCTCCGCGCTGTACGTCACCTCGGACCACGGCATGGTCGACGTCCCCTTCGACGAGGACTCCCGCATCGACTTCGACGAGGACTGGGAGCTGGGCGCGGGCGTGGCCCTGCTCGGCGGCGAGGGCCGGGCCCGGCACGTCTACGCGGTGCCGGGCGCGGAGGCCGACGTACTGACCGTGTGGCGCGAGGTGCTCGGGGACCGCTTCTGGGTGGCGAGCCGCGAAGAGGCCCTGGAACTGGGCTGGTTCGGGACGCCGGGCGAATGCGACGAGCGGGTCCTCGGGCGGATCGGCGACGTGATCGCCGCGGCCCAGGCCGACGCCGCGATCACCGCCTCCCGCAACGAGCCCAACGAGTCGGCGCTCACCGGCATGCACGGCTCCATGACCCCGGCCGAGCAGCTGGTCCCGCTGCTCGAAGTCCGCACCTGACCGGCCCCTGTCCGCCCTCCTGCCGCCCTGACCCGAAAGGTCCCGTACTTCCCATGCCCGAGCTGGTGTTCTTCTCCGGAACGATGGACTGCGGAAAGAGCACGCTGGCTCTGCAAATCACCCACAACCGCTCCGCGCGGGGCCTGGTGGGCGTGATCTTCACGCGGGACGACCGCGCGGGCGAGGGCAAGCTGTCCTCCCGCCTGGGGCTGGTCACCGACGCGGTCGAGGCGACGGAGGGCATGGACCTCTACGCGTACCTCGTCGCCGAGCTCTCCCGGGGCGGCAAGGCGGACTACGTCATCGTCGACGAGGCGCAGTTCCTTGCCCCCGGCCAGATCGACCAGCTCGCGCGCATCGTGGACGACCTCCACATGGACGTCTTCGCCTTCGGCATCACGACGGACTTCCGCACCAAGCTCTTCCCCGGCTCCCAGCGCCTGATCGAGCTGGCGGACCGCCTGGAGCAGCTCCAGGTCGAGGCCCTGTGCTGGTGCGGCGCCCGCGCCACGCACAACGCCCGGACCGTGGGCGGGGAGATGGTGGTGGAGGGCGCCCAGGTGGTGGTCGGGGACGTGAACCGCCCGGCGGAGGAGATCGGCTACGAGGTCCTGTGCCGCCGCCACCACCGCAGGCGGATGACGAGCGCCGCGGCCCACGCGAGCGCCCTCTCCCCGGACGTCCTCCCGGTCAACCACGCCTGAGAGGGTTGGTCCGAACGCGGCGTACGCGAGACAGACGCCGGCGGTGTGGGTGGGCCCGCCCGCACCTGGCGGGTACTCGCGCCGGGGAACCAGGGCCGGAACCGGGCACGATGACGGGAAGACGTCTAAAAACGTATCCCAGTTCGGCCGTCCCGCCAGCCACACTGACCCCATGACCCGTCGCGACTTCGACGAACTGCCGGGCCCGGATCGGCAACCGCAGGCAGTCCAGCCGGGCTACGGCTCGGTTTACCGGACGC
Organism: Streptomyces sp. NPDC034086; assembly: GCF_055575515.1. Lineage (NCBI taxonomy): Bacteria > Bacillati > Actinomycetota > Actinomycetes > Kitasatosporales > Streptomycetaceae > Streptomyces > Streptomyces sp. NPDC034086. The sequence continues at coordinate 315,213 of NZ_JBVISM010000004.1, read as the reverse complement.
CACAGCCCGGATCGGGGCCTGCGCCGGGCAACCCCTACGCGCAACCCCCGGCGCAGGCGGCGGACTTCGTACGCCCGCCCCGCCGCGGCCTGCGGGGCAGGACCGGCCTGCTGGCCGGCGCCCTGGCCGCGGCCCTGCTCGCCCTCGGCGGCGGCTCGTACATCCTCCTGCGCGACGGCTCCGGCGATGCCGGGGACGGCGGCGCCGCCGCTCCCGCCGCTCCCGCCGCGTCCGCGTCCGTGGACCAGGGAGACGGCCAGGGCCCCGGCGGCCCCCCGTTCGTCTTCGACCCCAACGCCGGGATCCAGCCGGGCGAGGGCCGGGTCTGGCTGGTGCCGAACCGGACCGAACTGGCCGGCTCCGGCGCCTCGCAGCACGGCCCCTGGCGTGTGGGGGACTCCGTGATCAAGGCGATGTACAAGGAGGTCACCGCCTACACCGCGACCGACGGCAAGGAGAAGTGGAGGCTTCCCCTCGCCACGCCGCTGTGCGGGATCCCGGAGAGTCCCGCCCCGAACGGGAAGATCGTCGTCGGGGTCCGGGAGAAGGACAGCGCGACCTCCCAGTGCACCCACCTCCAGCAGGTCGACCTCGCCACGGGCCAGGCGGGCTGGAAGGTGGAGATACCGAAGGAGAAGGCCTTCGACCAGGCTCCGGAGCTGCGGCTGGCCATCTCGGGGGACACCGTCGCGGTGGCGCGTGCCGCGGTCGTGAGCGGTTTCTCGGTCACCGACGGGCACAAACTCTTCGGTACACCGAGCAGCGGCTGCACCCCCGCGACGGTCGGCGGCGGCGCCGCCAGGCTGATGCTCGTACGCGACTGCTTCGGCAAGGACTCGGCCGGCCGGCAGTCGGTGATCGAGGAGATCGACCCGGCGACTGGCGCTGCCAAGTGGAGCCACCAGTACGCGAAGGGCTGGAACCTCGGCCAGATCCTGTCCGTGGACCCGCTCGTCGTCAGCACCTACAACACGCAGGAGAAGGTCTGGAACCTCACGGCCTTCGCCGCCGACGGCAAGGTCCGCTCGCAGACCAATGCCGCCTTCGGGGTCAGCAAGCGGTGTAACGGCTGGGGCAGCGGCAGCGGCGACCTGCACGACTGCAACGCGGCGGTGGCCGACGCGGACACCCTCTACATCGCGGGCGGCACCCCCGACGCCAAGTACCCGCTGCACGTCGACAAGCCCGACGAGGTGATCGCGGTCGACCTCAACACCGGTCAGGTGAAGTGGCGAACGACGGGCCCCGACGGCCGCGTCATGTTCCCGCTGGCCATCGAGGAGGGGAAGGTCGTCGTCTACGTCGACACGGACAAGGGCCTGTCCGCGGCGATGGCGGCCATCCCGACGGGCGGAGGCCGGCCTCAGATATTCCTGCAGAGCCCGAAGACCGCCAAGGGGCCCGAATCCGCCTTCTACACCTCCAGCGTCCGGCTGGCCTGGGTCGAGGGACGCGTCTTCCTGCTCAACGGATCCGTACGCGGCCCGGAGCCGAAGAAGGTGGACCACTCCCTGCTGTCCTTCGGGAAGTAGGCCGCGGGACCCGGGCGGGAAGGGTGGCCGGATCCGCGCCCTTCCCGCCTCCGAAGCGTGACGAGCCGCGGCCACCGCCCTATTGTTGCGCGCCATGTGGCCAGGACAGCAGACGCCCGATGGGGACCAGAGCAGGCAGAACCCTTACCAGCAGCCGGCTCCCGCACAGCAGGGCGCCCCGACCGGCCCCTACGGACCTGGCGTGTTCGGCCAACCTTGGCAGGGCACCACGCCCGGTACGCATCAGCAGCACCCGTCCGGCGCGCCGAGTCCGCCTCCCGGGCCGGCGCCGCGTTCCGCGCCCCGGCGTAAGGCCGCCGTGGCGATATCGGCGACGGTGGCTTTGGGGGTGGCCGTCGCGGCGACCGCCGTGGTCCTCTCCCGGGACGGCGACGGGGCGGACGGCGCCGGGGGGCCGGCTTCCTCTGCACCCGCCCCCGGTTCCCCGTCCGGCTCCGCGTCCCCGGGAGCCCCGGGCGCCGTGAAGTCGACGGTCAAGGGCTGGAAGGTCGTGGTGAATCCGGCCCACGGCACCGCCTTCGACGTACCGCCGGACTGGGAGGTCCTGGAGCCGCAGATCTTCAGCGGCTTCTCGGACGACAAAGACCCCGACAAGCCGGTGATCGGGCACACCGCGCCCGCCTTCTTCAAGAAGAAGTGGTGCAGTCTGGATGCCAACGGCGACGGCTACGTCAACGACATCGCGCTCGCGTCCACCGGTACCAAGGGCGCCGACGGCGCGAAGACCACCGACGAGGTCGCCCAGAAGACGGCGACGGCCTGGGCGTACTCCGCGTTCGCAGCTTCGGACAAGGAGGTCGTCAAGTGGGACAAGCCGGTGGCCTACACGACCAAGGCCGGGGTCAAGGGGAGTTACGTGAAGGCCCGCACCGAGGGCGCCAAGAAGGACCACAAGTGCGCGGGGGACGGCTGGGCGATCGCCTTCGGCTTCAAGAATTCCAAGGGTGACTTCGTCGCCTGGGACTTCTACGGCCGGTCGGGCGTCCAGGGGGCCGTCCGCGACGACCTGGTCATGCGCATCCTCAGCACGGTCCGCCTCTCCGGCGACCCGGTCCCGGACCCCCTTGGCAAAGCCTCCCCTCCGCCTCCGTGAGCCTGGAGGCAACCCCGGCGCTGGACTTCTCCGCACGTGTGGTGGAGTGCCGGTCGCGGGCACGGCAAGGTCGACTACGTGGTCGCGGAGTGCTGGATGTGGTCCGCCGGCAGGAAATGGCGGAGCTGGCGCTGGGGAGCCGGGGCTGCTGACGGCTCATCGACCAGCGACTTCAAGCCTGCCGACGCTCACTGTCCGGATGAGGGCATCTCGCAGAGTCACGGGCGGACCGGACGCGGATGTCCTACCGTGGGCGGCGCGTGCCGATGTGGGCCGTGAAGCGCCGAAAGCCGTGGGACGGGGGATGTGTCGTGCCGATCGGATTCGTCGATCGCGTGGAGCACATGGAGGAACTGCGCGCGGTCCTGGCCGGGCTCACGGAGGGCCGGGGCGGTCAGGCGGTCGTCTTCGACGGCGTGTCGGGAATAGGCAAGTCCGCGCTGCTGAGGGCGTTCGAGGCCGAGGCGGTCGTGTCGCCGGGCCCCGCGAGGTGCCGCATCGTGTCCGCCAGGTGTCAGCCCGGCATCGGGCCGGACCTGATGTACGGGCCGGTGCTCGATCTGCTCCTCCGGCTCGGTGAGGACCAGGAGCCCCGGCGGCGCGGTGTCTTCAGGAGGATGCTCGGCGTCACCGGCCAGGGGATGGTCCGCTCGGCGCCGGAGGTGCTGTCGGCGATCGTTCCCGGGCTCGGCGCGGTGTTCACGCTGGGCCGGGAGATCACCGAGGCTTCGCTTGACTCCGGATCGATGCCCTTCGACAGCTTGTTGCCCTTCCGGCACGCGGCGGCGCTCAGGATCGTCGACGGTCTGCTGGAGGTGGTCAGGCAGGGCCCGCCCACCGCGCTCGTGATCGACGACGTCCAGCACATCGACGAGAGCAGCCAGTTCGTCCTCGACCAGCTGATGCGCAGACTGCCGCAGGAGCAGCTCGCCATCGTGCTCGGTCACACCAGTGATGGAGCGTACGCGGACGGCCGGGAGTCCAAGGTCGAGGCGCTGCTGCACCGCTGGGCCACCGAAGGGCTGTTGCGCCGCAGGACGATGAGGGGGCTGCCGCAGGACGCGATCGCCGAACTCGTCGCACAGCGGCATCCGGCGGCTCCGCCCGCCCTCTCTCACCGGCTGGCGGAGCTGACGGGCGGCCATGCCATCTTCGTGACGCTCTGCCTGGACGAGTGGAGCCCCGACCACGGGGCCCATGTGGCCCTGCCGCCCACCCTGGCGCGCGTGGTGGAGGAGCGGCTGCGCACGCTGACCGAGCAGGACCGTGTCCTGCTCGCCACCGGCGCCGCCCAAGGAGAGGTGTTCCTGTCCGGTACGGTCGCGGCGGTCACGGGTGTGGCGCACGACGTGGTGATGGAGCGGCTCCGGCTGATCGCGCGCGACCACCGCCTGATCGTCCCCGAGGCGCCTCCCGCGTGGGCGCGCTGGGAAGCGGCGGACTGCTACCGCTTCGAGCACCGCGCGCTGTGGAAGGTCGTCTACGGACAGCAGAGCGCCGAGCAGATGCGCTCGCGGCACGCACGGATCGCGGTGGCGCTCGGCCAGACGGGGCCGGAGACCACCTCGATGGAGCGGCGGCTGGAGATCGCGCGCCATCTGAGAGAGGGCGGCCCCGCCTGTCTCGCGGCGTCGGCCGACGCCCATTTGGCACTCGCGCGCGACGCGGCCACGGAAGGGCTGTCCTTCGCTGAGGCCGAGCGGCACTGTGAAGAGGTGATCAGGGCCACCCGGGAGCTGCCCGCGGCCGCCGAGGGCCGGGATCGGCGCTTCGTACAGGCGGTCGAGCTGCTGCTCTCGCTGACCGAGGTGCGCTGGCGGGGGCAGAGCCGGCCCGCGGGCGGACCGGACATCGACGGTCTGGCGGCTGAGGCGGAGGAGGCGGCGGCCCGGTGCGGGGAGCCGGAACTGGCCGTCCGCGCGACGCTGCTGCGCGGCAAGACACTGCTCGCCACGCAGGGACTCGGCCCCTCACTGGTGAAGCTGGCCGCGGCCGTGGAGCTGGCCGAGGAGCACGGGGACCCCGTCGCCCTCTTCGTCGCCCGTGTCGAGTACGGCCGCCAGGTCTCCAAGCGCAGGCTGGCCGACGGCCTGGCACAGCTCCGGGAAGCGGAACGCATGTACGCCTCGGACCCGCGCCTGGGCGGCAGCGGTGAGCCGGTCCTGCAGCACGCCCGCAACCTGGGGGAGATGCAGCTCGGGATCACCCTCTTCGACAGCGGGCACCTGACCGAGGCGCTGACGAGGCTCACCCGGTGTGTCGCGCGGTTGCGCGCCGAGCCGCTGCGGGCGGAGCTGCCCATGGCGCTCAACTACCTCGCCCAGGTGCACGTGGGCCTCGGCGACTACGGGAAGGCGGAGGAGACCCTGCGAGAAGCCCTCGATTTCGAGGCGGACCGTGGCGGTGACAGCGCCTGGCACGCGTACAACGCGGCGCTCCTGGCCCGTATCGTCTCGCAGCGTTCCGAGGACCGGGACGAGAGCCGCCGGCTGATCACCGAGGCCTGGGCGGAAACCGAGCGGACCTGGCTGGCCAACCTGGTCCCCATCGTGCGGAACCTCTACGCGGAAGTGCTGCTCGACCACGCGGGCGAGTACGGGGAGGAGCTCGACGGCGCGGAACGGCTGGCGGTCGCCACGTGTGTCGAGACGCGGCGCAGCGGCATGGTGCGCAGCGAGATCGCCGCGCACTCGCTGCGCAGCCGGATTCTGGTGCGCAAGGGCGACGTGGAGGGAGCCGAGGAGCACGCGCGGGAGGCCCTGCGCATCCTGGACGAGGTCGGGGACATGCCCGCCCTGCGGACGGAGGAGGTCCTCTACCACTCGGCGCTCGTCCTCGCGGCACGCGGATCCGAGGACGAGGCGCGGACACTGCTCGGCCGTGCACGCGGCGAGGTCCTGCGCAAGGCGAACCTGATCACCGATCAGGTGATGCGGGAACGCTTCCTGGCAGGCGTATCGCTCAACCGTGCCATTCTCGGAGACGGCGAGGCCGGTCGGTGACGCGCGAAGCACTCATGCCGGTGGGCATTCGGATCCCCGAGCTCGCGGCGGTGAGGGTCTCCGAGACCCCCAAGACCTGGGCCGAGTACCGGCCCCGCTGAAGCCCGGTGCGCCCCGGGCCGCCCTCCGCCGTCAGAAGCGGCCGGGGGAGGCCGGGCCGACGATGCTGAAGACGGCGCCGTCGCGGTCCCTCAGGGTGCGTTCGTCGGGGTAGGCGGCGGAGTCTCCGGCGGGGACGGTGCTGCCGCCGAGCGCGGTGGCCGCCTCCACGGCGGCGTCGAGGTCGGGGACCCGGAAGTGGACGCGCCAGCGCGGCCTCAGGTGCGGGTCGGGGGTCTCCGCGAGCGTTCCGCCGTGCAGCCGGGCCACGGTCCGGCCGGCGCGGCGGAGCAGGATGCGGTCGTCCTCCGCGACATAGGCGACCTCGCAGCAGTTCCCGTGGTCGCAGGCCCACTCCAGGACCTCGCCGTAGAAGATGGCGGCGTCGAAGGCGTTCCTGGTGTGCAGCTCCAGCCAGGCCGGCGCCGCGTCGCCGCCCATGCCCCAGTCGGGGATGGCCTCGCCCTGCCAGATGCCGAAGACCGCCCCGTCGCGGTCGGAGGCGAGCGCCGCCCGGCCGGTGCCGAAGGACAGGGGGCCGACGGCCACCGTTCCGCTGCGCTCCCGGATGCGTGCCGCCGTGACGTCCGCGTCGTCCACCGCGAAGTACGGGGTCCAGGCGACGGGGATGCTGAGGGCGGGGGGCAGGGCGCCGAGACCGGCCACCGGGATGCCGGTGGCGAAGCCGACGGTGAAGGCCTCGCCGAGGTGGGCGGGCCCGAACTCCCACCCGAGGACCGCGCTGTAGAACTCCTTCGCCGCACCGAGATCGCGGGCCATGAGGCTGACCCAGCAGGGAGCGCCGAACGTTTCGTGACTCGATGTCGACACGGTGTACCCCATCCGCCGGTGCGCCCCCGGAAGCCCTTCCACAGTACTCGCGGGCGGCTTCCCGGGGTGTCGCGTAGCCGTGCGGGCGCGCTCCGTCAGGTCGGGGAACGCCCGCCACATCCTCGTACCGGGCCGCGGCGGACCCGCGCCGACACGCCGTCAGGCCTCCGGAACGAGGCCGTCGGCCACCAGGCCGGCCAGGACCGCCCGGCCCAGGGCGTGGACCGCCGACTGGGGGCGGACCATCACCGTGAACTCCTTCACCCGGCCCTCGTCGTCGAACTGGAGCAGGTCGATGCCGTGGATCTGCTTGCCCTCCACCATCGCCCGGAAGGGCAGGATCACGGACGGGGCCTCCTCGCCGTCCGCGGAGGTCTCCGCCGCGCCCTCCAGCCGCCCCAGGTAGCGCAGGTCCTCGAAGGTGCGCAGCAGGACGCCGAAGAGGCCCAGCACGGCGGCCCTGCCCTCGAACGGCTTGAACTTCACCGGGCTGTAGAGCCGGATGTCCTGCGCGAACAGGTCGTCCAGCGCGGCGAGGTCGCGCTTCTCCACGGCGGCGCGGAATCGTGCGGCGGTCTCCATGGCCCCTCCTCCGATCGGTGATTACTCAACGGTGCGAGTAGTCATATTCTTGAGTATGGTGCCGGTGACGGGTACCGGAAGGGAAGAGGGATACCGGACATGGCCTTGCGGCACGCGGTACTGGCGGCACTGCTCGACGGCGAGTACAGCGGCTATCAGCTGGCGAAGGCGTTCGACATCAGCGTCGCGAACTTCTGGCACGCCCTGCCCCAGCAGCTCTACGCCGAACTGGCGAGGCTGGAGGCGGACGGGCTGGTCGCGGGCCGCGAGGTGGTGCAGGAGTCCCGGCCCAACAAGCGGCTGTTCCGCGTCACGGACGCCGGCCGGGCCGAGCTGGAGCGGTTCGCCGGGGCCCCCTCCAAGCCCTCCTCGATCCGCGACGACCTCCTCGTGAAGGTGCAGAGCGCCGACCGCATCGGCACCGCCCCGGTCATCGAGCAGCTGGAGCAGCGGGCCGCCGCCGCCGAGGCCAAGATCGAGCTGCTGCGCACGCTGCTGCGCACCCTGCGCGGCGGGATGGACGAGGACGCGTACCTGCTGCGGGGGGAGCGGATCGGCGGGTACCTGACCTGCCTGCGCGGGGTGGCCTTCGAGGAGGGCCACCGGGACTGGTGCCTGCGCGCGGCGGACGTGCTCAGGCGGAGGGAGGGGAACGACCGTGCGGAGGACTGAGTACGCGCGCTACGTCGCCCTGGGCGACAGCCAGACCGAGGGGCTCGGGGACGGCGACGACACGACGGGCCTGCGCGGCTTCGCCGACCGGCTCGCGGGACACCTCGCAGCCGCCGCTCCCGGACTGCTGTACGCGAACCTCGCGGTCCGGGGCCGGCTCGCCGGGCAGGTCCGCGCGGAACAGCTCGGGCCCGCCCTGGAGCTGCGGCCGGACGTCGCGACCGTCGTCGCCGGCGTCAACGACCTGCTCCGGCCGCGCTTCGACGCCGCGGAGGTGGCCGGGGAACTGGAGGAGATGTTCGCCGCGCTCACGGCCGCCGGTGCGCGGGTGGCCACCGTGACCTTCCCGGACGTGGCGCGCCTCGCGCCCCTGGCCCGGCCGCTGGGCCCGAGGGTGGCCGAGCTGAACACCCGCGTCCGCGCCGCCGCGGGCCGCCACGGGGTGGTGGTGGCCGAGACCGCCCGGGCGGCCGTGGCCACCGATCCGCGCCTGTGGACCGCCGACCGGCTGCACGCCGGGCCCCTGGGCCACGCCCGTATCGCCGCGGCCCTGGCGGAGGCCCTGGAGCTGCCCGGCAGCGACGGGACCTGGAGGGAGCCGCTGCCGCCCCGGCCGCCGCGCTCCGGCACCCGGGCGGTCGCCGCCGAGGCGGCCTGGGTGGCCGGGTTCCTCGGCCCCTGGCTGGTACGCCGGCTGCGCGGCACCTCCTCCGGCGACGGCCGCGGCCCGAAGCGCCCGCGGCTGCTCCCCGTTCGGGCCGCCTAGGCCGGCTCTTTCGGATCTTGCCGGTCAAGCCCGGGTCGTCCGGTGCCGTGCATCGCAAGGCGGAGAGGCTCCCGATTACCGGACGTCCCCGGGTGCCTCGACAACGCGGCGAGGTGCGGTGCCGGGCGACGCGGGTCAGGCAAGATCCGGAAGAGACGGCTTAGGGCGCAGCCGTCCGCACCAGGGCGAAGACCGCCCCCTCCGGGTCCGCGACCATGGCCAGCCTGCCCGTGATCCGGTCCCGGGGCGGTGCGACGATCCGGCCGCCCAGCTCGGTCACCCGGGCGGCGGCCGCGTCGGGGTCGGCCACCTCGAAGTACGTCATCCAGTGCGGCCCCCGGTCGTGCGGCAGCCCGCGGCCGACCCCGTGGACGGCGGCGACCGGACGGCCGCCCAGGCGCAGGGTCAGGTAGTCGAAGTCGGCCGACAGGTCGGGGTGCCGTTCGGCGTCGTGGCCGAAGACGTGCTCGTAGAACTTGCCGACCGTCGAGGTGTCCTGCGTGAGCAGTTCGTTCCACACCGGGGTGCCGGGCGCCCCCGCCCGCCGGGGCCCGGGGAGCCCGTCGGTCTGCCAGATCCCGAAGATCGCGCCCAGCGGGTCGGAGCAGATCGCCATCCGTCCCGCGGCCCCCGCGTCGAGCGGGCCCACCGCCACCGTGCCGCCGCACGACCGGATGGACTCGGCGGTGCAGTCGGCGTCGTCCGTGGCGAAGTACGTCGTCCACGCCACCGGAAGATGGCGGTCCGGGGGCATCTCGCCGATCCCGGCGACCTCCTCGCCGTCGAGGAAGGCCCGGACGCACGGGCCGAGCTGGCTGGGACCGGGCTCGTACTCCCAGCCGAACAGGTCGGCGTAGAAGTCCTCCGTGCTCCCGAGGCCGTGCACCATCAGACTCACCCAGCACGGTGTGCCGGACGCGCGCCGCGAAGCTCCCGATGCCTCCGTCATGTCAGCCGTCTCCTGCCGTCGTGTCCCTGGTCCCCGCAGATGCTTCCACTCCGCGGCATCCGGCGCGCCCCGACCGGCCGCACGAGCGGGGGCGAGAACAGAGATGACCGAATCACTGCGGCCCGTCGGTGTCCGGCTTGTGACACGGGTTCGAGGACCGGGAGGAAGATGGGCCCATGACTGCGATTCTCTCCGCCTCCGAACTGAAGAGCGAGCTGGCGGCTCCCCGGCCACCGGTGCTCCTGGACGTCCGCTGGCAGCTGGGCGGCCCCGACCAGCGCCCCGCCTACGAAGCCGGGCACATCCCCGGCGCCGTCTACGTCGACCTCGACCGCGAACTGGCAGGTCCGCCGGGGGCGGGCGGCCGCCACCCGCTCCCCGACCCGGAGGACTTCGGCGCCGCGATGCGCCGGGCCGGCGTACGCGCCGACGGGCCGGTGGTCGTGTACGACGGCGGTCTGGGCTGGGCGGCCGCCCGCGCCTGGTGGCTGCTGCGCTGGACGGGACACCCGAACGTGCGCGTCCTTGACGGCGGGCTGGCGGCGTGGACGGCGGTGGGCGGCGCCCTGACCGCGGAGACGGCGACACCGGCCGAGGGTGATTTCAAGCCAACGCCGGGGGCGTTCGGACTGCTGGGGGCCGACGACGCGGCCACGCTGGCCCGAACGGGCCTGCTGCTCGACGCCCGCGCGGGGGAGCGCTACCGCGGCGAGGTCGAGCCGATCGACCGGGTCGGCGGGCACATCCCGGGCGCGGTGTCGGCCCCGACCACCGAGAACGTCGGCCCGGACGGCCGGTTCCTGCCGGCCGGTGAGCTGCGCGCCCGGTTCGCGGAGCTGGGCGCGGCGGGGGACACCGCCGTGGGCGTGTACTGCGGTTCGGGGGTCTCCGGGGCGCACGAGGTCCTCGCGCTGGAGGTGGCCGGCATCGCGGCGAGCCTGTACGCGGGCAGCTGGTCGCAGTGGTCCTCGGACCCGGCGCGGCCCGTGGCCACCGGCCCCAACCCCTGAGGGTGCCGCGGCCGGTGACGCCCTCTCGGGGGCGCCACCGGCCGCCGGGCTACTCCTGTTTCTTGCGCCGGGTCCCGAAGACGATCTCGTCCCAGCTGGGCACGGCCGCCCGGCGCCCCGGCCGGACCCCGTCGGCCTCGGCCTGCCGGTCGGTGGTGCCGGTCAGCCGCTCGCGGTGGCCCGCCACCGTGCGCGGCATCAGCACGTCCGCGTACGCCGCGCCGGCGCCGGCGGACGCCGCCGCGGCGGGCGGCTCCTCGGACTCCGCCTCCTCGGCGGGCGTCTCCGTACGGTCGGGAACCACCAGGTCGCCCCGGAAGCTCGGGACCGCCTCCAGCAGGCTGGTCAGGGTGTCCCGTTCCTCCTCGGGCTCCGGCGCGGGCGGCGGGGAGGGCCGGTTCTCGGGCCGTTCCAGCTGCCGGTCGAGGGCGCGGTCCAGCGGCCGGTCGCGGGGCAGCCGGGCGATCCTCGGCACGAAGGGGAAGCTCGGCTCCGGGGTGGAGGGCAGGTCGTCGGCCTCGCCGATCAGGGAGCGGGCCTCGTCGTCCACCGCCACGACGAGCCGGCGCGGCGGGTCGTAGGACCAGCTCGCCGAGTGCGGCTCGCCCGCCACCCGGTAGACCAGCAGCACCTCCCACGTGCCGTCGTCCCGGCGCCAGGAGTCCCACAGCACGGAATCCTTGTCGGCCCCGCGCAGCGTGAGGCGTTCCTGAACGGCCTCGCCGAGCTGCGGGCCGGTGTTCTCGCCGGGACGGCGCACGGGGGTCTTGCGGGCCCGCTCGGCCATGAAGGCCCGCTCGGCCAGCACCGGACCCTCGAAGCGGCGCACCCGGTCGACCGGGATGCCCGCGAGCTGCGCGACCTCCTCCGCGGAGGCACCGGCCCGTATGCGGGCCTGGATGTCGCGGGGGCGGAGGTGGCTCTCCACCTCGATCTCGATCTGGTTCAGGCGCGCGCGGTCATTGCGCACGGCAGCCCGCAGCCGCTCGTCGATCGGAAGCGTGTACTCCGTGCTGTCCGCAGCCTTGAGCACCAGTCGTGTTCCGTCATTCGAGACGGCCACGACACGCAGTTCGGGCATGGGGACCTCCCGGGTGGTGCCTGCCGACGTCACGTGCGTCGCTGCTTCCGCTAGTCGAGTGTGGCCTGCCCGGGTGCAGCCTGCCACAACCTTGCCGAGTTAAACCGGCGTGTCGGGCATGCGCCCTTGATCGACGTTATGGCACGGTTACCTGTTGGGCACGCACAGTGACCGAATGGTTACTGTGCGCAGCAGGAGCCCGTGCGATACCGCGGCATCACCGGTCTTGAGTGCCGCTTCTCCATCAGCCGGCCCCCTCCCCCGGGTCCGGACATCCGCGAGGAAGGACGGCCCCAGGGCTCGCCACAGTACTCCATTCGGGCCACCCGGGTGGACCGCCGCGCCGCCGAACTTGTCCCGGGCGGTGGGAGCCGGCCTGCCCGGAATCGGGTCCGCGGCCGGGTCCACCTGCGGACACGGCCGTTCGCGGGCGTCGTGCTTCACGGGATCCACAGAAACGGAACTCCCCGTTCGCCCGGGGCGCCGAGGAGCGTGTCCCCGGCGCCCCCTGAGCCGGGGTCAGTCCCCGAGGACCCGCCTCAGGTAGTCGTTGCCGAACAGCCGGTCCGGGTCCAGCCGGTCGCGCAGCGCGGTGAACTCGGCGAAGCGCGGATAGGCCGCGGCGAGGTACTCCGCGTCCCGCGTGTGCACCTTGCCCCAGTGCGGCCGGCCCCCGTGGGCGGTGAAGATCCGCTCGGCGGCGGTGAAGTAGGCCTGGTACGGGGTGCCCCGGTACATGTGCACCGCGATGTACGCCGTGTCCCGCCCGGACGCGGTGGACAGCGTGATGTCGTCCGCCGGGGCCGTGCGCACCTCCACCGGGAAGCTGATCCGCAGCGGGGAGCGCTCGACCATCGCCTTCAGCTCCCGCAGCGCCTCCACCGCCCGCTCGCGCGGAAGGGCGTACTCCATCTCCACGAACCGGACCCGGCGCGGGCTGGTGAACACCTTGTACGGGATGTCCGTGTAGGTGCGCGCCGACAGGGCCCGGCTGGCGACGCGGGCGATCGAGGGGATGGCGGCCGGGACCGCGCGGCCCAGGGAGTTGACGGCCTGGAAGAGGCCGTTGGAGAGCAGCTCGTCCTCGATCCAGGCGCTGACCGCGCCGGGCGGGGCGGCGGGGCCCTGGCTGCGGTTGTTGCGCTTGGTGTTGCAGTTGCCGGTGTGCGGGAACCAGTAGAACTCGAAGTGCTCGTTCTCCGCGACGTGCTGGTCGAACTCGCGGGCGACCTGCTCGAAGCGCATGGGCTCCTCACGGGCGGTCAGGAGGAAGAGCGGCTCCACCGCGAAGGTGAGCGAGGTGACGATGCCCAGGGCGCCGATGCCGATCCGGGCCGCGGCGAAGACCTCGGGGTTCTCCTTCTCGGAGCAGGTCATCAGCCGGCCGTCCGCCGTCACCAGCTCCAGTGCGCGGACCTGGGCGGCGATGGAGGCCGAGTCGCGGCCGGTGCCGTGGGTGCCGGTGCTGGTGGCGCCGGAGACGGTCTGTTCCATGATGTCGCCCATGTTGGTGAGCGAGAGGCCCTGCCGGGCCAGGTCCCGGTTCAGGTCCTTGAGGGCGGTGCCGGCCGCCACGGTGACGGTGCCGCCCGCCCGGTCGACCGACAGGATCCCGCTGAGCGCCTGCGGCCGTACGAGCACCCCGTCGGTCGCGGCCGCCGCGGTGAAGGAGTGGCCGGTGCCGACCGCCTTCACCCGCAGTCCCTCCGCGGCGGCCCGGCGGACCGCCTCCTGGAGCTCGCCGACCGAGGCCGGAGTCACCACGCGCGCGGGCGTGGAGCGGACGTTGCCCGCCCAGTTACGCCACGCGGCCGGTGCGTTCTTCGCTGCTGCTGTCCCCGACGTCGCCATCGCTGGCTGGCTCCTCCCCTTGCGCCGGCCTCGTCAGCCGGCGGTATCCCGCGAACGCCACCGCCGCCGCGGCCACTCCCGAGGAGATCGAGACCACGAACCCGCGCTGGGCTCCGGCCGCGTCGATCACCAGACCGGTCGCCGAGGAGCCGACCGCCACCCCGACCGCCAGGCCGGTGCTGATCCAGGTCATGCCCTCGGTGAGCTTCGCGCGTGGTACGTGCGCTTCGATCAGGGCCATCGTGGTGATCATCGTGGGAGCGATGGCGAGGCCCGAGACGAAGAGCGCCACGGCCAGAAACGGAAGGTTCCCGGCCAGTAGGAGGGGGATCATACTCACGGCCATCGCACAGATGCCCAGGACCCAGCGGCGTTCGGCCTTGCCCTTGAGGTGCAGCAGGCCGAAGACGATTCCGGCGATACAGGACCCCGCCGCCCAGATCGCCAGGATGAAGCTGGCGGAGGACTTGCTGCCCTGCTCGTCGGCGAAGGCCAGCGTGGACACGTCGATGGACCCGAAGATCGCGCCCGTCGCCACGAAGGTGGCCGTCAGCACCTGGAGCCCGGGGGAGCGCAGGGCCGAGGCGCGCCCGGTGTCCGGGGCGCGCGGGTGCGGGGCCGGCTCCGTCGAGCGCTGCGCGGTGAGCAGCCAGACGCCGACGAGCAGGCAGCCGGCCGCGATCACCGGTCCGGCCTCGGGGAACCAGGTGGTGGACAGGCCGATGGCGAGGATCGGGCCGAAGATGAAGCACACCTCGTCGATCACGGACTCGAAGGAGTACGCGGTGTGCAGGTCGCGGGGGGAGTCCCGGTAGAGCTCGGTCCACCGGGCCCGGACCATCGAACCGACGCTCGGCACGCAGCCCGCGACGGCGGCGCACACGAAGAGCGTCCAGTCGGGGAGCCCGTACGCCGCGGCCAGCACCAGGCCGGTGACGGCGGCGACGGAGACCACGGTCGCGGGGCGCAGCACCCGGCGCTGGCCGTACTGGTCCACCAGCCGGGAGACCAGGGGGCCGACGAACGCGGCGGCGAGGGCCAGGGTGCCGGTGAGGGCGCTGGCCATGGCGTAGCGGCCGGTCATCTCCGAGATCATCGTGAGGATGCCGACGCCCACCATGGATATCGGCAGCCGGCCTATGAGGCCGGCCGCGCTGAACCCCTTGGTGCCGGGGGCCGCGAAGATCGCGCGGTAGGGACTGGGCAAGGTCGCTCCGTAAGGGACGTCATCGGCCCATACAGGTTAGGACCGCCGGCGAGGCGCCCGCATGGGGAAAAAACAGCGCATCGGCTTAGGGTTACCTTACCTACGCCCCGTCCGGGATGCGGACCGGCCGGTTCTGCGCGGCGGAACCCGAGTGGCAGGATTCGAGGCATGTCAGACCAGCTCCGTGCACCCGCCGCGCCGGTGGCCGAAGGCCTCGCCGCCCCCTACGACGCCCTGCTGCTGCTCTCCTTCGGCGGCCCCGAGGGACCCGACGACGTCGTGCCGTTCCTGGAGAACGTCACGCGCGGCCGCGGCATCCCGCGCGAGCGGCTCAAGGAGGTCGGGCAGCACTACTTCGGCTTCGGCGGGGTCAGTCCGATCAACGCGCAGAACCGTGAACTGCTGGACGCCCTGCGCCGGGACTTCGCCGGGCACGGACTGGACCTGCCCGTCTACTGGGGCAACCGGAACTGGGCCCCGTACCTGACCGACGTGATGCGGGAGATGGTCCGCGACGGGCGCCGGCGCGTCGCCGTCCTCGCCACCAGCGCCTACGCCTCCTACTCCGGCTGCCGCCAGTACCGCGAGAACCTCGCCGACGCGCTCGCCACCCTGGCGGAGGAGGGCCTGGAGCCGCCGCGCGTGGACAAGCTGCGGCACTACTTCAACCACCCCGGCTTCGTGGAGCCCATGATCGACGGGGTGCTGGCCTCGCTCGAGGACCTGCCCGCCGAGGTCCGGGACGGGGCGCACCTGGCCTTCACCACCCACTCCATCCCGAACGCCGCGGCCGACACCTCAGGCCCGGTCGAGGACCACACCGAGGACGGAGGGGGCGGGGCCTACGTCAAGCAGCACCTCGACGTGGCGCGGGTCATCGCGGACGCCGTCGCGGTCGAGACGGGCACCGCGCACCCCTGGCGGCTCGTCTACCAGTCCCGCAGCGGCGCCCCGCACGTCCCCTGGCTGGAGCCGGACATCTGCGACCACCTGGAGGCCCTGCACGCCGAGGGCGCGCCCGCCGTGGTCATGGTCCCGATCGGCTTCGTCTCCGACCACATGGAGGTCCTGTACGACCTCGACACCGAGGCCACCGCCAAGGCGGCCGAGCTGGCCCTGCCCGCCCGGCGCTCCGCGACCGTCGGCGCCGACCCCCGCTTCGCCGCAGCGGTACGGGAACTGGTGCTGGAGCGGGCGGCCCGCGAGCGCGGGGAGCGCCCGCAGGAGTGCTGGGTGGGCACGCTGGGCCAGAGCCACGACCTGTGCGCGGTGGGCTGCTGCCCGGCCCGCGCGCCCCGGCCGGCCGCCGCCGGCGCGGACAGCCCGTACGCGTAGGGGGAGAGCATGATCCCGGAAGAGCTGAAGACCGAACTGCTGGACGTGGCCCTGGAGGCCGCCCGGCGGGCCGGGGAGCTGCTGCGCGACGGCCGGCCGGCCGATCTGGCGGTGGCCGCGACCAAGAGCAGCCCGATCGACGTGGTGACCGAGATGGACATCGCCGCCGAGAAGCTGATCACCGGTGTCCTCGCCGAGCGGCGGCCCGCGGACGGGCTGCTGGGCGAGGAGGGCGCGGACAGCCCCGGCACGAGCGGGGTGCGCTGGATCGTCGACCCGCTGGACGGCACCGTGAACTACCTCTACGGGCTTCCGAGCTGGGGCGTGTCCATCGCGGCCGCATACCGGGGCGAGACGGTGGTCGGCGTGGTGGCGGCGCCGATGCGCGGGGAGACGTACCACGCGGTGCTGGGCCGCGGGGCCTGGTCGGGCACCACCCCGTTGGCCTGCCGGCCGGCCGCGCCCCTGGACCAGGCGCTGATCGGCACCGGCTTCGCGTACGTCCAGACGCGGCGGGCCCACCAGGCCGAGGTCGCCGCGCGGATCATCCCGCTGGTGCGGGACATCCGGCGCGGCGGCTCGGCGGCGCTCGACCTGTGCGACGTCGCGGCCGGGCGCCTGGACGGGTACTGGGAGCGCGGGCTGAACCCCTGGGACCTCGCGGCGGGCGAACTGATCGCCCGTGAGGCGGGTGCCCGGACCGGCGGGCGGCCTTCGGAACCGGCCTCCGGGGAACTGGTGCTGGCGGCCTCCCCGGCGGTGTTCGCGTCGCTCCAGCCGCTGCTGGAGGAAGCCGGGGCCTGGCACGACTGACGCGGCCCCGGAGCCGGCCCGTCACGGCCGGGGGGAACGGCGACAGCACCGGGCCCCGGCCGCCGAGAGGCGGCCGGGGCCCGGTGGGTGCGCTGTGAGTCCGGAGGTGCCTCCGGTCAGGCGGCCGAGACCGGCACGCCGTGTTCCGCGGCGAGCCGCTGGAGGTCCTCCAGCTCGGCCTGCTCCACATCCGCGAGGTAGTCGTCGCCCGTCTCACGGGCCTTGCTGAGGTCCGACTGCGTGGCCTTGATGCGCTGCAGGAGACCCGCGGTGAATGCGTCCATGGTGGGTGCGCCCCCTCTGCGTGGGTCGGCGGCGGGAGAGCACGGAGCAGTCCGCCGCGTCAGGGTGTGGTTGGGGTGTGCTCTCGTCCTCCCCGGCACCCTGGGCGCAGAAACCTCGTGAGGCGAGGGAATCCTCACTTCCGTCCCGTGCGCCCGCCTCCGGAGGGGCCCCAGGGGCGCCTTACAGCCGGTTTACGGCCGAAAGCGGCAGGATGGGGGCGCAACACACGTGTGCCCCGTGAGGGCTCGAAGGAAGGAAACGACGTGCGCGTACTCGTCGTCGAGGACGAGCAGCTGCTCGCCGATGCGGTGGCCACCGGCCTGCGCCGGGAGGCCATGGCCGTGGACGTCGTGTACGACGGCGCCGCGGCGCTGGAGCGCGTCGGGGTGAACGACTACGACGTGGTCGTGCTCGACCGGGACCTTCCGCTGGTGCACGGCGACGACGTCTGCCGGAAGATCATCGAACTGGGCATGCCCACCCGCGTGCTCATGCTCACCGCCTCCGGCGACGTCAGCGACCGCGTCCAGGGCCTGGAGCTGGGGGCCGACGACTACCTGCCCAAGCCCTTCGCCTTCACCGAGCTGACCGCCCGCGTACGCGCCCTCGGGCGGCGCACCACCGTCGCGCTCCCGCCCGTACTGGAGCGGGCCGGCATCAAGCTGGACCCGAACCGGCGCGAGGTGTTCCGCGAGGGCCGCGAGGTGCAGCTGGCGCCGAAGGAGTTCGCGGTGCTCGAGGTGCTCATGCGCAGCGAGGGGACCGTGGTCTCCGCCGAGCAGCTGCTGGAGAAGGCCTGGGACGAGAACACGGACCCGTTCACCAACGTGGTCCGGGTGACCGTCATGACCCTGCGCCGCAAGCTCGGGGAGCCGCCCGTCATCGTGACGGTGCCCGGTTCCGGATACCGGATCTGACCCGGTGGCCTCGACCCCGGCACCTCCCGCGGCGCCACCGAAACCGACCTGGGACCCCGGCGAGCCCGAGGGTCCTTTCCCTTGGCTGAGGCCGACCATCCGGATAAGGCTCACGCTGCTGTACGGCGGCATGTTCCTGATCGCCGGGATCCTGCTGCTGTCGATCATCTACCTGCTGGCCGCCCAGGCCCTGAGGGAGGGCAACGCGCTCCCCTTCAAGATCGTAGGCGGCCAGAAGGTCGAGGTCTCGAGCACCACCTGCTCCGGCGTGGGCATCGACCAGTCGATCGACCAGTTCAACGCGGCGATCGCGCAGTGCATCCTCGAGCAGCGCAGGCACGCCCTGGACGACCTGCTCAGCCGGTCCCTGATGGCCCTGCTGGGCCTCAGCGTGATCGCCTTCGCCTTCGGCTACGCGATGGCCGGCCGGGTGCTCTCGCCGCTGGGCAAGGTCACCCGCACCGCCCGCAGGGTGGTGGGGTCCGACCTGACCCGCCGGATCGAGCTGGACGGGCCGGACGACGAGCTGAAGGAGCTCGCCGACACCTTCGACGAGATGCTCGACCGCCTGGAGCGGGCCTTCACGGCCCAGCAGCGCTTCGTGGCCAACGCCTCGCACGAGCTGCGGACCCCGCTGGCGATCAACCGGACGCTGCTCGAGGTCCACCTCTCCGACCCCGGAGCCCCGGTGGAACTCCAGCAGCTGGGCAAGACGCTGCTGGCCACCAACGAGCGCAGCGAGCAGCTGGTCGAGGGCCTGCTGCTGCTGGCGCGCAGCGAGAACCAGATCGTGGAGCGCAAGCCGGTCGACCTCGCCGAGGTCGCCTCGCGCGCCCTCGACCAGGCCCGCGGCGAGGCGGTCGCCAAGGGCGTGGAGATCCGCGGCCGGCGGGCGCCGGCCGTGGTGCAGGGCAACGGGGTGCTGCTGGAGCGGATCGCCCTGAACCTGGTGCAGAACGCCGTCCGGTACAACGTGCCGGACGGCTGGGTGGAGGTCACGACGGAGGCGCAGCCGGGCCAGGCGGTGCTCGTCGTATCGAACACGGGTCCCGTTGTTCCCGCGTACGAGGTGGACAGCCTCTTCGAGCCCTTCAGACGGCTGCGTACGGAGCGGACGGGCAGTGACAAGGGTGTGGGGCTCGGTCTGTCGATCGCGCGCTCCGTGGCGCGCGCACACGGCGGCCGCATCCTCGCGACCCCCCGCGAGGGCGGTGGCCTCGTGATGCGTGTCACGTTGCCCCTTTGATCCACCCGGGTTCTGTTCGCCCTGGGCGCAACGGAACGGCCGTTCTCACGGGCGGTTCCTGTGTGATCGATCACAGTGCCGGGTGTCGGGTCATGTGCGTTCTGTGACCCCAAGCTGGCCGGAAAGCCCGGGAAGTCCGGGTTTCCGGCCCCCTGGATGGCGGGAAATACACGGGGTGGCGTTCGTGCAGGACGGCCCCCCGACCGTGTACGGTCCCGCTCGACATCCCGGCCACGGAGTCCTTCGGGTGCGGGGCCGGGTGTCGATTGAGTAACAGACCTTGATGTGAGGCAAAATCTCCGCCTCAGGTCGGGCACAAGTCCGGCCTCTCGCGCGTTACGTGCGCTGAGACACCGCTAAATCCCAGAGGGGGAGAGCGAAAAAATGGCAACGGACTACGACACTCCGCGCAAGACCGACGACGACGTCGACAACGACAGCATCGAAGAACTCAAGGCCCGGCGCAGTGACAAGGTCACGTCGAGCGTCGACATCGAGGACTTCGACGGCGCCGAGAGCCTGGAGCTCCCGGGGGCCGACCTCTCCAACGAGGAGCTGGCCGTCCGGGTGCTGCCCAAGCAGGCCGACGAGTTCACCTGCATGAGCTGCTTCCTGGTGCACCACCGCAGCCAGCTGGCGCGCGAGAAGAACGGCCAGCCGATCTGCCGCGACTGCGACTGAGGACGGCCGTGACCGGCTCGACGCCCTTTCGGAAGCGACGCTTCCGGAAATCTGGCGATCCGGAGGCGCAGGCGCGCGCGGTGACCACGGGCCCGGAGACGGGTCCCGCGGACGCCGGCGGCCGGGCCCCCGGGACGACTGTGGTGCCGTCCGACACCGCCGCGGCGGTGCCGTCGGCCGCAGTGGCGGACGAGGAGTCCCGGGGAAGGCCCGGGACGCGTCGGATGCAAGCCGTCAAGAACGGTGTGCGCAAGGGCGGCGAGAGCGCGAAGGCCGCCGCCCTGTACATCACCGACCTCATCATCGAGAACGCCCCGCGCGTCCCGGTGCGGGACCTCGCCGCCCTGCGGGCGCAGTTCCCGGACCTCGGTCCCGATGAACTGGCCGACAAGCTGGTCGCCGGGGCCGCCAACGCCACCTCCACCGTGGGCGCGGGCATCGGCGCCGCGGCCATGCTGCCCGTCCCGCCCGCGATGCCGGCGGAGCTGGCCGCGGAGATCACCGGGGTCGCGGCGATCGAGATCAAGCTCATCGCCGAACTGCACGAGGTGTACGGACAGCGCCCGCCGGGCGGCATGAAGGACCGCAGCCTCGCCTACCTGACCTCCTGGACCCAGGAGCGCGGGATCGACCTGACCAAGCCGACCACGCTGAACGCGGCGCTCGGCGGGCAGATGAAGCGCGAACTGCGCCAGCAGATCATGAAGCGGATGATCCGCAACCTGCCGAACCTCATGCCGTTCATGGTCGGCGCGGCCGTCGGAGCCGTCATGAACCGCAGGGACACCAGGAAACTCGCGGAGAAGGTCCGTGGAGACCTCCGCGGCCGCGCCGTGCCCTGGGACGCCCTCCCCGCCCTGCCGCCCCTGGAGCGCCCCTCCGGGACCCTTCCCGAGGCCACCAGAGCCGCACTCGAGGGCCGCCGCCCGGACGCCCGGGACTGACCGCGCCCGCCGCGGCCGGTCAGGCGGCCGCGGCAGCGGTCTTCGCCGCGCGGACGGCCGCCGCGAGGGCCTGCGGCTCGCGCGTGGAGAGGTACACGTACGGCGTCGGGTCCGCCGGGTCGGTGACCTCGATCCGGACCGCCGTGGGAACGTAGCCGCGCAGCAGCATGAAGGCCCGGGTGTCGGCCTTGTACGTGCGCCAGGCGCGGGCCTCCTCGCCCTCCAGCACCTCGGGCTCGCCCAGGGCCGTCACCGGGATCCGGGCGTCGCCGGCGGCGAGCGCGCCGTTCACCACGCGCACGCGCGCGGAACCGTACGCGCTCACCAGCATCCCCGCCGCCGCGCCGCCGCCGACCAGGCCCGCCAGCGACGGCAGGACGCCCAGCGGCAGCAGCATCAGCGCGCCCGCCAGACCGGTGAGCGCGGCGATGGCCCACCAGGAGCGGGGAGCGGAGAGGCGTTCGTCGTGGTGCGCGGGAGAGAGCTGCATGGGACCAAGCCTCCCACGGGGCGACCGGTGGGTAGCCGCGCGGGTAAGGTCAGCGGCTGTGAGTGGACGAAACACAGCGTTGACACCTCCGGCCGATGCCTCCGCACCGGTCCGGCACCCCGATGCCCCCGCGCCCGGGGAGCCCCTCGGCGCGCACTACGCCCACTGCTTCGGCTGCGGCGGGGGCCAGCCGCACGGGCTCCATCTGGAGGCCCGCGCGGGCGAGGGCGTGCGCGTCACCGCCGAGTTCACCGTCAAGTCCGCCCACCAGGGCGCACCCGGTCTCGCCCACGGCGGCGTGCTGGCCACCGCGCTCGACGAGACGCTGGGCTCCCTGAACTGGCTGCTGCGCGTCATCGCGGTGACCGGCCGGCTGGAGACCGACTTCGTACGGCCCGTGCCCGTGGGCACCGTGCTGTACCTGGAGGCCGAGGTCACCGCCGTCGCCGGCCGGAAGATCTACTCCACGGCCGTGGGCCGGATAGGCGGCGCGGACGGCCCCGTCGCCGTCCGCGCCGACGCGCTCTTCATCGAGGTGAAGGTCGACCACTTCATCGACAACGGTCGGCCCGAGGAGATCCGGGCGGCGATGTCCGACCCGGACCAGGTCAGGCGCACACGCGCCTTCGAGGTGAACCCCTGATGTCCCAGAACAACCGCGCACCCCGTCACGAGGTCGACGTGCTGATCCGCCGCGTCGACCCGGAGGTGCCCCTTCCCGCCTACGGACACCCCGGCGACGCCGGCTGCGACCTGGTGACCACCGTGGCCGCCGAGCTGGAGCCGGGGGAGCGGGCCGTACTGCCCACCGGCGTCTCCATCGCCCTGCCCGACGGGTACGCGGCCTTCGTGCACCCGCGCTCCGGCCTGGCAGCTCGCTGCGGGCTCGCGCTCGTGAATGCCCCGGGGACGGTGGATGCCGGGTACCGTGGGGAGATCAAGGTGATCGTGGTCAATCTCGACCCGCGCGAGAGCGTCCGGTTCGAGCGCTTCGACCGCATTGCCCAGCTGGTTGTCCAGCGGGTCGAGAAGGTGCGCTTCCACGAGGTGGCGGAACTTCCCGGCTCGGCCCGGGCCGACGGGGGGTTCGGCTCCACCGGCGGTCATGCGGCCGTGGCCGGATCCGGGGCTGGTCAGCAGCAGGGTGGGAATGGCTACGCTTCGGTCGTATCCGACCGGGAAGGACAGTGACGTGTTCGGACGTCGCAAGAAGAACGACTCCGCCAAGGACGGCGGCGCGGCCGAGCAGGTCGTGGACGGCGTGGCTGCCGACGAGGGGAACGGCGACGAGTCCGCCGCCCCGCGCCGGCTGAACCTGCCCCCCGCCCCGCGGCCCGACGGCCCGTGGGACATCTCCGAGGTGCCCGGCAACCCGGCGGACGGCCGGGTCGACCTGGGCGGCATCCTCGTACCCGGCGTCGAGGGCATGGAGCTGCGCGTCGAGGTCGCGGGTGACGCGATCGTGGCCGCCACCGTGGTCCTGAACGACAGCGCCGTGCAGCTGCAGGCCTTCGCCGCCCCCAAGAAGGAGGGCATCTGGGGCGAGGTCCGCGACGAGATCGCCTCGGGCATCACCCAGCAGGGCGGCATCATCGACGAGGTCGACGGCCCGCTGGGCTGGGAGCTGCGCGCGCAGGTCCCCGTACCGCTGCCCGACGGCCAGACCGGCGCCCA
Organism: Streptomyces sp. NPDC034086; assembly: GCF_055575515.1. Taxonomy (NCBI): domain Bacteria; kingdom Bacillati; phylum Actinomycetota; class Actinomycetes; order Kitasatosporales; family Streptomycetaceae; genus Streptomyces; species Streptomyces sp. NPDC034086. The sequence goes on along the minus strand of NZ_JBVISM010000004.1, from coordinate 292,132 downwards.
GCTGGTGCGCTTCGTCGGCGTCGACGGCCCGCGCTGGTTCCTGCGCGGCGTCATCTCCGGCCAGGGCGCGGTGCGCCCCGAGTCGGCCGGGGTGCTGGAACAGATCTTCCGGGAGACCGTCGTCGTCCGCGGCGACGGCCCGATGGCCCCGCGCGACCCGATCGTCCTGAAGCTGCCGAACGACGCCCAGATGGTGCCGGACGGCGTGCAGACGGCCGAGGACCAGGAGGGTTCGCGCTTCTCCGGCGGCATGGGCCAGCTGGAGCGCGGCCCGGAGATCACCGAGGTCCGCTGACCCGGGTCCGGACCAGGGCGTTCTCCGGCCCGCCGGTCCCGTTCCCCCAGGGGGCGGGGCCGGCGGGCCTTCGCGCGCCCGGGACCCGCGGGTCCGCGTCAGGAACGCGTCAGGGATGTCCGGCAGACGCCCTTCCGGTACGTGAGCAGCGGGAACGTCCCCGAGAATGAGCGCATGGGACGCGGCAGACTCAGGATCCACCTCGGTGCGGCGCCCGGCGTGGGCAAGACGTACGCCATGCTCGCGGAGGGCCACCGCCGGGCCGAGCGGGGCACGGACTGCGTCGTCGGCTTCGTCGAGCACCACGGGCGGCCGCGCACCGAGGCGATGCTGCACGGGCTGGAACAGGTGCCCAGGCGCGAGCTGTCCCACCGGGGAGCCGCCTTCACCGAGATGGACGTGGACGCGGTGCTCGCCCGCCGCCCCGCCGTGGCCCTGGTGGACGAACTCGCGCACACCAACGTCCCCGGCTCGCGCCACGCGAAGCGCTGGCAGGACGTGGAGGAACTGCTGCGCGCCGGGATCGACGTGGTGACCACCGTCAACATCCAGCACCTGGAATCCCTCGGCGACGTGGTGGAGACGATCACCGGGGTGCGCCAGCGCGAGACCGTGCCGGACGAGGTGGTGCGGCGCGCCGACGAGATCGAGCTGGTCGACATGTCCCCGCAGGCACTGCGCCGGCGGATGGCGCACGGCAACATCTACCAGCCGGACAAGGTCGACGCGGCCCTCTCCAACTACTTCCGGCCGGGCAACCTCACCGCGCTGCGCGAGCTGGCGCTGCTGTGGGTCGCCGACCGGACCGACGAGCACCTCCAGCGCTACCGGGGCGAGCACGGGATCCGTTCGACCTGGCAGGCCCGCGAGCGGATCGTGGTGGGACTCACCGGGGGACCCGAGGGCCGCACGCTCATCCGCCGGGCCGCACGGATCGCCGCCAAGGGCTCCGGCAGCGAGGTCCTCGCCGTCTACATCGCCCGCAGCGACGGGCTGACCTCGGCCTCGCCCAGGGAACTCACGGTGCAGCGGACCCTGGTCGAAGACCTAGGAGGAACGTTTCACCATGTGATCGGCGACAACGTCCCCGAGGCGCTCCTCGCCTTCGCCCGCGGAGTCAACGCCACCCAGATCGTGCTGGGCTCCAGCCGCCGCAAGGCCTGGCAGTACGTCCTGGGCCCCGGGGTGGGCGCGACCGTGGCCCGCGACTCGGGGCCCGACCTCGACGTGCACATCGTCACCCACGAGGAGGTGGCCCGCGGCCGCGGCCTGCCCGTGGCCCGCTCGGCGGCCCGGCTCGGACGGCCGCGGCTCGTGGCCGGCTGGGTGGCCGGCGTGATCCTCCCCGTACTGCTCTGCGCCCTCCTGACCCACATCGACGCCGATCCCGGCCTCGCCAACGACATGCTGCTCTTCCTGGCGCTCACGGTCACGGCCGCGCTGCTGGGCGGCCTGTGGCCGGCGCTGGCCTCGGCGGCCTTCGGCTCCCTGCTGCTGAACTACTTCTTCGCCCCGCCCCTGCACCGGTTCACCGTCTCCGACCCCAAGAACATCACGGCCATCGCGGTGTTCTTCGGCGTCGCCGTCTCGGTGGCCTCGGTGGTGGACCTCGCCGCCCGGCGCACGCACCAGGCCGCGCGGCTGCGGGCCGAGTCCGAGATCCTGTCCACCCTGGCCGGCAGCGTGCTGCGCGGCGAGACCGCCCTGGACGCGCTGCTGGAGCGGGTGCGCGAGACCTTCGCCATGGAGTCGGTGGCCCTGCTGGAACGGGCCGGCGAGGTGGAGCCCTGGACCCGGGCCGGCAGCGTCGGCCCGAGCCCGGCGGCCCGGCCCGAGGACGCCGACGTCGACATGCCGATCGGCGACCACATGGCCCTCGCCCTGTCCGGGCGGGTGCTGCCCGCCGAGGACCGCCGGGTGCTCGGGGCCTTCGCCGCCCAGGCGGCCGTCGTGCTGGACCGCCAGCGCCTCGTGGGGGAGGCCGAGGGCGCCCGCCGGCTGGCCGAGGGCAACCGCATCCGCACCGCGCTGCTCGCCGCCGTCAGCCACGACCTGCGTACGCCCCTGGCGTCCATCAAGGCCTCCGTCAGCTCCCTGCGCTCCGAGGACGTGGACTGGTCCGAGGAGGACCGCGCCGAGCTGCTGGCCGGCATCGAGGAGGGCGCCGACCGGCTCGACCACCTGGTGGGCAACCTGCTGGACATGTCCCGGCTCCGGACCGGCACCGTGACCCCCCTGATCCGGGAGGTCGACCTCGACGAGGTGGTCCCGATGGCGCTGGGCGGCGTACCGGAGGACAGCGTGCTGCTCGACGTCCCGGAGACCCTGCCGATGGTGGCGGTGGACCCGGGGCTGCTGGAGCGGACCGTGGCCAACGTGGTGGAGAACGCCGTCAAGTACAGCCCCCCGGGCCGGCGGGTCCTGGTCGCCGCCAGCTTCCTCGGGGACCGGGTCGAAGTCCGCGTCGTCGACCGCGGACCCGGGGTCCCCGACGAGGCCAAGGACCGCATATTCGCCCCCTTCCAGCGCCACGGGGACGCCCCGCGCGGGGCCGGCGTGGGCCTGGGGCTCGCGGTGGCCCGGGGCTTCGCCGAGGCCATGGACGGCACCCTCGCCGCCGAGGACACTCCCGGCGGCGGACTCACGATGGTGCTCACCCTGCGCGCGGCCCCCCGCGGCGGCCCGCCCGCCCCCGCCGGAACCGCTGCCGCGCACGCCGGAGCACGGCCCGACGGCGCACGGCCCGACGCGCAGGAACCGACCGGAGCCGGGGACCTCCCCGGACGACAGAAAGCAGGTCCCCGATGACCCGGGTGCTCGTGGTGGACGACGAACCGCAGATCGTCCGGGCCCTCGTGATCAACCTCAAGGCGCGCAAGTACGAGGTCGACGCGGCCGCCGACGGGGCCGGCGCCCTGGAACTCGCGGCCGCCCGCCACCCCGACGTGGTCGTCCTCGACCTCGGCCTGCCGGACATGGACGGCGTCGAGGTGATCAAGGGGCTGCGCGGCTGGACGCGGGTGCCGATCCTGGTGCTCTCCGCCCGGCACAGCTCCGACGAGAAGGTCGAGGCGCTCGACGCCGGGGCCGACGACTACGTCACCAAGCCCTTCGGCATGGACGAGCTGCTGGCCCGGCTGCGCGCCGCCGTCCGCCGGGCCGAGCCGTCCGCCGGGACGGGCGGGGACGAGGTGGTCGTCGCGACCGAGGGCTTCACGGTGGACCTCGCCGCCAAGAAGGCGGTGCGCGAGGGGCGCGACGTACGCCTCACCCCCACCGAGTGGCACCTGCTGGAAGTGCTCGTGCGCAACCGCGGGAAGCTGGTCAGCCAGAAGCAGCTCCTCCAGGAGGTCTGGGGGCCCGCCTACGGGACGGAGACCAACTACCTGCGGGTCTACATGGCCCAGCTGCGCCGCAAGCTGGAGGCGGACCCCTCCCGCCCGCGGCACTTCGTCACCGAACCGGGCATGGGGTACCGCTTCGAGCAATAGCGGGGCTTCGAGACGCGGCGGGGGCGCCGGTAGGCTTCCCGTATGAGTGCTGAACCGCGTCCCGAGAAGCCCGCGAAACCGGCCAGGCCGGCGGGCCGGTTCCGCCGGATGATAGAGCGGCTCTCCACCTCCCAGGAGGAGCTGCATTCGGCGGAACTGCAGGAGGACGCAGAAGCCGCGGGGTGCACGCGGATCTGCGACTGCCACGACCGCCAGATAGTCAAGGTGACCGGCACGCTGCGCACGGTCACCCTCCGCCCGCGCGCGGGCGTGCCCGCCCTGGAGGCCGAACTGTTCGACGGCTCGGCGGCGCTGGACGTGGTCTGGCTCGGGCGTCGCTCGATCGTGGGAATCGAGCCCGGCCGGCGCATGATCGCCTCGGGCCGGATCTCGATGAGCCACGGCCGCCGGGTGCTCTTCAACCCGAAGTACGAACTCCGACCGCTCGGACAGGAGCACTGACCGGTGACGTCACTCGACAAACCGACCACGCCGGACCCGGGCGCCGTGCCCGCGGACGACCAGAAGGCGGTCACCCAGGCCGCCCTCTTCGACGCCTTCGGCGGCATCCGCGGCACCGTGGAGACGATGCTCCCCGGCCTGCTCTTCGTGATGATCTACACGATCAACAAGGACGTGAAGATGTCCGCCATCGCGGCGGGCGTCGTCGCGGTGCTGCTGGTCGTCGTCCGGCTGCTGCGCAAGGACACCGTCAAGCACGCCTTCAGCGGGGTCTTCGGGGTGGGCGTCGGCGTGGCCTTCGCCCTCTTCACCGGCAGCGCCAAGGGCTTCTACCTGCCCGGCATGATCTACGGGGTCGGCCTGGGCCTGGCGTTCACGGTCTCGGCGCTGGTGGGCTTCCCGCTGCTGGGGGTGATGCTGGGGCCGGTCTTCAAGGAGAACCTCTCCTGGCGCACCCGCAACCCCGGGCGCAAGAAGGCGTACACCAAGGCCAGCCTGGCCTGGGGGCTCATCTTCCTGGCGAAGTACGCGATCCTCTTCCCGCTGTACTGGTGGGGCGACGAGACGCAGCTGGGCTGGGTGCTGATCGCGCTGAAGCTCCCGCCGATGGTGCTGGCCGTGTACTTCACCTGGGTCTTCCTGGCGAAGGCGCCGCCGCCGATCGACGTGATCGCCGAGTACGAGGCGGAGGAGCTGGCCGCGCGCGAGAAGCGGGGCTGAGCCGCGGAACGCGGGAGCCGCGGAACGCGGGAGGGGCGGGGCGGCCGGGCCATCCGGTCACCCCGCCCCTCTGCCGTCCGCCGGCCGGTCCTCGGGCCTACGCCGGCCGGTCCTCGGGCCTACGCCGGCCGGTCCTCGGCCGGCGGGTTCGCGCGGCCGAGGGTCCTACGCGCTCAGTGCCGGGCCTGGAGGAGGTCCTCCAGCTGCTCCTCGCGGGCCTGGGCGGCCACGAAGAGGAGCTCGTCGCCCGGCTCCAGGGTCTCCTCGCCGTGCGGGGTGAGCACGCGGTTGCCGCGGATGATGGTGACCAGCGAGGTGTCCTCGGGCCAGGTGATCTCGCTGATCTGGGTGCCCGCGACCGAGGAGTCGGCCGGCAGGGTCAGCTCCACGAGGTTCGCGTCGCCGTGGCTGAAGCGCAGCAGCCGCACCAGGTCGCCGACGCTGACGGCCTCCTCGACCAGGGCCGACATCAGACGCGGCGTGGAGACCGCGACGTCGACGCCCCAGGACTCGTTGAAGAGCCACTCGTTCTTCGGGTTGTTCACGCGGGCCACCACGCGCGGGACCCCGTACTCGGTCTTCGCGAGCAGGGACACGACCAGGTTGACCTTGTCGTCGCCCGTCGCGGCGATGACCACGTTGCAGCGCTGTAGGGCGGCCTCGTCGAGTGAGGTGATCTCGCAGGCGTCGGCGAGCAGCCACTCCGCCTGCGGCACCCGCTCCACCGAGATGGCGGTCGGCGCCTTGTCCACGAGGAGCACCTCGTGGCCGTTCTCCAGCAGCTCTCCCGCGATGGAGCGGCCCACGGCCCCGGCTCCGGCGATGGCGACCCTCATGCGTGTGCCTCCTCGGGGCCTTCGGCGAAGGCCGCCTCGACCTTGTCGATCTCGTCCGTGCGCATCATCACGTGGACGAGGTCGCCCTCCTGGAGGACCGTCTGCGAGGTCGGCAGCGTGGCCTCGCCCAGGCGGGTGAGGAACGCCACGCGGACGCCGGTCTCGTCCTGCAGCTTGCTGACCTTGTGCCCGATCCACGCCGGGGAGGTGTGCACCTCCGCGAGCTGCACGCCACCGCTCGGGTCGCGCCACAGCGGCTCCGCGCCCGAGGGGAGCAGCCGGCGCAGCATCTGGTCGGCGGTCCACCGTACGGTCGCGACGGTGGGGATGCCGAGACGCTGGTACACCTCGGCGCGCTTGGGGTCGTAGATGCGCGCGGCGACGTTCTCCACACCGAACATCTCCCGGGCCACGCGCGCCGCGATGATGTTGGAATTGTCACCACTGCTGACGGCGGCGAAGGCGCCCGCCTCCTCGATCCCGGCCTCGCGGAGCGTGTCCTGGTCGAAGCCGACACCGGTGACGCGGCGGCCGCCGAAGGAGGCCCCGAGCCGGCGGAATGCGGTGGGGTCCTGGTCGACCACGGCGACCGTATGCCCCTGCTGTTCCAGGGTCTGCGCGAGGGCGGAGCCCACTCTTCCGCAGCCCATAATGACGATGTGCACGGCCGTCCTTCCGGCTGACAGCGGCTCGCTGGTTTCCAGCCTCATTGCATGCTCTGGCTAATCAGGGTCTCAGACCATGGCCCAAGCTACACACGGGCGGTCACCAGTGTGCCCCTTTGGGGTCCGACAGGTGCTTCATTGGCGGCGCATTGGTGCGGATCGGGGGCAGGGGGTTCGTCAGCCACATTTCGAACGCTTACGATCCTCTGCGTGTCCAAACTGACCGACGTGCCCAAACGGATCCTGATCGGCCGGGCGCTGCGCAGCGACCGCCTCGGGGAGACGCTCCTCCCCAAGCGGATCGCCCTCCCCGTGTTCGCATCCGACCCCCTCTCCTCGGTGGCATATGCCCCGGGCGAGGTACTGCTGGTCTTGTCCATCGCGGGTGTGTCGGCGTACCACTTCAGCCCGTGGATCGCGGTCGCGGTCGTCGTGCTGATGTTCACGGTGGTCGCTTCCTACCGGCAGAACGTCCACGCCTACCCCAGCGGCGGCGGCGACTACGAGGTGGCCAACACCAACCTCGGACCTGCGGCGGGCCTCACCGTGGCGAGCGCCCTGCTCGTCGACTACGTCCTCACCGTCGCCGTATCCATTTCCTCCGGTGTGGAGAATCTCGGCTCCGCCGTCGATTTCGTCATCGAGCACAAGGTGCTCTCCGCGATCGTCATGATTCTGCTGCTCACGCTGATGAATCTGCGCGGCGTGAAGGAATCCGGGAAGCTCTTCGCCATCCCGACGTACGTGTTCGTCGGCGCCGTGTTCGTGATGATCGCCTGGGGTGCCTGGCGCGGCCTCGTGCAGGGCGACACGATGCAGGCCCCGACCGCCGGACTCGAGATCAAGGCCGAGCACCAGGGGCTCGCCGGCTTCGCGCTGGTCTTCCTGCTGCTGAGGGCCTTCTCCTCGGGCTGTGCCGCGCTGACCGGTGTCGAGGCGATCAGCAACGGCGTACCCGCCTTCCGCAAGCCCAAGAGCAAGAACGCCGCCTCCACGCTCGCCCTCATGGGCGCCCTCGCCGTCACCATGTTCTGCGGGATCATCGGCCTGGCTATGGCCACCGACGTGAAGATGGCCGAGGCCCCCGCGACGAACCTGCTGGAGAACGGCGTACCGGTCGGCGACGGATTCGTCCAGCACCCGGTGATCTCCCAGGTCGCCGAAGCCGTCTTCGGCAGCGGCAGCTTCCTCTTCATCCTGCTCGCCGCGGCCACCGCGCTGGTCCTGTTCCTGGCCGCGAACACCGCCTACAACGGCTTCCCGCTGCTCGGCTCGATCCTCGCCCAGGACCGCTACCTGCCGCGCCAGCTGCACACCCGCGGCGACCGGCTCGCCTTCTCCAACGGCATCGTGCTGCTCGCCGGCGCCGCCATACTGCTGGTGTGGATCTATGACGCCGACTCCACCAAGCTGATCCAGCTCTACATCGTCGGCGTGTTCGTCTCCTTCACGCTGAGCCAGATCGGCATGGTCCGGCACTGGAACCGCCACCTGAGGAGCGAGCGCGACCAGGCCGCCCGCCGCCGGATGATCCGCTCGCGGGCGATCAACACCTTCGGCGCCTTCTTCACCGGCATGGTGCTGGTCGTCGTCCTCGCCACCAAGTTCACCCACGGGGCCTGGGTCGCCCTGCTGGGCATGCTGATCTTCTACGGCACCATGACCGCGATCCGGAAGCACTACGACCGGGTCGCCGCCGAGATCGCCGCCGACGACGGCCCCAGCGACGACAGCGTGCGGCCCTCCAGGGTCCACTCGATCGTCCTGGTCTCCAAGGTCCACAAGCCCACCCTGCGCGCGCTGGCCTTCGCCAAGCTGACCCGCTCGGACACCCTGGAGGCGCTCAGCATCAGCGTCGACCCGACCGAGACCAAGGCCCTGCGGACCGAGTGGGAACGGCGCGGGATCAACGTCCCGCTGAAGATCCTCGACTCCCCCTACCGCGAGATCACCCGGCCGGTGGTCGAGTACGTCAAGGGGCTGCGCAGCGAGAACCCGCGCGACGCGGTCAGCGTCTACATCCCCGAGTACGTCGTCGGGCGCTGGTACGAGCACCTGCTGCACAACCAGAGCGCCCTGCGCCTCAAGGGCCGGCTGCTGTTCACGCCCGGCGTGATGGTCACCTCGGTGCCCTACCAGCTGGAGTCCTCGGAGCTCGCCAAGCGGCGGGCGAAGAAGCGCCAGGAGTGGAACGCCCCGGGCGCGGTGCGCCGGGGTCCCGTCGACACCCCGAGGCAGCGTCCGAAGGAATCGGCGAAGTAGCGCCGGCGGGGGGCGCCGGCGGGGGTGCGGCGTCCGAGCGGCGGCGTCCGAGCGGGCACGAAGCCGGTGGCGAACGGCCGGAGGAGATCCACGTAAACTGGTGGGTCGGTCCTCCGGCCGTTTCTTTTCTTCGATCCACTTCCTTGGAGCCTCCTCACCATGACCGAGCAGAACGAGAAGCAGTCACTGGTCGGGGAGGAGTACGAGGTCGAGGTCGGCCCCGTCGCGCACGGCGGCCACTGCATCGCCCGTACGGCGGACGGCCGCGTCCTGTTCGTCCGCCACACCCTGCCCGGCGAGAAGGTCGTCGCCCGCGTGACGGAGGGCGAGGCGGACTCCCGCTTCCTGCGCGCCGACGCGGTCACGGTCCTGACCGCCTCCAAGGACCGGGTCGAGGCCCCCTGCCCCTACGCCGGCCCCGGCAAGTGCGGCGGCTGCGACTGGCAGCACGCCAAGCCGGGCGCCCAGCGCCGCCTCAAGGGCGAGGTCGTCGCCGAGCAGCTGAAGCGGCTCGCCGGGCTCACCCCCGAGGAGGCCGGCTGGGACGGCACCGTCATGCCCGCCGAGGGCGACAAGCTGCCGGCCGGCCAGGTGCCGCAGTGGCGCACCCGCGTCCAGTACGCGATCGACGAGACCGGCCGGGCCGGCCTGCGCAAGCACCGCTCGCACGACATCGAGCCGGTCGACCACTGCATGATCGCCGCCCCGGGCGTCTCGGAACTCGGCATCGAGAAGCAGGACTGGCCCCAGATGGCCACCGTCGAGGCCATCGCCGCCTCCGGCTCGAACGACCGCCAGGTCGTCCTCACCCCCCGCCCCGGCGGCCGCCTCCCGCTCGTCGAGCTGGACAAGCCGGTCTCCGTCCTGCGGGTGGAGGAGAAGGACGGCGGGGTGCACCGCGTCCACGGCCGCCCCTTCGTCCGCGAACGCGCGGACGGCCGCACGTACCGCGTCGGCATGGGCGGCTTCTGGCAGGTCCACCCCCAGGCCGCCGACACCCTGATCAAGGCCGTCATGCAGGGCCTGATGCCGCGCAAGGGCGAGATGGCCCTCGACCTCTACTGCGGCGTCGGCATCTTCGCGGGCGCGCTGGCGGAGCGCCTCGGCGAGACCGGGGCCGTCCTCGGCATCGAGTCGGGCAAGCGCGCGGTGGAGGACGCCCGCCACAACCTGGCGGACTTCCCCCGGGTCCGCATCGAACAGGGCAAGGTCGACACGGCCCTCCCCAAGACCGGCATCACCGAATGCGACCTGGTCGTCCTGGACCCGCCCCGCGCGGGCGCGGGCAAGCAGACGGTCCGCCACATCGCGAGCCTCTCGGCCCGCCGCATCGCCTACGTGGCCTGCGACCCGGCAGCCCTGGCCCGCGACCTGGGCTACTTCCGCGAAGCGGGCTACAAGGTCCGCACGCTGCGCGTCTTCGACCTCTTCCCGATGACCCATCATGTCGAGTGCGTCGCGATCCTGGAGCCTGCCGAAAAGGGCTCCTGACCTGCGGTTTCTCCCGTGCGCATTATGTGCGGTGTGGGCGTTAAGGGCGATATCTTGACGCTGAAATGACGCTCGTTCTGACGGGACGTCACGTGGCTGATCGTGCAGGTCACGCCGGCTGGGAGGCGCGCTCCCGTGGGCTGGTTTCACGGGAGCTTGAAGAAGATTCCGCCGGGTTACGGGGCCCGCCGCTGGTTGCGGTGGCAGGCGCGCTGCTGCCGTACTTCGGCGGGCCGGACGTGTGGCGGATCGGGCGTCAGTAGGTGGGGCCGTAGGGGCTCCAGTGCCCGAGGAAGGGCTTCAGGTCGTCGGTGCGCGGCTCGGGAATGTCGGGCAGCCGGGGCGGTGTGTTCAGTGGGTCGAGGCGCTCGACGCGGGCTGCTGCCCAGTCGATCCAGGCTTCGGCTTCGGTCCGGGTCTGGCCTGGGGGCATGGCCTCGACGCGGGTGCGTGCAGCGTTCACGTACTCCGTCAGTCGGGTGGCGTGGCGCCATGTCGCTTCCTGCGCCTCGAAGTGCCTGACGCGGTACGCCTCGGCGTTCTTCGACCCGTACTTGCCCCGGTCGACAGGATTCGGACCTGTCAGGTCCCCCTTTTCATTGCCCGCATGTTGACGAATCGATCGCGCAGCGCGACCAGTCCAGCTCGCCCCGGGAGCCGAGCTCGTCGAGGACCAGGCGGTGCAGCTTGGCCCAGACCCCAGCCTTCGACCACTCGGCGAACCGGCGGTGGGCCGAGGCCCCGGACGGTCCGAATGACGCGGCGGGCAGCTGCTGCCACGTGCACCCGGAGGTCGCCACGAACACGATCGCAGCCAGCACCTCACGGTCACCATGCCGACGCCGGCCACCACCCTGCGGCCGCGAAGGAGCCTCCGGAAGCACCCGCTGGAACAGCTCCCACAACTCATCCGGCACCAGCCGTTCAACGATCCCTGCCATGCTCCATAGGCTGCCGAGCCAATTGAGATGGCCTCTTAGACCGTGTCCTATGTGGTGAGGCGTCGTTGACCTCGACATGGGGCGGGAGTTGGATCGTGCCGGACGGGCTGTGGGAGATCGCGGAGCCGCTGATCCCACCGTCGAGGGTCCGGCCACAGGGCGGCGGAACGCAGGACACGCCCGATGAGACCCTGTTCGCGGCCATCATCTACGTCCTGGTCAGCGGATGCGCCTGGCGGTCGCTGCCGCCGTGTTTCGGGATATCGAAGTCGACGGCCCACCGCCGGTTCCTGATCTGGTCGAGAGCCGGTGTCTGGGGCCGGCTGCACGAGGAGATCCTGCACCGCCTCGACGACGCCGGCCTCCTCGACCTCTCCCGCGCGGTGCTCGACTCCGCCCACGTTCGAGCCAAAAAGGGGGCGAACACACAGGTCCGAGCCCCGTGGACCGAGGCAAGCCGGGTTTTAAGATGCACATCCTGTCGGATGCGAACGGACTGCCCCTCCTCGTCGGCGTCTCCGCGGCCAACGTCCACGACAGCGAAGCTCTCAAGCCCATGATCATGGGTCACCAAACGAGACACGACCCCCACCGCGGCCGTCATTTCAAACCTCAACGGCTGCACGCCGACAAGGCCTACGACATCCCTCACCTGCGGAGATGGCTCCGCGGCAAGCGCATCGGCGTCCGCATCGCCCGCAAGGGCATCGAGTCCAGCGAACGCCTGGGACGCCGCAGATGGGTGATCGAGCGGACCATGTCCTGGCTGACTGGCTACCGCCGGCTCAACCGGCGCTACGAGCGCCAATCCGGTAACTACCTGGCCTTTCTCGGGCTGGCAGCCGCCATCTGCTGCTACAAGCGACTCGTCCGCCTCACCACATAGGACACGGTCTTAGGGCAGAGGGGCGGGGTGGCGGGCAGGGCGGTGAGGTGGCCAGCGGCCAGTCCGTCCTCGGCGCCGGGCCAGTGGCGGGTGAGGGCGCCGGGTCCGGTGTGGCGGGTGACCGAGCGCAGGACCGCGGCGCCCGCGATGGCGTCGTCGGCGTAGCCGAGCACGCCCACGCCTTCGGTGACGACCGACGTGCCCCCACTCGTTCGTTGCGGTGCTGCTGGGCGTCGGGGCCGTTCTCGCACATCCGTGTGATGCAGCCCTGCGGTCCCGAACGGTCGGGCATTGCGCCCGGCAAGGCGGTGGTCGGACCTCTCGTCAGCGTCTCCGACGACGCCCCTCGGGCCCGGTGACACCACCTCCAGGTCATCCGTTCGACAGGGGGCAAAAGTCATGCCGGGCCCGGAGGGCAGCGGCCCTCTTGCGGGACCCGCGAAAAACACGACGGGGAAGCCGGAGCCAGCCGAGCGAGGTCCCGGCGGCCATCGCCGCGGGATGGATCGCGACCTGGTGTCCTCCATCCGCGCGACCAGGCCCTTGGTTTCCCGCTGCAGCACGTTGCCCCGGACTCCTCGCCGCCCGTCTCACCCGCGCCGACCGACGCCTGCGCTCGCGAATACCAGCTACCAGCCCTGGAGGCACGAAATGGCCACGGCCTTTCACCGCCTCGACGGTTTGCCACCAACGTTGCCCGCCCTGACGCGAAGGACCTGGAGAGCACGACCACCGCGCCGGGATCAGCGACGTCTCATCACCGCAACCGAAGCGGCGAGGATCAGCGGGTGTTCCTTCGCGTTCCCGGGGACGGGTCAGGGCGTGTGGTCGGGCCAGGGGACGTCCGTGGCCACCGGCGCGCTGTAGTCGACGCCGGGGACGGAGAACCCGTACAGGCGCTGGACCTCGGCGCGGAACCAGCCGAGGTCGGCGAGGCCCGCGATGGTGTCGGTCGTGGCGGCCTCCCAGCGTTCGGCGACGGCGTCCTGGACGCCGTCGCCGAACTCCCAGGTGTCCAGGCGGATCCGGCCTTCGTCGTCCTGTGCGAGCGGGGTGGCGCCCGTGAACTGGTCCCACAGGGAGGCGAGCTGGCGGATCGGCGGGACCAGGTCCTCGCCGAGCACGCCGCGCAGCAGGCCGGTGTAGAGGGCGATGCCGGGGATGGCGGTGGAGGACTGGGTGACGGCGGCGCCGTTGACGGAGGTCACCGCCCGCCCGTCCACCGTCTTGCCGAGGCGCTCGTTCAGGGTGCGGGCGGTGGCCTCCAGGTGGGCCTTGGCGGCACCGATGGTGCCCTGCCGGTAGATCGCCGCCGTCAGCGGGGAGCCGATGTACGACAGGGCGGCGGTGGCGAATCCGTCGGCGAGCAGGCCCCGGCCGGCCAGGTGGTCGATCCAGCGTTCCCAGTCCGCGCCGCCCATCACGGCCACGGTCTGCTCGATGTCGTCTCCCTCGGCCGGACCGGTCTCGACTTCGCGGACCTCGGGAGCGCCCTGGTCGTCGAAGACCAGGGTCTTGGTGCGGCTCGCCTGCCCGATCGGCTTGAGGACGGAGGCGTAGGTGGTGCCGGTCACGGGATCGGTACGCCGCGGCGCGGCCACGGAGTAGACCAGGAAGTCCAGCCGGCCGCCGAAGCGCTCCTCGATGAGGTCGGCGACCTGCTCCTTCATGGTGTCCGAGAACGCGTCGCCGTTGAGGAAGACCAGGTCCCGGCCGGCGGTGCGGGCGATCTCGGCGGTGGCGGCGGTGCGGTACCAGCCGGCCGTGGCGGTACGCCGTTCGGTGGGTGCCTTCTCGAAGGAGACGGCGATTCCGCGGATGCCGGCGCGCTTGAGTCCGGCGAGCGTGGCGGCGAGTCCGTATCCGGCGGAGGACCCGATGATGAGCGCGACCGGCCCGTCACCCTCCAGCACGCCGGCCGCCGGCGCGGGGCATGCCTGCCACATGTCGGCCACCAGCTGCCGGCAGCCCGCCGGGTGGGAGTCGAGGAAGAGGAAGCCCCGGTTGCGGGGGATGAGCACGCGCTCGCTCACGAACACAGTCCTTAGGGTCGGCCGAGATGCAGACGCGGCGACCAGCCCTGGCCAACCACGCCCGGTCAGTCTGCGACTGCTTCCCCACGCGCGGTAGCCCCATCAGGAACAATGATCACTTGCCGATCTTGGAGCGTCTCCACTACTCCCGGCTGCGAGAAGCTGTCGTGACCTGCTCGGTAACGTCTCGTGACGGTTCGTGATCTTCGCTCAGGCGGTGCGGTCGTGTTCGAGGTGGAGGAGGACGAGGGCGGCCCGGGCCATGCGGGTGATGGCGGCAGGGTCGAGGCTGACCCTGCGCAGGGCCTTGAAGGTGACCTTCAGCAGGGCGTTCGCACGCTCTGCCGTGCCGTGCACGCTGCGGATTACCGCGTGGAACGTCCGGTCCGGCTCGGCGAGTTCGCCGCCCCGGGGTTTCTTGACCGGGTGGCGGAACCCGTCGCCGATGTTCTCGTAGCCGAGGTCGGTCAGGGTGGGGATGCCCAAGGTGGCGGCGAGCCGGTTGAGGGCGTCGACCAGGCCGTGGGCGCGGGCGCAGGTGGTGTCGTGCTCGCGGCCCGGGCGGACCGGCGACACCCACAGCGGCCAGCCGTCCGGGGCCGCGATGACCTGTACGTTCCCGCCGTGGTGGCCGTGTTTCCCGGACCACCACAGGTCCGCGCCATTGGCCGGCGGCGGCCACGCGGTCGGTGCGGATCACCGTGCCGTCCAGGTTGAGGTGGGTGTATCCGGCCGCCGCCGCGCGTTCCAGTGCGGTGGACAGGTCGGGTGCCTGGTCGGCGAGTACGGTCAGTCCCTCGTGCAGGTAGCGGTAGGCGGTGGGGGTCGCAATGCCGTTGTTCCGGGCGAGTTGGACGAGCCGGGTGCCGTCAACGAACCAGCGCAGTACCAGCACGGCCTGCTTGAAGACGCCCAGGGCGCGGGTGCCCTTTGCGGGTGCCGAGTCGCCTGCGGTGGTCGCGCAGCAGCATCGCGCGATGCTCGGCGGTCCCCCTGCGGACATCGAGGATGGCGGTGTAGGCGATACTGGACGACACGTGAAGCCTCCCGGCCGGAACCTGATCTCCGCAGACCCGTTCCTACCAGGGGCTTCACGCACCACTGCCCGTCGGGTCACCACCCGCGACCACCTGCACACGGTGTCGTCCGTGGCCTCCAGTGAGCACGTGCATCCCTGCGCCGGGCCGACCAGGAGACCCTGCGCGCCCCGCTCGTGGGTCCTGATAGGTTGACCGCCATGACGCTTATCCGAAAGGCTGATGGCGCGTAAGCCGCCCGGCGCTGTCCGCGCTCAGCGATGGCCAGCCCGCACCACGACTCGCCCCATTCGTCAGATACCAGGCATTCCCCGCCAAACCCAGGCGGCCATCCACCGGATCGAGGCCCAGCATCTGGGGCCCGGTGCTGTTGCTGAGGCTCTGCACCGGTACGAGAGGTTTCTGCGGCGCCCCGGCCGTTACCTGTATCTCCCCTTCGAAGCCTGCTGCTGTGACCCGGTGGAGGCTCGGGACACCCTCGAAGACGCACTCCGTCTGCTGTCGCCCACAGCGCACAGGCGGCTGCACAGCGTCGTCGCACGCCTCGATGCGGAGTTCCTGCACCGCACCCTGCCCAATCCTGGGGCCGCATCGGTGAGCGCATGGGCTGCGGCGGCGTGGTGGAGACAGCGCATCCGGGACATATGACCACCCACCGGTCCACCTGCCGGGCGGTGGCACTTGGGGCCAGTATCCCCGTCGGCGCCGCACACCTGTTAGCTGAAGGTCACCTTCAAGGCCCTGTGCAGGGCCAGCCTCGACCCCACCGCTGCCCGGGCCGCCCTCGTCCTCCTCCACCTCGAACACGACCGCACCGCATGAGCGAAGATCACGAACCGGCACGAGACGTTACGAGAAGGACTCAGTGGGCCTCGGGGGAGGGGCCTGACGAGCTCGCGCACGGTAGGTGGTGAGACGTCGATCTCTTGATCGTCGATCAACAACATGTATGTGCTGCGTCCGGGCCCGGCCATCCGCCACCGGTCGGAGCGGGCTCGCTCCTGTGCCGCCCAGTCCACCGGATAGCAGCGGTGCCGGTCCTCATGGCTGATCGATCGCGTGCGAGAACTGGGATGCCCCCTCAAGAAGCCCGATCGCGATCCTGTCACGGTCCTCCAGGTTCCGTGAAAGGGCGTCAGCGGCCTCAGGTGTGACCACCAATTCCACCACCCCGGTCGTCTTTCCTGGATCGTGGTCTATGAAGACGTCTTCGACGTTCACCCCGGTCGCTCCGATGTCGGCGAACAGACGGGCCAGCTCCCCTGGCTGGTCGCCCACCGGTACCGTGACGGTCACGTAATCCGCCTTCGGCGCACCGTGCTTGTTCGGCAGCCTCTCGCGGCCCGCGACGCCTCGGTTCAGCACGTCGAGCAGAGCCTCGGCACCCCCGTCGGACTTCCCCTCGGCACCGGTTTCCAGTTGTCTCAGCGCGGCTATCACTCCGTCCAGGTCGCAGGCCAGCTCGGTGAGGGTGTCCGCCACGGTGCCGGCGTTGGCGGACAGGACTTCGAGCCACAGCCGGGGGTCGCCCGCCGCGATGCGGGTGACGTCGCGCACTCCCTGTCCTGCCAGTCTGATCTGCGACTCCGCGGCATGCTCCAGGCGCGCGGCCATGAGGCTGGCGACCATGTGCGGGGCATGGGACACCAGGGCGACTGCCGCGTCGTGCTCGTCTGGCCTCATGACGAGCGGATGCGCGCCGCACATCTCGATCAGACTTTCGACGGCCTGTCGGGCCTGCTCCGAAGTCGCGGGATGGGGGGAGATGATCCAGACCCGCCCCTCGAACAGGTTGGCGCGCGCGGCGAGCGGACCGGAGCGTTCCCCGCCGGCCATGGGGTGACCTCCCGCGAATGACGTGAGGTCGCAGCCCTGGTCGACGACATCCGCCATGAGGTGCGCCTTGACGCTGGCGACGTCTGTATAGGCTCGGGCCAGCCCGCGCTTCTGTGCCTGCGCGAGCGTGGTGGGCAGTTTCGCCGGCGGTACCGCGAGAATGGCCAGGTCGACCGCTTCCGGTGGTTCCTCGGCACGCCCGGCTCCAACAGCCGCGGCGGTCAGGGCGGCCATGGGTTCTTGGTCGATGAGATAGACGACGACGCCTTTGGCGGAAAGCGCCAGAGCGATCGAAGTGCCGATCAGACCCGTTCCGACGACAGCGGCACTACGCAACATGGATCCCCCCGAATTGATCGAATGGACAAGGCCCCGGTCGGCTCAGTCGCTACCCCGCCAGGCCACAGCTCGCCGGCCGTTTCGGTCAGCCCTGCCGTCGGGCGGAGAGGAGAGCGGCGAGGCGTTCGAGCCCTTCATCGATCTGTGCCCCGTCGACCTGGCTGAAGGAAAGACGGAGCTGGCAAGCGGTCTGCGGATCGGATCCGAAGTAGCTCATCGGGGTCCACAGCACGCCGTAGTCGCGCGCGGAGACCTCGAGCAGCGCGTCGTCCGCCGGGAAGGGCACCGTCAGCACGATGAAGAACCCGCCGCGCGGTACGTTCCAGGTAACCCCTGAACCGCCGTCGGACGGGAAGTGCCGCTCCAGGCCCGCCAGCAGGCGCCGCAGGTTGTCACGGTACAGGGCGATCTCGCGCTCGTTGGCGCTGTACAGATCCAGGCCGTGGACCAGGAGCTTGCCCGCGATGACTGCCTGGGCGATGGGCGAGGTGTTCACCGTGAGCATGCTCTTGATCTTCGACAGTTCGTCGGCCAAGAGCCCCTCCCGGCCGTCGGCGCCGAGGACTCGCTGGTCGGCCACCGCGTATCCGATCCGGGCGCCCGGCAGACCGGTCTTCGCGAACGATCCCAGGTAGACGACCCTGCCCCGGGTGTCGAGCGACTTCATCGTGGGCAGCCGCACGCCGTCCGCGTCGAAGTAGCCGTACGGGTTGTCCTCCAGCAGCAGCAGGTCGAGCCGCTCCGCGAGATCGAGCAGTGCGTGCCGGGTCTCCGGATCGAGGCTGATGCCCGAGGGATTGGCGAAGTCGGCGACCAGGTAGCAGGCGCGGGGACGCAGACCGCGCGCACGTGCCTCGCGCACCCCGCGCTCAAGGCTGTCGAGGTCCACGCCGTTCGGCCCGCCGGCCACTTCGAGCACGGGCATGTCCACCAGCCGGGCCGCCCCGCTGAGTCCCACGTAGCTCGGCGACACCGCGAGGACCACGTCCCGCTCATCCGCGCGCAGGGCACGAAGCACCAGGAACATCGCCTCCTGGCAGCCGACGGTGACCACAACGGACTCCGGATCCACGGTGATCCCCTCGTCCACTTCCAGGTGGCGGGCGATCAGCTCGTGGATGACGCCCTTGGTCCGCCCGTACTGGAACAGGGTCCGGCGCACCTGCGCCTCGTCGTACCCCTTTTCCTCCCTCAGGTACTGCTCGAAGCGCCGGAGGTAGTCGTGTACGAGTTCGGTGTCGAAGAAGCCCTCGAAGGGACGTCCCGGAGCGAACGAGATCGCCTCGGGGAACCGCTGGGCGATCTCGTTGAGGAAGTTCATCGAGCCGAGCGTCTTGTCCTCAAGGGACGCGTGCAGCTCCGCCGTGTGCAACAGAGCCGCCGGATACCGCTGGGTCACCGCAAGACCACCTCTTCGTGACTGTTCCTGTCCATGTACGTCGTGCGGGCGCGGGCCGTTCCGGTACGGTCCGCGGCCATCGCGTCCCGCCGCACCCGCAGGGTGCCCGCGGCCTCGGGGCAGGAGCACCCCGCAAGCCCGAGGGCATCCCGCACCTCGGCCGCGAGCAGGTCGAGGACCCTGCGCACTCCTTCGGCGCCGCCCGTCGCGAGTCCCCAGAGCAGCGGACGGCCGAGCAGGACGCCGCTCGCTCCGAGCGCGAGGGCCTTGAGCACGTCGACCCCGCTGCGGACACCGCTGTCGAGGAGCACCTCGCAACGCCCGTTCACCGCCGCGCACACCTCCGGCAGCGCGTCGATGCTCGCCACGGCCCCGTCGAGCTGCCGGCCGCCGTGGTTGGAAACGACGATGCCGTCCACACCCGATTCGACCGCCCGGGCCGCGTCCGAGGGATCGAGTACGCCCTTGACCAGCAGCGGCAGCCGGGTGCGGCGCCGAAGCGCCTCCAGGTCAGCCCAGCTGAGGGACGGGGCGAAGGCCGCGGCGGTGTGCCGGGCCACCGCGGATTCGCCCGAGGCCGCCCGGTGCGCGGCCGATTCCGCCCCCACCTGGAAATGCGCGGCCACGACGTCGTCCGGCAGGGCGAAGCCATTGCGCTGGTCGCGCAGGCGCCGGCCCATCCACGGCACGTCGACGGTCAGCATCACAGCGCGGCACCCGGCGTCCTCGGCGCGGCGCACCAAGTCGAACGACTGCTCGCGGTCACGCAGCCAGTAGAGCTGGAACCAGGTCGTCGCCCCGATGGCCGCGACTTCCTCAACCGTGTAGCTGCTCAACGTGCCGACGGTGAAGGGGATGCCGGCCTCCGCCGCGGCGCGCGCCGCGGCGAGCTCACCCTCGGGGTGCAGCAACTTCTGGTAGCCGACCGGTGCGGTTGCCACCGGCATGGCAGCCCGGCTGCCCAGCAGGGTGGTCGCACAGCTGCAGTCCGATACGTCGCGCAGTACCCTGGGTGTGATCCGCAGCCGGTCGAACGCCGCCCGGTTGTCCGCGAGAGTGGACTCGGCTCCGCTGCCGCCCGCCACGAAGTCCCGTACGGCCGTCGGCAGCACGGCGTCCGCCGCCCGTTCGAAGTCGGCCAGAGCGAGGAAGTCGCCGGGCGTGAAGGCGCCGGTGCCGGGCGTCATCGAGCGGAGGCGTTCTGCTGCAGCCGCTCCAACTCGACGGCCTCGTAAAGGGCCTTGATGTTGGAGGATCCGAACGTCTCGGCACCCAGCCGTTCGATCACCTCGAAGAAGAGGGTGCGCCGCGGGTGCGTCGAGCGGGTGAAGATCTGGAAGAGCTGCCCGCCGTGGTCCTCGTCGACGAGGAGGTTCCACCGGCGCAGCGCCTCCAGGCTGTGCCGGTGCAGCTCCATACGCTGGGCGAGAAGCTGGTAGTACGTCCCCGGGGTCTTCAGGAACTCCACACCGTCGCGGGCCAGAGCGCGCACCGAACCGACGGCATCGGCGCTGGAGAACGCGATGTGCTGGACACCCGCACCGCCGTGGTTCTTCAGGAAGTCGTCGATCTGGCCGGGGTCGGCATCCGGATCCGGCTGGATGATCGTGAACGTGATGTCACCCTCCCGGCTCTGCACCACCTTCGACAGCATGGCCTGCGAGCCCACGGCGATGCGCTCTTCGAATATCTCCCTGAAGCCCAGCGCCTCCCGGTAGCACCGGACGACCTCGTCCAGCTCCCCGACGCCCACGCACACGGCGAAGTGGTCGATCTCCTCGAGGCCGGAGTCCGCGGAGGCGGGCCTTCGAGCGCTGGAGCCGGACGAGACCGGCCGGAAGCCCAGCGGCAGACCGCCGGGGCCCTCCCGCTCGATCAGAACGTGCAGCACGTCTCCGAAACCGGAGAGGGTGGCGGTGGCCACCACGCCCGGCCCGGGCAGCCGGACCGGCTCGCGCAGCGGCTTGGCACCGCGGTCCACCGCGTACGCGAAGGCGGCCGCGACATCGGAGGTGTGCAGGGCGATACGGGCCACGCCAGAGCCGTGCAGAACGGTGTAGAGGGAGGCCTCGTGCGCGTCGTCGGTGCCTTCGGTGAGCACGAGGACGATCCTTCCCTGGCGCAGGGCGAGACTGCGGAAGCCCTCCTCGGCACCGCCGGCGGTACCCACGACAGCGAAGCCGAACCGCGTGGTCCACTCGGCGGCCTCGCGGTCGAGGTCCTCGACGTACATCTCGACGTAATCGAGCCGGAGGTCACCGACGGGGAGCTCGGCGGCGGGCTGCGGCTGTGCGTCGCGTGCGGAGTCTGCTGCAATGGTCATACGGCTCAGTCCGGTGCTTCCTGTGCTAGTGATCTGTTGGCGCGATGCCGGGTCGGCCCTGAGCACCGGGGTGCGCGGGCGCGCCCCGGTGCCGGCCGGCTGTCCCGCTCGGGACCGGGTGGTGCTACGCGGCCGGAGGCACGGGTCCGTCCCAGACGACCGGGCAGAACTGGGGGTCGCTGTAGTCCGGGGTCCCGTCCGGCGTCCTGCGCACGAGCTCGTCGTGGTTGTAGGTGGCCAGGCGGCCGTCCGCGAGCGGGAACTCCCGGTACGCGTTGGCACCGTCCTGGAGGTGCAGCGAGATGGCGCGGCGCGGCTCGGCCGACCGGTTGGCCGAGCTGCCGTGATAGGTGCGGCAGTGGTGGAAGCTCACGTGCCCTTCCGGGATCTCCACCGGCACCTTGACGACCTCCGCACCGTTCGCCTCGGCGGTACGTTCGAGGACCGACTCGGCATCGCGCCCAAGCTGCACGAAGTGCCGGGCTGTGACGGCGTCACGGCTCAGCTCCTTCCAGCGGTGGCTGCCGTCGACCATGGTGATGGTGCCCATCTGCACGTCGCAGGTGTGGAAGGGGATGAAAGCCGTGAGCATCCGCTCCGAGGTCGACGTCGCCCAGTAGTCCCGGTCGAAGTGCCAGGGCACGACGTTGCTGGGCTCCTCGGGCCGTGGCGGCTTGAGGATGAGGGTCGACTGGAACACCCGGATCTGATCCGCCTGTGCCAGCCGCGCCGCCACCGCTCCCAGGAGGGGCTTGCGCAGTACGTGGGCGATCGCGGCGCTCTCGTAGTGGATGTAGTCGTTGTGGCGCTGGACGTCGCCCTTCTCAGGGGTCCAGTACGCCAGCCGCGCCGGGCGCTTCGGCAACACACGGTCACGCCGTCCCGCGTAGAACTCCTTGCTGGCCGAGCGCAGCAGAGCCGTTTCCTCGTCGGTGAACAGCTTCTTCGACAGGTACCAGCCGTGCTCGGCGTAGAACGCGACGTCGTCGTCGGACGGCAGGAGTTCGCGCTCCTCCTCGGTCAGCGCGAAGACCTCGGTGGGTGCGGACACGTCATTCTCCTTCAGGGTGGTGCGGGGAGGCGGCAGTTGCCCGTGGGGTCGGGGCTTCCTCGATGTCGGCGATCACCCGATCGCTGATCGGGGTCCAGCTGCCCGCCGTCTCGTGGTGGAAGGGATGAGCGAGGTAACGGGCCACGGCCTCCTCGTCGTCCAGCAGTCCGATGACCGCGTAGTCGTAGGCGACGGGCCGGTCGGAGACGTTGCGGCCGCAGTGCCACTCGCGCAGCTCTTCGATCTCGTCGGCCATCCGTTGCTGGAGCGCCTCCGCCTCGCGGACCTCGGGGCTCTCCCAGTCGAAGCCGGGCTTCAGCCGGAAGAGCACGATGTGCCGGATCATCGGCACTTCTCCGCGGTGCGGTTCAGGACGGTCCACAAACGCTCGATGTCTTCCCCCGTGGTGTGGATGTTGGCGAGGGAGACTCTGATGACGTAGCCGTCGCGGATCACCGAGTGGGACACGAAGGCTTCGCCGGAGTCGTTGAGTTCCTTGACGATGCGGGCGTTCAGGTCGTTGAGCCCGGCGCCCGGACCCACTCCGCCCTGCGGCGCGTACCGCAGGCAGACCAGCGGATAGGGCGACGGGGCCGGGCACTGCCAGTCCGGGTCGGCGGCGGCCAGCCCGCGCAGGCGGTCCGCCAGCTCCATGGCGTGGTCCAGTCTGGACCGCAGCCCTGAGCGGCCGAACGACCGCAGCACCCACCAGAGCTTCAGGGCCCGGAAGCCCCGGCCAAGCTGGGGCGACAGGTCCATGAAGTCGAACGTGCCGCCCGTGTGGACCGACGTCAGGTACTCCGGGACGAGCCGGTACGTATTGGCCAGCGCACCGGGGCGCCTGCAGTAGAGCGCGGTCGAGTCCAGCGGGACGAACAGCGTCTTCTGCGGGTTCACGACCAACGAGTCGCCGACCGACACATCCTCCGCCGCGCCGCCCATACGGGAAGCGAAGGCGAACAGACCGCCGTAGGCGGCGTCGACGTGCAGCCAGACTCCGAGCCTCCGGCAGATCTCGCTGATCGGCTCCAGCGGGTCCGCCGATGCCACGGAGGTGGTACCGACCGTGGCGACGACGGCGACCGGTACGAAGCCGGCCGCCACGTCGCGGGCGATGGCGCTCTCCAGCAGGTCGGGACGCATCCGGTACTGGTCGTCGGACGGGATTTTCACCACGTTCCGCAGTCCGATTCCGAGGGTGATCGCAGCCTTTTCCACGGAGCTGTGTGCCTGGTCGGAGGTGTAGATCCGGGCCACCTTGGCGTGCAACCCGCTCATCCCCTCCTCCCGGACGTCATGGTCGAGGGCTGCATCCCGGGCCGCTCCGAGTGCGTAGAGCGTTGCCAGCGAGGCGCCACTGACCAGCAGACCGTCCGCGTCGCCCGGATAACCGGCCAGCTCGGCGAGCCAGCGCAGTACCACCTGCTCCAGGGCGGAGGCCGACGGACTGGTCTTCCACAACATCGAGTTGACGTTGAGGGCGGCCGTCATCGTCTCGGCGAGCATTCCGGGAAAGCTCGCGCAGGTGGAGAAGTAGCCGTGGAAGGCGGGGTGGTTCCAGTGGACGAGGTCCGGAACGACGTTCTCCCACGTATCCGTGAGGATGCGCGGGAATTCCTCTCCCCGCTCCGGCAGGGCCGTGTCCAGACGGCTCATCAGTTCCGCCGCCTCGTAGGGGCGGGCCACCGGCACGTCCCGGATGAGCTCGAAGTGCTGACGGAGTGTCGCGAGCAACTCCCGACCATGACGTTCGAAGTCGGCCGGCGCCCAGTCACCCGTGGTCTCAGGCATGTATGCCGCCCGCGTGGGCGTGCGGATCGGTGGCTTCGACGTCGACCGGGAGCTCCGTGAAGTAGACGATGCCGCGGGGCCCGTCGCAGTACTGCTCGTAGAAGTCGCCGAGCAGCTTCTCCTCTTCCTTGATGAACACCTCGTGCTCGGCACGGCTGCGCCAGGTGTACATCATCCAGATCTCCGCCTCGCGCTCCTGGAGCTGGTAGAAGCGGCCGTGCTCGCACCAGCCCGGGTCGTCGTGCGCGCCCGGGCCGACGATGTCGTCCATGACCTGCATCAGTTCCAGCGCGCGCCCGGTGAACTCGTCCTTGAGCTTCCAGGTCTCGATGACCGTCACCTTCTCTGCGCCCATCGTGTTTCTCCTCTTCTGATCCGCCTGGCTGCCCAAGGCCGGGCAGCCGGTGCCATGTCGGGTCTGTGACCCGGGTCTCTCAGGGGTCGCCGGCTGCCGCGACAGCGGTGCCGGCGCTCATCAAGTTGATACGGATGCCGTCCAGGACGCGGTCCAGGGCGGTGGTGTGGGACAGGGCGGTGACCGCGGCCTTCACGGCGGCGTACACGCCGGAGCCCGGGACCCGGCGGTGCGGTGGGGGCCCGGCGTTGAGGTGACGCCGTTTACCTTCGCCGAATTGCCGGAAAAAACTTCCGCTGCACTTTGGCCGGCTCTGCGTAGCGGCTGGCGATAGTCAATAGGCGGTCGCGATTTCCCTCTTCGGGGTTCACTCAGCCGTATATGACGAGGAACCGGTCAGCTGGCGGGGCTGGGTCGAACGGGTGGGCCGCCACGGGGGGCGGTGCGGCCCGGTGCGGCCCGTCCCACCGCCTCTGCCTGCGGCGTTGTCAGTGTGCACCACGCCAGCAAGATCGACAAGGGGGTTACGTGTACCGCACAGGGAAACCTCAGATCGAGCTCAAATCAAGATCGACATCCTTGACACCGAATCTCGGGCCAGGTGATCCTTCCGTCTCGGAAGAATTGGCTCCGATCGCGGCTGTCGGAATTTATTCCAGACCGCGAGGGGTGCGGCGGGGGCGGTGTCAAATCGGACTTACGGTGCCATCCGGGGAGCCTGTTCGCGATATCCCCGTATTCCCGCTACATGCCGAGAATCGCGGCGCGTTACGTGGTGCCGATTGACTCCGGCGCGCGATCCAGACCGACATCAGGAGCTCGTTCGTGATACCCCTTTCGTTCGCCCAGCGGCGTCTCTGGTTCCTGAATGAACTGGAGGGCGTGAAGGCGGTGTACAACACGCCTTTGGCGCTGCGGCTGACCGGCGCACTCGACAGGGAAGCGCTTCAGGGGGCATTGGGGGACCTGGTCGCCCGCCACGAGTCCTTGCGCACGGTGTTCCGAGAGTCCGACGGGGAACCCCATCAGCACATCCTTGAGCCGGCCGAGGCCATACCGGCCCTGTCGGTGGAAGATGTCCGGGGATCGCAGGTGCCCGACGTACTCCTGCGGGCCTATCGGGCACCCTTTGACCTGGCCGACGAGATTCCGCTCCGGGCCCAGCTGTTCGAGCAGGGTCCCGACGAGCACATCCTGCTGATCACCCTCCACCACATCGCCGGTGACGGGTGGTCCATGGTTCCGCTCTGGCGTGATCTGAGTTCGGCCTACGCCGCGCGACTGAAGCGTGAGGACGTCGGCTGGGAAGAACTTCCCGTTCAGTATGCGGACTACACGCTCTGGCAGCGCGAAGTCCTCGGCGACGAGTCTGATCCCGACAGTCTCGGCTACCGGCAGTTGGAGTACTGGAAGGCCAAGCTCGACGGTATCCCCGAGGAGCTGACGCTTCCGACCCGGGGCAGTCGTCCCGCGGTGGCGAGCCGCACGGGCATCCCGGTCACGATCGAATTGGCCCGGTCCACGCATGCCGGGCTCGCCGAGGTGGCCCGCGAGAACGCCGGCACCGTGTTCATGGTGCTCCAGGCGGCCGTGGGTGCGCTCATGTCGAAGCTCGGCGCCGGTCACGACGTACCCGTCGGCACTGCGATCGCAGGCCGGACGGACCAGGCCCTCCATGACCTCGTCGGCTTCTTCGTCAACACCCTCGTCCTGCGTACCGATACGTCGGGAGACCCGAGCTTCGCCGAGATCGTGCAGAGGGTCCGGGCGGTGAACCTCGAAGCCCATGAGCATCAGGACCTGCCGTTCGAGCGCCTCGTCGAAATCCTGAACCCCCCGCGTGTACCCGGAAGGCATCCGCTGTTCCAGGTCATGCTGACGCTGCAGAACAACGACGAAGCGGACTTCCGGCTCCATGGGCTTGACGTGAGCGTCGAGGAGATCGAGGAGCGCGCGGCCCAGTTCGACATCGCCTTCCTGCTCAAGGAAGAGCGCGATGAGCACGGGGCTCCGGCCGGCATCGGAGGAACCGTCCTCTATGCGGAAGACCTGTTCACGCCTGACGTGGCGCGCCTGGTCACGGAGTGCTTCACCGTTCTGCTCGACCAGGTGGTTGCCAGTCCGCAGCTGCGCCTTGACGACATCGGCATTCCGGAGATTCCGGCGTCCCTGAGGCGGGGAGCGGAGGCGGCGGACTCGGAAGCACGCACCGGCGAAGCGCCGACGACGCCCTACGATGAACGGCTTGAAGTCCTGCGCGGGATATTTTCGCAGGTTCTCGGTGTCGAGGACGTGGGAATTCACGACAGCTTCTTCGCGCTGGGCGGCCATTCGCTTCTGGTGATTCGGCTGATCAGCCGCGTCCGCACCACGCTCGGTGTCGAATTGGATGTCGCCAAGGTCTTCGAGACGCCGTCCGTCGCCGAACTGTACAAGTCCCTCGACGAGGCGCCCCCGGCCCGGCCCAGCCTGGGAGCCGGCAGGCGGTCGCGCTAGTCCGTATCGGGAAGGGGGATCGTCGGCCCTCTGCCCGCCGGCCGAGCCGTTCTTCGTGATGCGCCCAGGACAAGGGCATGCGGTAGTTCCTCAAACAGATATTGGGTGTCACTGTGTCTTCACATGAGTCTTGGCAGCGCCTCAGGAGCCTGATCGGGCAGGCAGACGTCACGTCGCCGCACGAGCGGCTGCAGGCGCTGGCGGAGTGGAACGACACGGCGGCCGAGGTGCCCGGCCGGACGTTCCCGGAGCTGTTCGAGGAACAGGCCGGACGGACGCCGGACGCCGTTGCTGTGGCGTTCGAGGGCGTGGAGGTCTCGTACGCCGAGCTGAACGCGCGCGCGAACCGTCTGGCGCGTCTTCTGATCGCGCGGGGCGTGGGGCCCGAGCGGATCGTGGGCATGCTGGTGCCGCGCTCGGTGGAGATGGTGATCGCTCTGCTGGCCGTCATGAAGGCCGGCGCGGCGTACCTCCCGATCGACACCAAGTACCCTGCGGACCGCATCGGTTACATGCTGCAGGACGCCGAGCCCGTACTCGTGCTCTCGGTCGGCGGTGTTGATGTGCGCACGCTGGGTGCGGGCGGCGACTGCCTGGTGCTGGACGCTCCTGAGGTCGTGGAAGAGCTGGCCGGGTACTCGGCCGCGGCGGTGACGGACACCGAGCGGGCGGGGCCGGCCTCGATCGCCCACCCCGCGTACGTGATCTACACGTCCGGCTCGACCGGCCGCCCGAAGGGCGTGGCGGTGACGCACACAGGGCTGGCCGCCCTCGCCGCCCACTGCACGCTGGCCCTGGCACTGGGCACCGGCAGCCGGGTGCTGCAGTTCGCCTCGTCGAGCTTCGACGCCCATGTGTACGAGGTGCTCATGGCGCTGACCTCGGGCGCTGCGCTCGTCATGGCCCCCGCCGACAAGGTCCGGCCCGGCCCTGAGCTGGAGCACCTGGTCGACGAGCAGCGCATCACCCACCTCTGGGTACCGCCTGCCGTCCTGGGCGTTCTGTCCCCCGGCACCCTGTCGGGCGTGGGCACGATGACGCTCGGGGGCGAAGCGCTTCCCGAGGAACTGGTCCGGATCTGGTCGCCGGGCCGGACCGTGATCAACGTGTACGGGCCGACCGAGGCCACCGTCACCTCGACCATGAGCGGACCCCTGACGGCCGGTGGGACTCCGCCCATCGGGCGCCCCGTCCTCGACACCCGGGCCCACGTCCTGGACGAGGCGCTGCAGCCGGTGCCCGCCGGTGAGGTCGGCGAGCTGTACATCGCGGGTGCGGGACTGGCACGCGGATACCTGAGGCGGCCGGGTATGACGGCCGAGCGGTTCGTGGCCGATCCGTTCGGGCCGGCCGGGTCGCGCATGTACCGCACGGGCGACCTGGCGCGCTGGAACGGCGACGGCGAGCTGGAGTGTCTCGGCCGGACGGACCACCAGGTCAAGGTGCGCGGTGCCCGGATCGAGCTGGGCGAGATCGAGTCCGTGCTCACGGGGCACGACTCCGTGGCCCGGGCGGTCGTGGTGGCCCGCGAGGACAAGCCCGGGGACAGGCGCATCGTCGCCTACGTGGTTCCGGCGGCCGGCGGCGGCGGAGTGGACGAGCAGCAGCTGCGGACCCACTGCGGCCGGCTGTTGCCGGAGGTCATGGTCCCCGCGGCCGTGGTGGCGGTCGACGCGTTCCCGCTGACGCCGAACGGGAAGCTGGACCAGAAGGCGCTGCCGGCGCCCCGCTACGCGGCCGCTCCGGCCGGGCGGGCGCCCCGGACCCCGCAGGAGGAGATCCTGTGCGGCCTCTTCGCGGAGGTCCTCGGGCTGGAGCGGGTCGGCGTCGACGACGGCTTCTTCGACATCGGCGGCCACTCACTCCTCGCGACGCGGCTCGTCAGCCGTATCCGTACGCTGTTCGGCGTCGAGGTGACCATCGGCACCCTCTTCGACGCCTCCACCCCCGCCAAGCTGGCCGGCGCGCTCGCCGACGCCCCCGAGTCCCGCAGGGCGCTGGGGTCGCAGCCGCGTCCCGACCGGCTTCCGCTGTCCTTCGCCCAGCGCCGGCTGTGGTTCCTGGGCAACCTGGAGGGCCCCAACGCCACGTACAACGAGTACGTCGCCTTCCGCCTGACCGGCGACCTGGACGCAGAGGTGCTGCGGGAGGCGCTCACGGACGTGGTGTGCCGTCACGAGGCGCTGCGGACCGTCTACCCGGAGGCGGGCGGTGAGCCGTACCAGCGGGTTCTGGCACCGGAGGACGTGCGGCTGGAGTTCGACGTGCGCTCCGTGGACGAGTCCGCGCTGAGCGGAGAGCTCCGCCGGTCCGTGCGGCGGACGTTCGATCTGGGGGCGGAACTCCCCATCCGGGCCTCGCTGTTCGCCGTCGGCCCGCAGACGCACGTCCTCGTACTGGTGATGCACCACATCGCCTGCGACGGCTGGTCGATGGCACCGCTGGCACGCGATGTGTCGCTGGCCTACCAGGCTCGGCGGAAGGGCGGCGTCCCCTCGTGGGCGCCGCTGCCGGCACAGTACGCGGACTACACGCTCTGGCAGCGCGACCTGCTGGGAGAGGCGGACGACCCGGACAGCGTGTACGCGCAGCAGCTCGCCTACTGGGCCCGGGAGCTCGACGCCCTCCCGGACGTCCTGGCCCTCCCGACGGACCGGCCCCGGCCGGCGGCATCCAGTCACCAGGGCGGGATCGTGGCGTTCAGCTGCGACGGCGAACTGCACCGGAACCTGGTGCGGCTTGCCCAGGAACACGAGTGCACGCTGTTCATGGTCGTGCAGGCGGGCATCGCGGCGCTGCTCACGCGCCTCGGAGCGGGCACCGACATCCCGATCGGGTCGCCCATTGCGGGGCGAACGGATTCGGCCCTCGACGAACTCGTCGGCTTCTTCGTCAACACGCTGGTGCTGCGCACCGACACGTCCGGCGATCCGACCTTCCGTGAACTGCTCCGGCGGGTCCGCGAGACCGACCTGGCCGCGTACAACCACCAGGAACTTCCCTTCGACCGGCTGGTGGAGGCCCTCAACCCGGAGCGCTCCCTCGACCGCAATCCGCTGTTCCAGGTCATGCTGGCGTTCCAGAACAACGCCAGGGCCGCCTGGGACATCGCGGGCATCACCATCGCGGAGGAGCCCGTCCGCTCGGGCATCTCGAAGTTCGACCTGGCGTTCTCGATACGTGACGCAGCTGACGGAACCGGATACTCCAACGGCTTCAGCGGAACTCTCGAATACTCGGCCGACCTGTTCGACAGGGCGTCGGCGGAGACGATGGCGGCCCGTCTGGTGCGGCTCCTGGCGGCCGTGGCCGCGGATCCGGACCTGCCGCTGGGAAGGGTTGACGTGCTGTCGCCGCTGGAACGGCGGCGGGTCCTGTCGGAGTGGAACGACAACACGGCGGCCGAGGTGCCGACGCTGACGTTCCCGGAGCTGTTCGAGGCGCAGGTGGCCCGGACCCCGGACGCCGTCGCTTTGGTGTTCGAGGACCTGGAGCTCAGCTATGCGGAGCTGAACGCCCGGGTGAACCGGATGGCCCGCCTCCTCATCGCTCGGGGTGTGGGACCGGAGCGCATCGTGGCCCTGGCGCTGCCGCGCTCGGCGGAGATGGTGGTCGCCCTGCTGGCAGTCATGAGGGCCGGCGGCGCCTACCTGCCGATCGACACGAAGTATCCGCCGGACCGGATCGCCTACATGCTGCAGGACGCCCGGCCCACGCTGCTGCTCACGGCCGGCGGTGTCGATGCGCGCACGCTCGGCGAGGGCGTCGAGCGCCTGGTGCTGGACGCTCCGGAGACCGCGGAGGAGCTCGCGTTGTATGCGGACTCGGCGGTCACGGATGCTGAGCGGCCGGCTCCGGCCTCGTTGGCCCATCCGGCGTACGTGATCTACACCTCGGGCTCGACCGGCCGCCCGAAGGGCGTGGTCGTGACGCATTCGGGAGTCGCGAGCCTCGCCGCCCAGTACATCCAGGCGGCGCGGACCACGAATGCCCACAGCCGTGTGCTGCAGTTCGCCTCACCGAGCTTCGACATGCACGTCCCGGACGTGCTCATGGCGCTCGGAGCCGGCGCGGCACTCGTCATGGCGGCCGCGGAGAAGCTCCTGCCCGGCGCCGAGCTGGAGCAACTCGTCGACGAACACCGCATCACCCACCTGGAGCTGCCGCCCGCGGTACTGAGTGTCCTGTCGCCCGGCAGCCTGTCAGGCGTGCGCACGCTGATGGTTGCGGGCGAGGCGCTCTCGGAGGAACTGATCCGGATCTGGGCACCCGGCCGAACCATGATCAACGCGTATGGGCCGACGGAGTCCACGGTCTGCGCCACCATGACGGGGCCTCTGGCGGCCAGTGGCGGTGTCCCGCCGATCGGCCGGCCGAATCTCAACATGCGCCTCTACGTGCTGGACGACGGGTTCCAGCCCGTCCCTCCGGGCGTGGCCGGTGAGCTGTACATCGCGGGTCCGGGACTGGCACGTGGCTACCTGGGGCGGCCGGGCACGACGGCAGAGCGGTTCGTGGCGGATCCGTTCGGGCCGGCGGGGTCGCGCATGTACCGCACGGGTGACCTGGTGCGCTGGAACGGTGACGGTGAGCTGGAGTACGTCGGCCGGGCGGACCACCAAGTCAAGGTGCGGGGTTTCCGGATCGAGCCGGGTGAGATCGAGGCGGTGCTGACCGGCCACGACTCCGTCGCGCGTGCGGTGGTGGTGGTGCGTGAGGACCAGCCCGGCGACAAGCGCATCGTCGCCTACGTGACCCCGGCGACCGGCGAAGGAGGGACGGACGAGCTCTCCGACGCCCTGCGGGTCGCGGACTGGAAGGCGATCCAGGACCAGCACTACGGGAGCGACGCGGCGGCCGGGGACGACTTCGCCGGATGGGCGAGCAGCTACGACGGTCTGCGGATCCCGGCCGAGCAGATGGAGCAGTGGCGTGACGAGGCCGTCGGACGCATCCTGAAGCTCGGCCCGAAGCGGGTGTTCGAGATCGGCGTCGGCAGCGGCCTCATCCTGTCGAAGGTGGCTCCGCACTGCGAGTCCTACTGGGGTGCGGACCTCTCAGCCGAGGTCATCGGCACCCTGGGCCGACGTGTGGCCGCAGAGGAGGGCCTTTCCGACCGGGTGCGCCTGCTCAACCGGCCCGCGGACGACTTCGACGGCATCCCCCATGGATTCTTCGACGTCATCGTCATCAACTCGGTGATCCAGTACTTCCCGAGTGGCGCGTACCTGGAGCAGGTGCTGCTCAAGGCCGTGGAGCACCTGGCTCCGGGCGGGACCGTGTTCGTCGGTGACGTGCGGAACCTGAAACTCCTCGAGACCTTCCATGCGGCGGTCTCCATGAGGGGAATCACGTCGGGCCCGGGCAGCACCGAGCACGCCGCGGCGGCCAAGCGCAGCGCGGAGATGGAGCAGGAGCTTCTCGTCGACCCCGACTTCTTCGCCGCGCTCACCGCGGGAGCCGGCGAGCTCTCCTCACACCGCGTCATGCTCAAGGAGCTGGACGCGAAGAACGAACTCTCCCTCTACCGCTACGACGTCGCGCTCCGCAAGGCCGGCGGCCGCGAGCCGGCTCCGCACGAGGTCCCGGTGCTCGCCTGGGGAACGGACGTGCAGGGTCTTGCGGAGGCGGCCGATCGCCTCGAACGCGGCCGGCCGGACGCCTTCCGCCTGACGGGGATGCCGAACGCCAGGCTGGAGGCCGATCTCCGCGTGATGCTCGCGCTGGAGAACGAGAGCGTGTCGGACGTGTGGGCCACCGAGGCGGTCGATCCGGCGCGGCTCTGCGGTCTCGCGAGGAGCCACGGGTATCGCGCTGCCCTCTCCTGGTCACGGGAATCCCCCTATTCCTTCGACGCGACCTTCGTCCCCGAAGGCTCCGACGACTTCGGTGACGTGGTTCCCACCGGTGCAGAGCGGGCTTCCGGCTCCGGGGGCTTCTTCAACGCGCCGAAGGCCTCCCGGCCGGACGTAGTGAACACCGAGGCGCTGATCCGCCGCGTGCAGGATGCCCTGCCCGAGTACATGGTCCCGTCGGCGGTCGTGGTACTGGACGAGTTCCCGTTGACGTCGAACGGGAAGCTGGACCGTACGGCGCTTCCGGCTCCGGAAGCACGTCGGACCATCTCGCACCGGTCCGCCCGGACTTCCCTGGAGGAGACCCTGTGCGGCCTGTTCGCCGAGGTCCTCGGGCTGGAGCAGGTCGGGATCGATGACGGCTTCTTCGAGCTGGGAGGCCATTCGCTCCTGGCGACCCGACTGGCCAGCAGGATCCGCGCGGTCCTCGGCGTGGAGATCGCGCTCGCCGCCATCTTCGACGCCCCTCGGGTATCCGACATCGCGGCGAAGGTGAGTGTGGCGGAAAAGGCTCGACCGGCACTGCGCCGTATGCCCCGGAAGTGAGAACAGATATGCACCCCTTGTCGTTCGCGCAACGCCGCCTGTGGTTCCTTGACCGACTGGACGGGCCGAGCTCCGCGTACAACCTTCCGGCAGCCTTCCGGCTGTCGGGCGAATTGAACACGGTCGCACTGCGGGACGCCCTCGCAGATGTCGTCTCCCGCCACGAGGCGCTGCGGACCGTCTTCCCCGAGGTGGCGGGGGAGCCGTACCAGCAGATCCTGGACGCCGGCCCGGACCGGATCGGACTCGACGTCCACCACGTCACCGAGACGGAGCTGGAGGAGCGGGTAGGGCGGGCGGTACAGGAACCCTTCGACCTGGGAACGGACATCCCGTTCCGCGCCTCCCTCTTCGTCGTGCGCCCCGATGAGTGCGTGCTCGTCCTGGTGATGCACCACATCGCCTGCGACGGATGGTCGATGGGGCCGCTCGCGAAGGATCTCCTGGCGGCCTACGACGCACGGTGTGCCGGTCGCGCGCCGGCGTGGGACCCGCTGGCGACGCAGTACGTGGACTACACGCTGTGGCAGCGGGACGTGCTGGGTGACACCGACGACCCGGAGAGCGTCTCCTCCCGGGAACTCGCGTACTGGACCCGGGCGCTCGACGGTGTGCCGGATGTCCTGGAGCTCCCCACGGTCCGTCCGCGGCCCGCGGTGGCGAGCCACCGCGGCGATGCCGTGACCTTCCGGTGCGGGCCGGAGCTGCACGGCCGGCTGACGGATCTGGCGCGGGAAACACACTCCACCCTGTTCATGGTGGTGCAGGCCGCCCTCGCCGGTCTCCTGACCCGGCTCGGGGCGGGGACGGACATCCCCATCGGCTCGGCCGTCGCGGGCCGCACGGACGAGGCGCTCGACGACCTCGTCGGCTTCTTCGTCAACACGCTGGTGCTGCGCACCGACACCTCGGGAGATCCGAGCTTCCGTGAGCTCCTGTGGCGCGCCAAGGACGTCGACCTGGCCGCGTACGCACACCAGGAACTCCCCTTCGAGAAACTCGTCGAAGCGCTCAACCCGAAGCGTTCCATGGCCCGCCACCCGCTGTTCCAGGTCATGCTCGCGTTCGACAACAACTCCCAGGCCACCTGGGAGCTCCCCGGGGTCCAGGTGACCGAGATGCCGGTGCGTCTCGGGGCCGAGAAGTTCGACCTCAGCTTCTCCCTCAACGACGCCGGGGGCGAAATGAGGGGGATGCTCAGCTACGCGACGGACCTGTTCGACCGGCAGTCGGCCGAGGCGATCGCGGCGCGGCTGGTGCGCTTCCTCGAGGCGGTGGCCGAGGATCCGGACCTGCCCATCGGGCAGCTCGACGTCCTGTCGGCCGAGGAGCGGCGGCGGCTCCTGGTGGAGTCGAACGACTCGGCGTGCGAGGTTCCGGACCGGTCGCTGGCGGAGCTGTTCGAGGAACAGGCCGCCCGGACCCCGAACGCCGTCGCGGTGGTGTTCGAGGGCCTCGAGGTCACCTACGGGGAGTTGAACGGACGGGCGAACCGGCTGGCCCACTACCTGATCGGACAGGGCGTCGGGCCTGAGCGGCTGGTGGGGATGGCAGTGCCGCGCTCCGTCGAGATGGTGGTGGCCATCCTGGGAATCCTGAAGGCGGGAGGGGCCTATCTCCCGATCGACACGGACTATCCGGCGGATCGCATCGACTTCATCCTCCGCGACGCACAGCCGAAGCTGGTCGTGGGCAGCGCAGGCACGGGTGACTCCTTCGTTCCCGACGCGACGACAGGGGTCGCCAGGATCGACATCGACACCCCCGCCTTCGCCGCGATGCTCGCGGAACTCCCTTCGGGCAACCCCGTACGGGACCACGACGCGCACATCGCCTGCCGGCTGAACCCCGTCTACGCGATCTACACCTCCGGGTCGACCGGGAAGCCCAAGGGTGTCCTGACCCCGAACGGGTCACTCATCAGCTCTCTCACCGCCATGCAGCGCAAGCTCGGGCTGCGGCCCGGTGACCGGTTCCTCGCGATCTCCAGCGTCTCCTTCGACACGTCGGCCCTGGAGATGTACCTGCCGTTGCTCGCGGGGGCCGCGATGGTGATGGCGACCAGGGAGGACGCGAAGGACCCGGAGGCCGTGGCGTCGCTCATCGACCGCAATCGCGTCACTTTCGTCCAGGGGACCCCGCCGTGGTGGCAGTCCCTCGTGGACAGCGGAGTCCGCTGGAAGCAGGGCGTCAGGGCACTGGTGGGCGGAGAAGCGCTGTCCGATCTCCTCGGCCGGCAGCTCTGCGCCATCGCCGAGTCCGTCCTGAACGTCTACGGCCCGACCGAGACGACCATCTGGACGACGGTCAGCCAGGTGACCGACGGGTCACGGGTGCCGCCGATCGGCCGGCCCATCGCGAACGCGCGGGTCTACGTACTCGATTCCTCCCTGCAGCCCGTGCCGGTCGGGGTGGTGGGCGAGCTGTACATCGCGGGTGCCGGTGTCGCACGTGGCTACGTGAACGGTTCGCACGCCACGGCCCAGCGGTTCGTCGCGGATCCGTTCGGGCCGGCCGGCTCGCGCATGTACCGCTCGGGAGACCTGGCGCGCTGGAGCCACGACGGGGAGCTGGAGTACGTCGGCCGGATCGACCACCAGGTCAAGGTGCGAGGTTTCCGGATCGAGCTGGGTGAGATCGAGGCGGTGCTGACCGGCCACGACTCCGTCGCACGTGCGGTGGTGGTGGTACGTGAGGACCAGCCCGGGGACAAGCGCATCGTCGCCTACGTCACCCCCAGCAGTGAGTCGCACGCGGTGGACGGTCGCCTGCTGCGCAAGTACTGCGGCCAGGCGGTACCGGAATACATGGTGCCGGCGGTGGTCGTCGGGCTCGACGCGTTCCCGCTCACGCCGAACGGGAAGGTGGACCGCAAGGCTCTTCCGCTTCCCGCGCGGGAACGCGACCGGGCTGGGCGTTCGCCGCGGAACGCGCAGGAGGAGGTGCTGTGCCGGCTGTTCGCGGACGTACTCGGGCTGGAATCGGTCGGAACCGATGACGACTTCTTCGACCGCGGTGGACACTCACTGCTGGCCATCCGGCTGATGTCCCAGGCCCGTTCGCAGCTCGGGGTGGACTGGGGCATCCGTGAACTGTTCCAGCACCCGACGCCGGGCGGACTGGCGGCGCTGATCGAATCGGGGGAGCGGCAGGACTCGCCGGCTTCGGCAGAGCAGCGCAGCGGTCACCTGGACACGGTGCTCCCCCTGCGCGCCCAGGGCGAACGGACCCCCGTCTTCTGCGTGTCCCCGGCGATGGGCCTCGGCTGGTCGTTCGGCAACCTGCTGCCGAACCTGTCAGGGCGAGCCGTGTACACCCTGCAGGACCCCGCGCTCACCGAAGGGAACGAGCTGGCGGAGAGCGTCGAAGACATCGCCGCGCAGTATCTGCGCCGCGTTCGGGACATCCAGCCGCACGGTCCCTATCTGCTCCTGGGCCGCTCCTTCGGTGGGCTGGTCGCGTTCGAGATGGCGGTGCAGCTGAAGCAGCAGGGCGAGTCGGTGGGCCTGCTCGGCCTGCTCGACGCGTTGCAGATCGCACCCGAGGGGGAGCCGGACCCCGAGCGGGCCGAGGCCATCGAGCAGGAGTCGCTGCGCGTCCTGTGGCGCGAGGGCCGGCCCGGTGAGCCCTATCCGGCCTCCGGCGCGCTGAGCCGTGCGCAGACGGTCACCGGCGTGTACAGGGCCGACGGCCCGATGCACGGGTTGAGCGAGCAGACGCTCAACCGCCTGGTCGACGTGTGCGCCAACAGCATCGAGCGGTCCGTCACCTACCGGCCCGGGCAGTACCGGGGCCGACTCCACTTCTTCGCGGCCGTCGCGGACCCGAACAGCCTCCCCGCGGCCTCGAAGGTGGAGATGTGGCAGCGCTGCGCGTCTGATGTCGTCCTTCACGAAGTGCACTGCGGGCACAGCGAAGTGCTGAAGCCCGGTCCCGCGGCCGTCATCGCCGATGAGCTCTCCCGCATACTCGCCGAGCTCGGACTCTGATTCCCCGATACACAGGAGAACATCATGACGAATCCTTTTGAAAACCCGGATGGGCAGTACTGCGCGCTGGTCAACGAGGAGGGTCAGTACTCGCTCTGGCCTTCGTTCGCCCAGGTACCGGACGGCTGGTCGATTGCGCTGGGACCGGCACCGCGCGAGGAGTGCCTCGAATTCATAGGCGAGACGTGGACCGACATGAGGCCGGCCAGCCTTGTGCGTGCGATGGCCGAGGAGACGGGTTCGGCACACTGAAGTCCGTCAAGGAGTCCTTCTCCGGTCTTCCGCGGGAGTTCTGGTGGCTGTGGACCGCGACGCTCGTCAATAGCCTCGGCGGATTCGTCGGAATCTTTCTTGCGCTCTACCTCACGAATGGTCTACATTATTCTGCGAGCTTCGCGGGTCTGGTGGGGTCGCTTTACGGCGGTGGGGCGGTCGTCGCTTCGATTCTCGGCGGATTTCTAACCGACCGGGTCGGACGTACGCGCACCATATTGGTCGCCCAGCTGGCGACCAGTATGTCCACCCTCGTGCTGGGGTTCGCCCGCAGCGCCCCACTGATCGCCGTCATGGCCTTCGTGGTGGGGGTGTCGGGTGCGGCGGCGCGGCCGGCGATCGGGGCGACGATCGCGGATCTGGTGGAGGGATCCGACCGGCAGAAGGCGTTCTCGCTGAATTATTGGGCGCAGAACCTGGGATTCGGTGCTTCCGCGGCCATCGTGGGAATGGTGGCCGCACATGGCTACCTGCCCCTCTTCGTGGTCGAGGCCACGGCCACGTTCGTCTGCGCGATCGTCGTGTACGCGAAGGTCCCGGAGACGGGTGCGAAACGGACTCCGGACAGCCCACAGGATTCCCGATTTCTTGCCGGATATGCTTCCGTGTGCAAGGACTGGGTCTTCATGGGGATCGTGGGAATGACGTTCCTCATGGCCCTGCTCTTCCAGCAGGCTGCGACCACCCTGCCCATCACCATGGGTATGAAGGGTTTTTCGAGCGCGGACTACGGAATGGTCATCAGCCTGAACGGGTTCATGATCGTTCTTCTTCAGGTGGTGCTCTCCAGGGCGGTCGGGTCCGTGAGGCCGAGGCGGGTCCTCACGGCCTCGGCGCTGCTCTGCGGATACGGGCTCGCAGTCATAGTGGGCGCAAGTTCGCTGCCTTTCTATTTCTTGGCAGTGGCCATTTGGACCCTGGGTGAGATAACGTTCGCACCAGTGATCATGAATCTCGTCGCGCAGCTCGCGCCGGTGGCGATGCGTGGGCGATATCAGGGGATGTACCAGCTTGCCTTCTCTGGTGCCGCGCTGACTGCTCCGATTTCCGGCGGATTGGTGATCGATCACTTCGGGGTAAATGCCGTCTGGGTCATTTGCGGAGTGGTGGGCACGGTGGCGGCGATTGGATATGCGGTGCTGGGGCGTGCGGCGGAGGAGAGATCGAGCGGATCCGCTGATCTCGCAGCCGCAGCGACGCCTGTGGCCGGCGGAAACTCATGAACGATTACCGGTAGCCGGTAGCCGGTAGACCTGAGAAGGCGAAATTGCGCAACAACAAGCGTTTTGATTTCCGTGCCGAACGGGGGCGGGCATGACGACACGGTGCCTGCACGAGACCTTCGAGGAGCGGGCCGCCGCCGCCCCCGGGGCGCTGGCGGTGGTTTCCGGCAGTGAAGAACTGACCTACGGCGAACTTGACGCGCGAGCCGACCGGATGGCGCAGCTCCTCGTGGACGCGGGGGTGCGGCGGGGTTCCCTGGTGGGTATCCACCTGGAGCGCGGGGCGCAGATGGTCGTTGCCATCCTCGCCACGCTGAAGGCCGGCGCGGGATACGCGATGCTGGACCCCGAGTTCCCCGTGCACCGTCTGCGGGACATGGCCGAGGACGTGGCGCCCGCCGTCGTGATCGCCGACAGCCAGGCGGACGTGGACCGGCTGGGCACCTCGGCGGGCTTTGTCCGCATGGCTGGGGACGCCGGCCGGCCCTTGCCGCGGGGAGCCGTGGGTGCCGGAGCCGAGGACATCGCCTGCGTCATCTTCACCTCCGGATCCACCGGGCGGCCGAAGGGTGTCGCCGCCCCGCACAGGGCGGTGGCCGGCACGGTCCTGGGGCAGGGCTATACGCGGTTCGGCCCCGACACGGTCTGGCTCCAGTGCGCGCCGGTCTCCTGGGACGCCTTCGCCCTGGAGCTCTGGGGCCCCCTGCTGACCGGCGGCACCTGTGTGTTCCACCCGGGACGGCCCAACCCCCTGCTGATGGAACGCCTCGTGGCCGACCACGGCATCACCACGATGAACCTCCCCACCGTCCTCTTCCATGTGATCATGGACGAGTATCCGGAGGCGCTGGCAGGACTGACGGACCTGCTGGTCGGCGGTGAGGCGCTTTCGCCCGAGCACGCCGCCCGGGTGGTGAGCGAGTTCCCGGAGCTGTCTTTCGTCAACGGATACGGGCCCGTCGAGTGCATGGTCTTCGTGACCACGCACCCGGTCACCGCGCAGAGCGCGGCACGGGCCTCGGTGCCGATCGGCCGCAACCTGGCCGGCAAGGACATCCACGTCCTCGACGAACAGCTGCGCCCCGTGGCCGACGGAGAGGTCGGCGAACTGTACGCCTCGGGGGCCGGGCTGGCCCACGGATACCTCAACAGGCCCGGGATGACCGCCGAGCGGTTCGTGGCCGATCCGTTCGGGGCGCCGGGCGGGCGCATGTACCGCACCGGGGACTTCGTGCGCTGGCACGCCGACGGGCCGCTGGAATTCATCGGCCGGGTGGACGGACAGGTGAAAATCCGCGGCATTCGTGTTGATTTCGCGGAGGTCGAATCCGTTCTGGAGAGGCATCCGGCGGTGAAGAAGGCCGTGGTCATGGCCACGGACGAAAGGCCGGAAGACCGGCGGCTGGTCGCTCATCTGACGGTCCGCTCTGAGCCGGGCGCCGAAGTCGCGCAGGCCGACCTGCGCGCCTATGCGGCGGAGAAAATGCCTGACTTCATGGTTCCGTACCGGTTTGTCATTTTGGATTCGTTCCCCGTGACGCACAACGGGAAAGTTGATCGCACGGCCCTGCTCAAGTCTGACGCAGTGGGCTCATTCGGAGGTGGAAAGAAATGCTGATTCTGGGTTTCAAGGAAGGGCATGACGGCGCGGTCGCTGCCATCGAGGACGGCCGTCTCCTCTTCTCCCTGGAGGCCGAGAAGGACTCGTTCCCCCGGTACGACCGGCTGACGGCCGACGTCCTCCTCCGGGCGACGGAGAAGCTCGGACGGATCCCCGATGCGCTGGCGGTGGGCGGCTGGGTGAAGGGAACGTTCTCCCACGAGCCCCAGACCCGTACGGGCTACTTCGGCGTGGGGCCGGGATCGGTCACCGACGAGGTGGGCAAGTTCTTCGGTCAGGACGTGAAGATCTTCTCCTCCACGCACGAGCGGTCGCACATCATGACCGCGCTCGGACTGTCGCACTTCCCTGCCGGACAGCCCTTCTACTGCCTGGTGTGGGAAGGCAACATCGGATCGTTCTACCTGATCGACGAGCGCGGCGAGGTCACCCACCTCCGCCACGTGCTGTCCGACCCGGGGAACAAGTACGCCTACCTGTTCGCGCTGGCCGACCCGAAGTTCACGGCGAACAAGGGCGTGCTCCGGCTCCAGGACGCGGGCAAGCAGATGGCGCTGACGGGCTTCGCGCAGCCCGGCTCCCTGACCAAGGACGAGAAGAAGCTCATCGACTTCCTTCTGGAACAGGACCAGATCATCACGACCCTGGGGAAGGACGAGCTGACCTGGAGCCCCTTCCACAACATCGGGGTGGACTCGCAGGAGTACCGCAACCTGGCCCTGAAGATGTCGGACGCGATCTTCGACCGCTTCTACCAGTACGCGAAGGCGGAGCTCACCGAGGGGTACCCGCTGCTGATCTCGGGCGGCTGCGCACTCAACTGCGAGTGGAACCGCCGCTGGCGCGAGTGCGGCCTCTTCCCCGAGGTGTTCGTACCGCCGTGCCCGAACGACAGCGGCTCGGCACTCGGCACGGCCATCGACGCCCAGCTGCACTACACGGGCTCGGCGGCAGTGTCCTGGGACGTCTACGCCGGTGAGGAGTTCGTCGAGGACGCTGCCTTCGCCCCCGAGGACTACGAGACCAAGCCGCTGGACTTCGCCGAGGTGGCCGCGTTCCTGGCCGCCGGCAACATCATCGGCTGGGCCCAGGGCCGATGGGAGATGGGCCCGCGCGCACTCGGCAACCGGTCGATCCTGGCCGCGCCGTTCACCGAGGAGACGACCACCCGCCTCAACCGGATCAAGCAGCGGGAGGGCTTCCGGCCGATCGCTCCGATCTGCCTGGAGTCCGACGCCGCGAACTGGTTCACCGGCTCGATCCCGGACCCCCACATGCTCTACTTCAGCCAGGTGAATTCGGACGCCCTGAAGGCCGTCACCCACGTCGACGGCACGGCGCGCGCGCAGACGGTGACGCCGGAGCAGAACCCCGAGATGGCGCGCCTGCTGACGGCCTTCCGCGACATCACCGGATACAGCGTCCTGTGCAACACCTCGCTCAACTACTCCGGCCGCGGCTTCATCAACCGGACCAGCGACCTGATCGAGTACGGCGAGGGGCACGGCCTGGACGGTTACGTCGTGGGCAACACCTTCGCCGTGCGCCGCCGGCCGCGGGCCTGACGCAGAAACCGTAAGGAGAGCGATCTCATCATGCAGGAAAACTTTGAACTCACCGGCATCCGGATGGACTCCGACTTCTTCCGCTTCGAGGAGCGGAGTGAATTCGACGCCGATCTGGTGATGGACGTCCTCCAGGGGCGCCGGCTGGGCGTGATCTTCCGCAACGTGATACCCGAGGACGCGCGGAAGGAGTCGGTGGCCCGGTTCTGGAACAGTCCAGGACTGCTGCGTCGCGACGGGGAGCCCTCGTACTGCATCGGTTCCTACCACTGGAACAAGTCGACCGACGAGTACCTCGAGGATTCCGCGAAGACGGCGGAAGCCGTGCTCGACGTACTCGACGTGCCGGACTCGCCCTGGCACTCGTTCAGGTCGGCGATGGCGGAGAAGCTCGCCGAGCAGGGTGCGGACATCCGCATCGCCGAGCACGAGGGCGAGCAGGCCTGCGCCGCGCTGATCCGCGCCTGGGACAAGGAGGGCAGCTTCGCTCTCGACCCCCATGAGGACGAGGCGCAGTGCAAGGACCCGCGGCAGGCCGGGTTCGAGATCCAGCGCGCCGCCGACCACGAGATCTGCGCGGTCAACATGTGCGTCGAGCAGGGAGAGGGCGGCCGCCTGGTCGTCTGGAACATCCGCCCCGACGACGACAGCCGACGGGCCCTGGACATCGAGCACACCGGGTTCTCCTACCCGGCGCAGACCCTCGAAGGGTTCGACGTCGTGCACCTCGACGTCCGCAGCGGCGATGTCTACGTGTTCAACGGGCGCCACGTCCACGCAGTCGACACCTGCACGGGGAACCGGACGAACGTGTCGTTCCTGATGGGGTTCGTCGACGAGCGCACTGTCGTCAGCTGGACGTAAGCGCCGGAGGGCGTGCCCGAGGGCTGCCCCGCGTGAGGCGGGGCAGCCCCTGGGCAGGGACCACGACTCTCCCGTGCCGGTGTGCGCGGGGCAACGCAACTGGAGGAACACAGAAGTGATCGTCTGCGGACTGAAGCTGACCCATGACGGAGCCGTCGCGCTCGTCGACGGCGACGAGCTGATCTTCAGCGTCGAGATGGAGAAGTTGGACAATGGGGCCCGCTACAGCCAGATCGATGATCTGTCAGTGGTAGTCCGCTTGCTGGGTGACTTCGGCTACCGGGTCGAGGACGTGGACCACTGGGTCATCGACGGCTGGGACGGTGCCAAGGCCGGCCACGTCAGCCTGCTCGACCACGGAACCCCCGTCGAACTGGACCTGGCGCCCTACCGCGAGACCGAGGCGGTGCCGGACGTCTTCAAGCCCGGTCTGTCCGCGACCTTCCCCCTCGCGGGCGCGCCCCTGCCCTTCACCAGCCACGTCCACATCGCCGGGCACATCTCAAGCGCCTACTGCACCAGCCCCTTCGCGGAGCGGGGCGAGGCGTCGCTCGTCCTCGTCTGGGACGGCGGGCTCTTCCCGCGCCTGTACTCGGTCGATCCCGCGTCGGGAGTCGAGAACGGCGGTGAGCTCTTCCCGCTGATCGGGCACACGTACGCCACCGCCGCCCACCATTTCGGCCCGTTCCGGCGAACCGACGAATCGAGCACGGTCGACGACCTGTCGGTCGCCGGCAAGCTGATGGCCTACATCGCGCTCGGCACCCCGCGGCCGGAGGTGATCGAGGTGCTGCGGACGTGCATGAACGAGCACTTCGAAGCCGACAACGAGAACACGGCCGTCTTCCGCGCCGAAGTCGGCGGATTCGGCAGCAACTCCGAGCCGTCCCTGCGCTACGTGCACGCCTTCTTCCGCGACGTCCGCGATCGCATCCCGAGTGACGTGCCGGACGCGGACGTACTCGCCAGCGTGCACCAGTTCCTCGAAGACGTGCTGGTCGAGCGCCTGGCCGCCAAGGTGCTGTCCTGGAAGGGCGAGGGCCCCTGGAACCTGTGCTTCGTGGGAGGCTGCGCCCTCAACATCAAGTGGAACAGCGCCCTGCGCCGTATGGACCTCTTCCGGGACGTGTGGGTTCCGCCCTTCCCCAACGACTCCGGCTCGGCCATCGGAGCGGCGGCCCTCGGCATGATCAGCAACGCGGGCATCAAGCCGATCCGGTGGAACCCCCGCCTCGGGCCGGCCCTCGCCGCCGCGCCGCAGGCGCCCGAGGGCTGGCGGACCAGCCCGTGCAGCCCCGAGGAGCTCGCCGCAATCCTCCACTCCACCGGGTCCCCGGTGGTGGTCCTGAACGGCCGCGCCGAACTCGGCCCCCGAGCCCTCGGCGGCCGCAGCATCCTCGCCGCCCCCGTGCACGAGTCCACCAAGGACGTGCTGAACGAGGTCAAGGGGCGCGAGAGCTACCGCCCCGTCGCTCCGATCTGCCTCGAAGAGCACGCGCCGGAGATCTTCTCCCCGGGCACCCCGGATCCCCACATGCTCTTCGACCATGTGGTGCACCCGGACTGGCGGGACCGGATCCCCGCGGTCCTGCACCTGGACGACACCGCCCGCCTCCAGACCGTCGGCCCGGACGACGACCCCACCCTGCGCGCCATCCTGACCGCCTACCACCGCCTGAGCGGTGTCCCGGTGCTGTGCAACACCAGCGCGAACCTCAACGGGACCGGCTTCTTCCCCGATGTCGCGTCGGCCATCGCCTGGGGCCGGGTCGACCGGGTGTGGAGCGAGGGCACCCTCTACACGCGCGACAGCGGCGACTGAGCCGCCACGGCCCGTAGAGTCAGCAAACTGCCCTTGTCCTGCCCGGATTCAGGCAGGGAGCTCAAGAAACCCAGGAGTGCCGATGCTGCGCACCATGTTCAAGTCCAAGATCCACCGCGCCACCGTGACCCAGGCCGACCTGCACTACGTGGGATCGGTGACCATCGACGCGGACCTGCTCGAAGCGGCCGACCTGCTGCCGGGCGAGCTGGTCCACATCGTCGACATCACCAACGGCGCCCGCCTGGAGACGTACGTCATCGAGGGCGAGCGCGG
The DNA here is from genome assembly GCF_055575515.1 of Streptomyces sp. NPDC034086. NCBI lineage: Bacteria > Bacillati > Actinomycetota > Actinomycetes > Kitasatosporales > Streptomycetaceae > Streptomyces > Streptomyces sp. NPDC034086. The sequence goes on along the minus strand of NZ_JBVISM010000004.1, from coordinate 247,389 downwards.
CTCCGGAGTGATCGGGATCAACGGGGCCGCCGCCCACCTGGTCCACCCCGGGGACCTGGTGATCCTCATCAGCTACGCCCAGGTCGACGACGCCGAGGCGCGGCAGCTGCAGCCGAAGGTCGTCCACGTGGACGGCGACAACCGCATCGTCGCCCTGGGCGCGGACCCGTCCGAGCCGGTGCCCGGCTCGGACCAGGAACGCAGCCCGCAGGCGGTCGGGGCCTGAGGGGGGCACCCGCACACACCCCGAGAAGCGGGAACGGGCGCGCCCGTGGCGGAAGCCACGGGCGCGCCCGTTCCGTGCGGACGGCGGTGCCGCCGCCCCGCCAGCGCGCTTCGGACGGCCCGTCCCCGTCCCCGCCCCCGACCGTCCGCCAGAACCGTGCAGCACACCAGGGTGTCCCGCATGACGTGGTGGTCCACGTGCGGATGTGCAGTGCGGACAGCAGGAACGAGCGGCCCTTTCGGCCGGTACCCCGAGGACCGTGACGCGCGGGTCAGCGGTCCCGTCGCGCCGGACGGTGTGGAACTCCGGCGACAGGTCGAGGCCCCCGGGCCCGAACACTCCTCCGTCGGCAGAAGCAGCGCGCCACAGCCGCACAGGCCGCTCAACGCGTTGCCGATGACGCACCACGTGGAGTGCGTCGCGATCCTGGAGCCGGTCGTGAAGGGCTCCTGACCTGGGGTCCTGTGGTGTTCATCGCTCGCTCGGCCTGTTTTCCCGGCCCGACCGGTCAAGCGTGGGACTTGTCTGCGACACCCGTCTGAGCTGTGGTCTCACGCGGGCCGCGACGACGCTGGGCATGCGGTGTCCGGGGACCGTTAGGTGGTCGACGCTGGCATGACGCTCGTTCTGCCGGTCGGTCACGTCTGGCCCGGTCCGGTTCGGTGTCCGGTGTCCGGTGTCAGAGTGCCGCGCGGTGGGCGGGGGCCGGCCGTGGTCGGCTTCACACCTCGCCCTTTCTTGCCCATGCTCTGACGATCAGCGACACCAGCTCAGGGGCACGGCCGACTTGGGGGCGGACTGCCCGAGCGGCCAGCAGTCCAAGAGTTTTCGGTCAATTGGCTTGAACCGCACTGTTCCGGGGTTTCCGGAAACAGGAGAACCTGGGGCGAGGGAAGAGGGCACGGGCAGAGCCAAGGGGGAGCCGCCATGTCCGGACCGCTGTACGTTCCCGTCCTGGCGGCCAGACCCCACGCCCTGGCCGCCTACCAGCACTTGGACCCGGCTGTGCAGTCGGGCGTCACGCCACTCTGGAACCTGCCTCCGCGACCGGGCCTTCCGCCGGACGCCCTCCGCGTGCAGATACGGCGTGACGCGCACGCCGTGAGCAGGAGGCAGCGCCACCGTCCTGCCTGGCTCGACGCGCCGTTCGCCGACGCCGCACAACTCACCGCACTGGCCAACGTGTTGGCGGAACTGGGTGGACTGGGCCCGTTGCGTCCGGTCACCGGCCCCGACCGCCCTGCCTCACACCAGGTGGCTTCCCTGGCACAGGCCCGGACGAGCGGGAACGGCCTCGGCATACGGGTTGCCGTGCCCAGGGAGTGGGACGGCGCCGCCGCCATCGCCGTACGCGATCTTCTGGCACAGGCGGATCCGGCCGTCGAGATGGACCTCCTGCTCGACCTGGGCGCCGTCCTCGCCGACCGGGCTGAGGCCGCGAAGGAGGCCCTGCGCGCCCTCGACGCCCTGATGCCGCTGGCCGCGTGGCGCACCGCCGCCGTCCTCAGCGGCGCGTTCCCCGAGGTGACCGCCGAGAAGCTGGAGCACGGCCTGCGCGCCGAACCCCGACTACGGCATCCAGCCCGTCCGGGCCCTCGCCCGCGAGGCGTCCGCCGGTCGTGGCGGCCCGCCCTGGGGAACGCTCCGCTACACCACCGAGGAGTCGTTCGTTCTCGCCAAGGTCCTCGCGCGCGGCGAGGATCGCACCACGGTCAACCGGGCGGCAGCCCGGCAGCTCACCGAGCTGCCGGACTTCCGGGGAGCGGCGGCCGGCGCGGGGGAGAGCTGGCTGCGGGACTGCCGGGACGGGCGGGGTCCGTCCGGGACGGGCAACGCGACGGTCTGGCTCCGTGTGGGAAACGTCCAGCACATGTCGTACGTCGTCCGCTGCCTGCGTACATGACCCGGTCTGGCGGCCCCCGTCCGTGCGGGAGCGGTCAGGCGAAGAGCGGATCCAGCATCGCTTCCCCCGCCGGCACCCGCCAGGCCGGCAGCCGCACCGTCCGGGCCACGGGCGCGGGTTTCGCCCCCCGGCCGCCGGACGGCAGCCCTATGAGCAAGTCACCGCGCGCCTGGACGAGCCGCAGATGGCGGGCGGGATCCTGCCCGGGCGGGGGGCCCGTGTCGATGAGCACCGCCGTGTTCTCCCCGTCCACCGTGAACAGCAGGTCCACCGAGTGTCCGCCGACCACTGCCGCGCGTTCCAGGTCGGTGATGCCACGGCTACCCAGGTACTCCTGGAGCCGGTCGGCGAGTTCCTCGCGGAATCCGGTCGCCGCTGGGGGGCCGGCGACCGTGTCCTGGTCCGCGGGGGCCCCCGCGCGCAGCACGGACGAGCGTTCCGCGAGCAGGGAGGGCAGCCCCGCCTGCCCCTGCCAGAAGCGATGGCTCCCCACCGTGATCAGCTGTGACTTGGCCCGGGTGACCGCGACGTTCCAGAGGTTGACCTGGCTCGCCACCCAGTGCGTCGTCTTCGGCGGCGTATTGTCCGTGGCCACCGGGCTCAGGACCATGACGTCGCGCTGACCGCCCTGGAAGGCGTGCACCGTACCGACCCGGACCCGGTCGTCACCGGCCCACACCCTGGCCAGCGCCTCCTTCTGCGCCCGGAAGGGCGTGACCACCCCGACCGTGGCGTCTTCGGGCAGCCGTGCCAGCAGCTCGTCCACCGTCCGCCGCACCTGGTCCGCCTCGGCATGGTTGCGCCAGGACCGGCCGCCACTGCCGGCCGCGGACTCGCCGTACGGCACGTCCACCCAGCCGAGCACCGGCGGCGGATCGGCCGCCCCCGCCGGATCGACCGGCGGGACCTGCCTGCGGACGTCGGTGAGGACCTGCAACTGGCCCGCGTAGCAGTAACCGTTGACCACGTCCGCGATCTGCGGATGGCACCGGTAGTGCTCGTCGAGCAGCAGCGCCGTCTCACCGTGCTGCGCCGCCGCGTGGTACGAGGCGTACACGTGGTAGGCCAGCCGGTGGTCCTCCAACTGTGCGGCGTTCAGGCCGGCCCGCACCCTGGCCTGCCGCTCCTGCTCCGGGCTGATCCCGGGAATGTGCCCGAGCTGCATGGGGTCGCCGATGATCAGGGCCCGCTTCGCCCGGAAGAGCAGCGGTAGTACCGAGGGGATCGAGCACTGGCTCGCCTCGTCGATCACCACGAGGTCGAAGAGCTTCGGGGCGAGTTCGAGCTGGCGCACCGAGTGCGTACTGATGGCCCACGCCTTCAGGTGTGCCATCAGATTGCGCTGGCTCTTCTGGAATCCTGAGCGCCGACGCAGCGCCTGGAGCCGCTGGTTCATCAACGACCGGCCGCGCATCATGCCCTCGGCCCCCACGGTCTGCGCCAGCTCCCCCGAGACCGCGGCGGCCGCCGCGGCGCTGCTCAGCCGGGCCTGCTTCAGCGCCTCTTCGTCCCAGGCCACGTGTGCCGGTAGGAGCTCCCGCAGGGCCCGTTCCACCGCCACGGCCTCCGCGAGGCCGAGGAGCAGCTCGGGCGGGACAGGGCGCTGAGAGGCCCAGGCCGGCCACGAAGCCCCGGCGCCGCCGCCTGACGAACCCGCCAGGGCTGCGAGCGCCCGCCCGCGGCGCCATCTGCCGAAGGTCAGCCGTCCGGCTCCGGCGGCCCTCCGGGCGCGCTCCTCCCAGCGGCCGAGCGCAGCTGGGTCCTCCGTCGACCAGGCGCCCTCCAGCAGCCGGACGGGCAACGCGAGTCCGTCCGCCCGTCGAGCCCGCTCGCGGACCAGCTCCAGCAGGCGCGCCTCCTCGCCGATCCGACCTGCCGCCTCCGCCCGGAGCGCAGCCGCATGCGCGTGACGGTTGCGCAGTTCACCGGCCACGGTCGCGGCACCCCGGGCCGGAGCCGCTGGCGGCTGGGCCAGCAGTCCGGCCAGCTTCTCGGCCTCCCGTTCCCGGGCTTCCACGTTCCCGGTGCGCATGAGCAGGCCGGGTGAGATCTCGTCGCAGCGCTCGGCCACCACGTCGACGGCCTCGTTGTTGGTGGACGCGACCAGTACGGACTGCCCGGCCGCGACGGCGGTCGCGACCACTGCCGTGACCACCTCGCTCTTGCCGGTACCGGGCGGTCCGGTCGCGACGGTGAGCCGGCGGGTCATCGCCGAGGAGACCACCTGCTCCTGACTCTCGTTGCACGGGCCGGGGGAAACCACGGTCACGTCCCGCCCCTCATGCCCCGTCCCGTCACCACGGTCGCCGCCACCGGTCAGGAGGGCTTCCAGCGCGGTACCCGCCATCCGTCCCGGACGCGTGGACATCTCGAGCAGGTTGTCGACCAGGCCCTCGGTCGCGATCCGCTCCATGCCGGAAGGCGCGAGCAGCACGGCGGCGTTGTGGGCGCCGGGCCGCAGCGAGTCCATCACGGACCGTTCGCTGAGCAAGGACAGGTCGAGGGGCTCCAGCTCCGGAACGCCGAGCTCGGTCCGGAGCTCCCGTACCGCTTTGACCATCTGGCTGCCGTTGCCCTCCTGCCAGCTGGGCTGCCAGCGGGCCAGCAGCTCGCCGGCCTCGTCGTCGGACAGCAGCTCGGTGATCACGCCGGTGTGCAGGGACGGGACCCCACTCGGACGCAGCAGGCCGCGGCCGTTCTCGTCCGGGGTCAGCTCCATCGGCTGGACCAGCAACGGCGCGATCCGCACCGCCGCCCGCCGACGGCCGTCCCCGCCCCGTTCGGGAAGGGTGATCGCGGGATACCCGTACCAGTACTCCTGGAGCCCGGCCCCGTCGGCCTGCGCAGCCGTGCCCTTCGGCTCGGGCAGCTGTCCGGGGGCGGGGAGGGAGTGCCCGAGCCCGGACTGGATGGACTCCGGGCCCTGACCCAGCAGGAAGTACGCGCGACCCCGGCCGTTGTCGCGGTCGGGCAGCATGCCGGACGCCGCCTGGGCGCCGAGGCAGTGCGCGTAGTACCGCAGGAGCCGCTGCGGGTCGACGCCCTCCCCGGCGTCCTGGGCGACCAGCTGCCGCGCCTTCAGGAGGGCGGGGGAGACCTCGGACCGGGCGGCCGCCCGGTCCGCGTCGCGTGGCGCGTCGGGAAGACGGACCGGACGGGCGACCGAGCGGGCGAAGGGCAGTGAACGGGTTGCCCGGATCGTGGACTTGGTCGGACGCTGTTCTTCGGGAACGCCCTTGATCACCATTTGCGCGGTCAGGTACTCGAAGAGGTCGTCCGGGGTGATCCAGCCGCCCTCCTTCACCCGCCCGCTCCGCAGGCCTTCCACGATCTCCCCGGTGAACCGGGAGGTACCGAGGGAAGACCCTTCCGGCGCCTTGGCGGACGCGGCCTGGAGAGCGTCGGAGGCGGTGATGAAGTACACGCCGGTCGGGTGCAACAGCGTACTGGGCGCGGGCCGATCGCCGGTGTCCGTGTCCCTGCCGCCCTTGGCCGTCCACCCCTGGACGACGGACCCGCTGGAGCAGCAGTCCAGGAGCACCAGCTTGGACGCGGCGCGACAGGACGTGAGCATCCGCTCCAGGAAATCGGCCGGTACGGCGGTGCCCGGCAGGTCGGCCGGGTCGGCGTCCCGGGTCAGGAAGTACAGCTGCCCGTCCGCCTCGCAGAACGTGCCGTGCCCGCTGAAGTAGAGCAGTGCCGTCTCGCTGGACTGCCGGTCTTCCAGGAACTGCTCGACGGCGTACAGCATTTCGGCGCGTGTCGGCTCGGCGACCATCGCGCAGTCGTTGTACACGCCGATCTCGGTGCTCTCCAGCACCGCCCGCATGTAGTGCAGGTCGGCCCGGACGGGAGGCAGGTCGTGGTAGTGCTCGTTGTCGTACGTGGATACGCCGATGAGCATGGCGTACCGGTCGTTGTCGCTCACCGCGCGCCCGGCCCCGCCTCGCCACCGTCCGCGTCCTCGTCACGGGTATCTGACGCACCGTTGGCGAGGAACCTCTCGATCAGCTCGCTGTCGGCCCGGGCCTCCTTGCCGGACACGCTCAGCGTCGCCCCGTCCGCCCGGGTGATGACGATGGTCCGCTGGGGTACGCGGGCCAGCCAGACCTGGATGCTCGCCGCGACGAGGGAGCCCCCGCTGAAGACCAGCCCGACCAGGTCGGTGACGGATCCGCCCTTGTCGGACTCGTCCTCGGGCCGAGGGCGGGGGGTATCGAGGGCGGCCCGCGGATCGGCACCGGCGAGGGCGGCGAGCAGCTCGCGCGCTTCGCGCCGGGCGCGCAGCGGGTCCTCGTCGACGATGGCGATGCGATGGCCGGCGGCGGCCGGTCCAGTGGTGGTGCTCACGTTCTTCGTCCCCCTACGTCTTCCCCGTGCGGCTGACACGCGGACGGGCGAGCGTACCGAAGTCCCCCGGCAACGAACGTGCCGCTTTCCGGAAAATGGCAGGTCATTGGCCTGAATCCGCCAGCTCCGGCCATCCGGTCCCCTAGGTGTACCCCCACGTGCGCTGTCCGCTGCCGGCTCCCTCGAGTTCCGGCGGCGTGCCGCGCGGCAGAGTCCAGCCGCTTCCTGCGCCCTCTCGGAGTCCGGCAGAGGTTTCAGGGGCCATGGCGGTGATCGCTCCGAGCCGTCCGGCGTCCGTTTTCAGCCGAGTGCCTTCGTCACTGTCTGCGATCACGGCTGATGCGCGAGAATGGCCGGCGATGACTGCCACCACCAGCACCCCGGAGCCTCGACCGGACGGGTACGGGCCGTTCGCCCATCTCACCGTCCAGAACACGGCTCTCTACCGTCATGTGATGCGGGTGTTCGTCACGGCCAAGGAGCGGTTCGCGGTGCACCTGCGGCCCGAGGACGTGCACGCCGCCCTGCCGGGCGAGGTGCGGCCCGCCGGTCTGGACGCCGTGGTGAAGGCGCTGGACAGTCTCGTCGGCTGGGGGAACCTGCGCGCCGATCCCGATACCGCGCGGGTCACCGCCGTCGAGGACTTCTACCGGAAGCGGTTCATCTACCAGCTCACCCGCGCCGGAGAGGCCGCCGAGGAAGCCCTCGGCGTGTACGACGAAGCGCTCGGGCGGCGCGGCGCCCTGCAGGCCGTCGCCCTGCACGACATCGTCACCCAGCTGCGGGCCCTGCTCGTGCTGGCAGCCGAGGAACAGCCGGATCAGGCCAAGACCCACCTGGCGCTTGACACGCTGGCGAGCCGGTTCACCGCTCTCGCCGACAACGCCCGCGCCTTCATGGGGTCCCTGCAACGGACCATCGACCTCCACGACGTGGAGGAAGAGGTGTTCCTCGCCTACAAGGACCGGCTCATCCAGTACCTGGAGAGGTTCATCCAGGATCTGATCACCCTCGGCGGGCGCATCGCCCGGATCATCCTGGAACTGGAAGAGGGCGGCGGCATCGCGCCGCTGCTGCGGGCTGCCGCACGGCGTGAGGCCGCCGACGCGGCGCCGGAGGAGGCGGGGCGGGCGGAGCGGGAGGCGTACGAGCGGTGGGCGGGGCGGTGGTCCGGGCTCGCCGCGTGGTTCATCAGCCGCGAGGGCCGGGAGTCGCAGGCCCGGCTGCTGCGCGGGCGGGCCCTCGGCGCGATTCCGCAGCTCCTGGCCGTCGTACGGTCGCTGAACGAGCGCAGGGCCGGGCGCTCCGACCGGTCCGCCGACTTCCGTACCCTCGCCCGCTGGTTCGCCGAGGCCCCCGACGACGACTCCCGGCACCGTCTGTGGCGCACCGCCTTCGGGCTCTATCCCGCGCGGCACCTCACCGTCGACGCCGAGACCCTGGCCGCCCGTACGGCCCGTCCGGTACCCGCCACGACGCCCTGGTCGGCGGCCGAGCCGTTGCGGATCAGCCCCCAGCTGCGCCGTACGGGCAGTTACGAGCGGCGTGGCAAGCCCCGCAAGGTCGAGGACCGGGTGGAGCAGCGCCGCAGGCTCGCGGAGGTGGCCGCCAAGCAGGCTGCTGAGACCGCGGCGGCCCGCGCCCGGCTCGTCACCGGCGGGATCACCCGGCTCTCGGGGCTCGGCGAACTCGATCCCGTGTCCTTCGGGCTCTTCCTCCAGCTGCTGGGCGACGCGCTGGCCACCTGGCGGCCGGGCATGCGGCACACCGTGGCGACCAGCAACGACGGCTCCATGGAGATCCGGCTCAGCGCGCTCGCCGACGGCGGAACCGCGGAGATACGGACCCCTGAGGGCGTCTTCCGCGGGCCCGACCACCTCATCGAAATCCTCGACCTGACGGATGGAGACGGCGACCGATGAGCACTCCGCTCGCAGAGGTGCTCGACGGACAGCACGCCGCCGACCTCCGCAAGGCGGCCCGCGCCCTGCTCAAGCAGCCCCTCCTGCTCGCCCGGGGCCGGTACGCCGACGAGTTCCGCCTCGTCCGGCGGCACGCCTCCGAGCTCCGCGAATGGTTCGACCGCAACACCGGCTGGGCCCTCCACACGGACGCCGAGGCCGCCCGTCTGCGCAAGATCCCCGGCGTCCTCACCGACCCCACCCACCCCGCGCGTGAGGCCAGCCGCGCCGCCGCCCCCTTCACCCGCCGCCGCTACGTACTGCTGTGCCTGGCGCTGGCCGCCCTCGAACGCGGCGAGGGGCAGATCGCCCTCGGCCGCCTCGCCGACCAGGTCGTCCTCGACGCCGCCGACCCCCACCTCGCCCGGGCGGGCATCCAGTTCACCCTGGACCGCCGCGACGAGCGCCTCGACCTCGCCGCCGTCGTACGGCTCCTGCTCGGCCTCGGAGTCCTGCGGCGCGTCGCCGGTGACGAGGAGGCCTACGTCAGCGGAGCCGGCGATGTTCTCTACGACGTGGAACGCAGGGTGCTGGCGGGCCTGCTCGCGGCCCGCCGCGGCCCCTCCACCGTGCACGCCGAGACCCTCGAGGACCGGCTGGCCGAACTCGTCGCGGAGACGGCCCTGGACAGCGACGAACTGCGCTTCCGCGCGATGCGGCGCTCGCTGACGCGCAGACTGCTGGACGATCCGGTGCTCTATTACGACGATCTGAGCGATGCCGAACTCGGGTACCTCACCCGGCAGCGGGGCTTCCTCACCTCCCGCATCACGGAGCTGACCGGGCTCGTCCCCGAGGTACGGGCCGAGGGCATCGCCATGGTGGACCCGGACGACGACCTCACCGATGTCCGGATGCCCGAGCAGGGAACCCACGGCCACGTCACGCTGCTGCTGGCCGAGTACCTGGCCGCGTCGGAAGGCCCGGTCGCCGTCGGCCGGCTGGCGCTCCGGGTCCGGGAACTCGCCGCCGAACACGGCGGGTTCTGGGCCAAGTCCGCGCGGGAGCCGGGCATGGAAGCCGAACTCGTCGAGCAGGCCGTCGCCCGGCTCGCCGCCCTCGGCCTGGTCTCCCGCACCGCCCACGGCGTGGCGCCGCGTCCCGCCCTGGCCCGGTACGCGGTCGGCGCGACCGTACTCCTCGAACCGGGCACCGCACGCATGCCCGCGCAGCGAAAGGCCCGCACGCCGTGACCCGCCTCCCCGACCCGCTGCGCTCCCGCTGGCAGCCCCTGCGCATCGGACTCGTCGACCTCTTCCACTACGACGTGGAGGAATTCCACTTCCGGGACGGGCGCCTGCTCCTGCGCGGGAACAACGGCACCGGCAAGTCCAAGGTGCTCGCCCTGACCCTGCCGTTCCTCCTCGACGGGGACCTCGGCTCCCGCCGCGTGGAACCCGACGGCGACCCGGGCAAGAGGATGGAGTGGAACCTCCTCCTCGGCGGCGAGCACCCGCACTCCGAGCGGCTCGGCTACACCTGGATCGAGTTCGGCAGGGTCGACGAGGCCGGCGGTGAGCACCACTTCCGCACGCTGCTGTGCGGGCTCAAGGCCGTCAGCGGGCGGGGCATCGCCCGGCACTGGTACGCGCTCACCCGTCAGCGTGTCGACCACGGACCGGAGGCATCCGCCGAGGGGTCCCTCAGCCTGCTCGACGCCACGGGCACCGCTCTGTCCCGGGACCGGCTCGCGGAGGCCGTCGCCGGGCACGGCATGGTGTACGACCAGGCCAAGACCTACCGCAGGGCCGTCGACGAGGCCCTCTTCTCACTGGGCGAGCAGCGTTACGGAGCCCTGGTCGACCTGCTCATCCAGCTCCGCCAGCCCCAGCTGTCCAAGCGCCCCAACGAGGCCGCGCTCTCCCGCGCCCTCACCGAGGCCCTGCCGCCGATGGACCAGGCGGTCATCGCCGACGTGGCCGAGGCCTTCCGCTCCCTGGACGAGGAGAAGGAGGAACTGGCCGCGGCGTCCGCCGCCGAACGGGCCGCCTCCGCCTTCCTGGAGCACTACCGGCGCTACGCCCGTATCGCCACCCGCCGGCGCGCCCGCCTGCCGCGCGGTGAGCACTCCCGCTACGAGCACCTCCAGCGGGACCTCGCCGACGCGCAGGCCCAGCAGGCCCGGGCCGAGGGGGAGCGGGCGGAGGCCGAGCAGCGGATCGCCGCTCTGGAGGAGACCCGAGCGCGCCTGCGGGCCCAGGACAGCGCCCTGCGCGAGGGACCCGAGATGCGCAACGCCCGGGAGCTGGAACAGGCGGCGACAGCGGTCGAGCGGACCGCCCACGCCCTGGTCAGGGCCCGCGATGACCGGGATCAGGCCGCAGGCCTGCACACCCGGGCGCTCGGGCGGCTCGGCGCGGCCGAGAACCGGCTGCACGCTGCCGGCCGGCGGGCCGAGGAGACCCTCCACCAGGCGCAGGAGGCGGCCAGGGCGGCACGGATCGAGCTGCCCGCGGACGACCGGCTTCCCGAGCCCGAGCTGCGGCGCGCCGCCGAGGAGTCGATGGACCGCGGCCAGCGCGTGCTCGCCCATGCGGAGGGCCTCTTGGCGGAGGCCGATCACGCGGTCGAGGGACGGCGCCGGGCTTCCGTCCGGCTCGACGAGGCGGACACCGACCTGGACCAGACGACAGCGGCACTCGGCCAGGCGGAGGAGGCCGCGGCCCGCGCCGGGCGGGCCCTGCTGGACGACGTACGGGAACACGCGCGCACCTGGACCGAACTGGCCTGTCCCGACCCGGCCGGCCTGCTCGACGAGCTCCAGGAATGGACGCGGCACCTCGACGGGCCCTACCCGGCCCGTGTACACGCGGCGCGCGCCCACAGCGCGGCCTCGGTACGGCTGGCCGACCAGGCTGCCGGAGCAGCACGCCGGACATCGGAGCTGACGGAGCGCGCCGGCCGGGTCCGCGCGGAGCTGACCGCGCTGGAGGCAGGCGGCCGACGCGCCCCCGAGCCCCCGCCCACCCGCACACCGGGCCTGCGCGAGCAGCTTCCGGGCGCCCCGCTGTGGCGGCTGGTGGACTTCGTCGGCGGCCTCCCGGACCGGGAGCGCGCCGGGCTGGAGGCGGCGCTGGAAGCGTCCGGGCTGCTCGACGCCTGGATCCTGCCCGACGGCTCGGTCCTGGCCGCGGACGGTCACGACGTACTCCTCTCTCCGGCCACCGGGCCGGTGGCCGGGCCCTCGCTCGGCGGGCTGCTGCGCCCGGCCGTGGACGGCGGCGACGTGCGGGCTTCGGCGGTGGGCGAGGACACGGTGGTGCGGCTGCTCGCCGCCATCGGTGCGGGAGGGGACAGCGGAGCCGCCACCTGGGCGGCGACCGACGGGCGGTTCCGGGTCGGTGCGCTCACCGGCCGCTGGGCCAAGCCCGCCGCCGAATACGTCGGCGAGGGCGCCCGGGAGGCGGCCCGGCGGGCCCGTATCGCGGCCCTGAGCGCGGAACTCGCCCTGGTCCAGGAGGCGTTGGAAGCCGCCCTGGTGGAGGCGGAGGAGGTGGCCGGGCGTCGCCGTACTCTCGACGGTGAGCTGGCAGCGGTACCCGACGAGAGCGCCCTCACCCGGGCGCACGCCCAGGTGACCGCCGCCGCCGAGGCGGTGCGCAGGACCCGGCTGCGGCGCGAGGAACGCGCCGCCGACCTCACCGAGGCGGCCGGGCGAGCGGAGCGGGCCGTCGCCGACCTCGCCGGGACGACGGCCGAACTGGGCCTGCCCGCCGACCGGGAAGGCCTGGCCGCCGTACGCCGGGCGCACGGTTCCCTCGCCGTGGCCCTGGCCGCCCTCTGGCCGGCCCTGCGCGAACGCGCGGAGGCGGCCCGCCAGGTCGAGGAGGAACGCGCCGAGACCGTACGGGCGGGCGAGCGGACCGCCGAACTCGCCCTGAGGGCGGAGGAGGCCGGGCGGGAGGCGGCAGCGGCGGACGAGCGGCACACCACTCTGCGCTCCACGGTCGGCGCGGCCGTAGCCGAACTCCAGCGGCGGCTCACCGAAACGGCCGAAGCCCTGCGCGCCTGCGAGGCCGACGAGAAGGCCACCCGGCAGCGCCATGCCGAGGCCGACCGGGAGGCGAGCAAGGCCGAAGGCCACATCGAGCGGCTCGGGGAGAACCTCGCGGAAGCGGCGCGGACCCGCGCGGAAGCCATCGCGGGGCTGCAACGGTTCACCACCACCGGACTGATCACGGTCGCCCTGCCGGACCTCCAGGTGCCCGGCGCCGGCGACGGCCCCTGGGCGGCAACCCCCGCCATCGCGCTCGCCCGTGCCATCGAAGCGGGACTGTCGTCGGTCGATGACTCGGACGGTGCCTGGGAACGCGTACAGCGCCGTCTGAGCGAGGAACTCAAGACCCTCCAGGACACCCTGTCCCGGCACGGTCACAGCGCCTCCGCCCGCATGGTGGAGGACGGCATGGTCGTCGACATCGTCTACCAGGGCCGCGAACGGGCCGTCCCCGAACTCGCCGAGGCGCTCACCGCCGAAGTCGGTGAGCTGACCCGCATCCTGTCCGCCCACGAACGGGAAATCCTCGAAACCCACCTGATCACCGAGGTAGCGGGCACCCTCCAGGAGCTCATCGGGGCCGCCGAGCGTCAGGTGCGTGACATGAACGCCGAGCTGGAGGACCGCCCCACCTCCACGGGCATGAAACTGCGGCTCGTCTGGCGGGCCTCCCGCAAGGCCCCTTCCGGACTCGCCCAGGCACGGGAGCGCCTGCGCCAGTCCGCCGATGCCTGGACGGCGCAGGACCGGGCCGTCGTCGGCGAGTTCCTGCAGGCCCAGATCGCCCGGCAGCAGACCGACGACACCTCCGGCAGCTGGCTCGAATACCTCACGGCCGCGCTCGACTACCGGTCCTGGCACGAATTCGGGGTGGAGCGGCACCAGCACGGCCGCTGGGTCCCGGCCACCGGCCCGGCCTCGGGCGGCGAGCGGGTCCTCGCCGTGTCCGTGCCCCTGTTCGCCGCGGCCTCCTCGCACTACGCGAGCGCGGGCAGTCCGTACGCGCCCCGCCTGGTCACCCTCGACGAGGCGTTCGCGGGCGTCGACGACGACTCGCGGGCCAAGTGCCTGGGTCTCCTCCAGGCCTTCGACCTGGACGTCGTCATGACCAGCGAGCGGGAATGGGCCTGCTATCCCCAAGTCCCCGGCATCGCCATCGCCCAGCTGTCACGGATCGACGAGGTGGCGGCCGTACTCGTCACCCGCTGGGAATGGGACGGCACACGGCGGCTCCGCCGCGAGGACCCGGTGCGACCGCCGGATCTCGTGGACGCGGCGGCGGTAGCGGCCGGACCGGAGCCGCTGTGGAACTGACGCCTGCCGCGGAACCCGTCGACCACGCCAGGCTGCACCGCCTGCTGGGAGACCCCGGCCTGTCATGGCTGGTCGACCGTGCGCGCCGTCGCCTGGAGCGTGAACAGCCGCTCACGGGTCCGGTGTCACTCAGCGCGCCCACTGCGTCCCAGAGGGCGTCGGCCGAGCGGTTCCTCGGCCGCTCTCCCGGCAGCGGGCGCTCCCTGAGCGTCCGGCTCGACGAGGTGGACGCCGTCCTGCGCCGCAGCGGCATCAGCCCCGGCGGCCTGGCCCCGGCGGTGGTGGCCCTCACCGGGCCGGTCGTCATCCTCGGTCCGGCTCGTGCCGCGGAGGAACGGGCCTGGCAGGAGGCGTACGCGCCGGTCGACGCCCTCGCGGACCCGGTTCCGGCGCTCGCCGCCTGGGTGGCCCGGCTCCGGGGCGACGGTCTCGTCCGGCGCCTCGCCGGAACTCCCGGCGCCGCGCGTGCCCTCCTCGGCCAGGCCGCCGTCGCCCTCGGTTCCCTTCCCGTCGACCCGCCCGTGTCGCTCCCCGCCTTCGCGGCCCGGCGGCTGGGCAGTGCCCACGCCCTCGACGACGGCACACCGTTGGCGACGATCACCCTGTCGGGCATCCGGGCGCTGACGGGATTTCCCGACGGGACGGGTGCCGCATGGCGTCGGGAGGCGTGGGCGTCGGCGGGTCTCCTGCGTGACGAGTTGTCCTCGACGGTTCTCACCCTGAACCTGAGGGGCACGCCCGCGCTGGACTGGATGGCCGACGCGGGCGAGCCGTCCGTGCTGACCCTGCGCCAGCTGATCCGCAGGCCGCCCGCCCCGGCCGCCCCGGCCGTTCGGGTGTGTGAGAACCCGGCGGTACTCGCCGCGGCCGCTGATGCGTACGGCCCGCACTGCCCGCCCCTGGTGTGTCTCCAGGGGCAGCCGTCCGCCGCCGCTCTCGTCCTCCTCCGCCACCTGCACGAAGGCGGGTCTGTGCTCCACTACCACGGAGACTTCGACTGGGGCGGCCTGCGCATCGCCTCGGCTCTGCTGCGCCGCGTTCCGTGGCGGCCGTGGCGCTACACGGCAGCCGACTACCGCTGCGCAGTGACGGCGGGTCCTGACGGCCTGCCGCCACTCGCCGGACAGCCGGCCGAGTCTCCCTGGGAACCGGCTCTCAAGGACGCCCTCGTGGAGCTGGGGGTCCGCGTGGAGGAGGAGACGGTACTCGACGTGCTGCTCTCCGACCTGGCGTGAGGGCAGTGGGGCCGAGAACGCCGATGGGCGGCGGACGCCGGCCTGGGGCCGGGGTGCGCCGCCTCGGGGGTGGGCCGGGTCGGGGTTACTTCGGGTCGGCGTTGAACTTCGACGTCGACCAGCGGTAGCCGAGCGCGGTGAGGGCCAGGCACCAGGCCAGGGCGAGCCAGCCGTTGTCGCCGATCTCGCTGCCGAGCAGCAGGCCGCGCAGGGTTTCGATGGCCGGGGTGAACGGCTGGTACTGGGCGACCGGCTGGAACCAGCCCGGCATGGCGTCGACCGGGACGAAGGCGCTGGACAGGAGGGGCAGGAGGATCATCGGCAGGGCGTTGTTGCTGGCGGCCTCGGCGTTCGGGCTGATCAGGCCCATGCCGACCGCGATCCAGGTGAGTGCCAGGGCGAAGGCGGCGAGCAGTCCGAACGCCGCGAGCCACTCCAGGGCGGTGGCGTCGGTGGACCGGAAGCCGATGGCCGCGGCGACGGCACCGACGAGGACCACGCTCGTGAGCGCTTGCAGCACGCTGCCGACGACGTGTCCGACGAGCACGGAGCCGCGGTGGATCGCCATGGTGCGGAAGCGGGCGATGATGCCCTCGGTCATGTCGTTGGAGACGGACACGGCGGTTCCCACCACGGTGCCGCCGATGGTCATCAGCAGGATGCCGGGGACGAGGTACGCGATGTACGCGGCGCGGTCCGCGCCGCCGCCGCCGCCGATGCCCGCGCTCATGACGTCGCCGAAGACGTAGACGAAGAGCAGGAGCAGCATGACCGGTGTGAGCAGCAGGTTCAGCGTCAGGGACGGGTAGCGCCGTGCGTGCAGGAGGTTGCGGCGCAGCATCGTGGACGAGTCGCGCACGGCGAGGGAGAGGGTGCTCATCGGCCGGATTCCTTCGGCTGGTCGGGGACGCGGGTGCCGCCGGTCAGGGCGAAGAACACGTCGTCGAGGTCGGGGGTGTGCACGGTCAGTTCGTCGGCCTCGATGCCGGCCGCGTCGAGCCAGTCGAGGAGGGAGCGCAGCTCGCGCTGACTGCCGCCGTGGGGGATCTGCAGGGCGAGGGACTCGTCGTCGCGGGTGGCTCCGTGCAGGGCGAGGGCGGCGGAGCGGTAGGCGGCCGGGTCGGTGAAGCGCAGGCGGACGTGGCCGCCGGGGACGAGGCGCTTGAGCTCCTCGGCGGTGCCCTCGGCGGCGATCTTCCCGTCGTGGAGGACCGCGATGCGGTCGGCGAGTTCGTCCGCCTCTTCCAGGTACTGCGTGGTGAGGAAGACGGTGACGCCGCCGTTGACGAGTTCGCGGATGATGCCCCACATGGTGTGGCGGGAGCGCGGGTCGAGGCCGGTGGTCGGCTCGTCGAGGAAGATGATCCGGGGTCCGCCGACCAGTGTCATGGCGATGTCCAGGCGGCGCTTCATACCGCCGGAGTAGGTGGAGGCGGGTTTCCTGGCGGCGTCGGTGAGGTCGAAGCGCTCCAGCAGCTCGGCGGCGAGGCGCTTGCCCTCGCCGTGGGAGAGGTGGTGCAGGTCCGCCATGAGGAGCATGTTCTCCTCGCCGGTGATCAGCCCGTCGACGGCGGAGAACTGCCCGGTGACGCCGATCGCCGCGCGTACCGCCTGCGGGTCGGTGGCCAGGTCGTGGCCGGCGACGCGGATGTCGCCGGAGCCGGCGCCGGGGGAGACCAGGGTGGAGAGGATCTTGACGGCCGTGGTCTTGCCGGCGCCGTTCGGGCCGAGCAGCGCGAAGACGGTGCCGGCCGGGATGTGGAGGTCGATCCCGTCGAGGACGAGTGTGTCGCCGTAGGACTTGCGCAGGCCCGAGGCGGAGACGGCGGCGGGCGGCTCCTGGCCGTGGTGGTCAGTGGGCGTGTGCATGACAGAAGTGGGCATGTGTCCTCCCTTTCGGAGGCTGGAGTGACGGGCTTCGGGGCGGTGTTCAGCCGCGGGCGCGCACGATGTCGACGTTGCCGTGCCGGGTGCGGACGAGGACCTTCACGGTGTCCTCGGCCTCTCCCGGGCCCTGCGACGCGGTGAGCGCGTTCCGCACCTGGCCGAGGCCCGCGTTGATGTCGAGCCAGGCCGCCGTGCCCTCGCGGACGCCGACCTCGACGGACCCGTACGAGGTCTCCAGCTGGACGGTGCCACGGGCGACTTCGCCCACGCGCAGGGCGCCGTGGGCGGTGGTCGCGGTGACCGAGTCCTCGGCGCGCTGGATCACGATGTCACCGTTCGCGCCGCTCACCCGCAGCTCCCCGGTCGCGGCGCCGACGGTCGTGGTGCCGTGCGAGTTCTTCAGGACCGCGGGGCCGTCGAGCAGGCCGACGCGCAGACTGCCGGAGCTGGTGGTGATCTCGGCCGCGCCCTCGACCCGCTCCACGGTGATCGAGCCGTGCGACGCGGTCAGGTGGAGCGGGCCGGTCGCGTCGAGGCGGACGTCGCCGGACGAGGTCTTCACGCGGACCTCGCCGAGCCGGCCTTCGCCGAGCACCTGGGTCCAGGCGCCGGTCATGTCGACGTCCGAGCCCGTGGGCAGCGCGACCGTCACGTCGACGATGCCGGTGCGGCCGAACATGTTCGACTTGGGTGTCCTGACGGTCAGCGCGCCGCCGGTGTACGTGACCTCGGTCTGGGCGGCCGTCCGCACGTCCAGGTCCTTCTTCGGGTCGCGGGGCCGTACGTCGACGACGGTGACGGGGTGGCCGTCGCCCGCGGTGAACTGGAGGGAACCGGCCTCCACGCGTGCGGTGACCGAGATCGGTTCGGGAGTGTCGAAAGAAGGCATGGCTGTCCCGTCCTCTTGGCTCTTCGGGTCGTCCCCGCTGGTGGGACACGGTGTGGGTGAAGTCGTGCGGGGGGCGGGGCGTGCGGTCAGCGCACCCAGCCCGTGAAGTTCTGTCCGATGGTCCGGGTCTTCTCCGCCGGCCTCGGCTGCGCGCCGCCGCCCGCGCCGACCGCGGCCGACACGGCCCGGACGAGCCACGCGTTGACCGACAGGCCCTCGCGGCTCGCGGCCTCCTCGGCGCGCGCCTTGAGGTGGGCCGGCAGGCGCAGGTTGACGCGGGCGGTGCCGCCCTCGTCCCCGTCGGCCGGGGCCTCGGTCCTGAACGCCTCGGCGGGCGCGGCCGGCTCCGCGGGGACGCCGCGGCCGTCGGGCGGCAGCGTCACCACGAAGTCGGGGTTCAGTCCGCGCAGCCGTACGTCGACCGAGCCGGGGGCGATGTCACGGGTGATCTCGTCCATCGCGGCGGAGAGGACGTGGAGCATCGTCAGCCGGGTCGCCGACTCCAGAGGGGCGGTGAGCCGGTCGGCCAGCTCGCGGGCGTCTTCCCCGCCGGCTTCGGCGGCCACCGCGAGTTCGCGGCGGAGGGTGTCGACATACGGCGTGAGGTCCATGACGCCATAATGGCACCATGTTGGCGCCATGTGCAAGGCCTTGTGGTGTCATGACGGCCGATGAGGTGCCTGGGCCCGTCTGACCTGCGAGTTTGTGTGCGCGGCGGGCTGATCGGTGGTGGTGTCGCGTCGGCTGAGGTGTCGAGGTGACGCCACTTGGTGCCACTTGGTGCCACTTGGTGCCGCGTGGTGCCATGTGGTGCCAGCGGTGGGGGCGAGGGTGCGTGCCGCTGGTTCCGCCGGAGGCGCTGACGCAGGCGGGGCCGGGTCGGCCCCCGGGGCGCGGACGGTGACCTCGGTGCCGGGCCGCCGAGGAAGACGTCCCCCCGGCCCGGCCGGAGGCGGAGGCGGCCGAGCGGCGTCAGGGTCGCGTCAAGGGCGCCGGGGCGCCCGTATGGACCGCGTCAAGGCGTCCTGACGCGGTGGAGGGCAGGGGGTCAGATGGTCCTCGGCCAGACGGCCGAATCCATTTCCTCACTTCACTCAGGAGCTCACGATGGCCGATCTGGCCTTCGTCGTCACCACGGTCGCGGTCTTCGCGCTGGTGGCACTCGTCGCACGGGGGGTGGCGAAGCTGTGACCGTCGAGAACGTCGTCGGCCTCGTGGTCGCCCTCGCCCTGCTGGGATACCTCGTCCTCGCCCTCGTCAAGCCGGAGAGGTTCTGAGCGGATGAGTCCCCGAACCGCCGGCGTGCTCCAACTCCTCGCGCTGATCGCCGCCCTCGCCCTCGTGTACCGCCCGCTGGGCGACCACATGGCGCGGGTCTACTCCTCCGAGAAGCACTACCGCCCCGAGCGGTGGATCTACAAGGCCGTCGGCGCCGACCCCGCCGCCGAGATGCGCTGGCCCGCCTACCTGCGCGGCGTACTGGCCTTCTCCGCCGTGAGCGTCCTCTTCCTCTACGCCCTGCAGCGCTCGCAGGGCGCCCTGCCCGGCTCGCTCGGCTTCGCCTCGATCGACCCGGACCAGGCGTTCAACACGGCCGCCTCCTTCGTGGCGAACACGAACTGGCAGTCGTACGCCGGTGAGCAGGCCATGGGCCACGTCGTGCAGACGGGCGGCCTGGCGGTGCAGAACTTCGTGTCGGCCGCGGTCGGCATGGCCGTCGCGGTGGCGCTCGTACGGGGCTTCGCCCGCTCCCGCACCGGCGAGCTGGGCAACTTCTGGGCGGACCTGGTGCGGGGCACCGTACGGATCCTGTTGCCCCTCGCGATCGTCGGCGCGGTCATCCTGGTCGCGTGCGGTGTGATCCAGAACTTCGCCGGGATCCACGAGGTCGGCCGGTTCACGGGCGGCACCCAGCAGTGGAACGGCGGGGCGGTGGCCTCGCAGGAGGTCATCAAGGAGCTGGGGACCAACGGCGGCGGTTACTTCAACGCCAACTCCGCCCATCCCTTCGAGAACCCGACCCCGTTCTCGAACCTCTTCGAGGTCTTCCTGATCCTGGTCATCCCGTTCTCCCTGACCCGGACCTTCGGCCGGATGGCCGGCAACCCGCGCCAGGGCCACGCGATCCTCGCGACGATGGCCACCCTCTGGATCGGCTTCACCGCGCTGATGATGTGGACCGAACTCGCCCACCGCGGCCCGGCCTTCGAGATCGCGGGCGGGGCGATGGAGGGCAAGGAGAACCGCTTCGGGACCGGCGCCTCCGCGATCTTCTCGGTGGCGACCACGCTGACCTCGACCGGTGCGGTGAACTCCTCCCACTCCTCCTACACGGGTCTGGGCGGCGGTATCCAGCTGCTGGGCATGCAGCTGGGCGAGATCGCGCCCGGCGGGGTGGGCTCCGGCCTGTACGGCATGCTGGTCATGGCGGTCATCGCGGTGTTCATCGCCGGTCTGATGGTCGGCCGCACCCCCGAGTACCTGGGCAAGAAGATCGGCACCCGCGAGATCAAGCTCGCGGCCTGCTACATCCTGATCACCCCCGCGCTGGTCCTCGGCTTCACGGCCGCGGCGATGGCCCTGGGCACCCCGGCGCACTCCATGACGAACTCCGGGGCGCACGGCTTCTCGGAGATCCTCTACGCCTACACCTCCGGCGCCAACAACAACGGTTCGGCCTTCGCGGGCCTGAACGCCGACACGCAGTGGTTCAACTCGACCCTCGGCCTCGCCATGCTGCTGGGCCGCTTCCTGCCCATGGTGTTCGTCCTCGCGCTGGCCGGAGCGCTCGCCGGACAGAAGCCGGTGCCCGAGACCGCGGGCACCCTGCGCACCGACAAGCCGCTCTACGCCGGCCTGCTCGTCGCGACCATCCTCATCCTCACCGGTCTCACCTACTTCCCGGCCCTGGCGCTGGGACCGCTCGCCGAAGGGCTCGCCTCATGAGCACCGCCACTCCCACCAGGGCTCCGCACCAGGACGCGCCCACCGGCCACACACCGGGCGGGAACCGCGTGGGCGGCGGCCTGTTCGACCCCGGGCAGCTGCTGAAGTCCTTCCCGGACGCGGTCCGCAAGCTCGACCCGCGCGTCATGGCCGCGTCGCCGGTCATGTTCGTGGTGCTGATCGGCTCGGTGGTCACCACCGTGCTGGCGCTGAAGGACCCGGGCGACTGGTTCGGCTGGGCCATCACGGCCTGGCTGTGGCTGACCACGGTCTTCGCGAACCTCGCGGAGGCCGTGGCCGAGGGCCGGGGCAAGGCGCAGGCGGACACCCTGCGGAAGGCGAAGACCGGCACGGTGGCCCGCAGGCTGACCGGGGACGGCGGCGAGGAGGCGGTACCGGGGACGGAGCTGCGCATCGGCGACCTGGTGGTCTGCGAGGCCGGCGACGTCGTCCCGGGCGACGGCGACGTCGTGGAGGGCGTCGCCTCCGTGGACGAGTCGGCCATCACCGGCGAATCCGCTCCCGTCATCCGGGAGTCGGGCGGCGACCGCAGCGCGGTCACCGGCGGGACGAGGGTGCTGTCGGACCGGATCGTCGTCAGGATCACCACGAAGCCGGGCGAGACGTTCATCGACCGGATGATCAGCCTGGTCGAGGGCGCGGCCCGGCAGAAGACGCCGAACGAGATCGCCCTCAACATCCTGCTGGCGTCGCTGACGATCGTCTTCCTGCTGGCCGTGGTCACCCTGCAGCCGTTCGCCGTCTACGCGGGCGCCGAGCAGTCCATGATCGTGCTGACGGCCCTGCTGGTCTGCCTGATCCCCACCACCATCGGCGCCCTGCTCTCCGCGATCGGCGTCGCCGGCATGGACCGCCTGGTCCAGCGCAATGTGCTCGCCATGTCCGGCCGTGCGGTGGAGGCCGCCGGCGACGTCTCCACGCTGCTGCTCGACAAGACCGGCACCATCACCCTCGGCAACCGCCGGGCCTGCGCGTTCGTGCCGGTCAAGGGCAGCACCCGGGCCGAACTCGCGGACGCCGCCCAGCTGTCCTCGCTGGCCGACGAGACCCCGGAGGGCCGCTCCGTCGTGGTCCTCGCGAAGGAGGAGTACGGGCTGCGCGAACGGCACCGGGGCGGGCTCGCCCACGCCGAGTGGATCGCCTTCACCGCCCAGACCCGCATGTCGGGCGTCGACGTCGACGGCAGGAAGATCCGCAAGGGTGCGGCCGGTTCGGTCGTGGCCTGGGTGGAGGAGCGGGGCGGCGGTGTCTCCGAGGACGCGCGGACCCTGACCGACCGGATCTCCGAAGCCGGCGGCACGCCGCTGCTGGTCGCCGTCGAGGACTCCGGGGGCGCCCGGATCCTCGGGGTGATCCACCTCAAGGACGTCGTCAAGGAAGGCATGCGCGAGCGGTTCGACGAGCTGCGGCGCATGGGCATCAGGACCGTCATGGTCACCGGTGACAACCCGCTGACCGCGAAGGCCATCGCCGCGGAGGCCGGGGTCGACGACTACCTCGCCGAGGCCACGCCGGAGGACAAGCTGGCCCTCATCAGACGGGAGCAGGCCGGCGGCAAGCTGGTCGCGATGACCGGCGACGGCACCAACGACGCCCCGGCCCTCGCGCAGGCCGACGTCGGGGTGGCCATGAACACCGGCACCTCGGCCGCCAAGGAGGCCGGGAACATGGTGGACCTGGACTCCGACCCCACCAAGCTGATCGAGATCGTGGAGATCGGCAAGCAGCTCCTGATCACCCGCGGCGCGCTGACCACCTTCTCCATCGCCAACGACGTGGCGAAGTACTTCGCGATCATCCCGGCCATGTTCGCGGTGGTCTACCCGGGCCTGGACAAGCTCAACGTCATGGGCCTGGCCTCGCCCGAGTCGGCGGTCCTCTCGGCCGTCGTCTTCAACGCGCTGATCATCCTCGCCCTGGTGCCGCTCGCCCTCAAGGGCGTGCGGTACCGGCCGGCCGGCGCGGACGGGATGCTCCGCCGCAACCTCGGTCTCTACGGACTGGGCGGCCTGATCGCCCCGTTCATCGGCATCAAGCTCATCGACCTGCTCATCTCCCTCATCCCCGGAATCGGCTGATCCGCCATGAACCCTGTATCCAGCACCGCGCGGCTGGCCGGCGCGGCCCTGCGGGCGCTCCTCGTCCTGACCGTGATCTGCGGGATCGTCTACCCGCTCGCCGTGACCGGGATCGCCCAGGCCGTGTTCCCCGGCCGGGCCAACGGCTCCGAGATCAAGGACGAGAGCGGACGCGTCGTCGGCTCCTCCCTCATCGGCCAGCGCTACGACCTGCCGAAGAGGGACCCGGACGACGCGGAGGAGGCCGCCCGGCCGGACCTGAGGTGGTTCCAGCCGCGCCCCTCGAACGGCCTGGGCCGCAACAGCGTCAACAGGCAGTACGCGCTGGTCCTTTCGGGGGCGACCAACCGTTCCGCGGACGACGGCGCGGTCGGCGGCGCCTGCACGGGGGACGCCGGGGAAGGCACCCTCTGCGCCCAGGTCGTCGCCGCGAAGGAAGCGGTCGTCGCCGACAACTCCACCGCCGGCCACCGGGTCGAACCCGAGGACGTGCCGGCCGACGCCGTCACCTCCTCCGGCTCCGGCCTCGACCCGCACATCTCCCCGGAGTACGCGGAACTCCAGGTCCACCGCGTGGCCGAGCGCAACCGGCTCGGGGTCGACCAGGTCGAGAAGCTCGTCGCGGACCACACGCGGGGCCGCACCCTCGGCTTCATGGGCGAGCCCCGCGTCAACGTCCTGGAGCTCAACACGGCGCTGAAGGCCCTGGCCGGGCGCTGACGGTCACGGGGCCAGGGAATCCCGGGAGCCCGTCAGGGCCCGGGTGAGGCGGGCGAAGTCGGCGCGCCGGCGGGGCGTCAGAGCGGCGTAGAGGGGTGCCTGCATCTCGTCGGTGCGCCGCTCGGCGTGCCGCATGAGGGAGAACTCGGCCGCGGTCGCGG
Organism: Streptomyces sp. NPDC034086; assembly: GCF_055575515.1. Lineage (NCBI taxonomy): Bacteria > Bacillati > Actinomycetota > Actinomycetes > Kitasatosporales > Streptomycetaceae > Streptomyces > Streptomyces sp. NPDC034086. Next base: position 223,701 of record NZ_JBVISM010000004.1, on the reverse strand, counting down.
CGGGCGGCCGCGACCAGCCGTAGTGGGCCGCCCGCTCGACGCCGAGGCTGACGACCATGGCCGCACGGGCGCTCAGCCCGGACATGCGCACCGCCGCCAGGTGGCAGGCGCCACGGTGTTCCCGCAGGACGTGTACGCGCTGCATGGCCGCGCCCGCCGGATCGCCGGCGGGGCAGGGCTGGGCGCGCCAGCCGGCGAACAGGGGCAGGGCGTCGCCGTCGGCGGCGTCGATCAGCCGCTGGGCCAGGTGGTTGAAGTGCTCCACGTCGACGTCGGCCGGGACGTGGGCGCGGCCCCACGTCCGGATGGCCCCGGCGTAGCGGGCGGCGGCCTCGTGCGCGGGCATCACGGGCCGGCCGGCCCGCCAGCCCGCGGTGACGAGGCTGGGGCCGAGGAAGCCCTGTACCGCCTGGACCACCGCGGCCGGAGCTTCCCCGAGCACCCCGAACCGCCCGCGGCAGTAGAAGCCGCGTCCCGGGGCGAACCCGGCCCGCAGACCGAGGGCGGCGGTCGCCGGGTCGGACATGAACGCGTCACCGAGGTCGTGGAGGGGCCGGGCCACCGCGGACAGGCAGTCGAAGATTTCCATGAGCCGAAGGTCCCCCAGCCCGACTCGGCAGGTCAAGGCATGATTCCTGGGGCAACCCATTAGGTAATCTGTCGGGTCATGCTGGATGTCCGCCGTCTGCACATGCTCAAGACCGTCGCCGCCCGCGGTTCCATCGCCGCGGCCGCCCAGTCCCTGTCGCTGTCCGCCGGTGCCGTGTCCCAGCAGCTGGCCGCACTCCGCCGCGAGGTGGGCGTCGATCTGCTGCGCCCCGACGGGCGGACCGTGGCTCTGACGGAGGCCGGCCGGGTGCTCCTCGAACACACCGGCCGGATCCTCGCCGCCGTGGAGGAGGCCGAGTCCGCCGTCGTGGCGGTCAAGGGCACGGTCGGCACCGCCGCCACGCTCGCCGCGTTGCCGTCGGCCGTCGGCCGTCGCGGGGATCGTGGCGCCCGCGCTGACCGCGCTGGGCGCACGCCACCCTCGGCTCGCGGTGACCTGTCACGTCACGGACCGGGCGCAGCTGCGGGAACTCACCCTGGGCGCCGTCGACGTCGTGCTGGGGCAGCGCTACCACCACCTGGCCGATGAGACACCGCGGGGCGTCGAGGTCTCCCCGCTGCTCGACGACCCGCTGCTCGTCGTCACCGCGGCGGACGGTGCCGGCCAACGGCCCGTCCCGCTGCGGGAGCTGGCCGCGCACGATCTGGCCGTGCCGCCGCCCACCACCGACTGCGGGCGGGCCATCCTGGACGCCTGCCGGCAGGCCGGATTCACCCCCGCGCCCCGCTACGTCACCGCGGACATCGCCGCCCAGCTGGCCCTGGCGCGGGCCGGTCTCGCCACCGCGCTCGTCCCCCGGACGGCCATCGACCTGTCCGCGCCCGGTATCCGCGCCGTGCCCGTCGCGGACGTCCCGATCCTGCGCCTGCTGTTCGCCGCGACCCGTCGCACCGGGAGCGCGAACCCGACGACGGCGGCCGTCGTCTCCGCGCTCCGGAGCGCCGCGCGCGAGATCCGCGGAACGGGCCCGGCGGGCGGCTGAGGCGTCGTCACCAGTCGGCGGTGTTCGCTCGGTTACCCGTGCGGCGTCACGTCGTCCCGCAGCCGGCGCCGGTCGCGGGGGCGTCCGGGGGATGGCCGCGGGGTGGCGTGGAGGGGGCGTGGAGGGGGCGTTGCGGGTGCCTGAACGGGACCTTCCCGTTCCCCTGGATTGGCTGGATGTCGCCCCCATGGCATCCGGTCACAGGAGGCCGTGATTCCGATTGATTCCGGCCAACCGCGAGATGATCAATCAGCTTTCGGTCATGGTGCCCCAGCAGCCCAGAGGCTTGTGTCCTGACCCTTTTCTGTCAGCGGCAGACAGGTAGGGTGATCACGCCGCCGGGCCCGGCGGTGACGGGGGGAGAGACATTGGGCGAGCCACTCAGATTCGGAATTCTCGGACCACTCATGGTGATGGCGGGGGAACGGACGGTTCAGGTAGGAGGTGCCCGGCAACGTACGATTCTGGCCCTTCTGCTCCTGAGTCCAGGGCGGATCGTTCCGGTCGACACCCTCGTGGACGTGGTCTGGAACGGTCGTCCGCCAGCCACCGCACGGACCCAGGTCGCCATCGTGATCGCGGCCCTGCGCAAGGCCATCAAGAGCGGGGGCGTGGCCGAGGACGTCATCATCACGGCGCACCCCGGCTACCTGCTGCGCCCCGACGGCCACGTGCTCGACACCGTCACCTTCACCGAACGCGTCGCCGAGGCGGAGGAGGCGGTCCGGACCCACCGCCCGGCCGACGCGGCGCGCTGCTACGCCGAGGCGCTCGGGCTCTGGCGCGGACCCGCGCTCGCCGGGGTGACCGGTCAGCTCGTCGAGGACGAGGCGGCCCGCTGGGAAGAAGTACGGATCAACGCCTACGAGGCGATGACGGGCGTGCAGCTGGAACTGGGGCGGCACCAGCTGCTGCTGCCCGAACTGGCCGCCGCCGTCAGGGAACACCCGCTGCGCGAACGCACCCGGTACCACCTGATCCTCGCCCAGTACCGTTCCGGACGGCGGGCCGAGGCGATGGAGAGCTTCCGGGAGGCGCGCCGCCAGTTCATCGACGAACTCGGCATGGACCCGGGCCCCGAACTCCAGGAGCTGCACGACGCGATCCTGCGGGACGACCCGTCGCTGGCCTACGAGCCGCCGGCCGAACCGCTGGACGTCGCCGCCGACCCCGCCGACGCCTTAGCTGCACGCGGGCGCGTCGTGCCCTCCGAACTGCCGCCCGACGTACCGGGCTTCGCCGGCCGTGGCGCTGAACTCGCCGCGCTCGACTCCCTGGTGGACGGCCAGGGCGAGGACAGCCGCGCCTCCACCGTCGGGCTGATCACCGGCGTCGCGGGCGTGGGCAAGACCGGCCTCGCGGTCCGCTGGGCGCACCGTGTCACCGAACAGTACCCGGACGGCCGGCTCTTCGCGGACCTCCGCGGCTATGACGAGCACCACGCACCGACCACCGCCGGGGACATACTGAGCCGCTTCCTGCGCTCGCTCGGCGTGGAGAGCGACGACGTGCCCAACGGCCTGGAGGACCGGATCGCCCTGTACCGCAGCGTGCTCGCGGAACGCCGGGTCCTGATCGTGCTGGACAACGTACGCACCTTCGCGCAGATCCGCCCGCTGCTGCCCGGCAGCGGCGGCAGCACCGTGCTCGTCACCAGCCGGGAACAGCTGGAGCAGCTGGTGACCTGGCCGCAGCGGGGCCGCGTACACCTGGGCGTCCTGCCCGAGGGCGACTCGGTCGAGCTGCTCGGCCGGATCGTCGGCGAGGCCCGGATCCAGGCCGCTCCCGAGGACGCGGCGCGCCTGGTCGAGCTGTGCGACCGGCTGCCGCTGGCGCTGCGCATCGCGGCGGCCCGGCTGGCGTCGAAGCCGCACTGGACGGTGCGCCACCTGGTGACCCGGCTCAGTGACGGGCGCCGCCGGCTGGACGAGCTGAGCCAGGGCGAGTCCCAGGTCCGGGCCAGCTTCGAGCTGAGCTACCGGTACCTGCACAAGGACGCGGCCCGGCTGTACCGGCTCCTCGGGCTGCTCGGCGTACCGGACTTCACGGCCTGGGTCGGCGCCGCGCTGCTGGACGCGGACGTCCTGGACGCGGAGCGGCTGATCGAGCACCTGGTGGACGCGCAGTTCCTGGAGGTGGTCGGCGTCGACGCCACCGGACAGCTGCGCTACCGCTTCCAGAACCTGATGCGGCTGTACGCGGAGGAGCTGGCCCGGGAGGAGGAGAGCGAGGAGGAGCGGCTGGCTGCGTGCGACCGGGTGTTCCGGACGTGCCTGACCATCGCGGAGGAGGCGCACCGGCGCGAGAGGAGCAGCGGCGGCATCGTGGACTGCGAGACGCCGCGCCGGGAGATCGACTCCGTGCTGCTGGAAGAGCTGCTGGTGGCTCCGCTGGAGTGGTTCGAGGCCGAACGGCTCTCCCTGGTCGCCGTCGTCGAGCAGACGGCCGCCCTGGGCATGGACGACCTGGCGTGGGGCCTGGTCATCGCCATGGAAGTGCTCTTCTCGTCGCGCAACTACCTCGAGGACTGGCGCCATTGCAGCGAGCACGCCCTCCAGGCGGCGCGCGGCGCGGGCAACCTGCGCGGACAGGCGGCCATGGAGCGCAAGCTGGGCCTGGTCGAACTGCGGCTCCGCAGACTGGCCGAGTCGACCGCGCGGCAGGAGACCGCGCTCGCGCTCTACACGGAGGCCGGCGACGCGCTCGGGCGCGCGCTGGTGCTGAGCGGCCTCGCGTTCATCGACCGGATCCGGGGAGACCTCGATCAGGGAATGGAGCGGCTGGGGGAGGCACTGCCCGTCTTCCGGGAGGCGGGCGACCGGTACTCCGAGGCGTACGCGTTGCAGAACATGGCGCAGTTCGCCCTCGACCAGGGGCGGCCCGAGACCGCCGCCGAGCTCAGCCGTGAGGCGCTCCGCGTGTGCGAGGGCAGCAAGGGCGACCAGCACGGGCTCGCGCTGGCCACGCACCGCCTCGCCGGCGCGCACCTCGCGCTGGGGCAGCTGGAGGAGGCCGAGAGCGAGTTCACCCGGGTCGTGGAGATCGTGCGCGGGAGGTCCGATCTGCTCGGCCTCGCCCACGCGCTCCTCGGGCTCGCCGAGACGCGGCTCCAGACCGGCGCCGCGGAGGCGGCCGAGCGGACCTTCCTGGAGGCCCTGGACGCGGCCCGGCGGACCCGGAGCCCGATGATCGAGGGCCAGATCAGGCTCGCCCTGGGCCGGGCGTACGGTGAGCGGGGTGACGGCGACGCGGGCCGGGCGCACCTCGCCGAAGCGCTCGCCATCTTCCAGCGCATCGGCTCCCCGCCCTGGGAGGGGAAGGCGGCCGCCGCGCTGGAACGGCTGCGGGAGGCGTCGCGGAAGGCGTAACCCGTCAATAACCCGGCGATAAAGCGGCTCCCTAGCGTCATCGCAGACGAGAAAACTGCCGAGCTGTGGAGTCTGCGATGTCACGTACGACCGGCGCGCCCTCTTTCGCCGTGATCCCCGGCGCCCAGGTGCACGAAGTCCTGGACGGCCGTGCGCCCGAAGTGGTCGGATTGATCGAATCCGCATATCGGGTGCACGGCGAGGGCGGTACGGTCAATCCGCCGTCCTATTTCCTGCGTTTTCCCGACCGGCCCACCTCGCGGATCATCGCGCTGCCGGCGTCGATCGGGGGAGCGGCCCCGGTCGACGGAGTGAAGTGGATTTCCAGCTTCCCCGACAACGTGGCGGCCGGAATTCCGCGTGCTTCCGCCGTGCTGATCCTCAACGACCCCGAGACGGGATATCCGCTCGCCTGCCTGGAATCCTCGATCATCAGCGCGGCCCGCACCGCCGCCTCCGCCGCGCTGGCGGCCGACCGGCTCAGCCCGGCGGGCCGCCGGCCGCGCCGGATCGGCTTCTTCGGCGTCGGCCTGATCGCCCGCTTCGTCCACCAGTACCTGGCCGGCACCGGCTGGGAGTTCGACGAGATCGGCGTGCACGACCTGTCCGCCGAGCACGCCGACGGCTTCGCCGACTACCTGACCCGCTCCGGGGAGCGGGGCCCCGTCACCGTCCACGACAGCGCCGAGAAGCTGATCCGCGGCAGCGACCTGGTGGTCTTCGCGACCGTCGCCGGCACCCCCCACGTCACCGACCCCGGCTGGTTCGCCCACAACCCGCTGGTGCTGCACGTCTCGCTGCGCGACCTGTCGCCCGAGGTGATCCTCTCCGGCTTCAACGTCGTCGACGACGTCGAGCACTGCCTCAAGGCGGACACCTCCCCCCACCTGGCCGAACAGCTCACCGGGAACCGCGACTTCGTCGACGGCACCCTCTACGACGTGCTGTCCGGGCAGCTCGCCGTCCCCGAGGACGAGCCCGTCTTCTTCTCGCCCTTCGGGCTGGGCGTCCTCGACCTCGCGGTCGGCCGGCACGTCTACGACACCCTGTGCGAGCGCGGCGACCTGTCGGTCGTGGAGGACTTCTTCCACGAGATGCGCCGCTACGGCTGAGTCCCGTACCCCCCACCCTGGCGCCGCCCGCACGGCGCGAACCGGCCGTCCGCACGGCCCCGAGCCATCCGAGGAAAGTGATTCAGTGACCACGCTGCTCGACACCGCCACTCGGGCGCCGGCCGCACCCGGCCGGCGCCCCCTCCCCGTCCGGGTCGAGGAGACCGTCCTCGACCCGCACCCCCCGATCGAGCTGTACGAGGCCCTGCGGGCGCGGTTCGGGGAGGACGTGTTCCTCCTGGAGTCCCTGGAGAGCCCCGAGTTCGACGGGAACTCCGCCGTGGTCGGCTTCGGCCGCCTCGCCGAGCTGCGCATCCGCGCCGGCCGGATCTCCGCGGCCGGCGTGCCGGCCGTACTGGCCGAGCTGTCGCGCGTCGCCGACGGACTGGGGCTGGCCGCCGGACCGGGCGGTGACCGGATCTTCGAACGCCCCGGCCAGGTGTGGGACGTCCTGCGGGCCGTGCAGGCCCGCTTCGACGTCGACAGCCCCCGCCCCGAGTACGCCTTCGGCTTCCTCGCCACCATCGGCTACGGCGCCGCCTGGTACATGGAGGACCTGCCCGTCCGGGAGCACACCGACGAGGGGGCGCCCGACCTGGTCCTGACCCTGTTCCAGGACACCGTCTGGTACGACCTGGACGCCGGCACGGCCGTCCGGCTCGCGGCCCGCAGCGAGGCCTTCGGCCCGGACGGCGGCCCCGCCGCCCGTACCGACCTGGCCGGCATCGTCGAGCGGCTGACCTCCGGGATGACCGAACCCGCGGGGCGCGTGCCGGCCGCCCCCGCGCCCCGGGCCGTCCGCGACAGCACCGACGAGGAGACCTTCCTCGCCCACGTGGAACGCTGCCTGCGGCACATCGGCGTCGGCGACATCTACCAGATCCAGATCGGCCACCGCATCGAGGTCGACACGGACCTGACCCCGCTCGACGTCTACCGGCGGCTGCGCGGACGCAACCCGTCCCCGTACATGTACCTCGTCCCCCGCGACGGCTCCACGCTGATCGGCGCCAGCCCCGAGGTGCTCTTCCGCACCGAGGGCGACCGCATCGTGATGCGCCCCATCGCCGGCACCACCCCGCGCAGCGGCGACCCCGCCGTGGACGGGCGGCGCGTCGAGGCCCTGCTCGCCAGCGAGAAGGAGCAGGCCGAGCACGTGATGCTGGTCGACCTGTGCCGCAACGACATCGGCCGGGTGTGTCTGCCCACCACCCTCGAGGCCACCCAGCTGATGACGGTCGAGACCTTCAGCCACGTCTTCCACCTGGTCTCCACCGTCGAGGGGAGCCTGGCCCCCGGTGAGGACACCTGGTCCTCGCTGGCCGCCACCTTCCCCGCCGGGACGGTCACCGGCGCCCCCAAGATCCGCGCCATGGAGATCATCTCCGAACTGGAGTGCGAGCCCCGCGACATGTACGCCGGTGCCGTCGGCCTGGTCGACCTGCGCGGCTGGTCCCGCCTCGCCCTGTGCATCCGCACGGTCACCCACGACGGAACGGCCTACTCCACCCAGAGCTGCGCCGGCATCGTCGCCGACTCCTCGCCCGCCGCCGAGTGGCGCGAGACCCTGCACAAGATGGGAGCGGCCTACTGGGCGCTCACCGGTGAGGAGCTGCTCCCGTGAAGGTCCTGCTCGTCGACGCCTACGACAGCTTCACCCACATCATCGACCAGTACCTGCGCACCCTCGGCGCGGACACCGAGGTCGTCCGCTCCCGCACCGAGAGCCCCGAGGAGCTCGCCGCCCGGCTGCCGGACGCGGTGGTCCTCGGCCCCGGACCGGGCCACCCCGCCGAGTCGGGCCACGTCGAGCTGGTGCACCGCTTCGCCGGACGGGTGCCCCTGCTGGGCATCTGCCTGGGCCACCAGGCCATCGGCCTGGCCTACGGGGGCCGCGTACAGGTGGCGGAACGGCTCAAGCACGGCAAGACCAGCGAGGTCGCCCACGACGGAGCCGGCGTCTTCGCGGGGCTCGGCGCGACCATGACCGCCACCCGTTACCACTCCCTGATCGTCGCCGAACCCCTGCCGCAGGAGCTGCTCGCCACCGCGCACGCCGTCGACGACGGCTACGTCATGGGACTGCGCCACCGCACCCTCGCCGTGGAAGGGGTGCAGTTCCACCCCGAGTCCATCACCACGGTCGGCGGCATGCGCCTCCTGCGCAACTTCCTCACCACCGCACGGACCCGGCCCGCGGACATCCTCGCCGGGTGACGAAGGAGCAACGAAGGAGCGATCTCGTGGAGCACGTGGATTCCTGGCGGGCCCTGCCCGCGGCACAACAGCCCGAATGGCCCGACCCCGCCGCCCTGGCGGAGGTGCGGGCACGACTGCGCGACACCGTCCCGCTCGTGGTCGCCGCCGAGTGCGAGCAGCTCAAGTACCGGCTCGGCGCCGTCGCCCGGGGCGAGGCCTTCCTGCTCCAGGGCGGGGACTGCGCCGAGACCTTCGCGGACGTCCGCGAGGACTCGGTGCGCCGCAAGGTGCAGACCCTGCTCCAGATGGCGCTCGTCCTCCAGTACGCCGCCTCCGTGCCGGTCGTCAAGATCGGCCGGATGGCGGGCCAGTACGCCAAACCCCGCTCCAAGCCCACCGAGACCCGCGGCGCGCTGACCCTGCCCGCCTACCGGGGCGACGCCGTCAACGGCTTCCCCTTCGAGGCGGCCGAGCGCACCCCCGACCCGGACCGCCTGCTGCGGATGCACCAGGCGGCCTCCGGCACGCTGAACCTCGTACGGGCCTTCACCACCGGCGGCTACGCCGACCTGCGCCAGGCGCACGCCTGGAACCAGGACTTCGTGGCCCGCTCGCCCGTCGGGGAGCGCTACACGGCGCTCGCCACCCAGATCGACCAGGCCCTCAACTTCATGCGGGCGTGCGGGGCGGACGAACGCATCCAGCACGCCGTGGAGTTCTACGTCAGCCACGAGGGCCTGCTGCTGGAGTACGAGGAACCGCTGGTCCGCGAGGACCCGGCGTCCGGCCGGCGCTACGCGACCAGCGGGCACATGCTGTGGATCGGGGAACGCACCCGGGACCTGGACGGCGCGCACGTGGAGTTCTTCTCGCGGATCGCCAACCCGGTCGCGGTCAAACTCGGCCCCGCCACGGATTCCGACACCGTGCTGCGGCTGATCGACCGGCTCGACCCGGAGCGCGAACCGGGCCGGCTCACCTTCGTCGTCAGGATGGGCGCCGGACAGGTCCGTGACCGGCTGCCCGAGCTGGTGGAGAAGACGGCCGCCGAGGGCGCGCCGGTGGCCTGGGTGAGCGATCCCATGCACGGCAACACCTTCGAGGCGCCGTCCGGCCTCAAGACCCGCCGCTTCGACGACATCGTCGACGAGGTGAAGGGCTTCTTCGAGGTCCACCGCGAGCTCGGGACGCATCCCGGCGGCGTACACCTGGAATTCACCGGGGGCGACGTCACCGAATGCGTGGGCGGCGGTGAGGAGGTGAGCCTCGACGCACTGAGCGAGCGCTACGAGTCCACCTGCGACCCGCGCCTGAACCGCACCCAGTCGCTGGATCTCGCATTCCTGGTCGCCGAGATTTACCGGGAACGCTGAATTCCGCTTATTGCCGTTATCGCCGGGCGTCCCCGAAGGCGCCCCGATGATCCCTCAAGCGGTCCGCGAGCGGAGGTCAAGAGGGGCCCCAAGGAGTTTTAATCGACCTGGGGGCCCCTCCTGACCTGCGAGTATATCGTCCTTATCGAAATGGCGCGGCCCCGGAAGACGGAGCGATATCAGCTCGAAGCCGCTCCTTCCTAGTGTTCTTCTCACCGGAACAAAGCGAAGCTCAAGCGGTACTCAACGGGGAGAAGGACAGAGATGCAGAACACGTGGCGCACCCAGGTCAAGCGCATCACCATCGCGATCGTCGCGGCGGTGGCGATCGCGGGCGGGGTGCAGATCGCGAACGAGGGTCCCGCGGGCGGCGTCAGCAGCGTGACGGCCGACGCCACCACCCCGCAGGCCCCGGCCTCGGCCCAGACGCCGTCGCCGTCCTTCTCCAAGGACATCGACGAGTGGGGCTGAGCCGCCACACCCGACGACCCCGAGGGGGAACCAAGTGACCACCGCCAGACCAGAACCCGGCCGCGGGGCGCGCAGCTGGCCCGCCCTGCTGGAAACCCTGCTCGCCGGCCGTGACCTGGCCGCCGCCGACACGGCCTGGGCCATGGACCGGGTGATGAGCGGCGAGGCCACCGACGCGCAGCTCGCCGGTTTCCTCGTCGCCCTGCGCGGCAAGGGGGAGACGGTCGGCGAACTGGAGGGCCTCGTACGGGCCATGCTCCACCACGCGGTGCCCCTCGACGTCCCCGGAGCCACGGTCGACGTGGTCGGTACGGGCGGCGACGGGGCCCGTACGGTCAACATCTCGACCATGTCGGCGATCGTCGCGGCCGGAGCGGGCGCCCGCGTCGTCAAGCACGGCAACCGGGCGTCGAGTTCGGCCTCGGGATCCGCGGACGTGCTGGAGGCCCTGGGCGTGCGGCTGCGCCTGGAGCCGGCGAGGGTGGCCGCCCTCGTGGACGAAGCGGGGATCACCTTCTGCTTCGCCCCGGACTTCCACCCGTCCATGCGGCACGCCGCCGGCGTCCGCAAGCAGCTGGCGATCCCCACCGTCTTCAACGCGCTCGGGCCGCTGACCAACCCGGCCCGGCCGACCGCCCAGGCGGTCGGCGTCGCCGACGCGCGGCTGCTGCCGCTGATCGCGGGAGTACTGGCCCGCCGGGGCGGCAGCGCCCTGGTGTTCCGCGGGGACGACGGCCTCGACGAACTCAGCGTCACCACCACGTCCACCGTGCTGAGCGTCGAGGGGGGAAGGGTCCGGGAGGAATCCTTCGACCCCCGGGACGCGGGCATCGCGCCGGCCCCGGTCGACGCGCTGCGCGGCGGGGACGCCGGGCACAACGCGGACGTGGCCCGGCGGCTGTTCGCCGGCGGGGAGCGCGGGCCGGTCCGTGACGCGGTGCTGCTCTCGGCGGCCGCCGCGCTGGCCGCGGCGGAGCCGTCCGGGGGCCGTACGGTCACCGAGCGGCTGCGCGAGGGGGTCGCCGCGGCGGCCGCCTCCCTGGACACGGGAGCCGCGGAGGCGGTCCTCGAGCGCTGGGTGCGGGCGGCGGCCGGACACGCGGGGGCGCCGCTCGCCGCCGCCGGGCGGTGAGCGGTACGTCCCGTACGGAGCGCGGTCGCGCCGGTGCGGCCGGGCCGGTCCCCGGGAGGGGGACGGCGCGGCCGCACCGGCGGCGGTCACGGGTCCGGGATCACAGGACGGCCGCCTTCGCCGGCAGCCGCACCGGCTCGTGGACCAGCGGCCCCTCGGCCCCGTCGTCGGCCTCCTCGCCGCGAGGGACGCCCCGCCGGATCCAGGAAAGCGCCGGCGAGGTGATCGCCGTCGTGAGCAGGGCCATGAGCACCAGCATCGTGAACAGCTCCGGTCCGATCACGCCCAGCTCCAGGCCCAGGTTCAGCACCACCAGCTCGGTCAGGCCGCGGCAGTTCATCAGCGCCCCGATCGACATGGCGTCCCGCCAGGACTGGCCGGTGGCGCGGGCGGCCGTGGTGCTTCCGCCCCACTTGCCGAGGAAGGCGACGGCCATGACGGCCAGGGCCCACAGCCACATCACCGGATCGGCGGCGAGCAGCCCCACATCGGTCTTCAGGCCCGTGTTGACGAAGAACAGGGGCAGCAGGATGGGGATGGTGAAGGCCCGCAGCCGCGCCGCACAGAGCTCGATCACCCGCGAGCCGCGCGGGGTGATCACCCCGAAGACGAAGGCGCCGAACAGGGCGTGCACGCCGATCTTGTCGGTGGTGAAGGCGGACAGGCACAGCCCGCTGAAGAGCACCACCAGGACGACGGAGTCGACCGTGCGGGCCGCGCGCTCCGCCCACTTGGCGAGCAGCGGCCGGACGGCGTAGATCATGAACGCCAGGAACAGGGCCGCCAGGGCCGCCGTGGTGGCCGCCTCGAGCGGGGAACTGCTGGTGCTGACGGCGACGACCGCGGCGAGCAGGCACCAGGCGGTCACGTCGTCCACGGCCGCGCAGGCCATGGCCAGGGCGCCGATCCGGGTGTTGTAGAGCCCCCGGTCGGTCAGGATCCGGGCGAGCACGGGGAAGGCCGTGATGCTCATGGACACGGCGATGAACAGGACGAACGCGATCTCGCTGACCCCTTGCGGCGCCATCGTGTCGTACATCAGCAGGGCCAAGCCCGAGCCGAGGAGCAGGGGGAGCGCGATGCTCGCCTGGCTGACGGCGATGGCGGTGCGGCTGTGCCCGCGCAGCGCCGAGAGGTTCAGTTCCAGGCCCACCAGGAACATGAACGCCAGCAGACCGATGTTTCCGAACGCCCCGGTGAACGGCAGGACCGTCCCGGGGAACAGCCATGTCTGGGCGTCGGGCCACAGCCAGCCGAGCAGCGAGGGACCCAGCAGGATGCCGACGGCGATCTCGCCGACCACCGGCGGCTGACCGAGGCGGCGGAAGAGCATCGCGCCGGCCTTGCACGCGAGGATGACGGCGGGGATCGCGATCAGCAGATCCGGCAGCGGGTCACGGGCGGACACGGGCAGCTCCCTCCGCGGCCGAAGGGGCGACGCGCGGGGCGGCCACCGTCGGCGGGGGCGGGGCCGCGGCGGGTGGGCCCGGGACGGCGGTGGCGTCGGTCCAGCGGGCGTACCGGCGCTTCCCGTACAGCAGGGGCTCCTCCTCCTCGCGCAGCGAGACGCGGCTGATCCGGACGAACACGGCGGTGTGGTCGCCGAACTCGACGGTCTGGGTGACCTCCCCGTCGGCTATCGCGTGCGCGGCCTCCGCGAGGTGCGGGCCGCCGGCCCCCAGCGGCAGCCGCCACTCGACGCTCCCGAAGCGGTCCGGGGAACCCGAGGCGAACAGGTCCGACACCGGGCGGGCGTTCTCGTGGAGCAGGTTGACCGCCACGTGCCCCGTCTCCAGCACCGCCTGCACGGTCGGGCTCTCGGTGCGCAGGCACAGCACCACCGTGGGCGGGGAGAGGGCGACGCTGGCGAGGGAGCTGCACGTCATGCCGCGCGGCTCGGAATCCGTACCGATCGTGGTGATCACCGAGACGCCGGAGGGGAAGGCCGACATCAGGGGCCTGATGTCGGCTTCGGACGCGGCGTCGGACGCGGCGGCGCGGGCGGCGGGGGACGGCTGCGAGGTGGCTGTCATGGGTGGGAACTCTCCTGGGGCTGGGCCCGGGCCGGACCCGGGGCTGGCGCTGGGGGTGCGGCGCGGGCCCGGAAGCCGGTGGGAGGAGCCGGCTCCGGGCCTGCGCACCGGAAGGGAGGAGACGCGTACTAGCCGTGCAGCTTGCGCAGGTAGTCGTACGTGCTGGGCAGCGTGTCGAGCAGGTGGTCCTGCTCCTGCTTGACCTTGCCGAACATGGCCTCGGCGCCGGCCACGGAATCGGGCTTGTGCGCGAGGATCGGCAGCGGGGCGTCCGGCTCCAGGCCGAGACCCGCGAAGACGCAGTAGTAGCTGCCGTTGGTCCAGAAGTTGCGGAACTCCGCCTCGAAGTTGCCGTAGTACGTCGACTCGTCCGCGATCGGCGAATTGATCGGCAGGCCGGCCTTGTAGGCGGAGATCTTCTCCTGGATGTTCTGCGGGAGCGTCAGCTCCTTGTTCGCCCGCCAGAACGGCGTGTCGTTGCGCGGCGCGTAGTAGAAGTGCGCCTGGATGAAGTCGCGGGTGTCGTCGAACATCACCTCGATCTCGCGGTTGAAGCTGTTCGCCAGTTCCGGGTTGAAGGTGCGGTCCGGGAAGTGCTTGGCGAGCTGATAGATGGCCGCGGTGATGAAGTAGATGCCGGTCGATTCCAGCGGCTCCAGGAAGGCGGAGGAGAGGCCGATGCTCACCACGTTGTTCACCCAGGCGCGGCGGTTGCGGCCGACGCGGAACTTCACGTGGTTGAACTTCGTCGTCTCCGGGTCCAGGCCCCACAGGGCGCTGAATTCCCTGGTGGCCTCCTCCTTCGTCGTGAACTTGCTGGAATACACGTAGCCCGAGCCGAAACGGCCCAGCATCGGGATCTTCCAGGTCCAGCCGGAGGACATCGCGATGGCGGAGGTGTACGGCTCGATGCCGTTCGCCTCGTCGTCGTGCGGCACCGCGGTGGCGACGGCGCTGTCGCACAGCAGGTGGTCGCTCATGTCGATGAACGGCTCCTCCATGGCCTGGTTGATCAGCAGGCCGCGGAAGCCGGAGCAGTCCACGAACAGGTCGGCGTCCAGCACCCGGCCGCCCTTGGTGTGCAGGGCCTTGACGAACCCGCGCTCGTCCTTCTCGGCGTGCGTCATCTCGTCCTGGACGTGGTTGACGTCCTGCTTGCCGGTGGCGAAGCGGCGCAGGAAGTCGGCGACCAGCGCGGCGTCGAAGTGCCAGGCGTAGCGGGTGGACGGGGTGCCGTCGAGCCACTTCGGGGACTTCTTCGCGTCCATCACCGGGGGCTCGCGGAAGCACGCGTAGTCGAACGGCTCCTCGGTCTGGCCCTCCAGCTTCCGCTTGGCCCAGTAGTGCGACATCGGGACGTTGTCGCTGTCGGGCAGGATGCCGAACGGGTGGTAGAAGTGGTCCGGACCGCCGTTCTCCAGCTCGCGGGCGTCGGGCTGGCCCTGGCCGCCGGTCCGCCAGTTCACGAACCGCACCGCCATCTTGAAGCTGGCGTTGCACTCCCGCATCCACTCCTCCTCGGCGATGCCGAGGTAGTCGAAGAGGACCTTGTGGAGGTTGGGGACGGTGGCCTCGCCGACACCGATCCGCGGAATCGCCGGCGCCTCCAGGACGGTGATGTCCACGGTGCCCTGGAGCGCCTTCCCGAGATAGGCGGCGGTCATCCACCCGGCGGTACCGCCGCCCAGGATGACGACTTTCTGAATGCGCGAGTCGGTGCCGGTCATGTAGGGACTCTCTCTTCCGTCTGCATGGGGAGTTCCGTTGTGCGATGGGAAGAGATTCCGGCCGCCGGCTATGCGCCGCCTATAACCGGCCGTATGGCATCGGTATAGCGGATTGGCCGAATCTCGGTCCCGTTGTATCCGCACCCCGCAACTCCCAGCAGAGGATGGCTGCATCAGATGCCGTACGACGAAGGGACGAAGGGAATCCTCTCGACTGTGGGAGGAACGCCGCTCATCGAACTGGAGCGTTTGCTGCCGGGCCTCGGCTCGCGGGTGTTCGCCAAGGTGGAGCGGTTCAATCCCGGAGGAAGTATCAAGGACCGCTCGGCACTCTCCATGGTGCTGGCGCGCATCAGGTCGGGGGAACTCGTCCCCGGCACATCCACGGTGGTCGAATCGAGTTCGGGCAATCTCGCGATCGGGCTCGCCCAGATCTGCGGCTATTTCGGCCTGCGCTTCATCTGCGTGGTGGACGCCCGCACGACCCGGCAGAACGTGGCGATCCTGCGCGCCTACGGGGCCGAGGTCGAGATCGTCGTCGACCCCGACCCGGCCACCGGCGAGCTGCTGCCCGCCCGGCTGCGACGCGTCGCCGACCTGGTCGCCGGGATCCCCGACGCCTACTGGCCCGACCAGTACTCCAACCCGCTCAACCCGACAGCCCACCAGACCACGATGCGCGAGATCGCCGAGGCCCTCGACGGCCGCGTCGACCAGCTCATCGTGGCCGCGGGCACCAGCGGAACCCTGGGCGGCTGCGCCGAGTACATCCGCCGGCACGGCATGAACACCACCGTCAACGCGGTCGACGCGATCGGCAGCGTGCTCTTCGCCCCGCCCGAGCGCGTCACCCGGCTGATCCCGGGCCACGGCGCCTCGGTCGTGCCCCGGCTGCTGCGCCCCTCGGACGCGGACCGGGTGATCCACGTCGGCGACCTCGACTGCGTCGTGGGCTGCCGCCGGCTCGTCCGCCACGAGGCGGTCCTCGCCGGAGGCTCCTCGGGGGCCGTGGTCGCCGCCCTGGAGCGGATCGCCCCGGACATCATCCCGGGCTCCAACGTGGTGCTCGTCCTGCCCGACGGCGGCGACCGCTACCTGGAGACGATCTACGACGACGCCTGGGTGCACCGCCAGTTCGGCGAGGTCTCGCACCTGTGGAAGGACCCGCAGCCCGCGGTCACGCCGCACCTCGTGGATATAGGCCACCGATAGCGGCCGCTCCCACCATCGATCCATCGCCCCCCTCGCACGATCCCCACCCAACGGAGGAATTCGGATGACCACCCAGATCCCCACCCTCGACGCCGAGCGCAAGGAGCAGATCAAGGAGATCGTCTGCGACATCCTCGAGCTCGACCTCGACGAGGTGACCGAGACCAGCCTCTTCAAGGAGGAGCACGACGCCGACTCCCTGCGCACCATCGAGATCCTCGCCTCCCTGGAGCGGGTCTTCGGCATCACGCTGGAGCAGGCCGAGCTCAGCCGCATGGTCAACCTCGTCGGCGTGTACGCCGTGATCGCGGAGGCCGAGGGCAAGTGACCACCGAGACGGCCGCGGCGGGGCGGCGACCCGCCGCCCGGCACCGGGTGGTGATCACGGGTCTCGGTGTCGTGACGAGCATCGGCACGGGCGTCGACGCCTTCGCCGAGGGCCTGCGGGGCGGACGCAGCGGGGCGAAGCCCATCAGCGCGTTCGACACCACCGGCTTCGCCCATTCCAACGCCTGCGAGATCACCGACTTCGAGCCCGAGGCCTGGCTGCGCGAGCTGCCGGCCGACGAGCTCGGACGGGCCGCCCAGTTCGCGGTCGCCGGGGCCCGCATGGCGGTGGCCGACGGCGGGCTCACCGAGGCCGACGTCCGGGCCAGGCGCTCCCTGGTCTCCGTCGGCACCACCGACGGCGAGTCCCGCGACCTGGACCACCTCACCGGGCTCCAGGTCGCCCACGGAGAGGACACCCTCGACCCGGTGGTGGCCCGGCGCGTCTGGCCGGGCCGGCTCTCCGCCGGCATCGTCCGGGAACTGGGCCTGGAGGACGTCGAGACGGTCACCGTCCCGACCGCCTGCGCCGCCGGGAACTACGCCGTCGGCTACGGCTACGACGCCATCAGCTCCGGCGACGTGGAGATGGCCCTGTGCGGCGGGGCCGACGCCCTGTGCCGCAAGACGTTCACCGGCTTCTACCGGCTCGGCACCATCGCCCCCGACGTGTGCCGGCCCTTCGACGCCGACCGGCAGGGCATCCTCACCGGCGAGGGCGCCGGCATCCTGCTGATGGAGTCCCTGGAGTCCGCCCTCGCCCGCGGCGCGCGGATCTACGCCGAGGTGCTCGGGTACGGACTGTCCTGCGACGCCAGCCACCCGGTCGCCCCCGACCGCGACTCGATCGCCCGCTGCATCACCGCCGCGCACGCCAACGCCGGCATCACCCCCGCCGACGTGGACTTCATCTCCGCGCACGGTACGGGCACCAAGGCCAACGACGTCACCGAGGTCGGCGCGATCCGCCAGGTGTTCGGCGAGGACCTGCCCCGCACCGTCTCCATCAAGTCGATGATCGGCCACACCATGGGCGCCGCCAGCGCCCTGGCCTCGGCGGCCTGCGCCCTCGCCCTGCGCGAGGGGTTCATCCCGCCGACCGTCAACCACCGCACCACCGACCCCGAGTGCGGGGTGGACTGCGTACCGAACGAGGCGGTCGAGGCCGACCTCAAGGTCGTGCAGAACAACGGACTCGCCTTCGGCGGCAACAACGCCGTGCTGGTCCTCGGCCACTGGGAAGACGAGAGGAGCGCCGTCGCATGAGCACGGCAGCGGAACCCCGCGAGCGGCAGCTCGTCATCTCGGGCTGGGCGGTGACCTCCCCGTACGGGCTGGGCCGGCGGGCCTTCGCCGGAGGCCTCCTGGCGCGGACGGCGGCCACCGCCCCCGTCGACACCGGGACGTGGCCCGTCCCGTACGAGGACGCGGGCCTGATCCCCGGCTTCGACATCAAGGAGGTGCTCGGCCGCAAGGGCACCCGTTCCATGGACCGCGCCACCGGGATCGCCGTCGTCACCGTCGGGGAGCTCCTGGAGGACTTCGGGCGGGGCCTCGCCGCCGACCCGGAGAAGACCGGGCTGGTCCTCGGCACCTCCGGCAGCGTCCAGTCCATCATGGACTTCACCAAGGACGCCCTGACCGGGGACAAGCCCTACCTCGTCGACCCGGCCCGGTTCCCGAACACGGTGATGAACTGCCCGACCGGCCAGAGCGCCATCCGGCACACCCTCAAGGGCCCCAACGTCACCGTCTCCGGCGGCTCCGCCACGGGCCTGCTCGCCCTGAACTACGCCTCCCGGCTGCTGCGCGGCGGTCACGCCAACGCGCTGCTGGCCGGTGCGGCCGAGGAGTTCTCCGTCCAGCGGGCCCGGCTGGAGCGGGTCGCCGACCACGGCGGGGCCCTGCCCGATCCGCTCGGCGAGGGCGCCGCGCTGTTCCTGCTGGAGAGCGGGGCCGCCGCCCGCGACGGGGGCCGCCAGGTGCTCGCCACCGTGCTCGGCTCCCGCTTCCGGGCCTTCCCGGAGAGCGGGCGCGCCGGATCCGCGCTGGCCCGCTGCGTGGCGGAGGTGCTCGCCGACGCGGGCGCCGCACCCGAGGACGTCGCCCTGGTGGCACCGGGCACCCCGCCCGGGCTGCTCGGAAAGCAGGAGGAGTCGGCGCTCGAGGCCGTCGCGGGCGAGCGGATCGCCGTGCGCGCGCTCGTCGGCGACGCCACCGCGGCATCGGCCGCGTTCCAGCTGGCCGCCGTCCTCGCCCACGCGGGCGCCGAACCCGCCCTGGTCGACCGGCTCGCCCTGGTCACCGCCATCGACCGGGACGGCACCGTCGGAGCCACCCTGCTGCGGCTCGGCTGAACCCGCCGGGGGCGCACGTCCGGACCCCCGGCCTCCCGCATCCCACACGCACACGCACCCGCGTCCCGAAGAGAAAGGCATCTATCCATGTCCGAGACACCGAGGCCGGTAGCCCTCGTCACCGGCGGCTCCCGCGGCATCGGCCGGGCCGTGGTGGAGATCCTGGCGCGGGACGGCCACGACGTGGCGTTCTGCTACCAGTCCAACGAAGAGGCCGCCCGGCTCGCCGCGAAGTCCGCCGAGGCGCTGGGGGCGCGGGTGCTCGCACGCCAGGTGGACGTCACGGACCGCGACGGGGTCCGGGCCTTCACCGCGGAGGCCGAGGCGGAGCTCGGCCCGGTGGAGGTGCTCGTCACCGCCGCCGGCATCGTCCGCGACGGCCACCTGGCGATGATGAGGGACGAGGACTGGGACGCGGTGGTCCGCACCAACCTCGACGGCACCTTCAACTTCGCCAAGGCGCTGGCCTTCCCGATGATGAAGCGCCGGCGCGGCACCATCATCACCCTCTCCTCGGTCGCCGCCGCCGGCAACGCCACCCAGAGCAACTACGCGGCCACCAAGGCCGGGATCATCGGCTTCACCAAGGCCCTGGCCAAGGAATCCGGCCGCAGCGGCCTGCGCGCCAACGCCGTGGCCCCCGGCTTCATCTCCACCGACATGGTCGGCGGCCTGTCCGAGAAGCACGCGAAGGAGATGACGGCCCGCATCCCGCTGGGCCGCTTCGGGGAGCCGCACGAGGTCGCCGAGCTGGTGTCCTTCCTCGCCTCCGACCGCGCCTCCTACATCACCGGACAGGTCTTCCACATCGACGGCGGTCTGGTCGTCTGACCCGCCCGACCACCGGGACCAGCCCGATTCACAGAGGAGTTCGACATGGCCGGCCGTGCCGCCAAACCGCCCCGGTTCTACTTCAACCTGCGCAGCCCCTACAACTTCTTCGCCCTGCACGACATCGAGCGCCGGCACCCCGGACTCCTCGACCGGGTCGAGTGGCGCCCCTTCTGGGAGCCGGACGAGACCAGCGCCCGGCTGCTGGACGAGGCGGGCGGGCAGTTCCCGTACACGCCGATGAGCCGGGCCAAGCAGTTCTACATCCTGCGCGACGTACGCCGGCTCGCCGCCGACCGGGGCCTGCCGCTGACCTGGCCGGCCGACCGCACCCCCTGGTGGGAGCCGGCGCACCTGACCTGGTTCCTCGCCGACGACGCGGGCCTGGGCCGGGAGTGGGTGGCACGCGCCGGGCGGGCCCGCTGGCTGGAGGGCCGCGACATCTGCGACCCGGGGACCGTCGTCGAACTGGCCGCGGAGATCGGCCTGGACGCGGCCGCGGTGGCCGCCGCCCCCGAGGACGCCGGACTGCGGGCCCGCGGGGCGGCCGCGCTGATGGACGTGCACCGCGACGGGGTGTTCGGGGTCCCGTACCTCATCCACGGCAGCGAGCCGTACTGGGGCCTGGACCGGGTGGAGGCCTTCGCCGCCTCCTTCACGGCCGCCGCCGCCGGGGCGCCCGCCGGGGCGCCCGCCGTCCCCGCCGAGAAGGAGCTCGCGGCCGTCGGAGCCGGCCGCACCACGGACATGAGCCACGCGGGAGGCTGCGGATGAGCGCCACCACCGTGGAGGCACTGCCGCTGACCGCGATCCAGCAGTCGATGTGGACCGCCTACCGGGTCTCGCCCGAGGCCTCCGCCTACAACATCGTCATGCCGCTGCGGCTGCGCGGCCGCGTCGACCCCGTCGCCATGGACGCCGCCGTCACCGCCGTCGGCGCCCGCCAGGAACTGCTGCGCTCGGTGTTCACCGAGAGCGCCGCCGGGGTGCGCCGCACCGTCAGCGAACGTCCCCTGGTCCGCCTGGAGTTCCACGACCTCGACGGAGCCGACGAGGCCGCCCTGCACCGCGCCGCCGAGGAGGCCGGGTCCCGCCCCTTCCGCCTGGAGTCGGGGGCCTTCCGGGTGGTGCTGCTGCGCCGCTCCGACGAGGACTGGGCCCTGGTCACCTCCGCCCACCACATCGTCAGCGACTTCACCTCCCGCTGGCTGCTGGTCCGCGACGTCCTCGACGCCTACGCCGGCCTCGCGGCCGGCACCGAGCCCGCCTGGCGGCCCGTCCCCGGCTCGTACGCCGACCACGCGGCCGAGGAACTGCGCTACACCGCCTCCGAGGCGGGGCGGCGGGCCGCCGCGCTGTGGCACGAGTCGGTGGCCGGCGCCGCCGCCGCCGAACTGCCCCTCGACCGGCCCCGGCCCGCGCTGCGCTCGTACCGGGGCGGAACCGTCGTGCGCGAACTCCCCGAGGACCTCGCGCGCGCCCTGCCCGGCGCGGCCTCGGCCGCCGGGGTCACGCCCTTCGCGTACCTGCTCTCCGTCTTCCAGGCCCTCACCCACCGCTGGACCGGCCAGGACGCCTTCGTCCTCGGCGTCCCGGCCACCAGCCGGATGGGCCGCGCCATGCGCGACGTGATCGGCTGCTTCCTCAACACCATGCCGGTCCGCGCCGACTTCGACGAGCGCTCCACCTTCCGCGGCGCGGCCGCCCAGGCCGGCGAACGGGTCATGCGCGGCATGGTCAACGTGCGCTACCCCTGCGCCCTGGCCTTCCCCCGCGCCACGGTCTTCCGCACCGCGCTGTTCCTGGTCCAGATGGACCGCATGGAGCCGCCGGTCCCCAACGTGCCGCCCGGCGCGAGCGAGGGGCCGTCCGTCCCGTACGCGGGCCTGGACATCGCCCTGATCGACGTCCCGCAGCAGGAGGGCCAGCTGGACCTGCTGCTGCGCATCGAGCAGACCCCCGACGGGATCACGGCCGTCTTCTCGTACGACACGGACGTGCTGGACCGCGAGACGGTCGCGCGCTTCGCCGACGGCTACGAGCGGATGCTCGCGGCCGCCGTCCAGGACCCGGACACCCCCGTCGCCGACGTGCAACTGGCCGGCGGGAGCGAACTGGAGGCCCTGCTGGCCCTGGGCACCGCCGCCGGCGGCGACCTCGACGGCTTCGGCGGCTTCGACGAGTTCGACGAGTTCGAGTCCTTCGAGAACGCCTGGGAGCACCGGTGAGCCCGAAGACCGCCGTCATCGGCGCCGGACTGGGCGGGCTGACCGCCGCCGCCGCGCTCCACGCCCGCGGCCTGGACGTCACCGTCTACGAGCGCGGCGACGCCCTGCGCGAACAGGGCGTCGGCATGCACCTGGGCCCCAACGGCACCCGGCTGCTGGAGCGCCTGGGACTCGGCCCGCGCCTGGCCGAGCTGGCCGTCCGCCCCGAGGCGCTGGAGGTCCGGGCCTTCCACAACGGCGCCCAGGTGGCCGTACAGGAGATGGGCGAGGCCTGGGAGCGGCAGTTCCGCGCCCCCTACCTCACCGTCCACCGCGGCGACCTGCACCGGATGCTGGCCGGCCTGGTACCGGCGGACCGGGTGCGCACCGGCAAGGAACTGGTCCGGTACGAGGAAGGCCCCGACGGGGTGCTCCTGGAGTTCGCGGACGGCACCACCGACCGGGCCGACGTACTGGTGGGAGCCGACGGCGTGCACTCCGCGGTGCGCCGCGCGGTCGCCGGGGACGACGCCCCCGTGTACTCGGGCAACAGCGCCCTGCGCGGCCTGGTCGACGCCGCGGACGTGCCCGCGCTCGACCCCGCCCGGATGTACATGTTCGCCGGCCCCGGGGCACGGGTCCTGTGCTACCCCGTCTCCGGGGGACGGCGGTTCACCTACGTGGTGGTGACGCCGGCGCCCGAGGGCGACGCCGAGTCCTGGACCAGCGCCGGCGACCGGGCCGACCTGGACGCCGTCCTGGCCGGCTGGGCGCCGCAGGTCCGCGAACTGGCCGCCGCCGCGGGCGAGGTGCGCCGCTGGGCCCTGTACGACCGGGCACCGCTGGAACGCTGGAGCACCGCCCGCACCACCCTGCTCGGCGACGCCGCGCACCCGATGCTGCCGCACCACGGCCAGGGCGCCAACCAGGCCGTCGAGGACGCCGTCGCCCTCGCCGTCTGCCTCGCGGAGGCGGACGGGGACGCGCACGGCGTCAGCGCCGCCCTGGAGCGCTACGAGGCGGCCCGCCGCCCCCACACCACCCGGGTGCAGCTCGGCTCCCGCGAGGGCGGCACGCCGCGGGGCGCGCCGGACGGGGACGTCAGGGGCGCGGCCGCCGACGTCAGCTGGATCCTCGACCACGACGCGGAGGCCGCCCTGCGCACCCCGGTGAGCAGCCGGGCCGCCTGAACCCGCGCTCCCCGCCCCACGGGCCCCCGACGCCAGCCGGCGCCGGGGGCCCGTCCGCGTCCCGGCACGTATATGCGCCCGATAGGGCATCGATAGCGCCCTCTTCAAGGATGGCCGCATCTGATCACGCGAAGGGAAAAGCGATGAGCGAACAGCAGAACGCCCCCCGGCACGACGGGCAGTCCGACACCCGCTACCGCGTCGTCCTCAACGACGAGGAGCAGTACTCGATCTGGTGGGCCGGCCGCGAACTCCCCGCCGGATGGAAGGCCGAGGGCACCGAGGGCACCCGCGAGGAATGCCTCGCCCGGATCAGCGAGGTGTGGACCGACCTGCGCCCCGCCAGCCTGCGCCGCCGGATGTCCGCCGCCTCAGCGGTCTGACCGCACCAGGTCCGGGCCCGCCCGGTCCGCCAAGCCCTCGGGCACGGCCGACGCCACCCGATCCCGATGAAGGAGAGAACGTGAACGACCGTACGCAGTCGGGATCCGCCCCCGGCCGTCTGCTGCTGCCCGCCCTGTTCCGGGCCCAGGCCGCCCGCACCCCCGAGGCCCCCGCCGTCCTCGGCGCCGGCGGAGCCGTCCTCGACTACGCCGGCCTGGACCGGCTCGCCGGCCGCTACGCCGCGGCCCTGCGCGCCGGGGGAGTGGCCCCCGGCGACTTCGTCGGCGTGTGCCTGCCGCGCGGCCCCGAGCTGATCGCCGCGCTGCTCGGCGTCTGGTTCGCCGGGGCCGCGTACGTCCCGCTCGACCCGCACTACCCCCGGGCCAGGCTCGCCCTGGTGCTGGAGGACGCCGGCGCGGCCGTCGTCCTCGCCGGGCACGGCACCGCCGGCCGGCTGCCCGACGGCGCCACCGTCCTGGACGTCGCCGACGCGCCGGAGCCCGTACCGGCCGAGGAGGCCGCCGCCTTCCCGCTCGCCCCCGACGCCGCCGGGCCCGCCTACATCCTGCACACCTCCGGCTCCACCGGCCGCCCCAAGGGCGTCGTGGTCCCGCACGGCGGCATCGCCAACCGCGTCCGCTGGCTGGCCCACCGCCACAAGCTGGGCGCCGCCGACCGCTTCCTGCTCAAGACCACCATCGGCTTCGACGCCGCCGGCCTGGAACTCTTCTCCCCGCTAATCAGCGGGGGAGCCGTGGCCGTCGCCCCCGAGGACGCCGAACGCGACCCCGCCGCCCTGCTGCGCGCCGTCGCCGAGCACCAGGTCACCGTCCTCCAGGGCGTGCCCTCCGTCTACCGGCGCCTGGCCGAGCAGTCCGGCTGGGAGGACGCCGGCGCCCTGCGGCTGATCTTCAGCGCGGGCGAGCCGCTGCACGCCGAACTGTGCCGGGCGCTCGCCGAGCTGGCGCCGCGCGCCGAGATCTGGAACACGTACGGCCCCACCGAGGCCTCCGTCGACGTCACCGAGCACCGCTGGGACCCCGCCCAGCGGACCGGCGCCGTCCCCATCGGCCGGCCCATCGCCCACATGCGGGCCCTCGTCCTGGACCCGGCCGGCCGGCCCGTCCCCGTCGGCGTCCCCGGCGAACTGCACGCCGGCGGCATCGGCCTCGCCCTCGGCTACCAGGGCCGCGCCGCCCAGACCGCCGAGCGCTTCGTGCCCGACCCGTACGGCCCGCCCGGCGAACGGCTCTACCGCACCGGCGACCGCGTCCGCTGGCTGGCCGACGGCACCCTGGAGTACCTGGGCCGCCTCGACCACCAGGTCAAGGTCAACGGCGTCCGCATCGAGACCGGGGAGGTCGAGGCCGCGCTCGCCGCCCACCCCTGGGTGCGCGCCGCCGTCGCCGCCGCCGTCCCCGACGGCTCCGGCGGACACCGGCTCGTCGCCTGGGTCCAGTCCCGGGGCGAGCGGCTGCGCCCCGAGGAACTGCGCACCTTCCTGCGCCGCTCCCTGCCCGACCCGCTGGTCCCGTCCGTCTACGTGTCCGTCACCGAGTTCCCGCTCACCGCCAACGGCAAGATCGACCGCTCCGCGCTGCCCGAACCCGCCTCCGCCGCCTCCGCCGCCGAGGGCGCGCACGTCCCCGTGCGCACGCCCGCCGAACGGGTCGTCGCCGAGCAGTGGTCCGCCCTCCTCGGGATCCCCGCCGGGCAGGTCGGCGCCACCAACGACTTCTTCCAGCTCGGCGGCGCCTCCCTGCTCCTCAGCAGGCTCGCCGAGGCCCTGTCGGCCGCCGCCGGGACCCGCGTCCCGCTGCGCGCCCTGTTCACCGCCACCACCGTGGAGGCGCAGGCCGCCCTGCTCGCCGACGCCCCGGCCCTGACCGCCGCCGGGCCCGGCACCGACGAGACCGTCCGGCCCGTGCCGCGCCCCGACGGGGGCCTGCCCCTGTCACCGGGCCAGCAGGGCCTGTGGCTGATGGACCGGATGCGGCCCGGCAGCGCCGAGTGGAACGCGCCCGTCTTCATCACCCTGCCGCCCGCCCACACCGACGAGACCGTCACCGCCGCCCTGACCGCACTCGCCGAACGCCACGAGATCCTGCGCACCCGCTACGTCCTGCGCGGCACCGAACCCGTCCAGATCGCCGACGCCGACGCCCGCGTCGAGCTGCGCACCACCCGCGCCGAGACCGCCGAGGCCCGCGCCGCCCTGATCGAGGACGAGTTCGCCCGCCCCTTCGACCTGGAGAACGGCCCCGTCTGGCGTGCGCTCAGCCTGCGCGGCACGGACTCCCTGCACCTGGTGCTGTCCCTCCACCACATCGCCTGCGACGGCTGGTCCTCCGTCGTCCTCGAACGGGACCTGCTGGCCCTCGCCGAGGCCGCGCACCGCGGCACCGCCGCCGTCCTCCCCCCGCTGCCCGTGCAGTACGCCGACCACGCCGCCCACCAGCGGCGCCGGCTGGCCGGGTCCGCCGCCGACGCGGAACTCGCCCACTGGAAGCGGGCCCTGGAGGGCGTCCTGCCCGTCGACCTGCCCGCCGACCGGCCCCGGCCCGCCGTCCGCGACGGCCTCGGCGCCGCCCACGTGTTCACCGTCCCCGCCGAGCTGGCCGAGCGGGCCGCCGCCCTCGGACGCGGCCACGGCGCCACCCTCCAGCAGACCCTGCTGACCGTGTTCGGGACGCTGGTGGCCCGGCTCACCGGGCAGTGGGACGTGCCGGTGGGGGTGCCCGTCGCCGGACGCGAGCGGCCCGAGGTCGCCGACGTCGTCGGCTTCTTCCTCAACACCCTGGTGATGCGCTGCGACGCCCCCGCCGACGCCACCTTCACCGAGGCGCTGGTCCGGGTGCGCGACACCGCCCGCGCCGCCTTCGCCCACCAGGACCTGCCCTTCGACCGGCTCGTCGCCGAGCTGGACGAGGCCCGCGACCCCGGCCGCACCCCGCTCTACCAGGTCATGTTCGACCTGCACGAGGAGGGCCGCACCGGCACCGCCGCCGCCGAGGACGACCTCGCCGCCTTCCGCGGCGCCTGGCGCTCCGCCCGGACCGACCTCACCTTCGTCGTGCAGCGGCAGGCCGACGGCTCCCTGCTCGGCATGGTCGAGTACGCCACCTCCCTCTTCGACGCCACCACCGTCGAACGGTTCGCGGCCGGCTGGGTCCGGCTCCTGGAGTCCGTCACCGCCGACCCCGGGGTCCGCCTCGACCGGGCCGACCTGCTCCCGGCCGCCCTGCGCGCCGAGATCCTGGCCCTCGGCCCCGGCGCCCCCGAACCCGGCGGGGACCGGGCCGGCGAGGACGCCGTGCACACCGCGGTCGCGGCCGTCGCCCGCCGCTCCCCGGACGCGACCGCCGTCGTGTGCGGCGGCGAGAGCTGGAGCTACGCCCGGCTGGAGCGCCGCGCCGAGGCCTTCGGGCAGCGGCTGCGCGAACTGGGCGCGGGCCCCGAGAGCACCGTCGCCGTCATGCTCGGCCGCACCCCCGACCTGATCGCCGCCCACCTCGGCATCTGGAAGGCCGGCGCCGCCTACGTACCGCTCGACCCGGCGGCCCCCGACGAGCGCCTCGGCTACGTCCTGCGGGACGCCGGCGCCACCCTGCTGGTCTCCGACCTGGCCGGCGCAACCCGGCTGCGCGGCCACCACGACGGGCCCTGGCTGGCGGTGGACACCGACGAACGCCTCGCGGCCCTGGGCCCCGCCGGGCCCGCCGCGGGCGCGGCCGGTCCGGCCGGCGACCCGGCGTCCCCCGCCGGTCGCCCCGGCACGGGGACGCGTACCGGGGCCCCGGGCGCGCACCCGACCGAGGGCGTGCCGTCCTGGCCCGCCACCCCGCCGGAGCCCCCGGCCGACCCGGCCCGGCTGGCGTACATCATGTACACCTCCGGCTCCACCGGCCGGCCCAAGGGCGTCGCCGTCGAGCACCGCACCCTGCTGGCCATGCTCCGCGCCTCGCAGGCCCACCTGGACTTCGGCCAGGGCCCCGACGACGCCTGGCTCGCCCTGGCCCAGCCCACCTTCGACATCTCCTGCACCGAACTGCTGATGCCGCTCGTCGCCGGCGGCCGGGTGGTCCTGGCCCGGGAACGCGACCTCGCCGACCACGCCGCGCAGCTGCGGCTCATGGAGGAGCACGGCGTCAGCCACCTCCAGGTCGCCCCGCCGCACTGGCAGATGCTCATCGACGCGGGGCTCGGCCGGCGCCCGCTCGTCGGCCAGACCGGCGGCGAGCCCTGCCCGCCCGCCCTGGCCCGCGAGCTGTCCCGGCGCCTGCTGCGGTTCGTCAACGAGTACGGGCTCACCGAGACCACCATCGCCGCCACCCGCTGGGACGCCCACGACACCGCCACCGCCGTCCCCGTCGGCCGCGCCTACCCGCACGTCACCGCCCGCGTCCTCGACGCGTACCTGGAGCCCGTCCCGTACGGCACCACCGGCGAACTCTGCGTCGGCGGAACCGGACTGGCCCGCGGCTACCACGGCCGGCCCGGACTGACCGCCGCCGCCTTCGTCCCCGACCCGTACGGGGCCCCCGGCGCCCGCCTCTACCGCACCGGCGACCGGGCCCGGATGGCGGCCGACGGCACCATCGAGTTCGCCGGACGCTCCGACGGCCAGGCCAAGATCCGCGGCCGCCGCGTGGAGACCGGAGAGGTGCAGGGCGTCCTCGCCGAGCACCCCGGCGTCTCCCAGTGCGCCGTCGTCGTGCACGGCACCGGCTCCACCGCCGCGCTCGTCGGCTACTGGGTCCCCCGGGGCGCCAACCCGCCCGCCGACTCCGCGCTCCTCGACCACTGCGCCCGCCGCCTGCCGGACTACATGGTGCCCGCGCTGCTGGTGCCGGTACCGCGGATCCCGCTCACCCGGCACAACAAGGTCGACACCGCGGCCCTGCCCGCCCCCGACCTCGCCGCCGCCCTCTCCGACGAGCCGTACACGGCGCCCGAGGGCCCGGTCGAGGAGATCGTCGCCGAGATCTGGGCCGAGGTCCTCGCCGGGGAGGACGGCACCACCCGCCGGATCGGCGCCCGCCAGGGCTTCTTCCGGATCGGCGGGAACTCCGTCCTCGCCGCCCGCGTCATCGCCCGCCTCCACGAGGAGTTCGACGTCGAGATGCCGCTGCGGGCCGTCTTCGAGCACCCGACCGTCGCCGGTCTCGCCGCCGCCGTCGAGGAAGCCGTACGCCTCGAGATCGAGACGCTCAACCACGCCGAACTCGCCATCGCCCACAGGGAGTACCAGCCGTGACCGCACCCACCGCACCCACGCAGGACGAGCTGCGCGCGGAGCTGCTGCGCAGGCGGCTCGCCGGCCGCGCGGGCCGCGCCGCGGGCGTCCCGGCCCGCACCGGGATCCCGCGCGCCGACCGCGACGCGCCGCTGGCGCTCTCCGCCGGCCAGCGCCAGCTGTGGTTCCTGCACCAGCTCGACCCGGACAGCCCCGAGTACCTCCTGCCGCTCGCCCACCGGCTGCGCGGCACCCTCGACCAGAGCGCCCTGCGCCGCTCCTTCGACGCCCTGGCCGCCCGTCACGAGATCCTGCGCACCCGCTACGTCCTCGACGGTGCCGAGCCGCGCCAGGTCATCGACCCCGCCGGCCCCGTCGACTACGCCGTCACCGAGCTGACCGGGGTGCCGGAGGCCGGCCGCGACGCCGCCGCGGCCGCCTTCGCCCGGGACCGCGCCACCGAGGTGTTCGACCTGGCCACCGAGGCCCCGCTGCGGGTCCGGCTGCTGCGCCTGGCCGCCGACGACCACGTCCTGGTCGTCGTCATGCACCACATCGCCTGCGACGCGCTGACCCGGCCGCTGCTCCTCGCCGACCTGGCCGCCTGCTACCGGGCCGCGGGCACCGTCACCGGCCCGCTGGACGGCGTCCTGCCCGAACCGCCCGTCCAGTACGCCGACTACGCCGCCTGGATGAACGCCCGCCAGAGCGGCCCCGCCGCCGAGGCCGCCCTCGACTGGTGGCGCGGACGGCTCGCCGGGACCGAGCCGCTGGGCCTGCCCACCGACCGGCCCCGCCCCTCCGTCCGCGGCTGGGCCGGCGCCGTCGCCGAGTTCGACGTGCCCGCCCCCACCGCGGCCCGGCTGCGCACCCTCGCCGAACAGGAGGGGGCCACCCTCTTCATGGTCCTGCTCAGCGCCTACCAGGCACTGCTCGGCCGCTACACCGGCAAGCAGGACGTCAGCGTCGGCACCGCCGTCTCCGGCCGCACCCGCCCCGAGCTCCAGCAGATGGCCGGCTACGCCTACAACAGCCTCGTCCTGCGCGGCCGCTGGGAGGGCGACCCCGCCTTCCGCGAGCTGCTCGCAGGCAACCGCACCGCCGTCCTGGACGCCTTCGACCACCGGGACACCCCCTTCGACCGGATCGCCGACCTGCTGGAGCCCGAACGCGACCTGTCCACCACCCCGCTCTTCCAGGTGATGTTCGACCTGGCCTCCGGCCAGGGCTCCGACAGCCCCGAGCTGCCCGGCCTCACCGTCAGCCCCGTCGCCGCCAGCGGCCGGATCGCCCGCTTCGACCTCACCATGCACCTCGCCGAGCGCCCCGACGGCTCCCTGCACGGCGCCCTGGAGTACGCCACCGACCTGTTCGAGGCCGCCACCGCCGAGCGGATCACCGGCCACTACGCCGCGTTCCTCGACGCCGTCGCCGAGCAGCCCGGCGCACCCCTGTCGGCCCTCGAGTTCATCGGCGGCGCCGAACGCGCCCTGCTGCTCGACGGCCCGGCCGAGCCGGTCGGCGCCCCCGTCGACGCCGCCGCCCTGCGGCCCGTGTCCGAGACCATCGCCGCGCAGATCGCCCGCACCCCCGGCGCGGTCGCCGTCCGGCACGCCTCCGGCGAGCTCACCTACGCCGAACTCGGCGCCCGCGCCGACCGGTTCGCGCGCCGGCTGGTCCAGCTCGGCGTACGCCCCGACGACACCGTCGGCGTCCTCCTCGACCGCGGCCCCGACCTCGTCGCCGCGCTCCTCGGCGTCTGGCGGGCCGGCGCCGCGTACGTGCCGATCGACCCCGGCTACCCGGACGAGCGCATCGCCTTCATGCTCGGCGACACCGGCACCCGCCTCGTCGTCACCCAGACCCGGCACGCGGACCGGTTCGACGGCCCGGACCTGGTGGTCACCGACGACCCGGCCGAGCGGACCGCGCTCGCCACCGCCGACGTCGAACTGCCCGCCGCGTACGACATCGACCAGCTGGCCTACGTCATCTACACCTCCGGCTCCACCGGCCGGCCCAAGGGCGTCCTCATCGGCCACCGCGGCCTGGCCAACTACCTCACCTGGACCGCCGGCGCCTACGCCTCGGCCGGCACCGGCGGCGCGCCCCTGTTCTCCTCCGTCGCCTTCGACCTCGGCGTCCCCGACCTGTACGCCCCCCTGATGACCGGGCAGAGCGTGCACCTGCTGCCCCAGGACTTCGACACCGCCGACCTCGGCGCGCTGCTCGCGGACGGGGGACCGTACGCCTTCATCAAGCTCACCCCCGGCCACCTCGACCTGCTCTCCCAGCAGCTGGACGCCGCACAGGTCCGCGACCTGGCCGGGCTGGTCATCGCCGCCGGGGACTCCTTCACCCACCGCCTCGCCGAGCGCTGGGCCGCCGCCGCGGGCCCCGGCGGCACCCGCCTCGCCGCCGAATACGGCCCCACCGAGATCACCGTCGGCAACTCCGCCCACTTCCTCGCCGCCGACGGCGCCCCCCACGGCCCCGTCACCACCGAGCTCGTCTCCATCGGCCGGGCCATCCCGAACACCACCATGTACGTCCTCGACGAGCGGCTGCGCCCGCTGCCCGTCGGCGTCCCCGGCGAGGTGTGGATCGGCGGCACCGGCCTGGCCCGCGGCTACGCCGGCCGTCCCGACCTGACCGCCGAGCGCTTCCTGCCCGACCCGTACGGAGCCCCCGGCGCCCGCGTCTACCGCACCGGCGACCTCGCCCGGGTCCTGCCCGACGGCAGCCTCGACTTCGTCGCCCGCGTCGACCACCAGGTCAAGCTGCGCGGCTACCGCATCGAACTCGGCGAGATCGAGACCGCCCTCACCGCCCGGGAGGCCGTCGGGGAGGCCGTCGCCCTCGTCCGCGAGGACACCCCCGGCGACAAGCAGCTCGTCGCCTACGTCGTCCCCGCCGCCGGCGCCGACGAGGCCGCGCTCGCCCCCGCCGCCCTCAAGGAGGCGCTGGCCGAGGCGCTGCCCGCCTACATGATCCCCTCCGCCTACCTGCGCCTGGACGCCCTCCCGCTGACCGCCAACGGCAAGCTCGACCGGCGCGCCCTGCCCGCCCCCGGGCGCGGGGCCACCGCCGTCGGCGAGCACGTCGAGGCCCGCGACGCCGCCGAGGCCTCCATCGCCGCGGTCTGGGCCCGGGTGCTTGGCCTGGAGGAGGTCGGCGTCCACGACAACTACTTCGACCTCGGCGGCGACTCCATACGCGCCGTCTCCCTCGTCGGCGCCCTGCGCGAGGCCGGCTGGGAGACCAGCGTCCGCGACGTCTTCGAGCACCGCACCGTCGCCCGGCTGCGCGCCGCCCTCGGAGGCCAGGCGGGCGACGGCTCCGCCGAGCGCGCAGACGGGCCCGTCGCCCCCTTCGCCCTGATCTCCGAAGAGGACCGGCGCACCCTGCCCGCCGGCATCACCGACGCCTACCCGGTCTCCCGGATCCAGGCGGGCATGCTCGTCGAGATGCACGGCCGCAGCGGCGAGAACCGCTACCACAACATCACCTCCTTCCGGATCCGCGACGCCCTGCCCTTCGACCCCGAGGTCTTCCAGCGCGCCGCCGACCTCATCGTCGAACGCCACGAGGTGATGCGGACCTCCTTCGCCATGACGGGCTACAGCGAGCCGCTCCAGCTGGTCCACGACGCCGCCGCGGTGGCGATGCCCTGCCTCTTCGAGGACCTGCGCCACCTGCCGCGCGAGGAACGCGAGTCCACCCTGTGGTCCTTCGCCGACCGCGACCGCGAGGAGCTGTTCGACCTCACCGCCGCCCCCCTCATGCGGATGGCCGTGCACCTCGTCGACGACGAGAGCTGGTGGCTCTCCATCACCGAGTGCCACCCCGTCATCGAGGGCTGGAGCTACCACTCCCAGCTGATGGAGATGCTCCGCGCCTACCACGCCATGCGCGCCGGGGGCGAGCCCGCACCGGCACCGCCCGTACCGGCCGTGCGCTACGCCGACTTCATCGCCGGCGAGCTGCGGTCCCTGGCCGGCACCGAGGACCGCGACTACTGGCGCGAACTCGTCGACAGCCACGAGAAGTTCACCCTCCCCACCGGCTGGGCCGGCGACCCGCACGGCGTCGACGAGCGCTACCGGCTCGACATCGCGCTGGGCGACGTCGAGCCGGGCCTGCGCGCCCTCGCCTCGGCCGCGCAGGTCCCCTACAAGAGCGTGCTGCACGCCGCGCACGGCAAGGTCCTGTCGATGCTGACCCGCGCCGGGGCCTTCCGCGGCGGCATGGTCGCCGACGCCCGCCCCGAGGAGGCGGGCGCCGAACGGGTCTCCGGCATGTACCTCAACTCCGTGCCCTTCCCGTACCGCAGGGGCGCCGCGACCTGGGGCGAGCTGGCGCAGGAGGTGTTCGCCCGGGAGGTGTCGCTGTGGCCGCACCGCCGCTACCCGATGCCCGCCATGCGCGTGCCCGGCGGCGAGAGCCACCTCATCGACGTGCTCTTCCACTACCTCGACTTCCACCAGGTCGACGTGGAACTCATCGACATCATGGCCAGCCGCGACGACAGCCCCAACGAGTTCCCCCTCGTCGTCGGCACCCCGGTGCGCGGCCACCTGTCGATCGCCTCCCGGACCCGGACCCTCTCCAAGGCCAACGCGGAGCGGCTCGCCGCGCTCTACAAGGCCGTGCTCGCCGACATGGCCCGCACCGGCGCCGACGGCGACGCCACGGCAGGTTTCCCCAGCGCCTACGAGAAGGCCCGCCTCGCCGCCCCGCCGCTGCCGCACCCGGAGACCCCGGCCGACGTCCTCGCCGCCTTCGAGGCGCGGGCCGCCCGCACCCCGTGGGCCACCGCCCTCACCGGCGCGGGCACCCCCGGCACCTCGTACGCGGAGCTCGACGAGCGGGCCAACCGGATCGCCCGCAGGCTCCGCGCCCTCGGCGCCGGCCCCGAGACCCGGGTCGCCGTCCTGCTGGACCGCGGGCCCGAGCTGGTGGCCGCGCTGCTCGGCGTGTGGAAGGCCGGCGCCGCCCAGCTGCCGGTCGACCCCTGCACCCCGGACGCCCGGATCGCCGCGCTCGGCTTCGAACTGGCCCTCACGCAGGCCGCGTACGCCGGCCGCTTCGCCGGGATCCTCCCCGAGGGGCGGGTCCTGGCCGCCGAGGAGGTCTCCGACGAGGGCGACGGCGGCCCGCTGGGCCTGGACCTGGACCCGGACCGGCTCGCCTACGTGCTGCACACCTCGGGCTCCACCGGCACCCCCAAGGGCGTCGAGGTCACGCACCGCGCCCTCGCCCACTACCTCGACTGGGCCGTACGGGCCTACGCGGAGGCGGGCACCGGCGGCGCCCCCTGGTTCACCTCGGTCGGCTTCGACCTGGGCCTGCCCGCCCTGTACGCGCCGCTGATGACCGGGCAGCCGGTCCACCTGCTGCCGCAGGGCTGGCAGCCGGGGGAGTTCGGACGGCTGCTGCTGGCCGGGGCGCCGTACTCCTTCGTCGGCCTGACCCCGGGCCACCTCCAGCTGCTGGAAGGACAGCTGAGCGACGCCGAACTCGGCGGGCTCGCCGGGATCGCCGTCTGCGCCGGCGACGCCTACCCGACCGCGCAGGCCGAGCGGGTCCACTCCCGGATCGCCGCGGCCGGCGGGCGGATGCTCCTCGGCACCGAGTACGGCCCCACCGAGGCCACCGTCGCCGCGACCTTCGGGTACGTGCGCCCCGCCGGTCACCTCAAGGGCGGCGCCCGCAGCCTCGTCCCGCTGGGCTCCAACCTGCCCGGCGTACTGCTGCGGATCCTCGACGAGCGGCTGCGGCCGGTGCCCGACGGGATCACCGGTGAGGTCTGGATCGGCGGCGAGGGGCTGGCCCGGGGGTACGCCGGCCAGCCCGCCCTCACCGCGGAGTCGTTCCTGCCGGACCCGTACGGACTGCCCGGCACCCGGCTCTACCGCACCGGTGACCTGGCCCGCGTCCTGCCCGGCGGGGTGCTGGAGTTCACCGGCCGCGCCGACGAACAGGTCAAGATCCGCGGCCACCGCGTCGAGCCGGGCGAGGCCGAAGCGGCCCTCACCGCGGACCCCGCCGTCCGCGAGGCGCTCGTCGTCCCCGTGGACGCCGCCGACGGCGGCAAGCGGCTCGCCGCCTGGGTGGTCCCCGCGGACGGGGCCTCCGTGGAGGTCCCCGCCCTGCGCGACCGGCTGCGCTCCGTCCTGCCCGCCGCGGTCATCCCGGCCACCGTCACCGTCGTCGCACAGCTCCCGCTGACCGCGAACGGCAAGCGCGACAAGGCCGCCCTGGCCTCCCGCCGGGCCACCGCGACCCCCCTGCCCCACACCGCCCCCCGCACCGACCTGGAGAAGGTGCTCGCCGAGGTCTGGTGCGAGGTCCTCGGCCTCGAACAGGTCGGCGTGCACGACGACTTCCGTGACCTCGGCGGGGACTCGCTGCTGGTGGCACCCCTGCTCGTCACCGCCCGCCGGCACGGACTGGCCCTCGACCTGGCCACCGCGCTCCGCAACCACACGGTCTCCCAGACCGCCGCCGCGCTCGAAGCCGCCGCCCGCCAGGACGGCGCCGACCACCCCCGGAAGGGCTGATCCGATGGACCGCCACACCTCCGACCGGCAGGGCCGACGCCCCGCCCGCCACCTGATCTCCATCGACGACCTCACCGACCGGGACCTGCGCCGGATCGTCTCCCGGGGCGCCGAGTTCTCGGCCGGCACCGCCACCGGCTCCGACGCCCTCGAAGGGCTCGTCGCCGGCATCTACTTCGCCAAGACCTCCACCCGCACCCGCACCGCCTTCTCCTCCGGGGCACTGCGCGTGGGCGCCCGCATCGTCGCCTACGGCCCCGGCGACCTCCAGCTGAACACCGGGGAGTCCGTCGAGGACACCGGCCGCGTCCTCTCCGGGATGCTCGACGTCCTCGTCGCCCGCACCGCGGGCCCCGAGGCCGAGCTGCGCTGCTGGGCCTCCCAGGACCGGATGGCCGTCATCAACGCGATGAGCGCCGAGGAACACCCCACCCAGGCCCTCACCGACCTCACCACCCTGCTGCGCCACTTCGGCCGGATCGAGGGACTGCGCGTCCTGTACGTCGGCGAGGGCAACAACACCGCCGCCGCCCTGGCCCTGGCCCTCACCCGCTTCCCCGGCGTCCACCTCGAGCTGCGCACCCCGCCCGGGTACGGGCTGCTGCCCTCCGTCACGCGGCGGGCCCTCGCCCAGGCCGGGCGCACGGGGGCGGTACTCGTGGAGCGGCACGACATGGACGCGCTGCCCGAGGGCTTCGACGTCGTCTACACGACGCGCTGGCAGACCACGGGCACCGAGAAGCCGGACGCGAACTGGCGGGAGGTCTTCGCCCCCTTCCAGGTCACCACCCGCCTGTGGGACGGCAGCCCGCGGGCCGTCTTCCTGCACGACCTGCCCGCCCACCGGGGCGAGGAGGTCACCGCGGAGGTACTGGACGGGCCGATGAGCATCGCCTTCGCCCAGGCCGCCAACAAGATGCACAGCGCGATGGCGGTGCTGGAGTACACCCACTCCGGTCCGGAGCCGGGCGCCGACGAGCTCGCCGGGCCGCGTCCCGCACTGGCCGTACGGTGACGCCGCCGCCGAAGACGGCGACGGACCCGGCGGTCCTCCCGTGGCACCTGGCCGAGGACGCCGGGAGCGTCCCCGGCGCCGCGACGGAGGCCGGGCCGGCGGCCGAGGCCGCCGGAGCCGGGGCCGGGGCCCGGGCCGCCGACGCCGGGGCCGGAGCCGAAGCCGGGGCCGAAGCCGCGGCCGAGGACGCACCGGAGGCGCCGAAGGACGTACCGCTGCGCCGCAACCGGGACTTCACCCTCCTGTGGGGCGGCGCCGGACTCTCGCTCCTCGCCGGCCGGGCCACCGCGGTCGCCTACCCGCTCACCGTGCTGTGGCTCACCGGCTCGCCCGGCGACGCCGGCCTGGTCGGCACCGCCCTGCTCCTCCCGCAGCTCCTCGTCCAGCTCCCCGGCGGCGCCCTCGTCGACCGCTGGGACCGGCGCCGGATCATGCTCGGCGCCGGCCTCGGCCAGGCCCTGGTCGCCGGGGCGGTGGCGGCGCTGCTGCTCAGCGGGCACGTCTGGCTGTGGGCGCTGCTCGCCGCCGCCTTCGTGGAAGGCACCCTCGGCGTCCTGCACCAGCTCGCCGAGCGGGCCGCGGTGCCGGCCGTCGTCCCCGCCGCGCAGCTGCCCGCCGCCCTCACCGGGAACGAGGCACGGACCCGCGGCGCGGCCATCGCCGGCCAGCCCCTCGGCAGCGGCCTGGTCGCCCTCGGCGCCTCCCTCCCCTACGTGGCGGCACTGGCCGGCCAGCTCGCCTCGCTGGCCCTGCTGTCCGGGGTCCGGGGCAAGCTCCAGAGCGAACGCACCGGACCGCGCCCCGACCTGGTCGCCGACGTCAAGGAGGGCCTCGTCTGGATGTGGCGCCAGCACTTCCTGCGCGCCGTCATGGCCGCCGTGGCCGTCTCGAACCTGCTCTTCCAGGGCCTCAACCTGGCGGTCATGACCGGGATCCAGGAGAACCACGGCTCACAGTTCCAGATCGGTGTCGTCCTGTCCCTGAGCGGAGCCGGCGGTCTCGTCGGAGCGATCAGCGGCGGCTGGTGGGCCACCCGGTTCTCCCTGCGGACCCTGGTCCTCGGCGGACTGGCCGTCTGGACCGCCCTCATGGTGCCCGTCGCGTTCCTGCGCGACCCGTTCGCCCTGGGCGCCCTGTTCGCGGCCAGCGGCTACGTCGGCGGCGTCTTCAACGTCGCCGGCGGGGTCTTCATGGTCCGCGTCGCCCCCGACCGGATGCGGGGGAGGGCGAACTCCCTCGCCATGCTGGTGGGCGGCGGAGCCATGGCCGCCGGACCCGTCGCCGCCGGCTTCGCCCTCGAGGCGTACGGGCCCACCCGTACGGTCCTCGGACTCAGTGCCGCCATGGGCCTGACCGCGCTCGCCGCGCTGCTCTCGCCCGCCCTGCGCCGCAACCCGCTCGACGCGTAGCACCCGCCCGCCGCACCCCGTCCCGTACCCGCGCAGGCCCCCGCCAGGGGGTCTGCGCGGCCCGCGTCCCGGGACCCGCACGGACGTACGGGACGTATAGAGCGGCCATAGCGGGCCACGGAAAAGTACAGGTCATCGCAGTCCCCCGAATGCCCGTCCGCATCCGCGCCAGACCTTGAAGGAGCACGCCCATGCCGCTCAACTCCATGGACCGGAGGAGCGTCCTGCGGACCGCCCTCGGCGTTGCCGGGGCCGCCGCCACCGTCGGACTCGTCGGTGCCGCGCCGGCCGCGGCCCACGGCCGCCGCCGCCCGGAGCTGCCCAAGGTCGAGGGCCTGGTCGGCGACCGCTGGGCGAGCGAGTTCTGGTACGACTACGACGAGATGTCGTACTACAACCCCTCCGCGGAGATGAAGGCCGCGGTCGGGGCGATCACCGCCCCCTTCGGCGGGTTCACCAAGTCGTACGACGCCTGGGTCGCCACCCGTCAGGGCGGGCGCTACCCGCGCAGCTGGATGGAGATCATCCAGCCGAACCGCGCCCACTTCGAGCTCCTCTCCCGCGAGCAGCGGAAGGTCTACGACAAGTGGTACGGCCGTGACCCGAAGGGCCTCGTCTTCGCCTTCCAGGAGTTCGGCCAGGGCACGCTCTTCGACCCGCGCCGCCCCGCCGGCAACAAGGTCCACATGATGAACTACACGCCGCCCACGCCCACCCAGGCCTACCACCGCTGGCACGCCTACCTGCAGTCGTTCCAGCTGCTGGGCATCGACCGCCGCTTCTGGGCGCACATCAACCGCCTCACCGGCATGGCCTGGGAGCTCCAGTCGATCGGCAAGCCGGTCAACGACGCCAACGACAACAAGCACCTGCCCAAGCACGTGGTCAACAAGGTCACCGCCAAGTGGCTGTGCCGCTCCGACGCCAAGGTCACCTCGGCCTTCGACGTCTGGCCCTACCCGGCCGACATGGGCAAGTGACCGCTCGCCGGGGCCCGTCCGCCGGACGGGCCCCGGACCCCCCACATCCCGTAAGACTCAGGAGGAATGGCACACCATGCGACACACGACCGGATCCGCACCCCGAATCGGAGTCTGGATGGTCGGCGCGCGAGGCTCGGTCGCCACGGCCGCCATCGCCGGCGCCGCCGCCATCGTGGCGGGTGCCGCCTCCCCCGTCGGGTGCGTCACCGAAACCCCCGCATTCGCCGACGCGCCCCTCCCGGCCCTCGCCGACCTGGTGTTCGGCGGCCACGACGTCGTCGGCACCCCGCTGGCGGCGAGGGCCGGACAGCTCGTGGACGCCGGAGTCCTGCCCGCCTCCGTCCTCAGGGCGCTGGACACCCCGCTGGCCGCCGCCGAGCTGGAGATCCGCGACGGATCCCCCCGCCCGGGGGAGTCCCAGGCCCGGACCGCCGCCCGCCTCGCCGAGGACATGGCCGCCTTCCGCGACCGGCACGCCCTGGAACAGGTCGTCGTGGTCAACGTCTCCTCCACGGAGCCGCTGCCCGAACCCGACCCCGCCTTCCTGGACCTCGCCGCCCTCGAAGCGGGCCTCGCCGCCGGCACGGTGACCCTGCCCGCCAGCTCCCTCTACGCCTACGCCGCCTTCACCGCCGGGTTCTCCTACGTCAACTTCACCCCCTCGGCGGGCGCCGCCCTGCCCGCCCTGGAGGAACTGGCCCGGCTGCGCCGCGTCCCGCACGCGGGCCGCGACGGCAAGACCGGCGAAACCCTCGTCAAGAGCGCCCTCGCGCCCATGTTCACCCAGCGCGCCCTGCGCCTGCGCTCCTGGTCCGGCACCAACCTGCTCGGCGGCGGCGACGGGGCGACCCTCGCCGACCCGGCGGCGGCCCGCTCCAAGACCGAGTCGAAGCAGCGCAGCCTGGAGGAGACCGTCGGCCACGCCGTCCAGGGCCAGGTCCACATCGACAACGTGCCCGAGATGGGCGAGTGGAAGACCGCCTGGGACCACATCTCCTTCGAAGGGTTCCTCGGCGTCCGGATGACCATGCAGTTCACCTGGCAGGGCTGCGACTCGGCGCTGGCCGCCCCCCTGGTCCTCGACCTCGTACGGCTGACCGCGCTGGCGGGCCGCCGCGGCGAGTCCGGGGCGCTGCCCGCCCTCGGCTTCTTCTTCAAGGACCCGGCCGGCTCCGCCGAGCACAACCTCACCCTCCAGTACGAGACCCTGCGCGCCTGGGC
Source organism: Streptomyces sp. NPDC034086 (assembly GCF_055575515.1). Taxonomy (NCBI): domain Bacteria; kingdom Bacillati; phylum Actinomycetota; class Actinomycetes; order Kitasatosporales; family Streptomycetaceae; genus Streptomyces; species Streptomyces sp. NPDC034086. The sequence goes on along the minus strand of NZ_JBVISM010000004.1, from coordinate 183,759 downwards.
CGCCGGCGCCCCCGCCGGCGCCCCCGCCGGCGCCCCCGCCCAGCCCGGTCCGCTGACCGGAGCCCGGCCGTGACCCCGGCAGCGGGCCCGGCCGTGAGCCCCGCCGCGACGGCCGCCGCGGCCGGGCGGCCGCTCCGGCCCGGATCCGCCGCCCCCACCGGGCCGCTGCGCCTGCCGCCCTTCCCCGGGCGGGCCTTCCGGGCCCGGCGCACCCTGCGCGCCTACGCCGAGCTGCTGCGGGCACCCGCCGCGATCACCGTCCCCGGCGACGTCCTCGCCGGGGCCCTGGCCGCCGGACGGGGCAGCGGCCCCCGCACCCTGGGCCTGGCCGGCTCCTCCGTCTGCCTCTACTGGGCGGGCATGGCCCTCAACGACTGGGCCGACCGGGAGACGGACGCCGTCGAGCGGCCCGAACGGCCGCTGCCCTCCGGCCGGATCACCCCCGGTGCCGCCCTCGCCACGGCCGCCGCGCTCACCACCGCCGGCCTGGGCGCCGCCGCCCTCGCCGGCGGCCCCCGCACCGTCCTCACCCGGACCCTGCCCCTGGCCGCCGCCGTGTGGGCCTACGACCTCGGAGCCAAGAACACCCCGTTCGGCCCGGCCGTGATGGCCGCCGCCCGGGCCCTCGACGTCCTGCACGGCACCGGCCCCGGCCCGGCCCGCCCCGCCCTCACGGCCGCGGCCGCCGTCGCGGGCCACACCCTGGCCCTGACCCGGCTCAGCCGCCACGAGGTCGCCGGCGCCCCGCCCCACGAAGCGGCCCTGACCGCGCTGGCCTCGGCCGCCGCGGCCGCGGGCACCCTCACCCGTGCCACCGGACCCGTACAGGCAGCCGCCCTCGCCCTCTACGGTGCCGGCTACGGGCCCGCCCTCGCCCGGGCCGTCCGCCGCCCCGCCGCCCCCGAGGTGCGCCGGGCCGTCGGCGCCGGCATCCACGCCCTCCTGCCCCTCCAGGCCGCCCTGGCCGCCCGGGCCGGCTCGCCCCGGCTCGCCGTCACCCTCGCCGCCGCCCTGCCGGTGGTGCGCCGCCTCGCCCGGAAGGTCTCCCCGACATGAGCGCAGCCGCCGCGCTCCGGTTCTCGTACGGCACCAACGGCCTCGCCGACCACCGCCTGGGCGACGCCCTGCGCCTGCTCGCCGACCTCGGCTACGAGGGCGTCGCGCTGACCCTGGACCACCAGCACCTGGACCCGTACGCCCCGGACCTCGCCGCCCGCGTCGACGAGGTCCGCCGCGCCCTGGACGCCACCGGCCTGGCCGTCGTCGTGGAGACCGGCGCCCGCTACCTCCTCGACCCCCGCCGCAAGCACCGCCCCACGCTGCTGTCCGCCGAGCCCGAGGGCCGCCGGCTCCGCCTCGGCCTGCTGCGCCGCGCCGTCGGCATCGGCGCCGAACTGGGCGCCGGAGCCGTGCACTTCTGGAGCGGCACCGCCGACCCCGGCACCACCGGCGAACAGGCCTGGCGGCGGCTGGTCGACGGCTGCGCCGAGACCGTGGGCCACGCCGAGGCCGCCGGGATCGACCTGGCCTTCGAACCGGAGCCGGGCATGCTCGTCGCCGACCTCACCGGCTACCGCAGGCTGCTGGCCGACCTGGGCCGCCCGGACCGCTTCCGGCTGACCCTCGACCTCGGCCACTGCCGGTGCCTGGAGCCCTGGCCCGTCGCCGACTGCGTGGCCCTGGCCGCCGACCGCCTCGCCCACGTCCAGATCGAGGACATGCGCCGGGGCACGCACCAGCACCTCCCCTTCGGCGAGGGGGAGATCGACTTCCCGCCCGTCCTCGGGGCCCTCGCCGGCGCCGGATACCAGGGGCTCGTCTCCGTCGAGCTCCCGCGCCACAGCCACGCCGGAGCGGAGACGGCCCGCCACAGCATCGCCTTCCTGCACGCCGCCGCCGGCCGGCGCCCGCCGCGCCAGACCCCACAGAAGGAGGCCGTACCGGTATGACCGCCCCCACCCTCGCCCCGTCCGCCGCCCCCCTCGCGGACAGCGCCGTGCACGACGCGCTGACCCTGCGCACCCTCCGGGAGTCCCTGCGCTCCGTCCTCGACCAGGAACACCGCACCCGGCTCACCGCCGCCGCGGACGCCGTGGCCGCCGAAGGCCCCGCCGCCCTCGACCGCCGCTTCCCCGCCGCCGGACGCGACTACGGGCGCGGCCCCCTGCCCGGCTGGGCCGACTGGGCCGTGGAGGACGCCGTACGCACCGTCCTGCTGCTCGCCCTGACCCGGTACGGCACCACCGGCGCCGCCCTCGCCGCGGAAGCCGCCGAACGGTACGCGCACGGCGACGCCGCCGAACGCCGCGGCGTCCTGCGCGCCCTGCCCTTCCTGCCGGTCGGCGACCGCGCCGTGCACCTCACCGACGACGCCGTGCGCACCAACGACAACCGGCTCATCGCCGCCGCCCTCGGCCCCTACGCCCGGACCCACCTCGACCAGTACCGCTGGCGCCAGGCCGTCCTGAAGTGCCTGTTCACCGGGATCCCGCTGGCCAAGGTGGCCGGCCTGCACGAACGCCGTGACGCCGAACTGGCGCGGATGGCGCACGGGTTCGCCGCCGAGCGGCGCGCCGCCGACCGCACCGTACCGGCCGACCTGTGGTCCCTGGTGCCGTGACCGGCTAGGCCCCGTCGTCACAGCAGCGCGGACCAGGCGGGACTTTGACGACCGGGCCTGGGCCCGCCGGGCCGCCGCGCCGGCGGCCCACGACAACTGACGTACCACCGACCCCGACCGGAGCCCCGACCATGCGCATCTTCGACCCGCACATCCACATGACGTCCCGCACCACGGACGACTACCGAGCGATGCACGCCGCCGGCGTGCGCGCGCTGGTCGAGCCCGCGTTCTGGCTGGGCCAGCCCCGGACCTCCCCCGCCAGCTTCACCGACTACTTCGACGCGCTCCTCGGCTGGGAGCCGTACCGCGCCGCCCAGTTCGGGATCAGCCACCACTGCACCATCGGCCTCAACCCCAAGGAGGCGAACGACCCGCGCTGCACCCCCGTCCTGGACCTGCTGCCCCGCTACCTCGCCAAGGACGGGGTCGTCGCGGTCGGAGAGATCGGCTACGACACCGTCACCGAGGCCGAGGACCACGCCTTCGCCGTCCAGCTCGCCCTCGCCGTCGAGTTCGCCCTGCCGGCGCTCGTCCACACCCCGCACCGCGACAAGGCCGGCGGCACCGGCCGCTCCCTCGCCGTGATCCGCGAATCGGGCATCGACCCCGGTTTCGTCGTCCTCGACCACCTCAACGAGGTCACCGTCCGCGAGGTCCGCGACTCCGGCTGCTGGATGGGCTTCTCCATCTACCCCGACACCAAGATGACCCCCGACCGCATGGTCGCCATCCTCGAGGAGCACGGCACCGAGCGGATCCTCGTCAACTCCGCCGCCGACTGGGGACACAGCGACCCGCTGCTCACCCGGGCCACCGCCGAGGCCATGCTCGCCGCGGGCTTCGACGAGGACGACGTGGACCGCGTGCTGTGGCGCAACCCGGTGGCCTTCTACGCCCAGTCCGGCCGGCTCGGCCTCGACGGTTACACGGACGTACAGGCCGCCGGCCTCTACGCGGGCAACTCGATCGCCCGCGGCGGAAACTGATCAGGGAAGAAGGAACGCCTGATGCGCTTCCGCCACCCGGACGGCTCCGCCGTCCACCTGGCCTACTGCACCAACGTCCACCCCGCCGAAACCCTGGAGGGGATCACCGCCCAGCTCGACACGTACGCCGAACCGGTCCGCCGGGCCACCGGCGAACCCGTCGTCGGCCTCGGCCTGTGGCTGCCGGTCGACGCGGCCGCCGCCCTCGCCGCCGACCCGGCCGCCGTCACCCGGCTGCGCGGGGAGCTCACCGCCCGCGGACTGGAGACGGTGACCCTCAACGGCTTCCCGTACCGCGGCTTCCACGCCCCCGTGGTCAAGCGGGCCGTGTACTACCCGGACTGGTCCGAGCCCGCCCGGCTCGACTACACCCTGAACCTCGCCCGGATCCTGGCGGGACTGCTGCCCGACGACGCCGAGCGCGGCTCGGTCTCCACCCTGCCGCTGGCCTGGCGCACCGCCTGGTCGCGCACCCGGAGGGCCGCCGCGTCCCGCAATCTCGACGCGCTCGCCGCCGGCCTCGCCCGGGTCGAGGCGGAGACCGGCCGCACCGTGCGCGTCGCCGTGGAGCCCGAGCCGGGCTGCGTCGCGGAGACCACCGAGCAGGCCATCGAGGTCCTGTCCGACGTCGACCACGACCGGATCGGGCTGTGCCTGGACGCCTGCCACCTCGCCGTCGCGCACGAGGACCCCGACACCGCCGTCGGCCGGCTGCTGGCGGCGGGGCTCCAGGTGGTCAAGCTCCAGGCGTCCAGCGCCCTGGAGGCCGCCGACCCGCAGGACCCGCGGGTACGGGAGGCCCTGGCCGCGTTCGCCGAGCCGCGCTTCCTGCACCAGACCCGCGAGGCCGGTCCCGACGGCGCCGGGCTCCACGGCTCCGACGACCTCGGGCCCGCGCTCGCCGGAGCCCTGCCCGGCAAGGCGCCCTGGCGCATCCACTACCACGTGCCGCTGCACGAGGAGCCGGCCCCGCCGCTGACCTCCACCAGTCCGGTGCTGCGGGACACCCTGCGGACCCTGTTCGGCGGGGACCACGCCGTCACCGACCACGTCGAGGTGGAGACGTACACCTGGTCCGTGCTGCCCGAGGACGCGCGGCCCGTCGGCGGGGCCGGCCTCGTCAAGGGCATCGCCGCCGAACTCGCCTGGACGGCGCGGGAGCTGACCGCGCTCGGCCTGACCCCGACCGCACCCGCCGCGCAGAAGGAGCCCGGCTCATGACCCCCTCCGTCCGGCGGAAGAAGACCGCCGTCCTGTGCACCGTCGGCCTCACGCCCCGGCTGCTGCCCCACATGCCGAACGTCCGGGCCATCGGCGAGCAGGGCTTCACCGCCCCGCTCGACACGGTGTTCCCCGCCGTCACCGCCACCGTCCAGGCCACCCTCACCACCGGCACCCTGCCCCGCGAGCACGGCGCCGTCGGCAACGGCTGGTACTTCCGCGACCACGGCGAAGTGATGATGTGGCGCCAGCACAACGCCCTCGTCCGGGGCGAGAAGGTCTGGCAGGCCGCCCGCCGCCACGACCCGGACCACACCACCGCCTACCTGTGCTGGTGGTGGGCGATGGGCGCGGACGTGGACACCGTGCTCACCCCGCGGCCCGTCTACCACTACGACGGCCGCAAGGCACCGGACTGCTACACCGTCCCGGCCGCCCTGCGCGACGAACTGACGGCCGCCCAGGGCGAGTTCCCCCTGTTCCACTACTGGGGGCCGACCGCCTCGCTCACCTCCACCCGGTGGATCGCCGGCGCCGCCCGGCACGTCGCGGACACCCGCGACCCCGACCTGTCCTTCATCTACGTCCCGCACCTGGACTACGACCTCCAGCGGTTCGGCCCCGACAGCCCCGAGGCCGTCCGGGCCGCCCGCGAGGCCGACGCCGCCCTCGGGCCGCTCCTGGCCGACCTGCGCGACCGCGGCACCACCGTCGTCGCCCTCAGCGAGTACGGCATCTCACCGGTCAGCCGGCCCGTGGACATCAACCGCGCGCTGCGCCGCGAGGGGCTCCTGTCGGTCTACACCCAGCGCGGGATGGAGTACCTCGACCCGTACACCTCACGGGCGTTCGCCGTCGCCGACCACCAGGCCGCCCACGTCTACGTCCCCGACCCGGCCGACGTCCCGCGCGTGCGCGACGTACTGAAGTCCCTGGACGGGGTCGACGAGATCTGGGACCGCACCCAGCAGGCCGACTACGGCATCGACCACCCCCACGCGGGCGAGCTCGTCGCCGTGTCGGAACCCGACGCCTGGTTCACGTACTACTACTGGCTCGACGACCGGCGCGCCCCGGACTTCGCGCGCGGCGTCGAGATCCACCGCAAGCCGGGCTACGACCCGGCCGAGCTGTTCTTCGACCCCGCCGATCCCGCGGCCAAGGCCAGGGCGGCCCTCGCCGTGCTGAAGAAGAAGGCGGGGATGCGCGCACCGCTGCAGGTGGTGCCGCTCGACCCGGGCTGCGTCCGCGGCAGCCACGGACGGCTGCCCGGCGACGACCGCGACGGGCCCGTGCTGCTCTGCTCGGACCCGTCCCAGGAACGGCCCCGCTACCACGCCACCGAGGTGAAGGACCTGCTCCTGCGCCTCGGCGGACTGACCTGACAACGCCCTCAAGGGGGAGAGGAGGACCCGATGACGAGCCAGACCCTGACCGCCGTGCGCGGCCGCGTCGGCCACACCGCCACCACCGGTGTGCTGCCCGTGCCCGGCCCGGCCGCACGGGAGGCCGCGAGACTGCGCGCCACGGGCGAGGCGCACGTGTGGTGGTGGCCGCTCGAGGACCGCGTGGACCAGGCCGAGTTCGACCTGCTCGACGAGGTCGAGCAGGTACGCGCCCGCCGCTACCGGGCCGAGAAGGACGCCGCCGCCTTCGTCCGGACCCGGGCCGGCGCCCGGCGTGCGATCGGCGCGCTGCTGGGGGTGGACGCCCGTACGGTGGCGCTCGGCCGCCGCGTCTGCCCCGGCTGCGGCGACCTCGAGCACGGCCCGCCGGCCGTCGCGAGCCCCGCCGTCGGGCTCGCGGTGAGCCTGACCCGCACGAGCGGCTGCGGAGTGCTGGCCCTGCACGCGGGGGACTGGATCGGCGTGGACGTCGAGGCGCTGCGGCCCGTGGAGTCCGGCTCCCTGGCCAACGTGGTGCTGGCGCCCGCCGAGCACGCCTACATCCTGTCGCTGCCCGCCGGGCCGGAGCGCACCGCCGCCTTCCACCGGGTGTGGACCCGCAAGGAGGCCGTGCTCAAGGGGGTCGGGCTGGGGCTGCTCGGCATCGACCTCAACGCCCTGGACGTCAGCCCGGGCAGGCCGGGCCCGGTGGAGGTGGAGCACGGCTACCAGGGCGAGGTCAGCCGCTGGCAGATCGACGACCTCGACCTGGACGGCAACTGGTCGGCCTCCCTGGCCCGCCCCGTCGACGGGTCCCCCCTCGGCCCGGTCCACCGCCACCGCCCGTCCTGACCCCCGGCGCCCCCCGGGGCCCGGTGGCGCCGGCGGGTCCCGTCCGGCCCTGCCTCCGCCGGCCCCCGCGCCCGGCCGGGGCCCCTGCCACGCCCGGGGCCCGGCCCCCGCCGGTTCCGGTTTCCGGCCGGGGCCCGGTCCGGCGCGGCCCGGCGCGGCCCCGGCGTCCACCACCAGGCTCTGGGCCCGGATCCCTCCCGCGTGGGGTCCGGGCCCGGTCCGGCCGACCTCCCGCACGGAGGACCGACTTCAACCGGAGCTCCCCATGGCCCAGTCCGCCACCCCCACCCCCACCGCTCCCGCACCCGCCGCGCCCACCGCTTCCGCACCCGCCGTGCCCACCGTCCCGGCGCCCGCCCGGACCGGGCCCCCGCACACCCCCGCCCCCGGGGCCGCGGCCGTCACCGGGGGGCTCCTCGCCGTCGCCCTGCTGCTGTGCGCGGGTCCCCTCGCCGGCGGCGCCGTCCAGGAGTTCCTGGACCGCATGGCCGGCGTCTTCGCGCTGGTCGCGCTCACCGGCTCGGTGATGCTCGGCCTCGCCACCGTCTTCCGTGACGTACTCGGCCCCGCCCGGCGGCAGCTCGCCCAGCTCCTGCACCGCGCGGCCGGCCTGGCCGGCGTCGGCTTCCTGCTCGTCCACATCGGCGTCAAGGTCGCCGGGCAGAAGGTCGACGCGGTCGACGCGGTGCTCGGCTGGGGGAGCGGGGACCTCCTGGTCGACCTCGGCACCCTGGCCGCCCAGCTCTTCGTACTGGCCCTGCTCACCGGCCTGTGGCGGGGCGTCTTCGCCACCCGCCGCTGGATCCGCCCGTTCCGCGTCCTGCACGGGCTCGCGTACGCAGGCTGGGCCGCCGGCCTGGTGCACGGACTCGGCGCCGGCCGCACCCCCGCCGGCTGGGTCGTCGCCTGCTACGCCCTCTGCGGCGCCGCCACCCTCGCGGCCCTGGCCCACCGCCTCACCCGCGGCCGCCGCACCGCCCCCACCCGCTGACCGTCCGCCGGCCGTCCGCCGCCACCCACCGCAGCAGCCCCGGACCGCACGGTTCCGGCCGGATGACACCACCCCGGCCGAAACCGTTCGGCCGGGGCCTTCCCGCGTAGAGGGAATATAGGTCCGCCCCCAAGGATCGGCGTGTTGCATCCGCCGACTTGGGCGGATGGGGCTGCTGGCATACCCCCCTCAAACGCATGGGAAGGACTGGTCGCGCATGCGGACCCAGACGAACAGCCTCCGTGGGCAGAGCAGCACCGGATCCCCCGGGTTCGCGCTGCGCCTGGACGGGGTCGTGAAGGAGTACGGAAAGAGCGGGCGCGGCGTGCGCGCGCTGGACGGAGTCTCGGTCGGCATCGAGCGCGGCTCCTTCACGGCCGTCATGGGACCCTCCGGTTCCGGCAAGTCGACCTTCCTGCACTGCGCCGCCGGCCTGGACAAGCCGTCCAGCGGCAAGGCCTACATCGGCGACACCGAACTCGGCGGGATGAACGAGACCCAGCTGACGAAGCTGCGCCGCCAGCGCATCGGCTTCGTCTTCCAGGCCTTCAACCTCATCCCGGCGCTGTCGGTCCGCCAGAACGTCGAGCTGCCCCTGCGCCTGGCCGGCGAACGCCTCGACCCGGCGTGGCTGGAGGAAATCCTGACCCGCGTCGGCCTGGGCGGCCGGGCCACCCACCGGCCCGCCGAACTCTCCGGCGGCCAGCAGCAGCGCGTGGCCATCGCCCGCGCCCTGATCACCCGCCCCGACGTCATCTTCGGTGACGAGCCGACCGGCGCCCTCGACACGGTGACCGCCAAGGAGATCCTCTCCCTGCTGCGCTCCTGCGTCGACGAGACCGGCCAGACCGTCGTCATGGTCACCCACGACCCGGTCGCCGCCTCCTACGCCGACACCGTCCTCTTCCTCGCCGACGGCCGCATCGCCGACCAGATGCACGCCCCCACCGCCGACCGCGTCGCCGACCGCATGACACACCTGGGAGCGTGGGCCTGATGCTGCGCTACGCCCTGCAGACCCTGCGCGCCCGCAAGGGCGGCTTCATCGGGGCCTTCCTCGCCCTCTTCTGCGCGGCCGCGCTCGTCACGGCCTGCGGCATCCTCCTGGAGACGGGCCTGAGAGGGGAGATCGGCACCGAGCGCTACGCCGGCGCCCCGGTCATCGTCGGCGGTGACCAGAACGTCCACCAGGTCACCGTCAAGAAGAAGGGCGACAAGACCAAGACCAAGGAGAAGGAGAAGCCGCTCGGCGAACGGGTCTGGCTGCCCGCCGACACCGCGACCGCCCTCGGCTCGCTGCCCGGCGTCCGGGCCGCGCTGCCCGAGGTCACCTTCCCCGCGTACGCGGTCGGCCCCAAGGGGCAGGTCGTCCCGGGCGTCGACGGCAAGCCCTCCTACGGACACGCCTGGACCTCCGCGGCCCTGACCCCGTTCACCCTGTCGGAGGGCGCCGCCCCGGCCGGCGCCGACGAGGTCGTCGTCGACCGCGAACTGGCCCGCCGGGCCGGCATTAAGCCCGGCACCGAGCTGACCGTCCAGGCCACCGGCTCGCCGCGCACGTACCGCGTGAGCGGCATCGCGGCGCCCGCCGGAGGCGACCTGGAACAGCAGACCTCGCTGTTCTTCTCGGACGCCGAGGCCGAGCGGCTGTCGGGCCGCGCCGGACAGGTCGCGGTGGTCGGTGTGCTGGCCAAGCCCGGCGTGTCCACCGCGGACCTCGCCGCGCAGGTCGAGAAGGCGCTCGACGGCACCACCGCCCAGGTGGTCACCGGCGGCGAGCGCGGCCCGGTCGAGTTCCTCGACGCGGCCAAGGCGCGGATCAAGCTGGTCTCCATGGGCGGTGCCATCGGCGGCACCTCGCTGCTCGTCGCGATCCTCGTGGTCGTCGGCACCTTCGCCCTGTCCATCCAGCAGCGCTACCGCGAACTGGCCCTGCTGCGCGCCATCGCGGCGACGCCCAAGCAGGTCCGCCAGCTCATCGGCCGCGAGGCGCTGATCGTCGGCGCCCTCGCCGGAGTGCTCGGCTCGGTCACCGGCCTGCCCATCGCCTACTGGCTGCACGGCAAGTTCGTCGGCTTCAAGGCGATCCCCGACACCCTCGAAGTCACCTTCAGCGTCTTCCCGTTCTTCGCGGCGATCGGCGCGGCCCTGCTGGGCGCCTGGGCGGCCGCGAGGATCTCGGCCCGCCGCACCGCCCGCATCCGCCCCGCCGAGGCCCTGTCCGAGGCGGCCATGGAGCAGCGGAACTACGCCTGGGGCCGGCTCGGCGCCGGCGCCGCGTTCCTGGCGGGCGGCGTCGTCCTGCTGGCGGTGCTGTCGGCGCTGCGCAGCGAGCCCGCCTCCACACCGGTGACCTTCCTGTCGGTCGTCGTCCTCGCGGTGGCGGTGTCGCTGCTCGGGCCGCTGATCGCCCGGATCGCGGTCGCGGTCCTCGGGATCCCGCTCAGGGCCTCCCGGGTCGGCGGCTACCTGGCCACCGCCAACGCCCGCGCCAACACCAAGCGGCTGTCCGCGGCGGTCACCCCGCTGGCGCTGCTGATCGGCATGGCCTGCACGGTGTTCTTCGTGCAGACCACCATGGGCGCGGCGGCCACCGCCCAGGCCAAGGCCGGCAACAAGGCCGACTGGGTCGTCGGATCCGCCGGTCCCGGGGTGCCCGCGCAGGCCGCGGACAGCCTCCGCCGGGTCCCCGGCGTGTCGGCGGTGACCGAGGTCGTACGCACCTCCGTGCGCGTCGGCCTGGAGAAGTACCCGGCGCAGGGCGTGTCCACCGAGGGCCTGACCCGCACCTGGGACCCGGGCGTCAGCGCCGGCAGCCTGGACGGGTTCGGCGCTCAGTCGGTCGCCCTCAGCGACGTCGCGGCCGACAACCTGGGCAAGAAGCCCGGCGACAAGCTGAAGCTGACCCTCGGCGACGGCACCGAGACCGAGCTGACCGTCGCGGCCGTCTACGACCGCGGACTGGGCTTCGGCGACCTGACGATGTCCCACGAACTGGTCGTCAAGCACGTCGACAACCCGCTGGCCTCCTCACTGCTGGTCAAGACCGGCGGCGCGGGCGAGCCCGGCAGGGCCGAGCTGCAGAAGGCCGTCGGGGGCCTGCCCGGCGTCGGCGTCCTCGACCGCGACCAGGTCGAGGACCTGCAGGCGGAGGTCCAGCAGTCCAACGCCGAGGTGAACTACGTCGCGATGGGCCTGATCATCGCCTTCACCGCGATCGCCGTCGTCAACACCCTGGCCATGTCGGTCTCCGACCGGATCCGCGAGTTCGCCCTGCTCCAGCTCGTCGGCACCACGCGCCGGCAGGTGATGGGCATGCTCCGGATCGAGTCCGCCCTGGTCGTCCTCATCTCCGCCGTGCTCGGCACGGGCATCGCCTTCGCGGTGCTCACCGCCTTCAGCGTCGGGATGACGGGCTCCGCGTCCCCGTCCATCGACCCCTGGATGTACCTCGGGGTGCTGGGCTTCGCCGCGGTGCTCACCGTCCTGGCCACGCTGGTCCCGGGCCGCCTCGCCCTGGCGGGCCGCCCCGCGGACGTCATCGGCTCGCGCCAGTAACGGCACCACGGCCGGAGGGCCGGCCCCCGCCAGGGGGCCGGCCCTCCGGCCGTCGGTGCGTGCGGTGGCGGCCTCAGTTGAGCACCGCCCCGCCGCCCCTGCGGTCCACCCGGCTGCGCCGGTGGTCGAGGTGCGCGTAGACCCGGTGCAGCCAGCGGTCCTGGCCGTCGTAACGAGGGGTGAAGGAGGTCCTGCCGTGCACGGCGAGCCGGTTGTCCACCACCGCGAGGTCGCCGACCCGCAGCGCGAGGGCCGACATCGTCCGCATGAGCGCCTCGCGCAGCTCGCCCATGGCGGCCGCGGCCTCGTCGTCCAGCGGATGCGTCGCGGCGAAGTCCACCAGGACGTTCGGGTCCTCGGGGTCCCCGACCAGGATGGGATGCGCCGGAGTGACGGAATTCAGGTCGCCGAAGGACGGCGGCGGCTCGGTGAGGAACCGGGGCGACGCCAGTACGGCGGCTGTGTGCCCGGAAAGCAGCGGAAGCGCCCGCCGGATCGAGGACGTGCACAGTTTCGCATCGCCCGTCGAGTCCTCGCGCACGCACAGCAGCCCCACGTAGTCGGGCTTGTTGTCATGGAAGGCGTTCTCGACGTGGAGTTCCAGCAGAACCGATCCCGCATTGCTCTGGGAATTCTCGCTCCCCGGCACCGGCACGACGTTCTGCACCAGGGCCCCGGTCTTCTCGCTGTGATAGGCGATGACCTCTCCGAGCTGCAGCATGGCCGCCGTCACCAGGGCCGACGCGACGGCCGGCACCCGCTCCACCGAACCGGGCACGCTCGGCGTCTCCGGCAGCGGGTCGTTCGCCACCACCGGCACGTTGCGCAGCAGCAGCACCGCGTCCGGGCCCGCGTCGTGACGGAAGCGGCGCAGCTCGGAGAGGATCCGGCGGGGCAGCATTGCCGAGGCGTCCCGGACGGCGTCGAGCCAGGCGGGTTCGTCGATCAGCGCCGGGCCGGACTCCAGCAACCCGGTCGCCAGGGCGGTCAGTTCGTCGCGCTCGGCTTCCGTGAGGGTCACGGCGTCCGGCGTCGTACCGGTCGCGGAAAGGGTAAGGGTGTGCTCTCGCGTCCTTGGCATGAAGAATTCCTCGGGGTAGATGAGCCTTGACCCGAGTCAGTTTCCGGACGCCCCCTATCGCATTCCTATGGAAAACGCTCCCGGACGGCCGGCGGACATAGGTATAGGCGGGACGTAGTCGCCCGCCGAATGCTTGTGGAGCGGCTTTGCCCGGCACACCGGCCGGCCCGCCGCGGTCCACGCACCGTCCGACGGGGGAGAAGAGAGGAGGATTTCATGGCATTAAGGGAAGAGGACTCCGCCCACGCCGCGGCGATGGCCGCGGCCGGCGCCCTCGGCGCCCAGGGGGAGGCCCACGTCTGGTGGTGGCGTCCGCCGGAGGACACCGATCCGGCCGATCTGCCGCTGCTGGACACCGAGGAGTTCCGGCGGGCGCTGTCCCTCCCCGCGGAACGCGACGCCGCGGCCTTCGTCCGCTCCCGCGCCGCCGCCCGCCGGGCACTCGGGGCACTGTTCGGCCTCGAACCCCGGGACATCGCCCTCGGCCGGGACGACTGTCCCGGCTGCGGCGACGGCAGCCACGGTCCGCCCCGGCTCGTCGTCCCGCCGGTGCCGCTCGCCCTCAGCATGAGCCGGACGAACGGCTGCGGGGTCTTCGTGCTCGGCGCCGGCGCCGCGATCGGCATCGACGCCGAGGCGCTGCGCCCCGTCCGCGGACCGGCGATCACCGATCCGGACCTGACCCCCGCCGAGCGGGCCCACCTGGCCGCCCTGCCGCCGGGCCCCGGGCGGGACGCGGCCTTCCACCGCATCTGGACCCGGAAGGAGGCCGTGGTCAAGGCCACCGGCCTCGGCCTGTCCGGCGTCGAGCTGGGCCTGCTCGAAACGCATCCCGCCCGCTCCGGCCCGGTCCGGGTCACCCACACCCACCGCGGCCGGACCACCGCCTGGACCGTCGAGGACCTCGAGGTCCTCGAGGGCGTCGCGGTGGCACTGGCCCGGCCGGCGGGACCCGCCGCGCACGGCCCGGTCCACCACCACACCGACCGCCCGTACACCCCCTGAACCCGCCCCGCCGCCCGTCCCCGCCCGACCGTCCCGGTACCGCCTCAGCGAAAGGCCCGTAGCGCCATGACCATCGAGTCCTTCTTCCCCGTGGAAGAGCTGATCGCCGCCCGCCCCCTCCCCGGCCGGCCGGCCTCCCAGGCCGCTCCCGGCGCCGCGCGCTTCGACGCGTCCGGACAGCTGCCGGGCCTGACCCCCGAGGACCTGGACGCGTACTTCGCGCGGATCGCGGAGGCCGTCGAACAGGACGACCCGGGCCCGGCCGCGCGCGGCGGCTGGGAGGAGCGGGAGCGGCTGCGCTTCTCCACCTGGGTCCGCCGGGCCTATGAACACCCGCTGTCCCCGGTCGTGTTCGCGCTCCCCGTCACCGGGGTCATCCGGGAGGCCCAGCGGGGCCAGGCGGCCGAGCTGGCGTTCCGCATCGACGTGGGCCGGGCCCGGGCGAAGGCCGCGAAGCCGTCCGCCGAGGTGCGGGCCACGGCCGCCGTCGCGTCCGCCTGGGCCATCGTGGCCGACGCCTTCGCCCAGGCCCCGCGTCCACCGCGCGAGCGGGTCGTCGGCGACGTGTGGACCATCGTCCGGGAGACCATCGAACCGGCCCTGCGGCCGGCCGGCAGCTTCCAGCCGCGCTCCCACAGCTCCTGGTGAGCGCCCGGCGGGCGCCCGGACCGCACGCTCACCGCACCGCGGAGGGGAAGGCGTCCCGCGTCGTCAGCGAGGCCGCCAGCAGCCGCACCAGGTCGTTGCACCGGTACAGCGGCCTGCCCTGGGCGTCCAGCCCGGACAGCTCCATCAGGGCGCGGTCCACCAGGGCGTCCAGGGCCGACTCCGCCTCCTCCTCCGCCGAGCCCAGCACCAGTGCCGCGTACTGGGCGGAGAAGGGCTCCCCGTCCCAGTCGGCGAGTCCGGTCAGCGTGGCCAGCTCGGCGCCGCCCACCCGGCGCACGCAGTGCACCAGTGCCTCGCGCACGCTCACGTCCCCGTACGCCAGCTCGCCCAGCCGGCCGTCCGGATCGGCGAGCCGGGCCGCCAGCCGGGCCACCGGCCAGTGCGGCCGCGAGGCGAGCCGGGCCCCGGTCACGGAGAGGGCCAGCGGCAACCCGGCGCAGTACGCCACCAGGTCGTCGGCCGCGTCCGGGTCCGCCTCGAGCCGGTCCCGGCCGACCAGCGAGGCCAGCAGTTCCAGCGCCTCCTCGTCGTCGACCGGGGCCAGCGCGACGGTGTCCGCGCCCGCCACCCGGGCCAGCCGGGCCTGACTGGTGATCAGCACCGCCGCCTCGGGGCCGCCCGGCAGCAGCGGGGCCACCTGCCGGTCGCCGACCGCGCCGTCCAGCACCAGCAGCAGCCGGGCGCCCGAGGTCCGGGTCCGGTACAGCCGCACCAGCTCCTCCAGGTCCTGCGCGGCGCCGGCCGGCGGCGGCTCCCCGAGGGCGCGCAGCAGCCGCACCAGGACCTCGGCGGGCTCCTTCGGGACGCCGTCCGGGTGGCAGAGCTCCACGTACAGCTGCCCGTCGGGGAACCGTGCGGCGCAGTCCTGGGCCGCACGCACCGCGAGCGCGGTCTTGCCCACCCCGGCCATGCCGGTGATCAGCAGCCGGCGCGGACGCCCGTCCTCCCGGGTGAGCCGCTCGCGCAGCGCGGCCCGTTCGGTCCGGCGGCCGGTGAACTCCCCGTAGGGGGCCGGCAGCGTCGACGGCGCGGCCCGCCCTGCGGGCGCGGCGGCCGGAGCGCCGTCACCGGCGGCAGCGGCGGGGGCCGCCGAGGCCAGGCCCAGGCCGCCGCCGAGCACCGCCTGGTAGGTGGAGCCCAGGGCCTCGCCCGGGTCCACGCCCAGCTGGTCGGCGAGGACCGCGCGCCCCTCGTAGTAGGTGTGCAGGGCGTCGGCCTGCCGCCCGCAGCGGTACAGGGCCGTCATCAGCTGGGCGCGCAGCCGTTCCCGTACGGGGTGCTCGGCGACCAGCCCGGTCAGCTCGGCGGTCACCTGCTCGTGCCGGCCGACGGCCAGGTCGGCCTCGATCCGGCTCTCCAGCGCGATCATCCGCGCCTCTTCCAGCGGGGGCAGCTCCGTCTCGATCATCTGCTCCGTCGCGTTGGCCAGCGCGGTGCCCCGCCACAGGTCCAGCGCGTCGCGCAGCAGTGACCCGGCCTCCTCGAACCGCCGCTCGGCGAGGGCCTCGCGGCCCAGCCGGTCGAGCCGGGTGAATTCGGTCAGGTCGATCCACGCGCCGGGCGCCCGCAGGACGTAGCCGGGCTGGCGCCGGACGATCTCGATCTCCTCGCCGAGGTGCTTGCGCAGCCTCGACATGTACGTGTAGATCTGCGCGCTCGCCGTCGCCGGCGGGTCCCAGCCCCACAGGAGCGCGCTGAGCCGGGCATCGGAGACCACGCGCCCCTCGGACAGCAGCAGCGCGGCGAGCACCGTGTGCACCTTCGAACCGGAGAGCGGGATCGTAGCGCCGCCTCCCCGTTTGGCCTCGATCGGCCCGAGCAGCCGGAAGTCCATGCGGCACCCCCTTCTGGTGTGAGCGTCCGTTCTGGATTCCAGAAGCTATGCGGGGGCCTTATTGGCGGGTTATCGCTCGTCGCGCGCCTCCGGGGGAGGGGCGATATCCGCAGGTGGGGGGCGGGCGCCGCCGGCTCAGACGGGCAGGCCGGTGGGACCCTTGACGCGCTTCATGATGATCTGGGAGTTGACCTCGGTGACCCCGGAGAGCGCCGTCAGCCGCTCGATCCACAGCCGTTCGTACGCGCGCAGGTCCGCGACCGCGATGCGCAGCAGGCAGCCCGGACTGCCGAACAGGCGGTACGCCTCGACCACGTCGGGGATGTCCTGGAGCGCCGCCTCGAAGGCCTCCACGGCGTCCCGGTCCCGGCGGACCTCCACCGACACCAGCACCTCGAAACCCCGGCCCACCGCCTCGGGGTCGATCACCGCGCGGTACCCCTGGATCACCCCGTCCTGCTCCAGCTGGCGCACCCGGCGCATACAGGGCGAGGGGGTCAGGCCGACGCGCTGGGCCAGCTCCTGGTTGCTGAGCCGGCCGTCGCGCTGGAGCTCGCGCAAGATTTCACGATCAATGGCGTCCATGGCGCAATTATCACTCGCATTTTGTTGCAGAAGGGCCGGAACAAGCAATCGCATTGCGCGTAGATCTCACTATCATTGCCCTCTTCAGAAAATCTGTACGGACTCCGGCCGGGGGTCGGTCCACACGTGAGGGAAGGGTGGCCATGGGGCGCATCGTCGTCATCAGCACCGGCGGGACGATAGCCAGCCGGTGGAAGGGCTCCGGCTTCGCCGCGGAAGCGGACGGCCGCGAGGTCATGGCCACCGCACCGCTGCCCGAGGGCGTCACCGTCGACGTCGTCGACCTGTTCAGCGTGAACAGCCCCCGCCTCACCACCGCCCACCAGCTCACCCTGCTGCGCACCGTCCACGAGGTCCTCGCCGACCCGGGCGTGGACGGCGTCGTCGTCACCCACGGCACCGACACCCTCGAGGAGTCGGCCTTCCTCGTCGACCTGCACCACCACGACGCGCGCAGCGTCGTCTTCACCGGCTCGCAGCTCCCCATGGGCTCCGCCGACGGCGACGGCCCCGGCAACCTCTACGACGCCCTCCTGACCGCCGCTACCACACGCGGGCTGGGCGTCCTGATCACCTTCGCCGGCCGGGTGCACGCCGCCCGCGGCACCGTGAAGACCCAGGCCGTGGCCCTGGACGCCTTCGCCGACCCCTCCAAGGAACTCCTCGGCAAGATCGGCTTCGGCAAGGTCGCCGTGCTGCGCCGGCCCGAGCGCCCGGCCGCCCTCGCACTGCCCGCCATGCCGGAGGTGCCGCCGCGCGTGGACATGGTGATGCACCACGCCGACGGCGACCCGCTGCTGCTGAACGCCGCCGTCGAGGCGGGCGCCCAGGGCATCGTCCTCATCGGCACCGGCGCGGGCAACGCCACCCCCGAGATCGTCGAAGCCGTACGGGCCGCCGTGGCCCGGGGCGTCCTCGTCGCCCTGACCACGCGGGTCGCGGCCGGGCCCGTCACCGAGATCTACACGCACGGCGGCGCCGTCGACCTCGTCGCCGCCGGCGCCGTCCCGACCGGCACCCTGCGCGCCGGCCAGGCCCGCATCGCGGTCCTCGCCGCGCTCCTGTCCGCCACCGACCCGGCCGCGCGGACGCGCACCCTGCGCGCCGCCCTCGGCACGCCGGACCCGGTGCTCGTCGACGCGTAGCGTTCCGTCGCCGCACCGCCCCCGGGCCCCATAGGATCTCCGCAACGGACACGACGTCGCGGGGGGACGCGGACATGGAGCCCGGGAACATCGGCATCCGGCTGGCCTCGGCCGTCATCGGCCCGCTCGTCAAGAAGCTCTTCGTCACCGAAGGCCCCGGGGCGGGCCTCGTCGACAAGCCGGTCCGGATCTCCGGATACGTCTCCTTCACCGGCGAGAAGCGCTCCCTGACGGAGTCCGATGTGCGGGCCTTGGCGGGGAAACTGGTCCGCCAGGCCCTGCGTACGGGCGAACGCCCCGTCGCCGCCGACGAGGAGCACGCGGTGGCCGACGCGCTGGCCGCCACCCTGCACGCCCTCGGCGACCTCACGCTCAGCGACGTGGACGCGGTCCGCCTGGGGGCCGCCGACTTCGCCCGGGAACTGCGCCGCGCCGCCGGCCGCCCCGAACGGGAACTGAGCGCGGACGGCACGTACTTCTACGAACGCCTCCTCGAAGCCGCCTGCCTGCACATCCTGCACTTCTTCACCCAGCGCTCCACCTTCGTCGCCCACGCCCTGGTGACGCAGACCCGGGGCATCGCGGAGCTGACCGCCAAGGTGGACGAACTGATCCGCCGCGACCCGCTGCCCGGGGCGCGGGACGCGGCGTTCGAGGAGGAGTACCTGCCCTACGTGGCGCGCCGGCACGCGAAGCTCACCATCTACGGCATCGACCTCGGCAACTCCCCGGCGCGCTGGCCCCTGGACGCGGCGTACCTGAGCCTGGAGGTGACGGCGCGGCTGGGGCTGCGGACGGTTCCGGCGGGCGACCTGGACCCGGATACCGAAGACGACGCGCCTTCCGGCGTGTTCGCCATCGACGGCCCCGTCGACTCGGCCCGGGCCGAGTGGATCATCCGAGCGCTCGCCGAGGGCCCGCAGCGCGCGGACGAGGCCCTCGCCCGCAGTCCCAGGGTCCTGCTGCGCGGCGAGGCCGGCTCCGGCAAGACCACCCTGGTGCAGTGGCTGGCCGTGTCCGCCGCCCGACAGGACCTGCCGCCGCAGATGGCGTACCTGGAGGACCGGGTCCCCTTCGTGCTGCCCCTGCGCACGCTGACCCGCCACGGCGAACGGCTCCCCGAGCCCCGCGACTTCCTCACCGCCGCCGGCTGCCCGCTCGGCGGGAGCCAGCCCGACGGCTGGGCGCACCGCGTGCTCGCCGCGGGCCGCGGCCTCGTGCTCATCGACGGCATCGACGAGGTCCCCGACCGCGAGCGCGGCCGCACCCGTACCTGGCTGCGCGACCTCATGGACCTGTACGACGGCGACAACCGCTGGCTCGTCACCTCCCGCCCCTCCGCCGTCGGCATGGACTGGCTCGCCGAGGAGGGTTTCACCGAGCTGACGCTCTCCGCGATGGGGCCCGCCGAGACCACCACCTTCATCAGGCGCTGGCACGCGGCCGCCCGCCAGGGCACGGACCAGGACGAGGAACTGGCGGCGTACGAGGCCCAGCTCCTCGCAGCCGTCCGCCTCAAGCCCGACCTCGGCCGGCTCGCCACCAACCCCCTGATGTGCGGCCTGGTCTGCGCCCTCCACCGCGACCGCCGCGGCTACCTCCCGCACGGCCGCAAGGACCTCTACGAGGCCGCGCTCTCCATGCTGCTGAGCCGCCGCGACCGCGAGCGCGACATGCGGGTCCCGGACCTCCGCGAGGAACCGCAGCTCGACCTGCTCCAGCGGCTCGCGTACTGGCTGATCAAGAACGGCCGCACGGAGATGGACCGTTCACGGGCCGAGGACATCATCGCCCGCGCCCTCCCCGCCGTCCCGGAGGCGGCGGCCCTGGGGGAGGCGCCCGCCGTCTTCGAACACTTCCTCCAGCGCAGCGGCCTGCTCCGCGAACCCGCCCCCGGCACGGTCGACTTCGTCCACCGCACCTTCCAGGACTTCCTCGGAGCCGGCGCCGCCGTCGAGGAGGGGGACTTCGGGCTGCTCACCGAGCACGCGGACGACGACCAGTGGGAGGACGTCATCCGCATGGCCGTCTCCCTCGCCCGGCCCGGGGAACGCGTAGCGATCTTCAGGGACCTGCTGGCCCTGGGCGACCGCTCCGCCGACCGGCGCACCCGGGCCCGCGTGTACCTGCTGGCGGCGGCCTGCCTCGAACACGCGACCCACCTCGCCCCGGAGGTCCGCGCGGAGGTACAGGCCCGCACCACCACTCTCGTCCCGCCGACGAGCGAGGAGGAGGCCCGCGCCCTGGCCGAGGTCGGACCGCTGCTCCTGGACCTCCTCCCGGGTCCGGCGGAACTCGACGCCACGGACGCGTACTACGTGGTGATCGCGGCGTCCCACGTGACCTCGCCGGCCGCGGTCCCCTTCCTGGCGCGGTACGCCCGGCACCCCTTCACCCCGGTGCGTTCCCAGCTGGTCTGGGCCTGGTCGCGCTACGACTGCCGCGACTACGCCGACGAGGTCGTCGCCCGCCTGGACCCCGCCGGTCTCCTGTACACCGTCCGGTCCGACGAACAGCTGGAGCAACTGGAGCGCCTCGGACTCCGCCCGGAGCGCCTGGACGTCCGCAGCCGCGTGTCCGCGGGAGCCCTGGCGCGATTCCTCGGCCGGTACCGGCCCGCTCACCTCGTGCTGCAAGGCGCCGAGGTCCGCGACGTGGGCTTCCTGCGGGCGGACACCGCTCCGGGTTCGCTTTCCCTCGTCGCCTGCCCGCAGCTCACGGACCTTTCCGCGCTCGCCGGGATGCCGGTCACCCACCTCGAAGTCGCCAGCCCCCGGCCCGACGTCGACATGAGCGCGGTCTCGGAGCTGCGGGAGCTGGACACCCTGACCATCGAAGGCCCCGAGGGCATGAGCTGGTCCCCGGGGGACCTGCCCAAGGGCGCCCCGCTGCGGGTGCTCCACGTGTCGGGCAAGGTGGGTCCCGTGCGCGGGCTCACCGGACTCGGGACGTTCTCGGGGCTGCGGGAGCTGCTGCTCAACGCCGCCTCCAGCCCGGTCTCGGCGGCCGACTGGCACGAGATCCTGGCCCTGCCCCTCGGACACCTCACCGTGTCCACCGCGGCGGTCGACACCCTCCCGGCGGACGCGGTCCTGCCGCACGTCACCGGCCTGGTCCTCC
Organism: Streptomyces sp. NPDC034086; assembly: GCF_055575515.1. Classification (NCBI taxonomy): domain Bacteria; kingdom Bacillati; phylum Actinomycetota; class Actinomycetes; order Kitasatosporales; family Streptomycetaceae; genus Streptomyces; species Streptomyces sp. NPDC034086. The sequence continues at coordinate 162,704 of NZ_JBVISM010000004.1, read as the reverse complement.
TCGGAGGCGGTCCGGGGTCCCTCCGGACCGCCCTCCGTCGGATGGCGACCGTCTTCCCCCGGCTGGAGGAGTGCAGGCTCCTGGGCGACTTCTCCGGGGAAGGAACCGTCGACATCGGACCGCTGGCGGACCTGGCCACGCTCAAGCAACTGCACGTCACCGTGGAACGCGACCGCTTCCGCGGTGCCGAACTGCTGCCCGGCGTGGCCCTGAGCTGGGGACGTCTGTCCCACGGGTGACCCGCGGGGTCCGGCCCCCGGCCCCGCGGGCCCGGTCAGCCCGCGAACGCCCCCAGGATCCGGTCCGCCGCCGACGTCGCCGTGACGGAGCCCTCCCGGACGGCCGCCTCCAGGGCGGGAGCCAGCTCCCGCACGGCGGGATCGGCCCGCAGCCGCTCCAGCAGGGCCTCGCGGACCATCGACCAGGTCCACTCCACCTGCTGCGCCGCCCGCTTCGCCGCCAGCCGGCCGCCCGTCTCCAGGACCGTCCGGTGCTGCTCCAGGCGGTTCCACACCTCGTCCAGACCCGCCGACTCCCGCGCGCTGCACGTCAGCACCGGCGGGGTCCACGCGGCGTCCGCCGGGTGCATCAGGCGCAGCGCGCCCGACAGCTCCCGGGCGGCGGCCTTCGCGTCGCGCTCGTGCGGGCCGTCCGCCTTGTTCACCGCGAGGACGTCGGCCAGCTCCAGGACGCCCTTCTTGATGCCCTGCAACTGGTCGCCCGTACGGGCCAGGGACAGCAGCAGGAAGGAGTCCACCATCCCGGCCACCGTGGTCTCCGACTGGCCGACGCCGACCGTCTCCACGAGGACCACGTCGTAGCCCGCCGCCTCCATGACGATCATCGACTCGCGCGTGGCCCTGGCCACCCCGCCCAGCGTCCCCGCCGACGGCGAGGGCCGCACGAACGCGGCCGGGTCCACGGCCAGCCGCTCCATCCGGGTCTTGTCCCCCAGGATGGAGCCGCCCGTACGGGTCGAGGACGGGTCGACCGCGAGGACGGCCACCCGGTGCCCGAGGCCCGTCAGCATCGAGCCGAACGCGTCGATGAAGGTGGACTTGCCCACCCCCGGCACCCCGCTGATGCCGATCCGGCGCGCCTTGCCCGCGTGCGGCAGCAGCTCCGTCAGCAGCCGCTGCGCCAGGGCGCGGTGGTCCGCCCGGGTGGACTCGACCAGGGTGATCGCGCGCGCGACGTGCGCGCGCCTCCCGTCGAGCACGCCCTTCACGTACACGTCGATGTCGATCTTCGGGGGCATACCCGGCGCCGCCTACAGCCCGTGGCCCAGATCCGCGGCCAGCCGCGTCACCAGGTCGTGGGCCGCGTCCGGGATGACCGTCCCCGGCGGGAAGACCGCCGTCGCGCCCATCTCCAGCAGCGTCGGGACGTCGGCGGGCGGGATCACCCCGCCGACCACGATCATGATGTCCTCGCGCCCCTCCTCCGCCAGCTGCTCGCGCAGCGCCGGTACGAGGGTCAGGTGGCCGGCCGCCAGCGACGAGACGCCCACCACGTGGACGTCCGCCTCGACGGCCTGGCGGGCCACCTCCGCGGGGGTCTGGAACAGCGGGCCGACGTCCACGTCGAAGCCCAGGTCGGCGAAGGCCGTCGCGATCACCTTCTGGCCGCGGTCGTGTCCGTCCTGGCCCATCTTCGCGACCAGGATGCGCGGACGGCGGCCCTCCGCCTCCTCGAACCGGTCGACGAGCGCACGGGTGCGCTCCACGGACGGGGACTCGCCTGCTTCGGTGCGGTACACACCCGAGATCGTACGGATCTGGCTCGCGTGCCGCCCGTACACCTTCTCGAGCGCGTCCGAGATCTCACCGACGGTCGCCTTGGCCCGCGCCGCGTCCACCGCCAGGGCGAGCAGGTTGCCCTCCAGGCCCTGGCCGGCGCCGCGCTCGGCGGCGTTCGTCAGCGCGCGCAGGGCGTCCTGCGTACGCGCCTCGTCGCGCTCCTCGCGCAGCCGCCGCAGCTTGGCGATCTGCTGCGCGCGCACCGAGGAGTTGTCGACGACGAGGACGTCGATCTGCTCGTCGTTCTCCACCCGGTACTTGTTCACGCCGATCACCGGCTGGCGGCCGGAGTCGATCCGCGCCTGCGTACGGGCGGCGGCCTCCTCCACGCGCAGCTTCGGAATGCCCGCGTCGATGGCCTGCGCCATCCCGCCGGCCGCCTCCACCTCCTGGATGTGCTGCCAGGCCCGGCGCGCCAGGTCGTACGTCAGCTTCTCCACGTACGCGCTGCCGCCCCACGGGTCGATCGACCGGCAGGTCCCCGACTCCTGCTGGAGCAGCAGCTGGGTGTTGCGGGCGATGCGCGCCGAGAAGTCCGTCGGCAGCGCCAGGGCCTCGTCGAGGGCGTTGGTGTGCAGCGACTGGGTGTGCCCCTGGGTCGCCGCCATGGCCTCGATGCACGTACGCGTCACGTTGTTGAAGACGTCCTGCGCGGTCAGCGACCAGCCGGAGGTCTGCGAATGCGTGCGCAGCGACAGCGACTTGGGGTTCTTCGGGTCGAACTGCCGGACCAGCTTCGCCCACAGCAGGCGGGCGGCGCGCAGCTTCGCGACCTCCATGAAGAAGTTCATGCCGATCGCCCAGAAGAAGGACAGGCGCGGCGCGAACGCGTCGACGTCCAGACCGGCGCCCTGGCCCGCGCGCAGGTACTCCACCCCGTCCGCCAGGGTGTACGCCAGCTCCAGGTCGGCCGTGGCCCCCGCCTCCTGGATGTGGTACCCGGAGATCGAGATGGAGTTGTAGCGGGGCATCTTCTGCGAGGTGAAGGAGAAGATGTCCGAGATGATCCGCATCGAGGGCTTCGGCGGATAGATGTAGGTGTTGCGGACCATGAACTCCTTGAGGATGTCGTTCTGGATGGTCCCGGCGAGCTTGTCGGGGGAGACCCCCTGCTCCTCCGCCGCCACGATGTAGAGCGCGAGGACCGGCAGCACCGCGCCGTTCATCGTCATGGACACCGACATCTTGTCCAGCGGGATGCCGTCGAAGAGCTGCCGCATGTCGTAGATCGAGTCGATCGCCACGCCCGCCATGCCGACGTCGCCCGTCACGCGCGGGTGGTCGCTGTCGTAACCCCGGTGCGTCGGCAGGTCGAAGGCCACCGACAGGCCCTTCTGCCCGGACGCCAGGTTGCGCCGGTAGAAGGCGTTGGACTCCTCGGCCGTGGAGAAACCGGCGTACTGCCGGATCGTCCAGGGCTGGTTCACGTACATCGTCGGGTACGGGCCGCGCAGGTACGGGGCCATGCCCGGGTACGTGCCCAGGAAGTCCAGGCCCTCCAGGTCGCGCCCGGTGTACAGCGGCTGCACGCCGATGCCCTCCGGGGTCTCCCACAGCAGGTCGCCGGCGGCGGCCCCGGTGGACTCCTTCACCGCCGCCCGCCACTGGTCCTCCGAGGCACCGTGCGGGGCCGCGCCGAGCGCGAGCTCGGAGAAATCGGGGATGCTGCTCACTGCGCGACTCCCATCCGGTCGAGTACGGAGGACAGCACGGCGACCGCGTCGCAGCCGGCGAAGACGTACTCGTCCACGGCGCCGGCCGAGGTGCCGGGCCTGCCCGCGAGGAACACGGTCGTCGCGCCGGCCCCGCGCAGGGCGGCGGCCACCGCCCCGGCCTGCTCCTCGTACAGCGCGTCGCTGGAGCACAGCACCGCCACACCGTCCGCGCCGCTCGCCGCGTACGCCTCGGCGGCGCTTCCCGCGTCCACGGACACCGGGTCGTGCACCGGCTCGACGCCGCCCGCCTGGAAGAGGTTCGAGGCGAACGTGGCGCGCGCGGTGTGCGCGGACGCCGGACCCAGCGCGGCGAGGAAGATCCGCGGCCGGCTGCCGGTGGCCTCCAGGTGCGCGTCGCTGCGGGCGCGCAGCGCCTCGTACGCCTCGTCGCGCCGCACCCGGGGCAGGCCGCCGGACGGTGCCGCCGGCAGGGGCTCGCGCACCAGGGGCTTCTCCGACAGCAGCGGGAACTCGCTGACGCCGGTGACCGGCTCGCGGCGGGTGGCCAGCTTCCTGGAACGGGCCGCCCAGGTGGCCGCGAGGCGCTCGGCGACCAGCCCGGAACGCAGCGCGGCGGCCTGACCGCCCGCCCGCTCGACGGTCTGGAAGAACTCCCAGGCCGCGTGGGCGAGTTCCTCGGTGAGCTGCTCCACGTAGTACGAGCCGCCCGCCGGGTCGATCACCCGGGCCAGGTGCGACTCCTCCAGCAGGACGGTCGAGGTGTTGCGGGCGATGCGGCGCGCGAAGGCGTCCGGCAGACCCAGCTCGCTGTCGAAGGGGAGCACGGTGACGGAGTCCGCGCCGCCCACTCCGGCCGCCATGCAGGCGACGGTGGTCCGCAGCATGTTCACCCACGGGTCGCGGCGGGTCATCATCACCGGCGAGGTGACGGCGTGCTGCCGCTGGGCGCCCGCTCCGGGCGTGCCGCAGGCCTCGGCGATCCGGGCCCACAGCCGCCGGGCCGCACGCAGCTTGGCGATCGTCAGGAACTGGTCGGCGGTCGCCGCGTAGCGGAACTCCAGCTGCCCGAAGGCGGCTTCGGAGCTCAGCCCGGCCTCCGTCAGGGCGCGGAGGTACGCCACGCCGGTGGCCAGGGACAGCCCCAGCTCCTCGGCGGCCGAGCCGCCCGCCTCGTGGTAGGGCAGGGCGTCGATGGTCAGCGCGCGCACGCCCGGCCAGGAAGCCGCCGCCTCACGGGCGATCCCGGCGGCGGGGGCCGGGTCCAGGGCCTCGCCGGTGCGGGCCTCGTGGCCCAGCGGGTCGATGCCGAGCGAGGCGCGGGCGGCGTCGGGGGCGGTGCCGCGCTCCGCGAACAGGGCGAGCAACGCGCGTGCGGCGTCGGCGTATTCGGCGCCCGCGTCCAGGGCGACCGGCGCGAGGTCGAGGTAGACCCCGTCCAGGGCCCGGCCCAGGCCCTCCACCGGGATGCCGTGGCGGCCGACGGACAGCCACAGGGAGGTCGTGCCGTTCTCGAGGTCGGCGAGGGCCGCCTCGTTGACCCGTACCGGATCACTGCCCGCGATGCGCTGGCGCACGTCCCAGCCCGAGGCGCTGTTGCCCTGGGGAGTACCGCCCCGGACGAAGGGCGCGAACCCCGGAAAGCCGGTGTCGGGGCAGTCCGCGTCGGGGCGCGCCGTGTACAGCGGGCGGGTGATGAGCCCGTCCTCGAGCGTGGTGGACAGTGCTGCTTCCGCTGCCTCGCCGGTTACTTCCTTGCCCGACTTGCGCAGGACGCCCTCGACGAGGCGTTGCCACTGCTCATGTGTCGCGTCAGGAAAATCGGCGGCCAGGGAGAGCCCGTCGTCAGGCAGGACCGTCATGGCTCGAATGCTAGGGGGGCCTACTCGGCGGTACCAGAACCATCGGATGTGATCTCGCCCTCTCAGATGAGCCGGCCCTGGCCGGGCGGCGTACGGGCCGGTCCGCCGCCCTGCCGGTCAGGGGTTCCCGGCATCCGGATCGGGGTCGGCCCGGACCCGAGTGGGGTCCACCCGCGCCCCCGACCGCCCCCACCGAAGCCCGGGCCCCAGACCGGGACGGGACCACCGCCGCCCTGATGAGGGCCCACGGGGCGGGCGCCGGGCAGCATGCGCCCGCCCCGTCCTCGCGAGCGTGCGGGGCGGGCCTGGGCGGGGCGCGCCCCCCTGCCCTTGCGGGCGCGCGGGGTGGTGCGGGGCGGGAGGCTCTTTCCGGCGTCCCGGCGTCCCGGCGTCCCGGCGTCCCGGCGTCCCGGCGTCCCGGCGTCCCGGCGTCCCGGCGTCTGGGGACCGGGGGCCGGGCGGGGTGTGCTCTCCGGCCTCGCGCCGGGCGTGTGGGGCGGAGCGAGGGCGGGGCGTGCCCGCCGCCTCACCGGTGGGCTGGCGGGCCTGGACGGCGCGCGCGCCCGCCGCCCTTGCAGGCGCGCGGGGGGTGGCGCCGGGCGGGAGGCTCTCTCGGCGTCGCGACGTCTGGGGACCGGGGGGGCGGGGTGTGCTCTCCGGCCTCGTCCCGGGCGTGTGGGGCGGCCCTGGGCGGGTGCGCCGGCTGGCACCGCGGGGGTGTGGAGCGGGGTCCGGGCGGCGTCGCACCTGCCGCCATCACGGGCGTGTGGAGCGGGGTGCGCCCGCCGGCGCGCGGGGGTGCGGGGCGGTGCCGGGCGCTCTCCGGCCTCACGCCGGGCCTGCCGGGCGGGATCCGGGCGGCGTTGCGCCCGCCGCCGTCGCGGGCGTGCGGGACGGTGCGTTGCGGTTGCGCCCGTGTGTGTCGCTTGGGGCCGCCCGCCGGCTGGCCGTCCGGCGCCGCCGGGCGCTCAGCGCGAGGGGCCGGCCGTCCGCACGTTCCAGCCTCGCCGGCGTGGGGTCCGGGGCGAAGCCCCGGGGAACGGTGGAAGGGCGGGCAGGGGACAGCCCCGCGCAGCGGCAGCCACCCCGCACCCACCCACCGGCCCCGGCCCCGCAGACCCCCCACCGGACCACGGTCATGGCGGCGGCGTTGCGGCGCCATGAAATCCAGCCAGCCGTTTCCGGCCGCCCGGCGTGGAGAAACCCCAGGTCAGCGCGGCTCACCGGCCGCCCCCCGGGCCCTCCGGCGGGGATTGACCCACCGCGGGGCCCCTGACACGCTCCGAGCCATGACCGCGAACGACCACCTCGCTCCGCGGCTCCACACCCCCGGCCCCTGTACCGCGCCGGGCACGTGTCCGGGCCGCTGTCCGGCCCGCGTCGGGGCCTGAGGCTCCAAGCCGCCCCGTACCCCGCCGGCCCGCCGGCCCGCCCCGCTCCGCCGTGCCCGAAGGCCCGTGGGCCCCAGGGCCCGAACGCCGGAGCCGGTCCCAGCGGTACCGGACCCCGGGACGCGCGGCCCCGCCCTCCACACGCCGGACGCGGCCCGGCCGGCCGCCCCGGCGACCCCGCGGGCCCACCGCCGTACCCCCACGCCCCCACGCCCCCTCGCCTCCGCTTCCCCGGGGCGCCACCGGCAGCTCCCTCCGGGCAGAGCCGGCACGACCCCGCCACCCGCCACACCTCCGAGGAGCCCCCATGACCACCGCCACCGCCCCCACGACCACCACCACCGTCACCCGCCTCGGCGGCCGCCTCGGCGCCGAGATCGGCGGCGTGCGCCTCGGCGGCGAGCTCGCCGCCGGAACCGTCGCGGAGATCCGCGCCGCCCTCCTCACCCACAAGGTCGTCTTCTTCCGCGGCCAGGACCACCTCGACGAGGCCGGTCACGAGGCCTTCGCCCGGCTGCTCGGCACGCCCGTCGCGCACCCCACCGTCCCGTCCGCCGACGGCCGCTACGCCCTCGGCATCGACTCCCACCACGGGGCCCGCGCCAACCAGTGGCACACCGACGTCACCTTCGTCCCGGCTTACCCCGCCTTCTCCGTCCTGCGCGCCGTCACCGTGCCCCCGTACGGCGGCAACACCCTCTGGGCCAACACCGCCACCGCCTACTCCCACCTTCCCGAGCCGCTGCGCGCCCTCGCCGACGGCCTGCGCGCCCTCCACTCCAACGAGTACGACTACGCCGCCCTGCGGCCCGACGGCCTTCCCGAGGCCCTCGCCCAGTATCGCGAGGTGTTCACCTCGACCGCCTTCCTCACCGAGCACCCGGTGGTCCGCGTCCACCCCGAGACCGGCGAACGCACCCTGCTCCTCGGCAACTTCGTCCAGCGGATCCAGGGGCTCACCGGCCGTGACAGCCGCGCGCTCCTCGACCTCTTCCAGGCCCACGTCGAGAGCCCCGAGAACACCGTCCGCTGGCAGTGGCGGGCCGGTGACGTCGCCATCTGGGACAACCGCGCCACCCAGCACTACGGCGTCGACGACTCCGACGACCACGAGCGCGTCCTGCGCCGCGTCACCGTCGACGGCGACGTCCCGGTCGGCCCCGACGGGGTGCCGTCCCGCCTGATCCGCCCGGAAGCCGTTCCGGCGCCCTCCTTCGGCATCGCCTCCGGCGCCTCCACGGCCTCCACCGCGTCCCCCTCCACCGCCTCCACCACCACCGCCTGACCACCACCGCCTGACCACCAGAACGGAGCCCCCTGTGCCGCCCAGACTGCTCGCCCTCACCGGCAGCCCCTCCGCCCACTCCCGTACCGACGTCGTCGCCGACCACGTGCTGGGGCGCCTGTCGCACGCCGGCTTCGAGACCGCCCGCCTCGCCGTACGCACCCTCCCCGCCGCCGACCTCCTCTCGGCCCGGCGCGGCGAGCCGGAGATCCGCCGCGCCCTGGAGGCCGTCGCCGCGGCCGACGGCCTGGTCATCGCGACCCCGGTCTACAAGGCCTCGTACACCGGCCTCCTCAAGGCCTTCCTCGACCTGCTCCCGCAGGACGGCCTGGCCGGCAAGACGGTCCTGCCCCTCGCCACCGGCGGCAGCCTCGCCCACGTACTGACCCTCGACTACGCCCTGCGCCCGGTCCTCGCCGCCCTCGGGGCCCGGCACGTCACCGCCGGGCGGTTCGTCCTGGACTCCTCCGTCGAACGGGGAGCCGGCCCGGACCGGCTGCGGCCCGAGGCGGAGCTGGACCTCTTCCAGGCCGTCGACGAGTTCGCGGACGCCCTGCGCGGCCGCGCCGCCGAAGCCGCCGCCACCGCCCTCACCGCCACCCCGTAACCAGCAGCCCCGTCACCCAAGGACCCCGCCATGCCCGCAGCACCCGCCACGACCACCCGCTCCCGGCGCCAGTTCCTCACCCTGCTCGGCATCTCGGCGGCGGCGGTGAGCTGCGGCACGGCCACCGCCACCGGAGGCGGCCGCCGCTCCGGCGGCCAGGTCACCACCCTCAAGTACCAGGGCAACGTCGGCGCCGTCACGCTCCCCGAGCTGGCCGCCGATCTCGGCTACCTGGAGGGCCTCACCCTGGAGTGGGTCGGCAACACCATCAGCGGCCCCCAGGACATCCAGTCCGCCGCCACCGGCCAGATCCACTTCGGCGGCGCCTTCAACGGCGCCATCGTCAAACTCGCCGCGAGCAAGGCCCCGATCACCTCCGTCATCTCCTACTACGGCGTCGACCAGGACGCCTACAGCGGCTACTACGTGCTGGAGGACAGCCCGGTCCGCTCCGCCCGGGACCTGCTCGGCAAGAAGGTCGGCATGAACACCCTGGGCGCGCACTCCCAGGCGCTCCTCGACATCTACCTGAGCCGCAACGGCGTCTCCCAGGCCGAGGCCGCCAAGGTGGAGGCCCTGGTCGTGCCGCCCGTGAACACCGAGCAGGTGCTGCGCCAGAAGCAGATCGAGGTCGGCGTGCTCAGCGGCGTACTGCGCGACAAGGCCCTGGCGGCGGGCGGGATCCGGCCGCTGTTCAGCGACTACGACCTGCTCGGCAGGTTCAGCGCCGGCTCGTACGTGATGACCAGGCAGTTCGTGAAGGACAACCCGGACACGGTCCGCACCTTCGTCACCGGGGTCGGCAAGGCCATCGAGTGGTCGCGCACCACACCGCGCGAGGAGGTCATCGCCCGCCAGACCGAGATCGTCCGCAAGCGCGGCCGCAACGAGGACACCTCGACGCTGCGGTTCTGGCGCTCCTACGGGGTGGCGGGGCAGTACGGCCGGATCGAGGACGGGGAGTTCCAGCTCTGGCTCGACTGGCTCGGCAAGCGCGGCGAGATCAAGCCGGGCGGGCTCAAGGCGGCAGACCTCTACACCAACGAGTTCAACGGCCTCGGGAAGGGCTGAACCGGTATGACGAAGATCGTGTTCGACGCGGTGACCAAGAGGTTCCCCGTCAAGGGCGGCGCGGGCGAGTTCACCGCCCTCGACGGCATCGACCTGGAGATCGGCGCGGGGGAGTTCCTGGTCGTCGTCGGCCCCAGCGGCTGCGGCAAGTCCACCCTGCTGGACCTCCTCGGCGGGCTCGCCCTCCCCACCTCGGGACGCGTCCTGCTCGACGGCGTGCCCGTCACCGGGCCGGGCCTGGACCGGGGCATCGTCTTCCAGCAGTACGCCCTGCTGCCCTGGCGCACGGCGCTCGGCAACGTCGAGTTCGGCCTCGAGGCGACCGGCGTCCCGCGCCGCCGGCGCGAGGAGCGCGCCCGCGAGTTCCTCGACCTGGTCGGTCTCACCGGTTTCGAGGACCGGCACCCGCACGAGCTCTCCGGCGGCATGCGCCAGCGGGTCGCGATCGCCCGCTCGCTGGCGTACGACCCGGACGTGCTGCTGATGGACGAGCCCTTCGCCGCTCTGGACGCGCAGACCCGCGAGTCCCTCCAGGACGAGCTGCGGCGCATCTGGCTGCGCACCGGCAAGACGGTCGTCTTCATCACGCACGGCATCGAGGAGGCCGTCTACCTCGGGCAGCGGGTGGCCGTCATCACCTCGCGCCCGGGCCGCGTCAAGGAGGTGGTGCCGGTCTCCCTCGGCGACCGGCTCGCCGGCGCCACGGGCGAGGACCTGCGGTCCAGCCCGGAGTTCGCCCGCTACCGCCACGAGATCTGGGGCCTGCTCCACGACGAGGTGGCCCGGGCCCGGCAACTGGAGAAGGAGGAGGCCTCCGCATGAGCACCGACACCCCCGCCGCCGCCCCGGCCCGTCCCGAGCCGGAGGTACGAGGCCCCGCACACCCCGCCCCGGCCCCCACGGCCCCGGCCCCCACGGCCCCGGCCCCCGCCGCGGACCGGCCCCCGGCCGCCCCCGCGCCACCCGCGGCCGTCCGCCGCCCCGCCCCGGCCGCGGCCGTCCTGCGGTGGCTGCGGGCCGGCCTGCTGCGCTCGGCGGCCGTCCTCGCCCTGCTCGCGCTGTGGGAGGCCGCGCCCCGGCTCGGCCTGGTCGACGCCACCTTCCTGCCCCCGGTCAGCGAGGTGGCCCGGGCCTGGTGGGAACTGCTCGGCGACGGGCAGCTGGGCGAGCACGTCCGGGCCAGCCTCACCCGCGCGCTCGGCGGTTTCGTCATCGCCGTGGCGGTGGCGGTCCCGCTCGGGCTGCTGATCGGCTGGTACCGGCCCGTCGCCGCCTTCCTCGGCCCGCTGCTGGAACTCTTCCGCAACACGGCGGCCCTCGCGCTGCTGCCCGTCTTCGTCCTGCTCCTCGGCATCGGGGAGACCTCGAAGGTGTCGATCGTCGTCTACGCCTGCGTCTGGCCCGTCCTGCTGAACACCATCAGCGCCGTCCGCAACGCCGACCCCACCCTGGTCCGGCTCGCCCGGTCGATGGACCTGTCGACGCCCCGCCTCTTCCAGAAGGTGATCCTGCCGGCCTCCGTCCCGGCGGTCTTCACGGGCATCCGGCTGGCGGGAGCGGTCTCGATCCTGGTCCTGGTGGCCGCCGAGATGATCGGCGCCAAGGCGGGGCTCGGCTACCTGGTCAACGCCTCGCAGTTCAACTTCGCCATCCCGCAGATGTACGCGGGGATCGTCACCATCTCGGCGATCGGCGTCGCCTTCAACCAGCTCCTCGTCACGGTCGAACGCCGCCTCAGCCTCTGGCGCGTCCCCGCCTGACCCGCCGCCCCCTCCGCTCCTCCGCCCGACCCAGGGAACAGTCATGCCCGCAGCCCGCACCCTCCACCTCAACGCCTTCCTGATGAACGCCGGCCACCACGACGCCGCCTGGCGGCACCCGGCCGGCAGCCCCGAACGCATCACCGACCTCCGCTACTTCCAGGAGCTGGCCCGCACCGCCGAGCGCGGACGGCTGGACTCGGTCTTCTTCGCGGACGGCCTCGCCCTCTGGGGCAAGGCCCGGCACAACGCCCTCGGCGGCTTCGAGCCGATCACCCTGCTCTCCGCCATCGCCGCCGTCACCGAGCACATCGGCCTGATCGCCACCGCCTCCACGACGTTCTACGAGCCCTACCACCTCGCCCGCGCGTTCGCCTCCCTCGACCACATCAGCGGCGGCCGCGCCGGCTGGAACATCGTCACCTCCGGCACCGTCGACGAGGCCCGCAACTTCAACCGCGAGGAGCACCTCGAGCACGGTCTGCGCTACGACCGCGCCCGCGAGTTCCTCGACGTCGCCACCAAGCTCTGGGACAGCTGGGAGGACGACGCGATCGTCCTCGACAAGGAACGCGGCGTCTACGCCGACACCGGCAAGCTGCACCCGGCCGCGCACCGCGGCGAGCACTTCTCCGTCGCGGGCCCGCTCAACGTGCCCCGCTCCCCGCAGGGTTACCCGCTGCTCGTGCAGGCCGGCTCGTCCGAGTCCGGGAAGGAGTTCGCGGCCCGGTACGCCGAGGCGGTCTTCACCGCCCAGCAGACCCTCGCCGACGGGCAGGCCTTCTACAAGGACCTCAAGTCCCGCCTGGCCCGCCACGGCCGCTCCGAGGACGAGCTGCTGGTCCTGCCGGGCATCGCCCCCGTCATCGGCTCCACCGAGGCCGAGGCCAGGGCGCTGGAGCAGGAGCTGACCGACCTCCAGGTCCCCGAGTACGGGCTCGCCCAGCTGTCCGGGATGCTGGGCACCGACCTCACCGGCGCCGACCTCGACGGCCCGCTGCCCGAACTCCCCGAGGAGCGGGAGATCAACGGCAACAAGAGCCGGTTCACGCTCGTCGCCGAGATCGCCCGCCGCGACGGACTCACCCTCCGCGAACTGATCGCCCGCCTGGGCGCCGGCCGCGGCCACCGGGTGTTCGCCGGCACCCCCGAGCAGATCGCGGACCAGCTGGAGGAGTGGTTCACCCGGGGCGCCGCCGACGGCTTCAACATCATGGCGCCCGTCCTGCCCACCGGCCTCACCGACTTCGTGGACCACGTCGTGCCGGTCCTCCAGGCCCGCGGCCTCTTCCGCACCGAGTACACGGGGACCACCCTGCGCGAGCACTACGGTCTGCCGCGCCCCGCCAACCGCCACACCCGGTAGGGGGACGGGGAAGCGGCCCGGGAGGTCCTCAGGCCGGCAGCGTGTTGCGGTGGGAGCGCCGCCGGGCCGCGCTGAGCAGGGCCTGGATCTGGGCGCCCGCCTGGTCGACGTGGTCGAGGACGGAGGGGAAGGCCAGCCGCACGTCGCGGTGGCCGGCGCGCTCCTCCAGGCGCAGGGTGATCCCGTACCGGTCCAGGGCCAGCGGCAGCGCGCGCACGACGGCGGCCGAGGGCCGCGGCCGTACCAGCCGCAGCAGCAGCGTCACCAGCTCGGGGTGGTCGTCGAGGAGGTGGGTGAGCATGCCCGCCTCGTAGGGGGCCAGCGGGTCGGGCCAGGCCCCGTCCAGCTCCTCCAGGCCGATGTACGAGGTCCCGCGCGCGGTCTCCAGCACCGCCCGGCCGTATTCCACGCAGGCGGTGGTGCCGGGGGCGGAGCCCTCGTCGGCCCAGGGCGTCAGCAGGCGGCCCAGGACGGTGACGCGGGCGCGCACCCGGTCGCGTACGGGCGTCGGGGCGATGTCGGTGAACTCCAGCCGGACATCGGGCAGTGCGGCGCCCTGCGCCGGAGCCGGGTGTCCGGCCAGGGGCGCGGCGGGGTGCAGGTGCAGCCGGCCGAGCACGTTCCCGCCGTCCAGGTCGCGGACCTCGTGGCGCACCCCGTCGACGACCACCGTCATCGAGTGGGCGGCGGCCAGGACCGAGCGGACCAGCTCGGCCCCGGTGGGCCGGGCGGCGGGGGCGGCGGCGGGGGCACCGGGCAGGCGCATGCGGATCTCTCCCTCATCCGAAGTTAACTTAGGTATGCCTAACCTAACTCATCGGTGCGGCGGGGAGTACCCCGCGCGCCAGCCGGGCGAGCGTTTCGGCGATCCGCACGGTCGGGAAGCCCAGCGTGTGCCGCTGGAACTGGTAGACCTCCGGGGACAGCGGGCTGAGCAGGGCGTCCACGCTCACGTCGGGGTCGTCGGCACCGGCCTCCACCAGCAGCTCCCGCACGTGCGCGCGCCAGTGCCGGTACGCGCCGCCCGAGAACCGGGCCGGACCCGGGCCGATGCCCAGGGCCAGCGGCAGGTGCCGCTCCAGGTGCTCCAGGGCCGCGGAGTAGAAGGCCGTCAGCCGCTGCGCCGGGGGAGCGCCGGGCCCCAGGGGCGGCGGGCCGAACGCGAGCAGCCCCCCGAGGATCCGCTCGTGCTCCTCGAGGAGTGCCCCGGCCACGGAGGCGGGATCGGGGAAACGCCGGTAGAGGGTGGCCCGCCCGACCCCCGCGGCCTTGGCTATGTGATCCATCGTCACGGTGCGCGGGTCCCGCTCGGTGAACAACTGCTCGGCGGCGGCGAGGATCTGCGCGCGGTTGCGGATCGCGTCCTCGCGCAGCGGGGGGCGCCCGGCGGCCGTGGTGTCGCGTAGCGTGCGGACCTCGTCGCCATTGGTCATGGCGGCGACCCTACGTGCTCCGTGTCGGTGTTGGGCTGAACGGGTGAAACGCGAGAGGATGGGTGGATGCACATGAAGCGCGCGGCCGAGGCGGCCCGGTGAGCAGGTACGACGTCACCGACGAGCAGTGGGAGGGGCTCGCGCAGGTGGTACCCCTGCGCAGCCGCAACGAGTGGCCCTCCCGGGTGGACCACCGCACCATCCCCAAGGCTCCCGGACCGGCCGCGGCGGAACAGCGGCGCTTCGTGGTGATCCGGGTCCAGATCTTCGCCGACGCGCGGGAGGTGGCGGAGTACCTGATCGCGCAGATCCCTGTACTGCTGGACCTCACCGGCGCGGACAGCGAAGTGGCCAAGCGGATCCTGGACTTCAGCAGCGGCGTGGTCTTCGGCCTGGGCAGCGGCATGCACCGCGTCGACCGCAACGTCTTCCTGCTGGCGCCGGTCGGCACCGAGGTGGAGGGCATCGCGGCGGCGGCCGTCCCCCGATCGTAGGAAGGTCGCGGCGGCGGAACGGTTCGGCGGCCACCCGGCCCGCCCGGCGGACCGTACCGTCCGGCCATGGACGCCATCCTGGACACGGCGAGGCCCGGCGCACCCGCCGCCGCCCCGACCGGTACGCCCCCGTGCGACGAGACCGCTGACAGCCCGTTACGCGCGCACCCCGGCCGCGGCACCCGCTCCGGTACGCCGCCGCACGCCGACGGAGCCACCGCCCCCGGCGACGCGCCCGCCGGCGCCGGCCCACCCCGCCCGGCCGTCACGGAGCTGCGGCTGTCCGCCTTCGGGACGCACCGGGCGGCCGTGTTCCCGCTCGGCCCCGTGACCCTCTTCACCGGCCCCAGCGGCAGCGGCAAGTCGCAGGCCCTGGACGCCTACGGGGCGCTGGCCGGCCTCGCCTCCGGAGCCGCCCTGGGCGAGGTCTTCCCCGACCCGCGGCGCCGGGTGCCCGACGGGGCCCGGCCCGGCCCCGGCGGGCGGCGCGGCTTCCACCTCGGCTGCACGGTCGACGGCCCGTCCGGCCAGGTCCGCCTCGACCTCGCCGTCCAGGCCGAGCCCGTGCTGCGGATCGCCGGCGAACGGCTCTCCCAGGACGGCCGGATCCTCCTCACCACCGCCCTGCGCGACCCGCGCCGGCGCACCGTCGAGGCCGCCTGGTTCACCGGCGGAGCCGTCGGCATGACCCGCGCGCAACTGCCCGACGACCGGCTCGGGACCGGTCTGCTGCCGCTGCGCGTCGCCGGCTCCACCGCCGGGCAGCAGCGGGTGCTGGCCGCCGCCGAGCAGGTGGTGGTCGCCCTGCGGGCGGTCTTCCCCTGCGATCCGCGTCCCGGCCGGATGCGGGCGCCCGTCCCGCCCGGCGAGGGCCGGCTGCGGACCGACTGCGGCAACCTGGCCGACGTACTGCGCCGGACCCGCCACGAATGCGGCACCCGCCACGCCCTGCTGGCCGCGGCGGCACGGGCCGGCTGCGCCGGGCCGGTGGCGGGGCTCGACGTACGGACCGCCCCCGACGGCACCGGGCTCGTCGCCGCCGTACTGGACCGGGGCCCCGCCCTCCCCGCCACCGGCCTGGACCGCCTCGGCGCGGGGGAGCTGCGCTTCCTCGCGCTGGCCCTCGTCCTGCTCACCGGACCCGGCGTGCTGGCCGTGGACCCGGCGGCCGAACTGCTCTCCGCCCGCCAGGCCCTCACCGTCCTCGCCGACGGCCTCGACCGGGGACTGGACCGCCGGCAGGCCGCCGAACTGCTGCGCCTGGCCCTCCTGTCCGGCGGGCGCGGGCACATCCGGCTGGTGGCGGCGGTCGGCGAGGACACCGCGGGAACCGGACGGGGGCTCCCGGGCGTCTCGGTGGTAGACCTGTCCCCATGAACGACGCAGCACCCACGGACGACGGGCCCGCTCACCGGCAGGGCGAACGCCTTTACCGGCTCCAGCGGCGGCTGGCCGATTTCGCGGCCGCCCGGAACTGGGGCCCCTACCACACGCCCAAGAACCTGGCCGTGGCGCTGAGCGTGGAGGCCGCCGAACTGGTCGAGATCTTCCAGTGGCTGACGCCGGAACAGTCGGCCGCGGTCATGGAAGAGCCCGAGAGCGCACGCAGAGTGGCCGACGAGGTCGCCGACGTGATGGCGTACCTGTTGCAGTTCTGTGAGGTTCTCGGGGTGGATGTGCTGGATGCGCTGGCCGCGAAGATCGAGAGGAACGAACACCGCTTCCCGGTAACCGGTACGTCGACACCAGATCGTCACTCTTCGGAGTGATGGCGTCGTCCACAACCATGTTTGTGTCCACAGATTTCCGAATACCCCTGGCTTTACTGGCTCGCTGCCTTCACTCTGGGTAGTGAAGAATGAGGGGATGTCGTGCGGACGGGGGACGGCATATGGATGCGGTACGGCTCATCGCGGCCGGCCGGCACGCGCTGGCACGGAGCGGGGCGGCATGGGGCATCGTGGGCGAGGCCTGGCAGGCCCAGGCGCTCGCGCAGGGCATCGGGAGCTGGCTGGCCGTCACGGGGCCGGCCGAGCTGAGGGCGGAGGCGCGGGGACTGGGGGAAGCCGGCGGCAGGGGGTGCGGGGTCATAGACCGGGCGGCCCTGCTCGGCGAGGGGAGACCGCCCGAACAGCCGCCGCGGGCCGCCCAGCTGAGCGGGGTGGCCGACGTACGGCAGGCACTGCTCGGGCTCCAGGAACTGCTCGGCGAGGTCGGCATAGCCCTGGTCGGGGTCGCCTGCGCGACGGACGAGGAGGGCCTGTACTGGCAGTGCATCGAGTCGATCGACGCGGCGGACGAGTCCAGCGACCGGGTACGGGCACTGCTGCGCCGCATGGCGTCCGTGCGGGAACGGGGTCCGGCCTCGGGAGTCGGCTGAGCCGGGAGCGGCCGGGACCGGCCGGGAGGAACGGCGCCGCCGGAAGGGCGCCGGTCCCCGCCGCGGCTGGGGTCCCGGCGCGTGCGACGGGACCCCAGCGGTCAGCGGGACCGGTCCGAGCGGAGCTCACCCTCGTACGCGCGGGTACCGGGGGCCGCCGGCAGAGTACGGTCCGCCGCCGGCGGAGTACGGTCCGCGGAGTGCTGGAGGTCGGCGTCGAGCTGGGAGAGGTCGGCGTTCAATGCCGCCATCAGCTCCTCCATCTGCTGCAACAGGCCCTTCGGCGCTCCGCCCCGGGCGGGAGCCGCGCCCTCCCGGCCCGCGTCGTCGTGTGCTGCCTGTCCGGTCTGTGCGGGATGCTCGGGCACGGACTCGTGGGACATGGCGGCCTCCTCGGCCCTGGCCCTTCCGGTGCGGAAGGGGGCGGTGGACGCGTCGGCGGGAGGCCGCCGGCGCGCGGGCCGGGCGGTCCGGCTCCGTCCGAGCAACGATCTCCATCGCCGCTGGTCACTGGCGGGGCCGGCGGCGGGCCTCCCGGTTGACGCAGATTCACCCGGCAGGGTCGGGACGGGCAGGATGGGGAGCATGGATCTCCGCATTTTCACCGAACCCCAGCAGGGCGCCAGTTACGACACGCTCCTGACCGTCGCCAAGGCCACCGAGGACCTGGGCTTCGACGCGTTCTTCCGCTCGGACCACTATCTGCGCATGGGCTCCGTCGACGGCCTGCCGGGCCCCACCGACGCCTGGATCACCCTCGCGGGCCTGGCCCGCGAGACGAAGCGGATCCGGCTGGGCACGCTGATGACGGCCGGCACCTTCCGGTTGCCCGGCGTCCTCGCGATCCAGGTGGCGCAGGTCGACCAGATGTCCGGCGGCCGCGTGGAACTGGGCCTCGGCGCCGGCTGGTTCGAGGAGGAACACAAGGCGTACGGCATCCCCTTCCCGGCGGAGCGGATGGCCCGGCTGGAGGAACAGCTGGCCATCGTCACGGGCCTGTGGGCCACCGAGCCCGGCGCCACCTTCGACCACCGGGGCGTCCACTACCAGGTGGAGAACTCCCCGGCGCTCCCCAAGCCCGCCCAGGACAAGGTGCCCGTCCTCATCGGCGGGCACGGAGCGCGGCGCACCCCGCGCCTCGCCGCCCGCTACGCCGACGAGTTCAACATGCCGTTCGCCTCGGTGGAGGACAGCCGCCGGCAGTTCGCCCGTGTCCGGGAGGCCGCCGCCGAAGCGGGACGCACGGCGGAGGACCTCGTCTACTCCAACGCCCTCGTCGTCTGCGTGGGCAAGGACGACGCCGAGGTGGCCCGCCGGGCCGCCGCCATCGGACGCGAGGTGGACGAGCTCAAGGCCAACGGCCTGGCCGGCTCCCCGGACGAGGTGGTGGAGAAGCTCGGCACCTACTCCGCCATCGGGTCCTCGCGCGCCTACCTCCAGCTCCTCGACCTCGACGACCTCGACCACCTGGAGCTGATCTCCGCCCGGGTGCTGTCCCAGCTCGGTTAGGGGACCGTGGAGCCATGCCCCGTGCGACCCGCCCGCTCGCCGAAGCCCTGGCCCGCAGGGGCGTGCTCCTGGACGGCGGACTGAGCAACCAGCTCGCCGACCAGGGCTGCGACCTGACCGGGGGGATGTGGACGGGCCGGGTGCTCGCCGAGCACCCCGAACAGGTGGCGGCCGCCCACACGGCGTACGTCCGGGCCGGGGCCGAGGTGCTGATCACCGCGAGCTACCAGGTCGGGGACGATCCCGTCCTGCTGGAGCGGAGCGTACGGGTGGCCGGCGGCGCGGCGGGGGCCGCCG
The DNA here is from genome assembly GCF_055575515.1 of Streptomyces sp. NPDC034086. Lineage (NCBI taxonomy): Bacteria > Bacillati > Actinomycetota > Actinomycetes > Kitasatosporales > Streptomycetaceae > Streptomyces > Streptomyces sp. NPDC034086. Next base: position 143,777 of record NZ_JBVISM010000004.1, on the reverse strand, counting down.
GGCACGAGGTCTGGGTGGCCGCCTCGGTGGGCCCGTACGGGGCGGTCCTGGCGGACGGCTCCGAGTACCGCGGACGGTACGGGCTGGGCGTGGCGGAGCTGGCCGCCTTCCACCGGCCCCGGATCGGGGCGTTGCTGGCGGCGGGCCCGGACGTGCTGGCACTGGAGACCGTCCCCGACGTCCTGGAGGCCGAGGCCCTGCTGCGGGTACTGGCGGGGACGGGGGCCCGTGCCTGGCTCAGCTACACGGCCGCGGGCGGCCGCACCCGGGCCGGCCAGCCCCTCGCCGAGGCCTTCGCCCTGGCGGCCGCCGCGCCCGAGGTGATCGCGGTCGGCGTCAACTGCTGTGATCCGGCCGATGTGCTGCCCGCCCTGGAGGCCGCCGCGTCCGTCACCGCGAAGCCGCTGGTGGCCTACCCGAACGACGGCTCCGTCTGGGACGCGGCCACCGGCACCTGGGACGCCCCCGCCACCCCCGTCCCGTGGCCCGTCGGGGCCTGGCGGACGGCCGGGGCGCGCCTCATCGGCGGCTGCTGCCGCGTCGGCCCGGACGGCATCGCCGCACTCGGGGCCCGACCGCTCTGACCGGGACGCGGGACCTGACGCGGCCAAGGCAAGGGCCCGCGGCCGACTGTCACTCGATCGGGTGAACGGCCTTTCTGGGCGGCTCCCGCTGGGATAGGCAGGAGGGATGAAGCGCACCAGCAGGACGGGCGCCGCCGCCAGGCGCCGCATCACCCGCTCCAGGGCGTGCGGGGAGAAGAAGCAGTTCGCGAACGAGGCCGCGGCCGAACGGGCCGCGAGCGAGATGAACCGGATCCAGCCGTGGCAGCACGAGCGGATCGCCTACCTGTGCCCGTACAGCGGCAGCGAACCGCACTGGCACATCGGCCGCCCGCTCAACATTCCCAAGCAGCGCTGAACACGACGCCCAGGAGGTGCCCGCGCGGCGGTGGCCGAATCCTCCCCCCGGGGGGTCCGGCCGCCGCACCTCGGCCGGACCCGCTCGTTGTGCAGGGTCCGACACCCCCTACGGGCGAGAGGAACCGATCCCCATGGGACGCAGGAAGCCCAACAAGCCGGGGCGCGACCGCCGGGCGCGGTACACGCTCCAGCAGTTGCAGCCCCCCGGCTACGACGAGTGGCTCAGGGTCGACCCGAAGTCCGCCGGCGCCGACGCCGGTCCCGGCCTGTCCCCGGACGCCGTCGACCTGGTACGCCGCCTCGGGCGGCTGCGCGCCTTCTACCCGGGCCGCATCCCCGTCCAGGCCGTGCACCTCGACGTCGCCATCGACGAGGGCACCGTCCTGCTGCGCCAGGGCGACACGGTCGCGCCGCTGCCGGTGGACGTGGCCGCGGAGATGCTCGGTGTCGACCCGGCCGGCGACCAGGTCCGCAGGAGCCTGCACGAACTGCACGCCCACGGGGGCGTCCTCGTGGACACCGCCGCGGAGGCGACCCTCCTGCGGGTCGTCGCCCAGCGACCCGAACGCCCCGGCGAGCCCTGGGTGTTCGCCGACTCCCCGGAGGAGACGCTCGTCCCGAAGGTCTGCGTCCCCGCGTACCCCGGTGACATCAGCCTCGACGAGTTCGCGACCCTGGCCTACATCAGGTCCCACATGGCCGCGGGCACCGAGGCCGACCCGGAGGAGTTCGCCCGGCACGAAGGCGTCGGAACCGTCGAGCGGGCCCGCGAGCTCTTCGGGGCCGTCGCCGAACTGGCGGCGGTCAAGGGTTGTCCCGCCTGCCCGTCCGGCCACATCTGCACCCGCGATCCCGGCCCGTCCGACGACTGAACCCCGGAAGTCCGTTCCCCCCGGCGGTGCCGCCCGGACCGTGCCGGAGCCGGCCGCCCCCGGCCGTGAGCGGCGACCGCGAAGGCGCGGCGCAAGGGCGCGGTGTAAAGGCGCGGCGTAAAGCGGACGCCCCCGTACGGCCGCGAATTAGGTCGTATGGGGGAACTTTCCCCCGGAAGCCCCGGGAAAGCGCCGGCGGGATCGTTCATCCAGGGAAGCGGAGTGTCCGCGACCCAGGAAGGACGGAACGTCACCTATGAAGATGACCGCGCGCGGAAGCATTGCGGCGCTCATGACCTGTATGGCCGCGGCCGGCGCGGCCTCCCCGGCCGTGGCCGACTCGGTCCCGGTGGGTGTCCCGCTGGAAGCGGTGGAGACCACGCTGGGCCTGCCCGCCCCCCAGCTGGCGACGGGGGTCCCGGTGCCGCTCGTCGGCGCCCCCGAGGCGCCCCGGTTCCACCGGGGCGACCTGCTGCCGACCCCGCTGCTCCCGGTGGTGCCGATCGCGGCCGACCTCGGGGCCACCCGTCTCACGTCCCCGGTGCCCAACCTGATGGGGGAGCAGAAGACGGACGGCGAGGGGTTCCTCGAGTCGTCGGACAGCACCCTGCTCACCCGCACCCCCGGCGCGAACCTCCGTGCCCCGCTGACGATGCCGGACGCGAGCAACTCGGGGATCCCGAACCTGGCCGTCCCCGACCTGGGCCTGTCCGCCCCGGACGTCGTCGGCACCCCGACGGCACTTCTCGGCCTGCGCTGAGCCGGGAAAGCCGACGCGAGGTCAGAAAGCCGCCCGGTCTGGGAACGTGTACGGCATGGGATTCCATGTCGACTCCGAGACCGGGCGGCTTCGCCGCGTCATCCTCCACCGGCCCGACCTGGAGCTGAAGCGGCTCACACCAAGCAACAAGGACGCCCTGCTCTTCGACGACGTGCTGTGGGTGCGCCGGGCCCGCCAGGAGCACGACGGCTTCGCGGACGTGCTCCGCGACCGGGGGGTGTCCGTCCACCTCTTCGGCGACCTCCTGCGGGAGGTCCTCGACGTCACCGAGGCCCGTCACCTCGTACTGGACCGGGTCTTCGACGAGAAGGAGTACGGGCCGCTCGCCACCGACCACCTGCGCGCGGTCTTCGACGGGCTGCCGTCGGAGGCCCTCGCGGAGGCGCTGGTCGGCGGCATGACCAAGCGGGAGTTCCTGGAGCGGCACGCCGAGCCGGTCTCGGTGCGCTTCCACGCCCTCGAGATGGACGGCTTCCTGCTGGGGCCGCTGCCGAACCACCTCTTCACGCGTGACACGTCCGCCTGGATCTACGACGGGGTGTCCATCAACGCCATGCGCTGGCCCGCCCGCCAGCGCGAGACCGTGCATTTCGAGGCGATCTACCGGCACCACCCGCTCTTCACCGGATCCGGCCCCTTCCACTACTGGTCGCAGGGCCAGCCGGACTACCCCTCCACGATCGAGGGCGGCGACGTCCTGGTCATCGGCAACGGTGCGGTCCTGATCGGGATGAGCGAACGCACCACCCCGCAGGCGGTGGAGATGCTGGCCCGCGGCCTGTTCGCGGCCGGCTCGGCGGAGGTCATCGTGGCCCTCGACATGCCCAAGCGGCGGGCCTTCATGCACCTGGACACGGTGATGACGATGGTCGACGCAGATACGTTCACTCAGTACGCCGGCCTCGGCATGCTGCGCTCCTACACGATCCGGCCGGGCGAGGGGGCGAGCGACCTCCGGGTCAGCGACCACCCGCCGGAGCACATGCACCGGGCCATCGCCTCCGCCCTCGGCCTGGACCGGGTGCGGGTGCTCACGGCCACGCAGGACGTGCACTCGGCGGAGCGCGAGCAGTGGGACGACGGGTGCAACGTGCTGGCCGTGGAGCCGGGAGTGGTCGTCGCCTACGAGCGCAACGTCACCACCAACACCCACCTGCGCAAGGAGGGGATCGAGGTGATCGAGATCCCGGGCAGTGAGCTGGGGCGGGGCCGCGGCGGTCCGCGGTGCATGAGCTGCCCCGTCGAGCGGGACCCCGTGTGACGTGATCCACCCGTCCCGTATATCAATGCAGAGGATCGTATAGACTTCCAGCATCCCCCGTCAGCGCCACCCAGGAGCGTCCCCATGGCCACCGACCTCTTCGGTCGCAGTTTCCTCAAGGAGCTCGACTTCACCGCCGCCGAGTTCCGCGGCCTGGTCGAGCTCGCCGCCGAACTGAAGGCGGCCAAGAAGGCGGGGACCGAGCGGCGCCTCCTCCAGGGGAAGAACCTCGCGCTGATCTTCGAGAAGACCTCCACGCGCACCCGCTGCGCCTTCGAGGTCGCCGCCGCCGACCAGGGCGCCCACACCGTCTACCTCGACCCCTCCGGCTCCCAGATCGGCCACAAGGAGTCCGTCCGGGACACGGCGCGGGTGCTCGGCCGGATGTTCGACGGCATCGAGTACCGGGGCGACAGCCAGGAGGCCGTCGAGGAGCTGGCCGCCCACTCCGGCGTGCCCGTCTTCAACGGCCTCACGGACGACTGGCACCCCACCCAGATGCTCGCCGACGTGCTCACCATGACGGAGCACAGCGCCAAGCCGCTGGAGCGGATCTCCTTCGCCTACCTGGGCGACGCCCGCTTCAACATGGGCAACTCCTACCTGGTGACCGGCGCCCTGCTGGGCATGGACGTACGCGTCGTCGCGCCGGAGGCGTACTGGCCGGCCGAGGCCGTCGTGACGCGGGCCCGGGAGCTCGCCGCGGCGAGCGGGGCCCGGATCACCCTGACCGAGGAGGTCGCGGAGGGCGTGGCGCAGGCCGACTTCGTGGCCACCGACGTCTGGGTCTCGATGGGCGAGCCCAAGGAGGTCTGGGACGAGCGGATCGAGGCGCTGGCCCCGTACGCCGTCACCATGGACGTGCTGCGCGCGACCGGCAACCCGGACGTGAGGTTCCTGCACTGCCTGCCCGCCTACCACGACCTGGGCACCAAGGTGGCCCGGGAGGTCCACGAGCGGCGCGGGCTGGACTCGCTGGAGGTGACCGACGAGGTGTTCGAGTCCGAGCACTCCGTCGTCTTCGACGAGGCGGAGAACCGGCTGCACACCATCAAGGCCGTGCTCGTCGCGACGCTGGCCAAGCCCACCGCATAGTCATACGTGCCGCTGCGGCGGGGAGTCCCGCGCCCCGCCGGGCGGTACCGTGCCGCCTCCTGTCGCGTTTATCTGACGGCGGTCACCGATCGGTGATAGCTTCGCCCGTGTGAGTCCCTTCACCGGTTCCACACCAGCGACCGAACGGTGGCGCCACCTGCGGGTGACCCGGCAGGACGGCGTGGCCACCGTCACCCTCGACCGCCCCGAGAAGCTGAACGCGCTCACCTTCGGCGCCTACGCCGACCTGCGCGATCTGCTCGCCGAACTGTCCCGCACCCGCTCGGTGCGCGCCCTCGTCCTCGCCGGCGAGGGCCGCGGCTTCTGCTCCGGCGGGGACGTGGACGAGATCATCGGCGCGACCCTCGCCATGGACACCGCCGAGCTCCTCGACTTCAACCGGATGACCGGCCAGGTGGTCCGCGCGATCCGCGAATGCCCCTTCCCGGTCATCGCCGCCGTGCACGGGGTGGCCGCCGGCGCCGGCGCCGTGCTCGCCCTCGCCGCCGACTTCCGGATCGCCGACCCCTCCGCCCGCTTCGCCTTCCTCTTCACCCGCGTCGGCCTCTCCGGCGGCGACATGGGCGCCGCGTACCTGCTGCCCCGGGTCGTCGGCCTCGGCCACGCCACCCGGCTGCTGATGCTCGGAGAGCCCGTACGCGCCACCGAGGCCGAGCGGATCGGCCTGCTCAGCGAACTGGTCGACGAGGGCGAGGCCGACGCCCGCGCCGCCGAACTGGCCGCCCGCCTCGCCGCGGGACCCGCCCTCGCCCACGCCCAGACCAAGGCCCTGCTCACCGCCGAACTGGACATGCCCCTGGCCGCGTCGGTGGAGCTGGACGCCACCACCCAGGCCCTGCTGATGAACGGCCAGGACTACGCGGAGTTCCACGCCGCCTTCACCGCGAAGCGGCCCCCGGAGTGGAAGGGCAGGTAACCACATGTCCGCGAGCGCCATGAGGGTGGCCGTCATCGGCGGCGGGCCGGGCGGACTGTACGCCGCCGCGCTGCTGGCCCGCCGGGGGCACAGCGTGGAGGTCTGGGAACGCAACGCCCCCGACGACACCTTCGGCTTCGGCGTGGTCCTCTCCGACGAGACCCTCGGCGGCATCGAACGGGCCGACACCGTCGTCCACGCCGCCCTCGGGGCCGAGTTCGTGCGCTGGGACGACGTGGACGTCGTGCACCGGGGCCGTCTCCTGACCTCCGGCGGCCACGGCTTCGCCGCGCTCGGCCGCCGCCGGCTGCTGGAGATCCTGCACGAACGCTGCGCCGGCCTCGGCGTCCGGCTCCGCTTCCGCGCCGAGGCGCCCGACGCCTTCGAACTGGCCCGCTCCCACGACCTGGTGGTCGCGGCGGACGGGGTGCACAGCGCGACCCGCGCGCGCGGCGCCGCCCGCTTCCGGCCCACCGAGACCCCCGGACGCTGCCGCTACATCTGGCTCGCCGCCGACTTCGCCTTCGACTCCTTCCGCTTCGAGATCGCCGAGACCGAGCACGGGGTCATGCAGCTGCACGGCTACCCGTACGCCCGCCCCTCGTCCGGCCGGCCCCCGTCGGCCCCCGCCGGATCGCCTGGCCCGTCCGGTGCCTCGACCGTGATCGTGGAGATGCGGGAGGAGGTGTGGCGGGCCGCCGGCCTCGACCTGTGCGACGAGACCGAATCGGCGTCCCGCTGCGCCAAGACCTTCGCCGAGGCCCTGCGGGGCCGGCCGCTGCACGGCAACCGCTCGGCGTGGACCCGCTTCCGCACCGTCGTCAACGAGCACTGGTCGCACGGCAACGTGGTGCTGCTCGGCGACGCGGCGCACACCGCGCACTTCTCCATCGGCTCCGGCACCAAGCTCGCCGTCGAGGACGCCCTCGCCCTCGCCGAGGCCCTCGACCGCGGGCCCGACGTCCCCTCGGCCCTCGCCGCGTACGAGGAGGAACGGCGCCCGGCCGTCGCCAGCACCCAGCGCGCCGCCGCGGCCAGCATGCGCTGGTTCGAGGACCTCGCCGGATACGTGGACCAGCCCGCCCGGCAGTTCGCCTTCAACCTGCTCACCCGCAGCCGCCGCGTCACCCACGACAACCTGCGGCTGCGCGACGAACGGTTCACCCGGGCGGTGGAACGCGACTTCGGCTGCCCCGAGAACGCGGACGGCACGGGAACCCCGCCCATGTTCACCCCGTTCACCCTGCGGGGACTCACCCTGCGCAACCGCGTCGTGGTCTCGCCGATGGACACGTACTCGGCCCGGGAGGGCGTGCCCGGCGACTTCCACCTCGTCCACCTGGGCTCGCGGGCCCTCGGCGGCGCCGGGCTCGTCATGACGGAGATGGTCTGCGTCAGCGCCGAAGGCCGGATCACCCCCGGCTGCTCCGGCCTGTGGACCGCGGAGCAGGCGGCCGCCTGGAAGCGGATCGCCGACTTCGTCCACGCCTCCGCGCCCGGAACGGCACTCGGCGTCCAGCTCGGCCACTCCGGCCGCAAGGGCTCCACCCGCCTGATGTGGGAAGGCATGGACGAACCGCTGCCGGACGGCAACTGGCCCCTGGTCGCCGCCTCCGCACTGCCCTACCGGCCCGGGGTCTCCGCCGTCCCGCGCGCCCTGGAGGCCGCCGACCTCGCGGCGATCCGCTCCGACTTCGCGGCGGCCGCCGTCCGCGCCGCCGAATGCGGCTTCGACCTGCTGGAACTGCACTGCGCGCACGGCTACCTGCTGTCCGGGTTCCTCTCCCCGCTCACCAACCACCGCGACGACGCCTACGGAGGCCCCCTGGAGAACCGGCTCCGGTTCCCCCTGGAGGTCTTCGACGCGGTCCGCGAGGTCTGGCCCGGGGACCGCCCCATGACGGTCCGGCTCTCGGCCACCGACTGGGCCCCCGGCGGCACCACGCCCGAGGAGGCCGAACGGATCGCGGCGGCCTTCGCCGCCCACGGCGCCGACGCCGTCGACGTCTCCACCGGACAGGTCGTCGCCGACGAGGCCCCCGAGTACGGGCGCTCCTACCAGACCCCCTACGCCGACCGGATCCGCAACGCGCTCGGCGTCCCCGTCATCGCCGTCGGCGCGATCTCCTCCTGGGACGACGTCAACTCCCTGCTGCTCGCCGGACGCGCCGACCTGTGCGCGCTCGGCCGCCCCCACCTGTACGACCCGCACTGGACGCTGCACGCGGCCGCCGAGCAGGGGTACGCGGGCCCCGGCGCGCCCTGGCCCGCCCCGTACCGGGCCGGCAGCCGCAGGCCCCCGACCGGCAAGGGGTAGGTCAGGGCGCCTCCAGCACGACGCGGTCCTCGACCGGGGTGTAGCCGAGGCGCTGGTAGACGCCGTTGCTGGTGGGGTTGGCCAGGTCGGTGAAGAGCAGCACCTGTGCGGCGCCGGCCGCGTACGCGGCGCCGCTCGCGGCGTGCGTCGCCCCGGCGGCGTAGCCGCGGCCCCGCGCGGCGGGCGGGGTGTAGACCGGCCCGACCCGCGAGGCGCCGGCGAGGGGGCGGGAGAAACCGGCCACCGACACCGGGACACCGCCGTGCTCCCAGAGCAGGCAGCCGCCGTAGGAGATGCGGTCGCGCAGGGCGGCCTCGGAGGGGGTGCCCGGCAGGTCGCACTCCCGGTGGAACGCCGTGAGCCACTCCACCAGCAGCGGCAGGTCCGCCTCGGCGGCGGGCCGGACGCCGCCCTCGGGGACCGGGTCCGGGGCGCGGAGCCCGTCCAGCCGGTACAGCCGCTGCTCCTCGGCGACGCGGGCCGGCGCCCCCCACACCCCGGCCAGCGCCGCCGCGTCGGGGCGGCGGGCGTTCAGGGACCCGGCACCGCGGAGCAGCGGCTCCGACGCGAAGACGCGGGCCAGCTCCCGGACCGCCTCCCCGGGCAGTGCCCCGAGCAGCAGCGGGAAGGGCGGGGTGCGCAGCAGGGCCCCGGCGACGGCTCCGTCCGCCCCGGTCCACCAGCCGAAGACGGGGTCGGCGGAGCCGAAGGCGTGCGGGCCGCGCCGCACCAGGGCATCGGTGACGGTCAGCAGGCCGGTGTTGACGACGGGCCGCGCGGCGACGGCCGGGCGCGCGGCGGCGAGATAGGCCGCCAGATCAGTGCTGAAGGTCCATGGCATGCCCCATCGTGGCGGGCCGGAGGAGCCGGCCGCACCGGGATTTCCGGCGCCGGGGACGCCGGGGGAGCCGTAGGCGCGGATGGGTGGGCGCGGACCGCTGGGTGAGCGCTCCCCCGCGTGGGGGAGACGCTCCCCCCGCGCGGGGGAGGAGCGGGGGCCGGGCCGCTGGGATCTTGGGAGTACGAGCGGTCGCCGGCCGGCGGCGGCCACGGGACGAGGAGGAACCATGAGCGGGACGCAGCCCATCCGGGCGGAGCACGGGCGGGGCACCGGACCCGCGCGGCTACGGACGCACGAAGCGGGCGCCCGTGTCGCGCAGCCGGGCGTGGAGTTCGGCGAAGACCGCCGCGGCGCGGTCGCCGGGCCAGTCCGCCGGGAGCAGCTCCCGCGGCAGCCCGGGGTCGGCGTAGGGCAGTCGCCGCCAGGAGTCCAGGGCGTCCAGGTACGCCCGGTAGGCGGCCTCGGGAGTGGGCTCGGGGCCCGTCTGGAGGGCCCGCAGGACCGGTTCGTGCCGGTCGAGGAACTCCTCGTGCTGCTTGGCCAGGGCCGTCAGGTCCCACCAGCGGCCCACCGCCTCGGCGGTCGGGGCGAAACCGAGGTGCGTGCCGCGGAAGAGTTCCACGTATCCGGTCAGGTGCAGCCGCTCGAGGGTGTGCCCCGTCTCCTCGGCCAGGTGGGCGGGCGCGATCCACACGCCCGGGGCCACCGACCCGAAGCCCAGCCGGGCCAGGCGCGAGCGCAGCAGGTGCCGTTTGTGCCGCTCCTGCTCCGGGACCGAGAAGACGGCGACCAGCCACTCCTGGGACACCGGCACGGTTCCGTAGATCCGCCGGTCCCCGTCCTCCAGCAGCAGCCGGGCCTCCTCGGACAGCTCGTATCCGGCCGAGCCGTCCGCGGCCTTCGCGGGCACCAGGAAACCGCGCCGCTTGAGCCGGGACACCGAGGAGCGGACGGAGGGCGCGTCCACTCCCGCCGCGCCCAGCAGGCGGACCAGCGCCGATACCGGGACGGCCCCGTCGAAGGACCGCCCGTAGGCTCCGTAGAACGTGACGATCAGAGATCGCGGAGTGTGCTGCTCGACCACGGGTTCACTCTAGATCGCGCAGCCGGAACCGCTGAAGTTTGCCGGTCGGGGTCCGCGGCAGCGCGGGCAGGAAGACGAAGGAGCGCGGGCACTTGTGCGGGGCCAGCTCCCCCTTCATGAAGGTCCGCAGGGCGTCCTCGGTCAGCACCGCGCCGTCGCGCGGCACGGTGTAGGCCACCACGACCTGCCCGCGCCGCTCGTCCGGGCGGCCGACGACCGCCGCCTCCGCGACGTCCGGATGACGCAGCAGGGCCTCTTCCACCTCGGGGCCCGCGATGTTGTAGCCCGAGGAGATGATCATGTCGTCGGCGCGGGCCACGTAGCGGAAGTAGCCGTCGGCGTCGCGGACGTAGGTGTCGCCGGTCAGGTTCCAGCCGTCCCGGACGTACTCGGCCTGGCGGGGGTCGGCGAGGTAGCGGCAGCCGACCGGCCCGCGCACCGCCAGCAGCCCCGGCTCGTTGTCCGCGACGGGCCGCCCGGACGGGTCCACCACCCGGGCCTCCCAGCCCGGTACCACCCGGCCGGTGGTACCGGGGCGGATGTCCTCGTCGGCGGCGGAGATGAAGATGTGCAGCAGCTCGGTGGCCCCGATGCCGTTGATGATCCGCAGCCCGGTGCGCTCGTACCAGGCCTGCCAGGTCGCGGCGGGCAGGTTCTCGCCGGCCGAGACGCAGCGGCGCAGCGCGGACAGGTCGTAGGCGCCCGTGTCGTAGGGGCCCAGGGTGTCCAGCATCGACCGGTACGCGGTGGGCGCGGTGAACAGCACCGTGACCCGGTGCTCGGCGAGCGCCGGCAGCAGCGTCCGGGGCGTGGCCCGCTCCAGGAGCAGCGCGCAGGCGCCGGCGCGCAGCGGGAAGACGACCAGCCCGCCGAGGCCGAAGGTGAACCCGAGCGGCGGACTGCCGGCGAACACGTCGTCGGGGCGGGGCCGCAGGACGTTGCGGGAGAAGGTGTCGGCGACGGCGAGGAGGTCGCGGTGGAAGTGCATGCAGCCCTTGGGGCGCCCGGTGGTCCCGGAGGTGAAGGCGATCAGTGCGACGTCGTCGGCGGAGGTGCCGACGACGGGGAAGGGGGCGGAACGCGCCTCGGCGAGCCGCAGCAGGTCGTCCGCGCCCGTGCCGCCGTACGGGGTGATCCGCAGTCCGGGCACACGGGCCCGGGCGAGGTCGTCCAGGGCGCTCACATGGCACAGGGCGTGCCGTACCTCGGCCATGGAGCACACCGTGGCCAGTTCCTGGGCGCGCTGCTGGGCCAGGACGGTGACGGCCACCGCGCCCGCCTTCATCACGGCCAGCCAGCAGGCCGCCAGCCAGGGGCCGGTGGGGCCGCGCAGCAGGACCCGGTTGCCGGGGACGACGCCGAGGTCGATGGTGAGGACGTGGGCGAGGGCGTCGACGCGCTCACGGAGCTGCCCGTACGACCACACCCCGCCGGCGCCGTCGCGGAAGGCGGGCCGGTCGGGCCCGAAGCGCTCGATGGTGGCGTCGAGCAGTTCGGCGCCGCAGTTCAGCCGGTCCGGGTAGGCCAGTTCGGGCAACTGGAACAGGAGCTGCGGCCAGGCGTGGGCGGGCGGCAGGTGGTCGCGGGCAAAGGTGTCGGCGTGAGCGGATGGCTTGAGCTCCAAGGCGGTTACGCCCCCTTGCGACGTCCGGATTTTTGGGGTGGAGCCGGCCGTGCGAATGCCTTCCGAGCGTATCGTGATGGTGACGGCAGTCAACAGGACGCGATAAGAGTGTCGACAGGACTTGGGGGCATGCGGATGGCCGGCTTCGCGCTCGCGGTGGAACAAGAGGAATGGTGCGGCCGGTTGCGCGCCCTGGCGCGCGAGCGGCTCAGGCCGCTCGCCGAGAAGGGTGAGCCCGGACGGGTGAACCGGCCCCTGTTGGCCGAGCTGGGGGAACTGGGCCTGCTGGAGAGGGTCTTCGCTTCCGGGGCGCTGGAGCTGTGCCTGCTGCGGGAGTCCCTCGCCTACGGGTGCACGGAGGCGGAAACGGCCCTGGCCCTCCAGGGGCTCGGGGCCCACCCGGTGCTCCGGTCGGGCAGCACGGCCCAGCGGGAGCGGTGGCTGCCGGGGGTCCGGACGGGACGGCACGTGGCGGCCTTCGCGCTGAGCGAGCCCGGCGCCGGCTCCGACGCCGCGGCCCTCGCCCTGGCGGCGGCCCCGGACGGGCCGGGCTGGCGGCTGACGGGGACCAAGTGCTGGATCTCCAACGCCCCCGAGGCCGACTTCTACACCGTCTTCGCCCGTACGGGCGAAGCCCCCGGAGCCAAGGGCATCACGGCCTTCCTGGTCCCCGCCGACCGGCCGGGACTGACGGGGGAGGCCCTGGAGATGCTCTCCCCCCACCCGATCGGCTCGCTCGCCTTCGACGGCGTACCGGTCGGCCGCGAGGACGTACTCGGCGAGCCCGGGCAGGGGTTCCGCGTCGCGATGGAGACCCTGAACCTCTTCCGGCCCAGCGTGGGTGCCTTCGCGGTCGGCATGGCGCGCGCCGCGCTCGACGCGACGCTGGCCCACACGGCGGGCCGGACCGCGTTCGGCGGGGTGCTCTCCGACCTCCAGGCGGTCGCGCACCGGGTGGCGGAGATGGCCACCCGCACCGAGGCCGCCCGGCTGCTGGTGTACGCGGCGGCCGGGGCGTACGACCGCGGCTCGCCGGACGTCCCCGGCCGCGCCGCCATGGCCAAGCTCCTCGCGACGGAGACGGCCCAGTACGTCGTGGACCACGCCGTACAGCTGCACGGCGCCGCCGCCCTGCGCCGGGGCCACCTGCTGGAGCACCTCTACCGCGAGGTGCGCGCGCCCAGGATCTACGAGGGGGCGAGCGAGGTGCAGCGCACCATCATCGCCAAGGAGCTGTACCGGGGGGTGGCGCGATGAGCCCCGAGCGCCTCAACCCGCCGGAGCTGTCCCCGGCCAGCGGCTTCTCCCACGCCGTGTCGGCCGCCGGGTCGCGGATCGTCTTCCTGGCCGGGCAGACCGCGCTGGACGGCTCCGGGAAGGTGGTCGGGCAGACCCTGCCGGAGCAGTTCGAGCGCGCCCTGGCCAATCTGCTGACCGCCCTCGCGGCGGCCGGCGGCGCCCCGTCCGACCTGGCCCGGGTGACGGTGTACGCCGTGGACGTGGAGGCGTACCGCACGCACGCCGCCGAGCTGGGCCGCGTCTGGCGCCGTCTCGCGGGCCGCGACTACCCGGCGATGGCGGTGGTCGGGGTGGTCCGCCTGTGGGACACCGAGGCCCAGCTGGAACTGGACGGGATCGCGGTGCTCCCGTGACCGCGGCGCCCCTGCCCCTCGGCGGGCGGCCGGGGTCAGGGCAGGCCGGGGTCAGGGCAGGCCGGGGGGTCGGGGCAGGCCGGGGTCAGGGGCGTCCGGTGACGTGGCCGCCGTCCACCCGCAGCGCGTGGCCGGTGACGAACTCGGCTCCCGCCAGGTACAGCACCGCTTCGGAGATCTCGGAGACCTCGCCGATCCGGTTCATCAGGGCGAGCCCGCCGAAGGAGTCCACCTCGGTTCCCGCGTGCAGCGGCGTGCGGATCACGCCCGGCGCCACGAGGTTGACGCGGATGCCGTCCGCCGCCAGCTCGGCGGCCAGGCTCGTCGTCAGCGCGTGCACGCCGGCCTTGCTGACGATCGGGGCGGAGCAGGGGAAACCCGCGACCGCGTGGTCCACCAGCACGGTGCCGATGTTGACGATGCTGCCGCCCCGGCCCTGGGCGCGCAGGGCCCGCACCACGGCCTGGGTGGTGAGGTAGGTCCCCTTGAGGTTGCCGGTGAGGAAGCCGTCCAGCTGCTCCTCGGTGACCTCGGTGAAGGGCGTGGAGGCGAAGGTGCCGGCGTTGTTGACCAGCACGTCGATGCGGCCGAAGCGCTCCAGCGCGGTGCGCACGAGCAGCTCGCCGGTCTCCTTCGCCGCGATGTCGCCCGCCGCCCACGCCGTGCGCTCGGGCTGTCCCAGCCCGGCCGCGGCCTTGGCGAGGCGGTCGCGGTCCCGGCCGCCCAGGACCACGTTGGCCCCGTCGGCGAGGAAGGCCCGGGCGATGTCCAGCCCGATGCCGCTGGAGGATCCGGTGATCAGGGCGGTGCGGCGGGTCGTGGAGTCGCTCATGTCGGTGGTGCCTTTCGGTCGGCTCGGTGGAGACACCAGAAACGTATGAGCAGTCAACCGATAACACCACGACGGAAATTGGAGCATGGGATAATCCAGCGTTATGGATGTGGACCTGCGGGACCTGGAACTCCTCGACGCCACCGCCGAGACGGGCTCGCTGACCGCGGCGGCCGAGCGGCTCTACGTCAGCCAGCCCGCCCTGAGCCAGCGGCTGACCCGGCTGGAGGACCGGCTGGGGATGCGGCTCTTCGACCGGCGGGGCCGCCGCCTGGTGCCCAACGCCGCCGGCCGCCGGATGCTCGTCACCGCCCGCCGCGTCCTGGGCGAGCTGGAGTCGGCCGGCCGCGACCTGCGCGACATCCGCGACGGCCGCGAACGGCGCGTGCGCTTCGCCGCCCAGTGCAGCACCACCTTCCCCTGGCTGCCGCCCGTACTGCGGGCCTTCAGGGAGCGGGAGCCGGGCATCGAGGTGCGGATCGCGACCGTCCCGGACGACGCCCCGATCCCGGCCCTGCTCGAGGACGAGATCGACGTGGCGCTCATCACCAAGCCGGACGCGCGGATGGACCGGGTGACCCTGACCCGGCTCTTCGAGGACGAGATGGTGGCGGTGGTGCCCGAAGGCCACCCCTGGGCAGGGCTCCCGCACCTGACCGCCCGTGACTTCGACGGCGCGGACCTCGTCCTCTACGACGTCTACGACCAGAGGCGCATCCCCGCCGAGCCGCTGCCGATCCCCGACGGGGCCCGGCCCGGCCGGGTCACCACCATGCCGGTGGTGACCGATCTGGTGGTCGAGATGGTGGCGGGCGGCCAGGGGGCGGCGGTGCTGCCGAACTGGGTCGCGGCCCCGTACGCGTCCTCGCACGGACTGGCGCTGGTCCGGATCGGCGAACGGCCGCTGACCCGGACCTGGTTCTGCGCCACCCGGCCGGGGCCCCACCCGCCGCACCTGGAGAGCTTCGTGGAGGAACTCCTGACCCGCCTCAGGGCTCCCGGGCGCTGACCGGCGCCCGGCCGGCACGGCGGCGGGGGAGTCCGGAACACCGGCACCCCGACCGGCGCGGCCGCCCCCGCGGGTTCAGCGGGCGTCCAGCAGGGCGCCCATCCATTCCTCGACGCCCTCCACCGTGCGCGGCAGGGCCCCCGACATCAGGCGGGCGCCGTCGGCCGTGATCACCAGGTCGTCCTCGATGCGCACCCCGATGCCGCGCAGTCCGGCCGGGAGCGTCTCGTCGTCCGGCTGGAGGTAGAGCCCGGGTTCCACCGTGAGGACCTGGCCCTCCTCCAGCACCCCGTCGAGGTACGTCGCGGCCCGCGCCTTCGCGCAGTCGTGGAGGTCGAGCCCCAGCATGTGCCCGCTGCCGCACAGGGTGTACCGCCGGTACAGGTCACCCTCCGCGTCCTTGAGGATCCCCCACTCGGCGAGGCCCTCCGCGATGACCCGCATCCCGGCCCGGTGGAAGTCGCGGAAGCGGGCCCCCGGCCGCAGTGCGGCGATGCCGGCGTCCTGGGCGGCCAGCACCAGTTCGTAGACCTGCCGCTGCACGGGGGAGAACCGCCCCGACAGCGGGAGGGTGCGGGTGATGTCGGCCGTGTAGAGGGTGTCGGTCTCCACGCCCGCGTCCAGCAGCAGCAGTTCGTCGCGGTCCAGCCGGCCGTCGTTGCGGATCCAGTGCAGCACGCACGCGTGGGCGCCCGACGCGGCGATGGTGTCGTAGCCCGTGCCGTTGCCCTCGGCCCGGGCGCGCAGGCCGAAGACGCCCTCGATCCAGCGTTCCCCGCGCGGGTGGGCCAGCGCGCGCGGCAGGGCGCGTACGACGTCCTCGAAGCCGGCCGCCGTGTGGTCGACGGCGAGCTGGAGCTGCTCCACCTCCCAGGCGTCCTTGACGAGGCGGAGTTCGGAGAGGGCGGCGGCCAGTTCCGGGTCGGTGGCGGCGTCGCGGGCCGGCGGGGACCCGAGGGTGTCCAGGTGGGCGCAGCGGATGCCGGTCAGCCGTTCGGCCTCCGCCAGGTCCGGGCGGCGCCCCACCCAGAACTCGCCGTAGCGCCGGCTGCGGTAGAACTCCTCGTCGCCCTCGGCCCGGGGCGAGCGGGGCCGCACGTACAGGACCGCCTCGTGGCCGTGCGGTCCGGCCGGCTCCAGCACCAGGACGTGGCCCGCCTGGTCCTCGCCCGTCAGCCCGGTCAGCCAGGCGTACGCGCTGTGCGGCCGGAAGCGGTGGTCGCAGTCGTTGGAGCGCACCAGCAGTTCGCCGGCCCGTACGACGAGCCGTTCGCCCGGGAAGAGCGCGGAGAGCCGGGCGCGGCGGGCGGGGGTGACGGCGTACGAGGCCGTGCGCGCGGTGTCGGCCAGCGGTGTGGCCGCCCAGTTCTCCGCCATGGAGCGGGACAACTCGGCTGATACCGGCAGGTCGTGGCTGCCGGGGTTCAGGCGGGAGGGGGTGTCGGTCACGGGGGCTCCCTCAAGAAGTACTGAACTGGTGTGCGCCGGGGTCTTGTCAGTGCAATTTCACATTACTATGTTACAGCTCACACCGCGGCACGTTAATCCCCGTCAAACGCCGCGTGACGCAGGGCAGTTCGCACCTTTCCCCCACCTCCCTCCCACCAGGAGTCATCGGTGTTCCAGCACAGAGCTGTGCGTACGTCTCTCCTCTCCGCCGCCGTGGCGGTCACCCTCCTCGCCACCGCCGGCCAGGCCTCGGTCCAGGCCGCCGCCCCGGCCGCCCCGGCCGCCCCGGCGTCCACCTTCTCCGCCGGAGCGCGGGGCGCGACCGCCGCGGCGCCCAACCCCTTCGACGAGGTCGACCGGCTGGCCGACGCCAAGCCGCTCACCCCGGCGCCCGCCCCGGCCCCCGGCGGCAAGGCCGTCACCGACGGCCGGGTCCCGGGCGCCGCCCCGGCCGTGGAGGCCCCGGGCTCCACCGCGAGCGCCGAACGCGCGGAGAAGAGCCGTGAGTCCGCCCTGAGCGCGCCGACCGCGAAGAGCGTCGCCGCGGGCGTCCCCTGCACCCTCGACGGGATCAAGAACCTCACCCCCGAGCAGTTCGCCGACTTCCTCGCCGACCAGGCCGTCACCGCCGACGGCTGTCTGCGCGGGCTGATCTGGACCTGGGACGCCCGCCTGGCGCCCGTCATGTCCGACGCCCACGTGCAGGCCGTCGCCCGCCGCATATCCGGCCTGGCCGCCGCCCACGACGGCCGTAACTCCTCGCACCTGGAGGAGATGTTCACCTACCTGCACGCCGTCGCCTACCACGACTTCTCCCGTGACGAGATCGACGTCACCGACGCCCCCACCACCGCCGCGATCCGCCAGGCCATCGACGCCTTCGGCAGCGCCGCGCGGTCCTTCGACGTCACCCCCTCCAACGCCCGCACCCTGCGCGAGGCCCTGTACTCCGCCGGTCCCGGCCTGCGCCACCACCAGCTCGGCCTGATCAAGAAGGTCCTGGCCACCATGGACCCGGCGCACCCGGCCACCCACCTCGACGCCGGCTGGGCGGGCGCCGTCCTCGCCGCCCTCTCCACCAACTACCTGGGCGTCTACCCGGGCAACCAGGACACGGCCTTCCACGCGGCGGTCGCGGGGGACGCCTCGTACCGCGCCGCCTTCAAGGCCTTCGCCGGCTACACCCACCTGAAGGGCACCGGCAACGCCTGGGTGGCGCGCGACGCCCTCAGCGAGTACGCCCGCTTCGGGCAGGTCGAGGGACTGCGGGACCAGGTCGTCGCCGACCTCGGCACCATGCTGGAGCCCGCCAGGTCCGGCCTCGGCACCGAGGCCTGGGCGAAGATCGTCTCCTGGCTCAACTTCTACGGGGCCTGCAAGCCGTACGGGGTGTGCAAGGAGGACATCGAGAAGCAGATCTTCCCGTACACCTACACCTACGACAACGGCGCCATCAAGGTCCGCACCGGCCTCGACAAGGCCACCGTCGACCAGCTCTACTACGCGAGCAAGCAGGTCAAGACCCAGTTCCACCGCGTGCTCGGCACGGACCAGCCGCTCGCCGGCGACCCGAACAGCACCCTCAACATCGTGCTCTACGGCTCCCGCGCCGACTACGAGAACTACCACCCGATCCTGACGGGCTACGACACCAACAACGGCGGCATCTACATCGAGAACGGCGCCACCTTCTACACCTACCAGCGCCGCGTCCCGCAGGACTCCTCCCTCACCCTCGAAGAGCTCTTCCGCCACGAGTACACGCACTACCTCAACGGCCGCTTCGCCGTCCCCGGCTTCTTCGGCCAGGGCCCCTGGTACGAGGGCGACCGCACCACCGCCATGGACGAGGGCACCGCCGAGTTCTTCGACGGCGCCACCCGCGACAACGGCATCGCCGTCCGCAAGTCCCTCGTCAAGAGCATCATCAACGACACCGCCGGCGGCGGTCCCCGCATGACCGTCGAGCAGCTCCTGAACGCCACTTACGACGGCGACGGCTTCCGCTTCTACAGCTACGCGGGCACCTTCTTCGAGTTCCTGTGGACCGAGAAGCCCTCGCTGCTGCGCGAGATGTACCGCCACCTGCGGGCCGACGACGTCGCCGGCTACGACGCGTGGCGCCACCGCCTGGGCGCGGACACCTACCTCCAGCGCGACTACGACCGCTTCCTGGACGCCCAGATCGCCAAGGTGGACCAGCTCTTCGTGCCGAACACCACCTTCACGCCGAACGAGCGGCTGCGCGACGCGGCGCTCGCCTCGGTGAAGTCCTCCTTCGCGGCCGCCACCTACAACACCCCGGACTGCGTGGAGAACGGCGACCCCGGCAAGCGCCGCTTCACCTGTACCGGCCGGATCACCGCGAACCTGAAGGACTGGCGCAGCGACGACCAGAACTTCAAGGACATGTCCGAGACGGTCGACTACTTCATCCTCGACCGGGCGGGGGCGGCCTCGAACAACCTGGCCGACATGAACTGCTCCTTCGGGCCGCTGGAGATCTGGAGCAGCAAGACGGCGGGCACCTCCTCCTACAGCTGCGAAGGCCCGCTCCGCAGCTGACGTCACGTCCGGCCGGCCCCGCACCTGACGGGGGGCGGGGCCGGCCGGGCTCCCTCTAGGCACCCTCAAAAGAATGTGACATATTACTGACCATGGACGTCGTGATCATTGGCGCCGGCGTCGTCGGAGCCGCGTGCGCGTACTACGCGAGCCGCTCCGGTCTCTCCGTGGCGGTGGTGGACCGGGGGCCCGTCGCGGGCGGCACCACCGGCGCGGGGGAGGGCAACCTGCTCGTCTCCGACAAGGAGCCGGGCCCCGAGCTCGACCTCGCCCTCCTCTCGACGGAGCTCTGGCGCGACCTGCGCGCCGAACTCCCCGGGGCGGTCGAGTACGAACCCAAGGGCGGCCTGGTCGTCGCCCCCGACCCGGCGACCCTCAAGGCCCTGCGCGACTTCGCCGGGGGCCAGCGCGCCGCGGGGGTCGTCGCCGACGAGGTGGGACCGGACGCCCTGCACGACCTGGAGCCCCACCTCGCCCGGGGCCTGGCGGGCGGCTTCCACTACCCGCAGGACGCCCAGGTCCAGCCCGCCCTGGCGGCGGCCCACCTGCTGGCCGCCTCGGGCGCCACCCGCTACCTGGGCGAAGAGGTCACCGGACTGCTGCTGGAGTCCGGGGCGGTCCGGGGGGTGCGCACCTCCCGGCGCACGCTCAGGGCGCCGGCCGTGGTCAACGCGGCGGGCACCTGGGCCGGCGCCCTCGCCTCCCTGGCCGGCACGAGCCTCCCGGTCCTTCCCCGCCGGGGCTTCGTGCTGGTCACCGAACCCCTGCCCCGCGTGGTCCGCCACAAGGTCTACGCGGCCGACTACATCGCCGACGTGGCCAGCGACTCGGCGGCCCTCCAGTCCTCCGCCGTGGTGGAGGGCACCCCCTCCGGCCCGGTCCTCATCGGCGCCACCCGCGAACGCGTCGGCTTCGACCGCACCCTTTCCCCCGAGGCCCTGCGCCGCCTGGCCTCCCAGGCCGCGGCCCTGTTCCCCGTACTCGCCGACGTCAAGGTGATCCGCACCTACCACGGCTTCCGCCCCTACCTCCCGGACCACCTCCCGGCCATCGGCCCCGACCCCCGGGTGCCGGGGCTCCTCCACGCCTGCGGCCACGAGGGCGCGGGCATCGGCCTGGCCCCGGCCACGGGCGTCCTGATCGCCGCCGCCCTCACCGGCGCCGAGCCCCGCCTCCCCCTCGCCCCCTTCCGCCCGGACCGCTTCCCGCGGACGCCGGAGCCGCCGGGGACGGGGACGGGGTGGGATGCAGTCCGGGACTGACACGGCACGCCCCCGGCGCACCGCCCGGTCACGGCGGTGTCCCCGCCGGGCGGCGCACGTCGAAGCCCACCCCGTACGACACCCCGCCCCGGCCCCCGCCGCCCCCCGCCCCGTCCGCCCGGCCAGGGCGACCGCACCCCCGAGGAGACCCTGATGCGCAGCCCCCGCGAGCTGGTGGGCGGCAGCCCGGCGGCCGCCCACCCGATCAGCTTCGACGGCCGCGAACTCCCCGCCCTGGAAGGCCAGTCCATCGCCGCCGTGCTGTGGTCCGCCGGGATCCTCGCGTGGCGCACCACCCGTGGCGGCGGCTCCCCCCGCGGGGCCTTCTGCGGGATCGGCGCCTGCTACGACTGCCTCGTCACCGTCAACGGCCGCCCCAACCAGCGGGCCTGCCTCGTCCCCGCCCGCCCCGGGGACACCGTCACCACCCAGGAGGGCACCGGCCATGCCGACCTCGCCGTCTGACCGCTCCACCCCCGCCGGCCAGGACGCGGCCGAGGGCCCCGCCGACCTCGCCGTCGTCGGCGCCGGCCCCGCCGGCCTGGCCGCCGCCGTCACCGCGGCCCGCCTCGGCCTGCGCGTCGTCCTGCTCGACGCCGCCGACCGCCCCGGCGGCCAGTACTACCGCCACCCCGCCCCCGCCCTCGGCGCGGCCCGCCCCGGGGCCCTGCACCACGGCTGGCGGGCCTTCGTCACCCGTGAGGCCGCCCTGCGCGCCCACGAGGCGGCGGGCCGCGTCACCTACCTCCCCGGACATCACGTGTGGACGGTGGTCCCCGCACCCGCCGGCACCTGGACGCTGCACGCGGTGGCCGGCCACGGCCCCGACGAGGCCCCCGCGACCCGCCGGGCCCGCCACGTCCTCCTCGCCACCGGCGCCTACGAGCGGCAACTGCCCTTCCCCGGCTGGACGCTGCCCGGGGTCGTCGGCGCCGGCGGGGCGCAGGCCATGCTCAAGAACAACCTCGTCCTGCCCGGCCGCCGCGTCGTCGTCGCCGGCTCGGGCCCCCTGCTCCTCGCCGTGGCCGGCTCCCTCGCCGCCGCCGGCGCCGCCGTGCCGGCCGTCGTCGAGGCCGCCTCCTACACCGCGTACGCCCCCCGGACCCCCGACCTCCTGCGCAACCCCGCCAAACTCGCCGAAGGCGCCACGTACGGCGGCGCCCTGCTGCGCCACGGCATCCGCCTGCTGACCCGGCACGCCGTCACCGAGGCGCACGGCACCGGCCGGGTCGAGGCGGTC
Organism: Streptomyces sp. NPDC034086; assembly: GCF_055575515.1. NCBI lineage: Bacteria > Bacillati > Actinomycetota > Actinomycetes > Kitasatosporales > Streptomycetaceae > Streptomyces > Streptomyces sp. NPDC034086. Next base: position 122,033 of record NZ_JBVISM010000004.1, on the reverse strand, counting down.
ACCGTCACCCGGCTCGACGCGGACTGGCGCCCGCTGCCCGGCACCGCACGCCGGATCCCCTGCGACGCCCTCGCGGTGGGCCACGGCCTGGTCCCGCAGCTGGAGCTGGCCACCGGCCTCGGCTGCGCCACCCGCCGCTGCTCCGACGGCGCGGCCGCCCTGGAACTGGACGCGGCGCAGCGCACATCCGTCCCCGGCGTCTGGTCGGCGGGGGAGACCGGGGGCATCGGCGGTGCCGAACTGGCCCTCGCCGAAGGGGAGATCGCCGCCCACGCCATCGCCGGACGGCCCGTCCCGGCCGCCCTGGTCCGCCGCCGCGCCCGGCTGCGCGCCTTCGCCGACGCCATGGCCGCCGCCCACCGCCCCGGCCCCGGCTGGACCGGCTGGCTGCGCGAGGAGACCGACGTGTGCCGCTGCGAGGAGGTCCCGGCGGGCCGGATCCGCGAGGCCGCCCGGGACCTGGGCGCGCGGGACGCCCGTACGGTCAAGCTGCTCACCCGGGCCGGGATGGGCTGGTGCCAGGGCCGGATGTGCGGTCCGGCCGTGGCCGCCCTGGCGGGGGAGGTCCCCGCGCCCGACCGGCGCCCGCTGTCCTGCCCGGTTCCGCTGCGCCAGCTGGCCGGTCTGGAGGAGACGGCCCCCCGGGGCGGCTCCTCCTCGGGCGGCCAACTTCCCGCCCCCGGCCGCTGATCGGTCCTCCCGGACCCTTGTGGCCACCTCACACCCACTAGTAAAATGTCACACACCACACTAGGGAGCCCCCTCATGAACCACGCGCCCACCCCCGCGCCCCGCCCCGACACCCGCACCCGCCCCTGGCACGGCATCATGGTCGCCACCGCCCTGCCCCTGCGCGCCGACCTCACCGTCGACTACGACGCCTACGCCGAACACGTCGCCTGGCTCATCGCCAACGGCTGCGACGGCGTCGTCCCCAACGGCTCCCTCGGCGAGTACCAGACCCTCACCGACGAGGAGCGGGCCCGCGTCGTCCGCACCGCCGTCGAGGCCGCCGGCGACGGGGCCCGGGTCATGCCGGGCGTGGCCGCGTACGGCAGCGCCGAGGCCCGCCGCTGGGCCGACCAGGCGGCCGAGGCCGGAGCGGGCTCCGTCCTGCTCCTGCCCCCCAACGCCTTCCGCGCCGACGAGGAGACCGTACGCGCCCACTACGCGGAGGTCGCCGGCTCGGGCCTGCCGGTGGTCGCGTACAACAACCCGTACGACACCAAGGTGGACCTGACGCCCTCCCTCCTCGCCCGCCTGCACGCCGACGGCAGCATCGTCGCCGTCAAGGAGTTCAGCGGCGACGTCCGCCGGGCCTACGAGATCGCCGAACTCGCCCCCGGCCTCGACCTGCTCATCGGCGCCGACGACGTCCTGCTCGAACTGGCCCTCGCGGGCGCCGTCGGCTGGATCGCCGGCTACCCCAACGCCCTGCCGCAGTCCTGCGCCACCCTGTACCGGGCCGCCGTCGCCGGCGACCTGGCCACGGCCCTGCCGCTCTACAAGTCCCTGCACTCGCTGCTGCGCTGGGACTCCAAGACCGAGTTCGTCCAGGCCATCAAGCTCTCCATGGACCTCGCCGGACGCCCCGGCGGCGCCACCCGCCCGCCCCGCTTCCCGCTCACCGGCGAGACCGAGGCCGCCGTGCGCGCCGCCACCGAGAAGGCCCTGGCCGAAGGACTCAACTAGGTCCCCCGGAGGGGACGACGGAGGGAACCGGAATGCGCACGCGCCACATCTACCACGCGGTGGACTCCCACACCGAGGGCATGCCCACCCGGGTGATCACCGGGGGAGTCGGGGTGATCCCCGGCGCCACCATGGCCGACAAGCGGCTCCACTTCATGGAGCACATGGACCACGTCCGTACCCTGCTCATGTACGAGCCGCGCGGCCACGCGGCGATGAGCGGCGCCCTCCTCCAGCCCCCCACCCGGCCCGACGCCGACTTCGGCGTGCTCTACATCGAGGTGTCGGGCCTGCTGCCCATGTGCGGGCACGGCACCATCGGGGTGGCGACCGTCCTGGTCGAGACCGGCATGGTCCCGGCCGTCGAGCCGGTCACCACGGTCCGGCTCGACACCCCGGCCGGGCTGGTGAGCGTCGACGTACGCGTCGAGGACGGAGCCGCCACCGCCGTCACCCTCACCAACGTCCCCTCCTTCTGCGTGGGCCTGGACCTGAAGACCGAGGTCCCCGGCTTCGGCACGGTCACCTACGACCTCGCCTACGGCGGCAACTTCTACGCCTTCGTCGAACTCGACGCCCTCGGGCTCCCCTTCGACCGGGCCCGCAAGGACGACCTGATCGCGGCCGGGCTCGCGGTCATGGACGCCGTCAACGCGGGCCCCGACCGCCCCGTCCACCCCGAGAACCCCTCCATCGCCGGGGTCAAGCACGTCTACCTCGCCGCCCCCGGCTCCGACGCCCGCCGCTCCCGGCACGCCATGGCCATCCACCCCGGCTGGTTCGACCGCTCGCCCTGCGGTACGGGCACCAGCGCGCGCATGGCCCAGCTGCACGCGCGGGGACTACTGCCGCTCGGCACGGACTTCGTCAACCAGTCCTTCATCGGCACCGAGTTCACGGGCCGGCTCGTCGGCGCGACCACGGTCGGCGGACACCCCGCCGTGGTCCCCACCGTCACCGGCCGGGCCTGGATCACCGGCACCGCCCAGTACTTCCTCGACCCGACCGACCCCTTCCCCGGAGGGTTCCTGCTGTGACCGCCGTCCGCACCACCGACTACCACACGGCGGGGGAGCCCTTCCGCATCGTCGACACCGCCGCCGACGGGATGCCCCCCGTCCCGGGGGACACCGTCGCCGAGCGCTGCGCCACGGCCATCGGCCCCGGCGGCTCCGGGACCGCGCCGCGCCGGGGCCCGCTGGACGACGTACGGCGGATGCTCGTACAGGAACCGCGCGGGCACGCCGGGATGTACGGCGGGTTCGTGGTGCCCCCGGACGACGACGGGGCCCACCTCGGAGTGCTGTTCTGGCACAAGGACGGCTACTCCACCGCGTGCGGCCACGGCACCATGGCGCTCGGCGCCTGGGCCGTGGACACCGGGCGGGTCGCCGCCCCCGACGACGGGGACGCCCGGGTGCGCATCGACGTACCGTCGGGCCGGGTCACCGCCACCGTCCACCGGGCGCAGGGCCGCACCACCGGGGTCACCTTCCGCAACGTCCCGGCCCGGGTCGCCGCCCGCAAGGTCCCGGTCGCCACCAGCCTCGGCATCGCGGAAGTGGACATCGCGCACGCCGGGGCCTGCTACGCCTCCGTCGCCGCACGCGACCTCGGCCTGGAGGTCACCCGGGCCGCGCTGCCGTCCCTGGTGCGCGCCGGGCGGGAGATCCGCGCCGCGCTCGCCACGCACCCCGCGACCTGGCACCCGGGCGGGCCGCTGCTGTCGGGCGTGTACGGGGTGATCCTCCACGAGGAGCTGCCCGACACCCCCTTCGGGCCGCACCAGCGCAACGTCACCGTCTTCGCCGACGGGCAGACCGACCGCTCGCCCTGCGGCTCCGGCACCTCCGCCCGGCTCGCGCTGCTGGCGGAGGACGGCCGGCTCGGGGCGGGGGAGGACCTGCTCCACGAGTCGGTGACCGGCACCGTCTTCACCGGGCGCGTCCTGGAGGACGGGGTCACCGAGGTGACCGGTACGGCCTACCGCACCGGCGAGCACCTCTTCACCGCCGACCCGTACGACGCGCTCGGCGCGGGCTTCCTGCTGTGACGCCCCCGACCGCCCCGCCGGGGGGCGCGGGGGCCGCGCTCCCGCAGTTCGGCGCCGGGGAGATGGCCCGTCTGCTCACCCCGGCGGCCGCCGTCGACGCCCTGGCGGCCGCCCTGCGGGCCGGCCCGGATCCGGAGGCCTGCCCGCAGCGCACCGGCGTCCCCGTCCCGGCGGGGGAGCTGCTGCTGATGCCGGCGGCCACGGGCGCGTACGCCGGGGTGAAGATCGCCGGAGTCGCGCCCGGCAACCCCGCGCGCGGGCTGCCCCGGATCACCGGCAGCTACCTGCTCCTGGACGGCCCGACCCTGTGCCCGCTGGCCCTGCTCGACGGCGCGGCCCTGACCGCCCTGCGCACCCCGGCGGTGTCCGCGCTCGCCCTGCGCCACCTGGCCCCGGAGGGGCGGCCGCTGCGGCTGCTGCTCTTCGGCTCCGGCCCGCAGGCGTACGGCCACCTCGAAGCGGTGCTCGCCGTCCGGGAGCTGGCCGGGGCGGTGGTCGTCGCCCGGGGTGCGCAGGGCGCCGCCCGGCTGGCCGCGCACGCCCGGTCCCTGGGGGTCGCGGCCCGCACCGGTACGGGGACCGCCGAGGAGGTGGCCGGCGCCGATCTGATCCTGTGCTGCACGACCGCCAGGGAGCCGCTGTTCGACGGGCGGCTGGTCGCCCCGGGAGCGGTGGTCGTCGCCGTCGGCTCGCACGAGCCGGACGCCCGGGAGACGGACACCGCCCTCGTGCGACGCGCGGCGGTGTACGTGGAGTCGCGGGCGGCGGCGCTGCGCGAGGCGGGGGACCTGCTGGTGCCGGAGGCGGAGGGGGCGATCGGCCCCGGTCATATCAGCGGCACCCTCGCCGACCTGGTGCGGGGCCGCGATCCGCTGCCGGGGCGGGCGAGTTGTCCCCAGCTCTTCAAGAGCGTGGGCATGGCCTGGGAGGATCTGGCGGTGGCGGTGGCGATCTACCGGGCGGCGACCGGGGTCAGCGGCGAAACGTGACATTGTACGCTGTTCCCCTGCCCGTCGCTGGTGTGCGGGGTCTCGGAGGAAGAGCAATGGGTGACCTGAAGCAGCACAGTCTCATCAAGGCGCAGGAGCGGCTGCGCGACCAGGTCGGCCATGCCCTCCGGGCCGCCCTGATAGCGGGCGAACTGCGCCCCGGCAGCGTCTATTCGGCGCCCGGCCTGGCCGCCGAGCTCGGGGTCTCCGCCACCCCGGTCCGCGAGGCCATGCTCGACCTGGCCCGTGAGGGCCTGGTGGAGCCGGTCCGCAACAAGGGCTTCCGGATCACCGAGGTCAGCGAGCGCGACCTGGACCAGTACACCGAACTGCGCACGATGATCGAGGTCCCGACCATCGGCAAGATCACCAGGATTGCCACGGCCGAGCAGCTGGAGGCCCTGCGCCCCGTCGCGGAGGAGATCGTCAGCAGCGCCCGCGAGCACAACCTCATCGGCTATTTGGAGGCCGACCGCCGCTTCCACCTCGGCCTGCTCGCCCTCGCGGGCAACGAGCGCCTGGTCGAGACCGTCGGCGACCTTCGCAAGCGCTCCCGGCTGTACGGCCTCACGGGCCTGGACGAGGCCGGCAAGCTGGTCTCCTCCGCCGAGGAGCACATCGAGCTGCTCGACCTGATGCTCTCCGGTGACGCGGAGGCCGCCGAGGCCTGCATGCAGCGCCACCTCGGCCACGTCCGCTCGCTCTGGGCGCAGGGCCGCGACGAACCGGTGGGCCGCACCCCGGGCGTGCTCGGCTCGGGCGTCTGACCCGGCACCGGCGGCTCGGCGTCTGACCCGGCACCGGCGGCTCGGCGTCTGACCCGGCACCGGTCCGTCTCGGGCCGGATCCCGTAGGGCCCCAGGGCCCGGACCTTCGGGTCCGGGCCCAACTCGCGTTCGGACGACGGGTTTTGGACACGGCTGGATAACGGCGGCGACAACCCCTTGTCAGTGCAATTTCACATTACTATGTTACCGGTCACACCCTAAAGCGCGGCCCTTCCCTGGAGTGACCCATGACCAAGCGCACCCAGCTCACCCTCGCCACCGCCCTGGTGGCGACGCTCGTCGTCGGCGCCTCGGGCTGCTCCGGCACCACGAAGGGCCCCGCGGCCGGCGGCGCGTCCAACCCGGCCACCGCCAACGAGGGGAAGGTCCTCGGCGGCACGCCCGTCAAGGGCGGCACCCTCACCGTCCTGTCCAACCAGGACTTCTCCCACCTCGACCCCGCCCGCAACTGGGTGATGCCGACCATCGACTTCGGGACCCGGCTGCTCTACCGCACGCTCGTCACCTTCAAGGCCGAGCCCGGCAAGGCGGGCAGCGAACTGGTCCCCGACCTCGCCACCGACCTCGGCACCCCCTCCAACGGGGGCCGCACCTGGACCTTCACCCTCAAGGAAGGCCTCAAGTACGAGGACGGCAGCCCCATCAAGGCCCAGGACATCAAGTACAACGTCGAACGCTCCTTCGCCCCCGACCTCACCGGCGGCCCCGACTACGCGGCCCAGTACCTGGCCGGCGCCGAGGGCTACAAGGGCCCCCTCCAGGGACAGCACCTCGACTCCGTGAAGACCCCCGACGACCGGACGATCGTGTTCGAACTCAAGCGCCCGGTCGCCGAGTTCTCCGCCACCGCCACCCTGCCGACCTTCGCGCCCGTCCCGCAGGCCCAGGAGAAGGGCACCCAGTACGACGCCCGCCCCTTCTCCTCCGGCCCCTACAAGATCGAGACCTACGACCGCGACAAGAAGCTCGTGCTCGTCCGCAACGCACACTGGGACCCGCGGACCGACACCGTCCGCAAGGCCTACCCCGACAAGTTCGTGGTGGTCATGGGCCTCAAGGGCGGCCAGATCGACGACCGGATCATCGCCGGCGAGGGCGCCGACGCCTCCGCCGTCCAGTACTCCGACATGCGCCCCGAAAGCGCCCCCAAGGTGCTGCCCAAGCCGGACGTCAAGACGCGCCTGCTCGCCGAGTCCCAGGGCTGTACCGAGATGCTCCACCTGAACAACTCCCGCGCCCCCTTCAACGACCCCAAGGTCCGCGAGGCCATGCAGTACGCGGTCGACAAGGAGGCCGTCGTCACCGCGAGCGGCGGCCCCGCCCTCAACGAGGTCGCCACCGCCTACCTGCCCCCGGCCCTGTCCGGCGGCAAGCAGGCCGACACCCTCAAGATCGCCCCGTCCGGCGACCCCGCCAAGGCGAAGGAACTCCTCAAGGCCGCCGGCAAGGAGAACCTGAAGGTCTCCCTGGCCGTCTCCACCGGCGACAAGGGCAAGGCCGAGGCCATCCAGCAGGGCCTGTCCCGCGCCGGCGTCGAGGTCGTCATCGACACCGTCGACCCGGGCGCCTACTACGACGTCATCGGCGACCTCTCCACCACGCCCGACATGACCCTCACCGGCTGGTGCCCCGACTACCCCTCCGGCTCCACCTGGATCCCCTTCGTCTTCGACGGACGCACCATCAAGGACAAGGGCAACCAGGGCAACTACAGCCAGTTCCGCGACGAGGCCGTCATGAAGCGGATCGACGAGATCAACGCCATGGCCGACGCCAAGCAGGCCAACCAGGCCTGGATCGACCTCGACGCGGAGATCATGAAGAAGTCCCCGTCCGTCCCCGTCACGCTGAAGCGCAAGCCGCTGCTCGTCGGCCCCAACATCGCCGGCGCCTACGGCCACCCCGTGTGGACCGGCACCATCGACTACGCGACCGTCGGCCTCAAGGACCCCGCGAAGAGCCAGGGCTGAGGCGGCCAGGGACCCACAGCGCCATGACCACCACCGCACCGGCGTCCGGAGCCCCGGCCCCCGACGCCCCACCGCCCGGAGCCCCGGCCAAGGACCTCCCGCCGGGCAGCAGCCCCTGGCAGCTCGCCCGGCGGGAACTGGCCCGTCGTCCCGCCGTCCGCGTCAGCGCCGGCGTCGTCCTCCTCTTCGTCCTGATGGCCGCCACCGCCCCCTGGCTGGGAGCACTCGGCGGCTGGTCCCCCGAGGAGTTCGACAAGAGCGCCGTCGACCCCTACCTCGGCGGCCTCCCACTGGGCTTCCTCGGCGGCATCAGCCCCGAGCACTGGCTCGGCGTCGAACCCGTCACCGGGCGGGACCTGTTCGCCCGCGTCGTCCACGGCGCCCAGGTCTCCCTGCTCATCGCCTTCGCGGCCACCGCCATCGTCGTCCTCGCCGGAACCGCCGCCGGCATCGCGGCCGGCTACTTCGGCGGCCGCACCGACGCCGTCCTGTCCCGGCTGATGGACCTCACCATGTCCTTCCCCTCGCTGATCTTCATGATCGCGATGCTGTCGGTGGCCAAGGACGTCAACCGCATCGTCCTGATGACCGCCGTCATCGGGCTCTTCGGCTGGCCCGGAGTCGCCCGCGTCGTCCGCGGCCAGACCCTCTCCCTCAAACACCGCGAGTACGTCGACGCCGCCCGCGTCGGCGGATCGAGCGCCTGGCGCATCCTGACCCGCGACATCCTCCCGGGCGTCGCCGCCCCCGTCATCGCCTACACCACCCTGCTCATCCCCGGCATGATCAGCACCGAGGCCGCGCTCAGCTACCTCGGCGTCGGGGTCCGCCCGCCCACCCCGTCCTGGGGCCAGATGATCGCCGAGTCCGTGGCCTTCTACGAGACCGACCCGATGTACTTCGTCATCCCGAGCGTCTTCCTCTTCCTCGCGGTCCTCGCCTTCACCCTCCTCGGCGACGCCCTGCGCGACGTCCTCGACCCGAGGGGCGGCCGCAGTTGATCCTCTACCTCCTGCGCCGCCTCGTCGCCCTGGCCGGCGTGCTCCTCGCCATCGCGGCCGTCACCTTCCTCATCTTCTACGTCCTGCCCTCCGACCCGGCCGCCGCCGCCTGCGGCAAGACGTGCAGCGCCGAACGACTCGCCGACGTACGCGCCCACCTGGGCCTCGACCAGCCCCTGTGGCGGCAGTTCGCCGACTTCCTCACCGGCATCTTCACCGGCCGCACCCTCGGCTCCGGCCAGTACGCCGTCCAGTGCGACTTCCCCTGCCTGGGCTACTCCTACGAGAACTCCCTGCCGGTCTGGGACCTGCTGATGGACCGGCTCCCCGTCTCCGCCTCCCTCGCCGTGGGCGCCGCCGCCCTGTGGCTCCTCCTGGGCCTCGGCGCCGGCGTGACCGCCGCCCTGCGCAAGGACACCGCCACCGACAAGGCCCTCATGGTCGGCGCGGTCGCCGCGGCCTCCCTGCCCGTCTACTTCACCTCCGTCATGCTCATCTACGGGGTCATCCGCACCGCCGGGCTGCTGCCCTACCCCAGCTACCAGCCCTTCACCGGCGACCCCCTCGGCTGGGCCGCGAACCTGCTGCTGCCCTGGACCGCGCTCGCCCTGCTCTACGCCGCCATGTACGCCCGCCAGAGCCGCGGCTCGATGATCGAGGCGATGGCCGAGCCGTACATCCGCACCGCCCGCGCCAAGGGCATGCCCGAGCGCACGGTCGTCGTCAAACACGGGCTGCGCTCCGGTATGACCCCGATCCTCACCATCTTCGGCATGGACCTCGGCGGCCTGCTCGCCGGAGCCGTCATCACCGAGTCCATCTTCGGACTCCCCGGCGTCGGCAGGCTCTTCTACGGAGCCCTCGTCAGCTCCGACCAGCCCGTGGTCCTCGGCGTCACCCTGCTCGCCGCCTTCTTCATCGTCGTCGCGAACCTCGCCGTCGACCTGCTGTACGCCGTCATCGACCCGAGGGTGAGGTACTGATGAGCACCCCGCTGCTCGACGTGCGCGACCTGTGCGTCACGTTCACCACCCCGCGCGGCACCGTACGCGCCGTCGACTCGCTCGGCTTCACCGTCGAGGCGGGCCGCACCCTCGGCATCGTCGGAGAATCCGGATCGGGGAAATCCGTCACCTCCCTCGCCGTCATGGGCCTGCACCGCGCCGGTGCCGAGGTCACCGGCTCCGTCGCCCTCGCCGGGCAGGAGCTCACCGGCCTCCCCGAGAAGGAACTCGCCAAGGTGCGCGGCCGCAGGATGGCCATGATCTTCCAGGACCCGCTGTCCAGCCTGCACCCCTACTACACCGTCGGCGAGCAGATCGCCGAGCACTTCCGCGTGCACTTCAAGGCCGGTCGGGCCGCCGCCCGCAAACGCGCCGTCGACATGCTCGGCGAGGTGGGCATCCCCGAACCGGCCCGCCGGGCGGGGGAGTACCCGCACCAGTTCTCCGGCGGCATGCGCCAACGCGCGATGATCGCCATGGCCCTGGCCTGCGAACCCGACCTGCTCATCGCCGACGAACCCACCACCGCCCTCGACGTCACCGTCCAGGCGCAGATCCTCGAACTGATCGCCCGCCTCCAGGAGGAACGCGGCCTCGGCGTCGTCATGATCACCCACGACCTGGGGGTGGTGGCCCGCGTCGCCCACGAGGTGCTGGTCATGTACGGCGGCCGGGCCGCCGAACAGGCCCCCGCCGACGCCCTGTTCGCCGACCCCGCCCACCCCTACACCCGGGGCCTGCTCGACTCCCTGCCCCGTCTCGACAGCGCCGACGACGTCCCGCTGCCCTCCATCCCCGGCTCCCCGCCATCGCTGCTCAACCGCACCCCGGGCTGCGCCTTCGCCCCGCGCTGCCCGCGGGCCGCCGCCGGCCCGCCGCAGGAGCGCGAGCGCTGCGCGGCCGAACTGCCCGAGCTGCTCCCGTACGGTTCCCCGGCCCGGACGGCCGCCTGCCACTTCGCGGGCTCCGCCCCCGCCCGCACCCCGGAGGTGTCCCGATGACCGCCCCGGCCACCCGCGAGGACCGGGCCGCACGGCCGGCCGGCCCGGCCGGCCCCCTGCTCTCCGTACGGGACCTGACCATGACGTTCCCCGGCAAGCGCTCGCTGACGGGGCGCCGGGCGGCCCCCGTGCGGGCCGTCGACGGGATCTCCTTCGACCTGGAGGCCGGCCGTACCCTCGGCCTCGTCGGCGAATCCGGCTGCGGCAAGTCCACCACCGGCCGGATGCTGGTGCGGCTGCTGGAACCCACCTCCGGCAGCGTCACCTTCGACGGCAGGGACATCAGCCGCCTCTCCCAGGGCGAGCTGCGCCCCCTGCGCAGGAACATCCAGATGGTCTTCCAGGACCCCCACTCCTCCCTCAACCCCCGCCAGACCGTGGCCCGGATCATCTCCGACCCGCTGATGGTGCAGGGCTGGAGCGCGGCGGACGCCCGCCGCCGGGCCGCCGAGCTGATGGAGCTGACCGGGCTGATCCCCGAGCACATCGACCGCTACCCGCACGAGTTCTCCGGCGGCCAGGCCCAGCGCATCGGCATCGCCCGTGCGCTCGCCACCAGCCCCCGGCTGGTCATCGCCGACGAACCGGTCTCCGCCCTCGACGTCTCCGTCCAGGCGCAGATCGTCAACCTGATGGAGCGGCTGCGCGCCGAACTGGGCCTGGCCTACGTGTTCATCGCGCACGACCTGTCGGTCGTCAAGCGGGTCAGCGACCGGGTGGCGGTCATGTACCTCGGCCGGATCGTCGAGATCGGGGACAAGAAGTCCCTCTACGAGAACCCGCAGCACCCCTACACCCGGGCGCTGCTGTCCGCCGTACCGCTGCCCGACCCGGCGGCGGAGCGGCGGCGCGAGCGGATCGTGCTGCTCGGCGATCCGCCGAGCCCGGCCGCCCCGCCCCCCGGCTGCACCTTCCACCCGCGCTGCCCCCTGGCGCAGGAGGTCTGCCGCACCGAGCGGCCGGCGCTGCGGCTCGTCGCCTCGCGCGAGGTGGCGTGCCACCTGGCGTAGGCGGCGGGTCCCGGGTGACCGACGGGACCGCGGGAGGGGGGAGGGGCCCCGGGGACGACGAAGTCCCCGGGGCCCCGTGCCGTCGGGGCCGCTCAGCCGGTCAGGCCCAGCTCGCGGCGGAAGAACTCCAGCTCCAGCGCCATGACCTTCTCCCGTGTCCCGCCCGGGGTCATGTGCGTGACGCCGGGCAGCGCCAGCAGCTGGTGCGGACGGCCGGCGTCCGTGAGGGCCCGGGACAGGCGCAGGGTGTGGGAGGGGTGGACGTTGTCGTCGGCCAGTCCGGTGACCAGCAGCAACGGCCGGACCAGCGCGGGCGCGTCGGGGATCAGGGAGTCCCGCTCGTACACCTCCGGGTGGTCCTGCGGGAGTCCGAGGTAGCGCTCGGTGTACGCCGTGTCGTAGTGCCGGAAGTCGGTGGGCGCGGCCCCGGCGGCAGCCGCGTGGAAGACGTCCGGGCGGCGCAGCACGGCCATGGCCGCCAGGTAGCCGCCGTAGGACCAGCCGCGCACCCCGACCCGGCCGAGGTCGAGGTCGCGGTGGCGCTCGCCGAGCGCCCGCAGCGCCGCGACCTGGTCCTCGAGGGTGACCTCGGAGAAGCCCCGGTACATGGCGTGGGTGAAGGCGGGCGAGACGTACGGGGTGCCCCGGTTGTCGACGGTGACGACGGCGAAGCCCTGGTCGGCCCACCACTGGCGGTGCTGCCAGCGGCGCGGCTCGGCGCACACGTCCTGGTAGCCGGGTCCGCCGTAACCGTCCACCAGTACGGGCAGTTTCCGGCCGGGGACGTGGCCGCGGGGCAGCACGAGCGCGGTGGGGACCCCGTGTTCGGTGACCCGCTCCAGGACCGGTCGCACCCGGTACGGCAGCGGCGCGGACAGATCGGCGGGGCTGGACTCCCGGCCGTCGGGGGCGCGTACGGTACGCCGGATCCCCTCGGCGCGGGCGCCGGTGAGCAGCAGGGCCCCGCAGGACGCGGCGGACACGGAGTGCACCCCGGGACCGTCGGCGAGCGGGGTCAGCGCTCCGGAGCCGGGGTCGAGCAGCAGCACCTGCTGCTCGGCGGGGTCGCGCAGCCCGGCCTCGATCAGCAGCAGTCCCCGGTGCAGGCCGGCCACCCGGCGGACCTGTATCCCGTCGCCGGTGAGCGGCTCGCCGTCGACGGCGAGGGCGCGGGCGGCCCCGCCGGGGGTGTCGGTGGCGGTGAGCATCCGGCCGTCGGGCAGCCGGGCCGGGGTGCCGGGCACGAGCGGGTCCACCCACTGGGGGTGCGTGGTGCGGGAGAGTTCGGTGGTGCGGCCGGTGGCCGGGTCGGCGCTCAGCAGCAGCACGGTGCGCTGGAGCCGGTCCTGGACGGTCAGCAGGATCTCCGTCCCGGAGTCCCAGCCCGCGTCGGAGACGTAGGGGAAGGCCTCGGCGTCCCAGTCGAGCCGGACCCGGCCGCCGTCCGGGCGGAGCACCCAGAGCTGCACGTCGGCGTTGGGGCCGCCCGCCTCGGGGTACGCGAAGTCCTCCGCCGGGAGTTCCGGGTGTGCCGGGTCGGTGAAGTGGCGGCGCGGGAGGGCGCTCTCGTCGACGCGGGCGGCGAGCAGGGTGACGCCGTCGGGGGACCACCAGTGGCCCCGGGCGCGCCCGAGTTCCTCGGCGGCGGCGAATTCCGCGACGCCCCAGCGGGCTCCGTCGGCGGGGCTGGCGCGGCCGCCCGGGTGGACGTAGAGGGCGTCGTCCGTGACGTACGCGACGCGCGAGCCGTCGGAGTTGGGGCGGGGGTCCAGGGCGGGGCCGGCGGTGGGGACCGGCGAGGGCGTGCCGGTGCCGTCACAGGTGACCTCGTACAGCTTCCCGTAGAGCGGGAAGACGGCGCGGCGGCCGTCGCCGGTGAGGGCGTACGAGCCGATCCCGGCGGCGACGAGCCGGGTGCGCTCGCGCAGCCGGCGCTCGGCGACGGGGAGCGGGCCGGGCTCGGGACAGAGCGCGCGCGGGTCGGCGAGCCGGGTCTCGGTGCCGGTGGCGGTGTCGAGGATCCAGAGGCTCTCCAGGGGGTCGGTGGGGCCCGTGGAGCGCAGGAACCAGAGGAGGCGGCCGTCGTCGCCGAAGGCGAAAGCCCGGGGGGAGCCGTACGTGAACCGGGCGGTGTCGCCGGAGAGCCTGAGGAAATCGTCCATGATCCCCATTGTGGCAGGTGAAATGTCACATGGCATAGGCCGTTCGAGTGGTGGCACCCCGCCCCCGGGCTTAGCGTCGACTAGTGGACCCGAACGCACTGCCGACCAACAACGGGACCGACGGCAAGGTCCGCGGGAGCGGAAACGGGCTGGCCCTGTTCGTCATTGCCTCGTGCCAGCTCATGGTCGTGCTCGACATCACCATCGTGAACATCGCGCTACCACACATCCAGACCGCCCTCGACTTCTCCACCGAGAGCCTCTCCTGGGTCGTCAGCGCCTACACGCTCACCTTCGGCGGTCTGCTCCTGCTGGGCGGCCGCACCGGCGACATCCTCGGCAGGAAGCGCGTCTTCGTCTTCGGAGTACTGCTCTTCGGCCTGGCCTCCCTGCTCGGCGGACTCGCCCAGAACGCCGGCCAGCTGATGGCGGCCAGGGCCCTCCAGGGCGTCGGCGGCGCCATCGCCTCCCCGACCTCGCTGGCCCTGATCACCACCACCTTCCGCGAAGGCCCGGCGCGCAACCGGGCCTTCGGCGTGTTCGCCGCCGTCTCCGCCGGCGGCGGTGCCATCGGGCTCCTGGCGGGCGGGATCCTGGTCGAATGGCTCAACTGGCGCTGGGTGCTCTTCGTCAACGTCCCGATCGCCCTGCTGATCGCCGTCCTGGCCGCCAGGGTCCTGCGCGAGTCCGCGCGCCACCCCGGGCACTTCGACCTCCCCGGCGCGCTGCTGGGCACCTGCGGCATGGTCAGCCTCGTCTACGGCTTCATCCGCGCCTCCCAGGAGGGCTGGCGCGACGGGCTCACCCTCGCCTCCTTCGCCGCCTCCGTGGTCCTGCTGGCCCTGTTCCTCCTCAACGAGCGGCGCTCGCCCCAGCCGATCACCCCGCTGCACATGTTCGCCGACCGCAACCGCGCGGGCACCTACGGGATCATGCTCTTCCTCGCCTGCGCGATCTTCGGCATGTTCTTCTTCCTGACCCTGTTCGTGCAGAACGTCCTCGACTTCAGCCCGCTGCGGGCCGGACTCGCCTTCCTGCCCGTCAGCGTCGTGGTCGCGCTGGCGGCCGGATCCGCCTCCCAACTGCTGCCCCGGTACGGACCCAAGCCCTTCATGGTCGCCGGCGCGCTGTGCTGCGCGACCGGGCTGGGCTGGCTGACGCTCACCGACGTCCACTCCACCTACCCGGGCAGCATCCTCGGCCCGCTGCTGGTGTTCGCCACCGGCATGGGGCTGCAGTTCGTCTCGCTGACCCTGATGGCCCTGTCCGGCGTCCCCGACCGCGAGTCCGGCGCGGCCTCCGGGCTGCTCAACTCGATGCAGCAGGTCGGCGGCTCACTGGGACTGTCGATCCTGGTCACCGTCTTCGGAACGGCCAGCCGCGACGAGGCGAAGGAGCAGGTGCCGGCCTTCCTCGGCGCCGCGAGCCCCGAACAGAAGGCCTTCTTCACGCGCACCGGGCAGCTCCCCCGCCCCTGGGCCGACCAGGTGCTCACCTCGGGCGTGAACGCGGCCTTCGTCGCGGCGTCCCTCTTCACGCTCGCCGGCGCCGTCATCGCGCTCGTCGCGATCCAGGTGCGGCCCTCGGACCTGGAAAGCCTCCAGGGCAACCACACCCCGGCCCCGGTCCCGGACGAGCGGGGCGGGTAGGCTCGGCGGCTCATCGTAAAACCGGGGGGAATGTCCGATGTTCCGATCGACCGTGCGCGGCGCCGCCGCTGCAGCCCTGACCGTCACCCTGGCGGCCTTCACCGTCTCCTGCGGGAGCGACCCGGAGCCGGGGGCCGCCGCGGCCCCGTCGCCCGCCGCCTCCGCCCCGTCGCCCGCCGCGTCCGCGTCCCCGAGGTCCGGCGCCTCCGGCGGCGGTACGGGCGCACCCGCGTCCCCGGCCGCGACGCCCACCGCCCGGGCCACCGGCCCGGCCTCCGCGAGCGGCCTGCCCTCCGCGCCGCCCGAACGCGTCCGGGACGCCTTCGCCGGACTCCAGGCGACCCTGGGGGACTCCTGCACGCCCGGCAACTGCGCGTACTTCCTCGGCCGCGTCCACGACGAACTCCACCGCCTGGACCGGGCGATGAAGGCCGACCCGAAGGGCCCCGGCCACTTTCCCGAGCCGATCGCCCTGATCGCGAAGCTCGACGGGCAACTGGGCGGCGACCGAGGCTTCGAGAACCTGAAGAAGCACGAGAGCGCGCTGACCGCCACCCGGGACGAGATCAACACCTGGATGCAGGACCACCCCGACGACTACCGCTGACCGCGGGGCCCGCTACCCCTCCACGCGGCGGATCCGGCAGCGTGCCGGTCCCTCCGCCCGCAGGGTGATCCCGGCGCTCACCGGCACCTCCTGGTCCACGGCCTCGAACGCGTAGGCGCGCAGCAGCATCGCCAGCGCGATCACCGACTCCAGCATCGAGAAGTGCTGCCCGATGCAGGCGCGCGGGCCGCCGCCGAAGGGGAACCACGCGTAGCGGTGCCGGCCGGCCTCGGCCTCCGGGGTGAAGCGTTCGGGGTCGAAACGCCCGGGGTCGCTCCAGTACCGGGGGTGCCGGTGCGTCACCCAGGGGGCCAGGATCACATCGGCGCCGGCCGGGACGGTGTGGCCCTCGACCTCGGTGGCGGCGACCGCCTTGCGGCCGATCACGGGGGCCGCCGGGTAGAGCCGCATCGCCTCCTTGAGCACCTGCGTGAGGTAGGGGAGCCGCTCGAGGTCCGAGGCCCGCGGGGTGCGCCCGTCGCCCAGCACGCCGCGCACCTCCTCCCGGGCCCGGGCCTGTTCCTCGGGGTGCCGGGCGAGCAGGTGCAGGGCGAAGGCCAGCGAGGTCGCCGTCGTCTCGTGCCCGGCGAGCAGGAAGACGAGGACCTGGTCGCGCAGTTCGGCGGCGTCGAAGGTGCCGTCGTCCGCGCTCCGCGCACCGGCGAGCAGCGTCAGCAGGTCCTCGGCCGCCGGCTGCCCGGAAGCGGCCCCCCGCCGCCGGGCGATGATCCCGTCGCAGACGGCGTACAGCTCGTCCAGCGCGACGGCCGCCCGCCGGTTGCCCGGCGTCGGCCAGGTGCGCGGGAGGTTGGCGGGGGAGTAGCCGCGGCGCAGCACGTACTCCGTGATGACCGGAAAGCACCGGTGCACGACGTCCACGGTGGCGTCGACGTCGGCGCCGAACAGGATCCGGGACACCGCGCGCAGGGCCAGGTGCATCATCTCGGCGGAGACGTCGACGATCCCGTCCAGGGCCTGCGCCCACGCGGCCAGGGTGTCCTCGGTCTCGGCGGCGACGGCCGCGGCGTAGCCGTCGACCCGCTTGCGGGTGAACAGCGGCTGCACCAGCCGGCGCTGGCGCAGGTAGTCCGCGTCCTGGCTGGTCAGCAGCCCGTTGCCGAAGGAGTC
Organism: Streptomyces sp. NPDC034086; assembly: GCF_055575515.1. Classification (NCBI taxonomy): domain Bacteria; kingdom Bacillati; phylum Actinomycetota; class Actinomycetes; order Kitasatosporales; family Streptomycetaceae; genus Streptomyces; species Streptomyces sp. NPDC034086. The sequence goes on along the minus strand of NZ_JBVISM010000004.1, from coordinate 104,979 downwards.
CCGGACCTCCTGGTAGAAGGCGTTGTCCTTGCGGAAGTTGGCCGCCTCGGTGGCCAGCACCCGCTGGGCGCCCTCCGCGGAGAACACGCAGTACAGCTCGGCGCGCAGCCCGGGCGGGCCGGCGCTGATCCGTACGACGTCCCCGTGCCGCTGCCGGGCCCGCTCGTAGGTCCTGAGGGAGTCCGTCTTCAGGTCGAAGAGCGACCCGAGCAACGGCACCCCCTCCAGCCCGGGAACCCCGGCCCCGCCCGTCCGCACCACCATGCCCGCCCCCGCCTCTCGTCACCGTCCCGCCGGATTCTGCCCGCCCACCACCCCGCGGGCGAGGCCCCCTCAGCCATCCGGCCGAATCCCGCCCTTCTGATGCCGGAGCCGTCGGCCCCGCCCCTCCACCGCACCGCGCATGGGGAGCCGACCTCGTAGCGAACGAGGTCAACTCGGCGGCCTTGGAGTGGCGGAACGAGTACTTGGGCCGACCCCCGGGGCGGGGAACGGCGAAGCCCCCGCCGGCCGGCCGGGTGCCGGGGCGGGGGCTCCTGAGCTGTTCTGGGGGTGGGTTGTCCCTAGATGTCGCGGAAGATCTCGATCTGGGCGCCGACCGAGTTGAGGCGCTCGGCGAGTTCCTCGTAGCCGCGGTTGATGACGTACACGTTGCGCAGGACCGAGGTGCCCTCGGCCGCCATCATCGCGAGGAGGACGACCACCGCGGGGCGGAGGGCCGGGGGGCACATCATCTCGGCCGCGCGCCAGCGGGTGGGGCCCTCGACCAGGACGCGGTGGGGGTCCAGGAGCTGGAGCCGGCCGCCGAGGCGGTTGAGGTCGGTCAGGTAGATGGCCCGGTTGTCGTACACCCAGTCGTGGATCAGCGTCTTGCCCTGGGCGGCCGCGGCGATGGCGGCGAAGAACGGGACGTTGTCGATGTTCAGCCCGGGGAAGGGCATCGGATGGATCTTGTCGATCGGGGCTTCGAGCTTGGAGGGGCGGACCGTGAGGTCGACCAGGCGGGTGCGGCCGTTGTCGGCGACGTACTCGGCCGAGCGGTCGTGGTCGAGGCCCATCTCCTCCAGGACCGCGAGCTCGATCTCCATGAACTCGATCGGGACGCGGCGGATGGTGAGTTCGGACTCCGTCACCACGGCGGCGGCCAGCAGGCTCATCGCCTCGACCGGGTCCTCGGAGGGGCTGTAGTCCACGTCGACGTCGATGGCGGGTACGCCGTGGACGGTCAGGGTGGTGGTGCCGATGCCCTCGACCTGGACGCCCAGGGCCTCCAGGAAGAAGCACAGGTCCTGGACCATGTAGTTGGAGGAGGCGTTGCGGATGACGGTGACGCCGTCGTGGCGGGCCGCGGCCAGCAGGGCGTTCTCGGTGACCGTGTCCCCGCGCTCGGTCAGGACGATGGGCCGGCCGGGGGAGACCCCCGCCTCGACCTTCGCGTGGTAGATGCCCTCGGTCGCGGTGATGTCCAGGCCGAAGCGGCGCAGGGCGATCATGTGGGGCTCGATGGTGCGGGTGCCGAGGTCGCAGCCGCCGGCGTACGGCAGGCGGAACTGGTCCGTGCGGTGCAGGAGCGGGCCCAGGAACATGATGATGCTGCGGGTGCGGCGGGCCGCGTCCGCGTCGATGGCGTCCATGTCGAGCCGGGCCGGCGGGACGATCTCCAGGTCCACGCCGTCGTTGATCCAGCGGGTGCGGACGCCGATGGAGTTGAGGACCTCGAGGAGCCGGTACACCTCTTCGATGCGGGCCACCCGGCGCAGGACGGTGCGCCCCTTGTTGAGCAGGGAGGCGCACAGCAGCGCCACGCAGGCGTTCTTGCTCGTCTTGACGTCGATGGAGCCGGAGAGGCGGCGTCCGCCGACGACGCGCAGGTGCATCGGTCCGGCGTAGCCCAGGGAGACGATTTCGCTGTCGAGCGCTTCACCGATTCGGGCGATCATCTCAAGGCTGATGTTCTGATTGCCGCGCTCGATGCGGTTCACCGCACTCTGGCTGGTGCCGAGGGCGTCGGCGAGCTGACTCTGTGTCCAGCCCCGGTGCTGCCGGGCGTCACGGATGAGCTTGCCGATGCGTACGAGGTAGTCGTCTGCCATGGATGCACCGTATCTCAGATATGAGATGTGGTTCGCGTGGGGTGCGGCAGACGGGTGCAACCGGTCCGTCAGATTCCCCTTCCGGCCCAACGCGGCTTGCCCCGGCGCCCTGCGCCTCCTCGCCGAGGTGTCGGTGAGGCGCCGCGTCGCGGCGGTCACACCCCGGCGGTCCCGGTGGCGCCGTCTCTCGGCCTGGCGGTGACGGCGCCCGGCCGTCACCGCGGGACGCCGCCAGTCGTCCCCATGTCGCCTACCCGTGTGGACTGGACGGGGTGAGACATGAGGACCGGACTCGGCTCGTTGGCTTCGGACGTCTCGGAAAATTTACGTACTCCGAGGGAACGTTTCGCGTGCGCGGCTCCTCAACAGGGCGACGGAACCCCCCGCCGCGTAGGAGGACCCATGCTGTGCCGGCCTGCCACCCCCGCCCCGACCCGCGCCGCCGCGCTCGTCGCCTCGGTGCTCACCGTGGACGCTGTGCTCCACCTGTACTGGACGACGGGAGCCACATGGCCCGCAGCCGACGACAGGAGCCTCTCCCACGCGGTTCTCGGTACGGACGTGCCGTTCACGCCACCGATCCTGCTTCCTCTTGTCGCCCTGCTCCTCACCGCCGCCGCCTTCGTCCTCGCCCACTCTCGCCGGCCCCGTCACCTGCTACTCCGCGTCGGCACCCTGGCCGTGGCCGCGGGCCTCTCGCTGCGCGCCCTGGCGGGGATCTACTGGCTGTTCGCCAAGGAGACCGGCACCGCCTTCTACTGGCTCAACCTCATGCTCTACACCCCACTGTGCGCCGTCCTGGCCATCGCCGCTCTGCGCGTGGCGCGGGGGAAGGATGCGGCCCGTGCCTGACGAACGGTCCGATGACCGGACGGTCCGCCTCGTGCGGGCCGCCCAGCGTGGCGACACCCTCGCCATGGCCGAACTCCTCGATCTCCTCGCCCCGTACGTGGGCCGCATCTGCGGACCCATAGCCCTGGGCCAGGGCCCGGACGCTGCGCAGGAGACCCTGGTGTCGGTCTTCAAGTCGCTCCGCACCCTCAAGGACCCGGCCGCACTGCACGGCTGGGTCCGTGCCATCGCCGTACGGGAGGGGATCCGCACCGCGCACCGCGCCGCCCGCACCGTACCTGCCGATCTCAGCGCGCTCCCCGCCCGCAGCGACCCCCAGCTCTCCGCAGACATCAGGGACGTACTGGACCGGCTCTCCCCCGAGCACCGCGCGGTGCTGATGCTGCGGGACGTCGAGGGCCTGGACGAACGCACCGCCGCCGCCCTGCTCGGCGTGCGCACGGGCACCGTCAAGTCGCGGCTGCACCGGGCCCGAGACACCTTCCGAAAGGCGTGGACGTCATGAACGAGCCCTGGCCCCTCACCCACCTCGACCCCGTACGCCGCCTGCACGCCCTGGCCGGCGGCATTCGCGGCGCCCACGTGACCGAGGCGCACATCGACGCCCCTTTCGAACGGGTCTGGGCCCTGCTGGGCGACCTGGAGGGCTCCTTCGGGCAGGTCGTGCCCGACATGGAGCGGTTGCGTGTCGTCCACCGGCAGGGCGAGCGCGTGGAGGCACTGGTGCGCAGCAGGTACGGGATGCGGGCCCGGTTGCGCGGGGTGCAGCGGCCCGGCTGGTGCTGGCTGCAGAGCCGGTTCCTGCTGCTCGGCGTGGCGGCGGCGCCAGAAGGTCCCGGCACTCGGGTGGCGTTCACCGGGGGCGTGCGCCTGCCGGCCCATGCCGCCCTGATCCCCCTGGGCGTACGTCGTGAGGGCAGCCGCAGCGTCCAGCGCCTGACGGCCCTGCTGTGACCGGGAAGCCACCGGCTCCGGGGTCCGGAGCCGGTCCACGGCTCGAAGCCGACGTGCCGGCCGGTCCTCACCGCCGAGATCGGAGCCCGAACGACCCGGTTCGCTGAGAAACGACTCGATTGAGCGGGCCGCGAGGTGTGCACCTCGTCCCCGCCCCCGGACATGTACTAGAGTTATCTCGACATCGAGATATCTGCCGAAGGCGTTCCGCAAGCCGCCCCCGCTGATAAGGGTTACCTAACTTAGCCTGACCTTAGCGGATTGGCCACAGGGCGTGGCGGCAGGATGCGGTTATACGCGCGAAATCATGCATGAAGGAGACTGTCGTGTCGGCGAACAGCTTCGACGCCCGCAGCACGCTGCAGGTGGGCGACGAGTCGTACGAGATCTTCCGGCTGGACAAGGTCGAGGGCGCCGCCCGCCTGCCCTACAGCCTGAAGGTCCTGCTGGAGAACCTGCTCCGCACGGAGGACGGCGCGAACATCACCGCCGACCACATCCGGGCGCTCGGCGGCTGGGACTCCCAGGCGCAGCCCAGCCAGGAGATCCAGTTCACGCCGGCCCGCGTGATCATGCAGGACTTCACCGGCGTCCCGTGCGTCGTGGACCTCGCCACCATGCGTGAGGCCGTGAAGGAGCTCGGCGGCGACCCGTCCAAGATCAACCCGCTGGCCCCGGCCGAGCTGGTCATCGACCACTCCGTCATCGCCGACAAGTTCGGCACCAAGGACGCGTTCTCCCAGAACGTGGAGCTGGAGTACGGCCGCAACAAGGAGCGCTACCAGTTCCTGCGCTGGGGCCAGACCGCCTTCGACGAGTTCAAGGTCGTCCCCCCGGGCACCGGCATCGTCCACCAGGTCAACATCGAGCACCTGGCCCGCACCGTCATGGTCCGGGGCGGCCAGGCGTACCCCGACACCCTCGTCGGCACCGACTCGCACACCACCATGGTCAACGGCCTGGGTGTGCTGGGCTGGGGCGTCGGCGGCATCGAGGCCGAGGCCGCGATGCTCGGCCAGCCGGTCTCCATGCTGATCCCGCGCGTCGTGGGCTTCAAGCTGACCGGCGAGCTGCCGACCGGCACCACCGCCACCGACCTGGTGCTGACGATCACCGAGATGCTGCGCAAGCACGGCGTCGTCGGCAAGTTCGTCGAGTTCTACGGTGAGGGCGTCGCCGCCACCTCCCTCGCGAACCGCGCCACCATCGGCAACATGTCGCCGGAGTTCGGCTCGACCGCCGCGATCTTCCCGATCGACGACGAGACGCTGAAGTACCTGCGCCTGACGGGCCGCGACGCCCAGCAGGTCGCGCTGGTCGAGGCGTACGCCAAGGAGCAGGGCCTGTGGCTGGACCCGGCCGCCGAGCCGGACTTCTCCGAGAAGCTGGAGCTCGACCTCTCCACGGTCGTCCCCTCCATCGCCGGCCCGAAGCGCCCGCAGGACCGCATCGTCCTCGCGAACGCCGCCGAGCAGTTCGCCCAGGACGTGCGCAACTACGTCGACGACGTGGACGAGGCGGGCATCGAGTCCTTCCCGGCCTCCGACGCCCCGGCGATCCGCCCGGACGGCGCCCCGTCGAAGCCGACCCTGGTCACCCTCGCGGACGGCTCGTCCTTCGAGATCGACCACGGCGCCGTCACCGTCGCCGCGATCACCTCCTGCACCAACACCTCGAACCCCTACGTCATGGTCGCCGCGGCGCTCGTGGCCAAGAAGGCGGTCGAGAAGGGCCTGACCCGCAAGCCGTGGGTCAAGACCACCCTGGCCCCCGGCTCGAAGGTCGTCACCGACTACTTCGACAAGGCCGGCCTGACCCCGTACCTCGACAAGATGGGCTTCAACCTCGTCGGGTACGGCTGCACCACCTGCATCGGCAACTCCGGTCCGCTGGACGAGGAGATCTCGAAGGCGATCAACGAGCACGACCTCGCGGTCACCTCGGTCCTCTCGGGCAACCGCAACTTCGAGGGCCGCATCAACCCCGACGTCAAGATGAACTACCTGGCCTCCCCGCCGCTGGTCGTCGCGTACGCCATCGCGGGCTCCATGAAGGTGGACATCACCAAGGACGCCATCGGCACCGACACCGAGGGCAAGCCGGTCTTCCTCCAGGACATCTGGCCCTCCGAGGCCGAGGTCAACGACGTCGTGGCGAACGCCATCGGCGAGGACATGTTCAACAAGTCCTACCAGGACGTCTTCGCGGGCGACGCCCAGTGGCAGGCGCTGTCGATCCCGACCGGCAACACGTTCGAGTGGGACCCGCAGTCCACCTACGTGCGCAAGCCCCCCTACTTCGAGGGCATGACGATGGAGACCACCCCGGTCTCCGACATCACCGGCGCCCGCGTGCTGGCGAAGCTGGGCGACTCGGTCACCACCGACCACATCTCCCCGGCCGGTGCGATCAAGGCCGACACCCCGGCCGGCAAGTACCTCACGGAGCACGGCGTCGAGCGCCGCGACTTCAACTCGTACGGTTCCCGCCGCGGCAACCACGAGGTCATGATCCGCGGTACGTTCGCCAACATCCGCCTGCGCAACCAGATCGCACCGGGCACCGAGGGCGGCTTCACCCGCGACTTCACCGTCGAGGGCGCGCCGGTCTCCTTCATCTACGACGCCTCGCAGAACTACCAGGCCGCCGGCATCCCGCTGGTCATCCTGGCGGGCAAGGAGTACGGCTCCGGCTCGTCCCGCGACTGGGCGGCCAAGGGCACCGCGCTGCTCGGCGTCAAGGCCGTCATCGCCGAGTCCTACGAGCGCATCCACCGCTCGAACCTGATCGGCATGGGCGTCCTGCCCCTGCAGTTCCCCGAGGGCGCCACCGCGGCCTCCCTGGGCCTCACCGGCGAGGAGACCTTCTCCTTCACCGGTGTGGAGGAGCTGAACAACGGCACCACGCCGCGCACGGTCAAGGTCACCACCGACACCGGTGTCTCCTTCGACGCGGTCGTCCGCATCGACACGCCGGGCGAGGCCGACTACTACCGCAACGGCGGCATCATGCAGTACGTCCTGCGGAACCTCATCCGCGGCTAAGGGCGCGCCAGGCGGAGCGATCCGCCGTCTGTCGGCACCATAGGGCCGTACCCCCGTCAAGGGGGTGCGGCCCTTCCGCTTTTCGCGGCGGCGGTCCCAGGTGACGGACAGGTCTCAACTCGGAAAAGCCGGGAACGATCCTTGCGCACGATCTTGCTGAGCCGAGCGGAAGTGGACTATACCTGTGCCCGTCCGGGCCGCCGTGCGATCAGCGGCTCCGGGCCGGGGGATGCCGGGGGACCCGCGGTGAGGCCCGTCTTGTGGTAACTGCCGCGGTTTCCGGCCTCCTTCACACTCCTGACGAAGGCGAGGACATGAGCATGGGATCCACTGGTGAGGGCCTCGGCCGCCGTGATCTGATCAAGCGTTCCGCAGCGCTCGGACTGATCAGCGTGCCGACGATGAGCTTCCTGTCCGCCTGCGCCTCCGGTGGTGAGGACACCACGAAGGGCCCCGACAAGGGGGTCGTGTCCAAGGAGAACCCCTTCGGCGTCGCCAAGGGCGGCAAACTCGACGTGGTCGTCTTCAAGGGCGGCTTCGGCGACGACTACGCGAAGGCCTGGGAGGCCGCCTTCGACAAGAAGTGGGGCACCACCAGCTCCCACGTCAGCACCCAGGAGATCGCGGCCAAGCTCCAGCCCCGCTTCAACGGCGGCACCCCGCCGGACGTGGTCGACGACTCCGGCGCCCAGCAGATCAAGATCGACGTCCTCGCCAAGGGCGGCCAGCTCGCCGACCTCAGCGTCGTGCTCGACGCGCCCTCGCTCGACGACCCCGGCAAGAAGGTCCGGGACACGCTCATCCCCGGTACCGTCGAACAGGGGACCCAGGGGGGCAAGTTCGTCGCCCTCTACTACGTCTACACCGTCTACGGCTTCTGGTACTCGGGCAAGCTCTTCAAGGAGAAGGGCTGGACCGAGCCCAGGACCTGGGACGAGTTCCTGGCCGTCTGCGCCAAGGCCAAGGAGGCCGGTATCGGCGGCCTGGCCCACCAGGGGAAGTTCCCGTACTACATCAACGTCGTCATCATGGACCTGATCGCCAAGAAGGGCGGTCTGGAGGCCATGAAGGCCATCGACAACCTGGAGCCGAACGCCTTCGAGGGCAACCCCGCCGCCCTGGCCGCCGCCGAGGCGGTCTACGAGGTGGTCGAGAAGGGCTACCTCATGCCCGGCACCAACGGCCTGACCCACACCGAGTCCCAGACCGCCTGGAACCAGTACAAGGCGGCCTTCATCCCCTCCGGCTCCTGGCTGGAGAACGAGCAGCTCAAGCAGACCCCCGACGACTTCGACATGAAGTTCCTGCCCGTCCCGGTCCTCGCCGACAGCAAGCTCCCCTTCGAAGCCATCCGGGCCGGCGCCGGCGAACCCTTCATCGTCCCGGAGAAGGCCGCCAACAAGGCGGGCGGCCTGGAGTTCCTGCGGTCGATGCTGTCACGCGAATGGTCCACCCTCTTCGCCCAGCAGGCCAACTCGCTCACCGTCGTCAAGGAAGGGGTCGACCCGGGCGTCAAGCTCCGCCCCGGCACCGCCTCGGCCGTCTCCGCCGTCAAGGCGGCGGGCCCGAACACCTTCAACTACCTGTACCCCGACTGGTACAGCGAGATGGACGCCGAGATCCAGAACGCGTCCAATGAGCTGATGACCCAGCGGATCCAGCCGAAGGAGTGGATCAAGCGGGCCCAGGCTGCGGTAGACAAGGCTGCCAAGGACCCCAACGCCAAGAACAACCGCCGCAGCTGACCACACGTCCACCGGCAGCGTCATCAGGGACGGACACCATGAGCCACGTAGCCCGGCGCGGAGGAAGGACCGGCTTCATCGCCGGCTTCCTCTTCCTGCCGCTCGCGCTGTACCTGACCTTCGTCATCTGGCCGTACGTTCAGACGTTCGGATACTCCTTCACCAACTGGTCGGGCCAGTCGCCGACGTTCGACTTCGTCGGCCTGGAGAACTACTCCGCCCTGATGAGGGACGAGGTCTTCCGCGTCGCCCTCTGGCACAACCTGCTGCTCCTGGTGTTCGTCCCGGTGATCACCATCCTGCTCGCCCTCTTCTTCGCCTTCATGGTGAACGCGGGAGGGCGCGGCGGGGCCGGCGGGGTGCGGGGCGTCCGCGGATCGGCCTTCTACAAGATCGTCTACTTCTTCCCGCAGGTCCTCTCCCTCGCCATCCTCGCGGTGCTCTTCGGGGCGGTGTACCGCAGCGACGAGGGCGGCCTGCTCAACGGCTTCCTCATCCGGGCCGGTCTGGTCGATCCGGCCCACCCCGTCGAATGGCTCAACGACCCCGACCTCGTCCTGTGGTGCCTGCTGCTCGTGGTGGTCTGGCACGGGGTCGGCTTCTACCTGGTCCTCTTCTCGGCGGCCATGCAGTCCGTGCCGAAGGACATCTACGAGGCCGCGCTGCTGGACGGGGCCGGCCGCGCCCAGACCTTCTTCAGGGTCACCCTGCCCCTGCTGTGGGACTCCGTGCAGACCTCCGCGGTCTACCTGGGCATCGCCGCGATGGACATGTTCGTCCTGGTGTCGACGATGACCTCGGCCCAGTTCGGCGGCGGACCCGACCACCACAGCGAGGTCATGGCCACCGTACTGATGCGCAACTTCCTGTACTTCGGCAAGAGCGGCTACGCCTGCGCCATGGGCGTGGTCATGCTCGTCCTGACCATGATCCTTTCCATCGTCACGCTGCGCGCCACCCGCCGCGAGCGCATCGAGTTCTGAGCGGGAGACGCGATGACCACAGTGATCAAGGCGCCGGGCGAGCCCTCCGCGGAGCGGCCCGGCGCCGGCGGAGGCCGGGACGGGGACGGCGGGGGGCGCCGCTCCGACGGGATGGCGCTCAACGTCTTCTCGCACGGCTTCCTCGCCGTCTGGGCGGTTCTGATCGTGCTGCCGCTGGTCTGGCTGGCGCTCGGATCGTTCAAGACCGACACGCAGATCGGGGCCTCGGCCCTCAGCTGGCCCTCCCACTGGCACTTCGACGCCTTCGGCCGTGCCTGGGACAAGGGCATCGGCGGCTACTTCGGCCACACCCTGATCGTGATGGCCTTCTCGGTCCCGCTGACCATGCTGCTCGGCTCCATGGCCGCGTACGTACTGGCCCGCTACCCCTTCCGGGGGAACCGGATCATCTACTACTTCTTCGTCAGCGGGGCGATGTTCCCCGTCTTCCTGGCGCTCGTACCGCTGTTCTTCATGGTCAAGCGCCTGGACATGCTCAACACGTACCAGGGGCTGGTCCTGGTCTACGTCGCCTACTCGATGCCCTTCACCGTCTTCTTCATGCACTCCTTCTTCCGGACCCTGCCGACGGCGGTGCACGAGGCAGCCGTGATCGACGGGGCCTCCGACACCCGGATCTTCTTCCAGGTGATGTTGCCGATGGCCAAGCCGGGCCTGATCAGCGTGGGGATATTCAATGTCCTGGGCCAGTGGAACCAGTACATCCTGCCGTCGGTGCTGATGCAGCCGCAGAGCGGGGCGGACCCCGAGCGCTACATGCTCACCCAGGGTCTGATCCAGCTCCAGTACCAGATGGGCTACGAGACGGACCTGCCGGTGCTGTTCGCCGGCGTGACCATCGCGATGATCCCGATGCTGGTGGTCTACCTGTCCTTCCAGCGCCAGATCCAGGCCGGCCTGACCTCGGCGACCCTGAAGTAGCGCCACGGGGTGCGCCCGGGGCCTGGATGACGTATGCCTGACAGGAGAGTCAGAGCATCCCGAGGGAAAGGGAAAAGAGGCTCACACCGCGACCCTTGTTCATACTTTCTGGCTATGTGTCCGGTTCGCTCCGTCTCAGGGTCTTGACGGCGGAGTGGCCAAAGGCTCGACTTAAGGTTCACAAGTTGGAGAGACGCCGGGGTCTCGGAGCGCACAGCCGCGACACCGGCCGGGGGGCGGCGGACGTCCGCCGTTCATGGGCAGGAGTGGATGAGTCGTGCAGACTCCCGGATCGCAGTCCTCGCTGCACCGCGCGAACCTGGAACGAGTCGTGCGGGCCGTGCGCCTCGCCGGTTCGCTGACCCAGGCGGAGATCGCCCGCACCACCGGACTGTCGGCGGCCACGGTCTCCAACATCGTCCGTGAGCTCAAGGAGAGCGGGACCGTCGAGGTCACCGACACCTCGGCCGGCGGACGCCGGGCCCGCAGCGTCTCGCTCAGCGGGGACGCCGGCATCGTGATCGGCGTGGACTTCGGCCATACCCACCTGCGGGTGGCCGTGGGCAACCTCGCGCACCAGGTGCTGGCCGAGGAGGCCGAGCCGCTGGACGTGGACGCCTCCTGGGTCGACGGCTTCGACCGGGCGGAAACCCTGGTCGGACGGCTGGTCGAGGGCATAGGCGTGGCCCGCGACAAGGTCATCGGGGTGGGGCTCGGCGTGCCGGGCCCCATCGACGTGGAGTCGGGCACGCTGGGCTCGACCGCGATCCTGCCGGGCTGGGCCGGGATCAACCCGCGCCAGGAGCTCTCGCAGCGCCTGGGCGTACCGGTCTACGTGGACAACGACGCGAACCTGGGCGCGCTGGGGGAGCTGGTCTGGGGCAGCGGCCGGGGAGTCCGCGACCTGGCGTACATCAAGGTCGCGAGCGGTGTGGGCGCGGGCCTGGTGATCAACGGGCAGATCTACCGGGGACCCGGCGGCACCGCCGGGGAGATCGGGCACATCACCCTGGACGAGTCCGGCCCCGTCTGCCGCTGCGGTAACCGCGGCTGCCTGGAGACCTTCGCCGCCGCGCGCTACGTGCTGCCGCTGCTCCAGGGCACCCACGGGCCCGGGCTGACGATGGAGAAGGTGGTGGAGCTGGCCCGGGGCGGGGACCCCGGCTGCCGCCGGGTGGTCACCGACGTGGGCCGCCACATCGGCAGCGGCGTGGCCAGCCTCTGCAACCTCCTGAACCCGAGCCGGGTGGTGCTGGGCGGTTCGCTGGCGGAGGCCGGTGAACTGGTGCTTTCGCCGATACGCGAGTCCGTGGGGCGGTACGCGATCCCCAGTGCGGCCCGTCAGCTGTCGGTGCTCACGGGTTCGTTGGGCGGCCGGGCGGAGGTACTCGGCGCGCTGGCGCTCGTACTCAGCGAGATGGGCGATTCGACGCTTTTGGCGGAAAATGGCATTGGGGTGCGAGCTCCCGCCGTCATGTCTTCAGTTAGATAACGGATGGCACCGTTGTCATCTCGTTAAGGATTCACTCCTTGACGACAAACTTGCGGCCGGGGTTGACTCACATCCACCTCGGCCGCAGCGTTGCGGCCTCGTCAGGGAGGTTCAACGAATGAACACGCGTATGCGCAGAGCCGCCGTAGCCGTCGCCGCGGGTGCCATGGCCGTTTCGCTGGCCGCATGTGGCAGTGCCAAGGAAGCAGGCGGCGAGAAGAAGCCCTCCGGCTCCGCCGCCGCCGGTGACGCCATCAAGGTCGGTCTGCTCCTGCCGGAGAACCAGACCGCGCGCTACGAGAAGTTCGACAAGCCGCTCATCGAGAAGAAGGTCGCCGATCTCACCGGCGGCAAGGCCGAGGTGGTCTACGCCAACGCCAAGCAGGACGCGACCACGCAGAACTCGCAGGTCGACACGATGATCACCAACAAGGTGAACGTCCTGATCATCGACGCGGTCGACGCCAAGGCCATCGCGGGCTCGGTCAAGAAGGCCAAGGACGCCGGCATCCCGGTCGTCGCCTACGACCGCCTGGCGGAGGGTCCGATCGACGCCTACACCTCCTTCGACAACGAAGAGGTCGGCAAGGTCCAGGGCAAGGCCCTGCTCGAAGCCCTGGGCGACAAGGCCAAGGACGGCCAGATCGTCATGATGAACGGCTCCGTCACCGACCCGAACGCCGCGCTGTTCAAGAAGGGCGCCCACTCCGTCCTCGACGGCAAGGTGAACATCGGCAAGGAGTACGACACCAAGGAGTGGAAGCCGGAGAACGCCAACACCAACATGGCGGGCGCGCTCACCGCGCTCGGCAAGGACAAGGTGATCGGCGTCTACTCGGCCAACGACGGCATGGCCGGCGGCATCATCACGGCCCTCAAGGCCGCCGGTCTGTCCCCCCTCCCGCCGGTCACCGGCCAGGACGCCGAACTGGCCGGCGTCCAGCGGATCGTCGCGGGCGAGCAGTTCATGAGCGTCTACAAGCCGTACGCCCCGGAGGCCGCGGCCGCCGCCGAGATGGCCGTCGCCCTCGCCAAGGGCGAGAAGATCGACGGGATCATCAACAACAAGGTCGACAGCCCGACCTCCAAGGGCGTTCCGTCCGTGCTGATCCCGGTCGTCTCGCTCACCAAGGCCAACATCAAGGACACCGTCGTCAAGGACGGCGTCTACACGGCCGACGAGATCTGCACCGACAAGTTCGCGGCCTCCTGCGCCGCCATCGGCCTCAAGTAAGGCCCCGTCGCCGCCTCGGAGCGGCGGCCCACCTTCCCTGCCCGGTGCCCCGCACCTCATGCCCCGCCACCCGCGGGGCGCCGGGCAGAAACGCTTCGTCTTTCGCTTGTCGCATTTCCCCCATCCGCCCCGCTCCTGCTCTTTTGCACGACATCCCCGCCGGTCAGGCGGCGAAGGAGATGGTTCATGTGTCCGCTGCGCCCGTGCTGGCGTTGCGAGGGGTCTCGAAGCGGTTCGGCGCCGTCCAGGCCCTGACCGACGTAGAACTCGAGATCCACTCCGGTGAGGTCGTCGCCCTGGTGGGCGACAACGGCGCCGGCAAGTCCACGCTGGTCAAGACGATCGCCGGCGTGCACCCCATCGATGACGGAGTCATCGAGTGGGAGGGCCGCCCGGTCTCCATCAACAAGCCCCACGACGCCCAGAACCTCGGCATCGCGACCGTCTACCAGGACCTCGCGCTGTGCGACAACATCGACGTCGTCGGCAACCTCTTCCTCGGGCGCGAGCTCAAGCGCTTCGGCGTCCTCGACGAGGTGGAGATGGAGCGCCGCGCCCGCGAACTCCTGACCACCCTGTCCATCCGGATCCCCAGTGTCCGGATCCCCATCGCCTCGCTCTCCGGCGGCCAGCGCCAGACCGTGGCGATCGCCCGTTCGATGCTGGGCGAGCCCCGGCTCGTCATCCTCGACGAGCCCACCGCCGCCCTCGGCGTCGAGCAGACCGCACAGGTGCTCGACCTCGTGGAGCGGCTGCGCGAGCGCGGCCACGCCGTCATCCTCATCAGCCACAACATGGCCGACGTGAAGGCCGTCGCCGACAAGGTGGCGGTGCTGCGGCTGGGCCGCAACAACGGCGTCTTCAACGTCGCCGACACCTCGCAGGAAGAGATCATCTCCGCCATCACCGGGGCCACGGACAACGCCGTGACCCGCCGGGCGGCCCGCACCGGGGAGGCCCGCAAGTGAGCACCGAACACCACACCTCGGCGGAAGAGGTGGCCAAGCTGGCCAACCCGGCCGCCCCGGCGGACGCCATCCCCGTGGTGGACCCGCGCCTGCTCGTGCGCGAGCAGGGGCTGTCCGGCTACCTGAGCGAGTTCGGCCGCAAGATGAAGGCCGGCGACCTGGGCTCGATCCCGGTCGTCCTCGGCCTGATCATCATCTGGGGCATCTTCCAGGGGCTGAACTCGAACTTCCTCTCCCCGGAGAACCTCTCCAACATCGCGATCACCATGGTCGCCACCGGCATGATGGCCGTCGGCATCATCTTCGTCCTGCTGCTCGGCGAGATCGACCTGTCGGTCGGCTCCGTCAGCGGCGTCTCGGGCGCGATCGTGGCCGTCCTCGCCGTCACCCACGGGGTCAACGAGTGGCTCGCGATCCTCGCCGCCGTCGCCGGCGGCGCCCTGATCGGGGCCGTCCACGGCTTCTTCTTCGCCAAGATCGGGGCCCCCGCCTTCGCGGTCACCCTGTCCGGCCTGCTGTTCTGGTCCGGAGCGATGCTCCAGATCCTGGGCAGCAACGGCACCGTCAACCTCGACTCCGAGGGCGTGGTCGGGCAGCTCACCACGTACTACTTCTCGGACGTGGCCGCCGGCTACGGTCTCGCGGCGCTCGCCACGGTGGCGTACTTCCTCGCCACCTTCTCCGACAACCGCCGCAAGGAGGCCGCGGGGGTCCCCTCCCGGCCGCTGAGCGAGATCCTGCTGCGCACCGGCCTGCTGGCCCTGTTCACGTTCGGCCCCGCCGTCGTGTTCAACCAGTACAAGGGCCTGCCGCTCGCGCTGGTGCTCTTCGTGGTGGCCCTGGTCGGTACGGACTTCGTCCTGCGCCGCACCACCTTCGGCCGCAACGTCTTCGCCCTCGGCGGCAGCGTCGAGGCCTCCCGCCGCGCGGGCATCAACGTCAACGGGATCCGCATCGCGGTCTTCGCGATCGCGGGCACCTTCGCGGCCATCGGCGGCCTCTTCTGGGCCTCCAAGATCGCGGCGGCCAACCAGAGCGCCGGCGCCGGCGACCTCCTGATGAACGTCATCGCGGCGGCCGTCATCGGCGGCACCAGCCTCTTCGGCGGCCGCGGCCGGACCTGGAACGCCCTCCTCGGTGTGATGGTCATCACCAGCATCCAGTACGGTCTGGCCCTGGAGGGCATCGCGACCCCGGTCCAGTACATGATCACCGGTGCCGTCCTGCTCGCCACGGTGGTCATCGACTCGGTGACCCGCAAGACCCAGAAGACGGCCGGCCGCGCCTGACCGCGCGACCTGGGCCGATCCCGGGCGGTAAGACCCGTCACAGTGCCCGGTGCCACTGCGTGTGGCACCGGGCACCCGTGCGTGCGCGCAGGCGTACGGATGTGCGGGTATACGCCCGTTCGGGAGGTGTGACGCCGCTGCCGGGAGCGCAGGTATGACACGGGTGTGACCCGCCAGGGACCGCCCGATGACCGGCTCCGCGAGCGGAACATTAGACTCGACAGACCAGCAAGCAACTGCAAGGAGGCACGGGTGCTGCTGACCCGCATCAAGGGACCGCGCGATCTGGACCGGCTCAGCCAGGAGGAGCTGGTTCAGCTCGCCGCCGAGATCAGGTCCTTCCTCGTCGACGCCGTCTCCAAGACCGGCGGGCACCTCGGCCCCAACCTCGGCGTGGTCGAACTGACGATCGCCCTGCACCGGGTCTTCGAATCGCCCAAGGACAAGGTCCTCTTCGACACCGGCCACCAGGCCTACGTCCACAAGCTGCTCACCGGCCGCCAGGACTTCGGGAACCTGCGCGCCAAGGGCGGCCTGTCCGGCTACCCGTCGCGCGCCGAGTCCGACCACGACGTGATCGAGAACTCCCACGCCTCCACGGTGCTGGGCTGGGCCGACGGCCTCGCGAAGGCCAACGAGGTGCTCGGCCGCGAGGACCACCACGTCGCCGCCGTCATCGGCGACGGCGCGCTGACCGGCGGCATGGCCTGGGAGGCGCTGAACAACATCGCCGCCGCCAAGGACCGCCCGCTCGTCATCGTCGTCAACGACAACGAGCGCTCGTACGGCCCCACCATCGGCGGCCTCGCCAACCACCTGGCCACCCTGCGCACCACGGACGGCTACGAACGCTTCCTGGCCCGCGGCAAGGAGATCCTGGAGCGCACCCCGGTCGTCGGGAAGCCGCTCTTCGAGACCCTGCACGGCGCCAAGAAGGGCCTCAAGGACTTCATCGCCCCGCAGGGCATGTTCGAGGACCTGGGCCTGAAGTACATCGGCCCCATCGACGGCCACGACATGGAGGCCCTGGAGTCCGCCCTCCAGCGCGCCAAGCGCTTCAGCGGCCCGGTCATCGTCCACTGCCTCACCCAGAAGGGCCGGGGCTACACCCCGGCCCTGGAGCACGAGGCGGACCGTTTCCACGCGGTCGGCGTGATCCACCCCGACACCGGGCTGCCGGTCAAGACCGCCGCCGCCAGCTGGACCTCCGTCTTCGCCGACGAGATGGTCAAGCTCGGCCACGAGCGCCCGGACATCGTCGGCATCACCGCCGCCATGCTCCACCCGGTCGGCCTCAACAAGTTCGCCGAGGCCTTCCCGGACCGCATCTACGACGTCGGCATCGCCGAGCAGCACGGCGCCACCTCGGCCGCCGGGCTCGCCACCGGCGGCGTCCACCCCGTCTTCGCGGTGTACGCCACCTTCCTCAACCGCGCCTTCGACCAGGTCCTCATGGACGTGGCCCTCCACAAGTGCGGGGTCACCTTCGTGCTGGACCGGGCCGGGGTCACCGGTGACGACGGCGCCTCCCACAACGGCATGTGGGACATGTCCATCCTCCAGGTCGTCCCCGGCCTGCGGCTGGCCGCCCCGCGCGACGCCGAGCAGCTGCGCGCCCAGCTGCGCGAGGCCGTCGAGGTCAAGGACGCCCCGACGGTCGTCCGCTACTCCAAGGGCGTCGTCGGCCCGGCCGTCCCCGCCGTCGGCCGGATCGGCGGCATGGACGTCCTGCGCACCCCGGCCCCCGAGGTCACCCGGCCGGACGTGCTCCTCGTCTCGGTCGGCGCCCTCGCCCCGATGTGCCTGGAGATCGCCGACCTGCTGGACAAGCAGGGCATCTCCTCGACCGTGGTCGACCCCCGCTGGGTCAAGCCCGTGGACGAGGCCCTGGCCCCGCTCGCGGACCGCCACCGGGTCGTCGTCACCGTCGAGGACAACGGCCGCACCGGCGGCGTGGGCGCGGCCGTCTCGCAGGCCCTGCGCGACGCGGGCGTCGACGTGCCGCTGCGCGACTTCGGCATCCCGCAGCGCTTCCTCGACCACGCGCTGCGCAAGGAGATCATGGCCGAGATCGGCCTGACCGCTCCGGACATCGCCCGCCAGGTCACCGGTCTGGTCGCCAAGCTGGACGGGCGCTACGAGAACGAGCCCGCCGCCCTCGACTAGCCGGACGGGCCCGACGGGCCGGACCGCGCGGTTGCACGTCACGGGCCGGGAGATCACCCTTGAGGGGTGGGCCTCCCGGCCCGTTCGCGTACTTCTTGGGAGGTGCGTAGGTGAGCACGGATCAGAACAGCCCGTTCCGCACCAAGACGGTGGAGCAGTCCATCCGTGACACGGAGGAGCCGGAGCACGCGCTCCGCAAATCGCTCTCCGCCTGGGACCTGACGGTCTTCGGTGTCGGCGTCATCATCGGCACCGGCATCTTCGTCCTCACGGGCATCGCGGCCCGGAACAACGCCGGACCCGCCACCGCCCTCGCCTTCGTGGCCGCGGGCGTCGTCTGCGCCCTCGCAGCGCTCTGCTACGCCGAGTTCGCGTCCACCGTCCCGGTGGCCGGCTCGGCGTACACCTTCGCGTACGCCTCGATCGGCGAGCTGCCCGCCTGGATCATCGGCTGGGACCTGGTGCTCGAGTTCGCGCTCGGCACCGCCGTCGTGGCGGTCGGCTGGTCCGGATACGTACGCCACCTCATGCACACGAACCTGGGCTGGGACATGCCCGTCGCGCTGTCCGGGCCCGACGAGGGCGGAACCTTCGACCTGCTGGCCTTCCTGCTCGTCCTGG
This sequence comes from Streptomyces sp. NPDC034086, assembly GCF_055575515.1. Classification (NCBI taxonomy): domain Bacteria; kingdom Bacillati; phylum Actinomycetota; class Actinomycetes; order Kitasatosporales; family Streptomycetaceae; genus Streptomyces; species Streptomyces sp. NPDC034086. The sequence goes on along the minus strand of NZ_JBVISM010000004.1, from coordinate 86,596 downwards.
TGCTGACCGCGGTCCTCGTCGTCGGGACGAAGCTGTCGGCCCGCATCACCGCGGTCGTCGTCGCCATCAAGGTCACCGTGGTGATGCTGGTCATCATCGCGGGCCTGTTCTTCATCAAGGCCGACAACTACTCCCCGTTCATCCCGCCCGCCGAGCCGCAGTCCGGCGGAGCCGGCTGGCACGCGCCACTGGTCCAGCTGCTGTTCGGCTACGAACCCACCAACTTCGGCGTCATGGGCATCTTCACCGCGGCCTCCCTCGTCTTCTTCGCCTTCATCGGCTTCGACGTCGTGGCCACCGCGGCAGAGGAGACCAGGAACCCCCAACGGGACATGCCGCGCGGCATCCTGGGCTCGCTGCTGATCTGCACGGTGCTGTACGTCGCGGTGACGGTCGTGGTCACCGGGATGCAGTACTACCGGGAGATGTCGCCGACCGCCCCGCTCGCCGAAGCCTTCAAGGCCGTGGACCAGCCCTTCTTCTCCGGGGCCATCAGCCTCGGGGCGTCCGTCGGCCTCATCACGGTGTGCATGATCCTGCTGCTGGGCCAGACCCGCGTGTTCTTCGCGATGAGCCGCGACGGACTGCTGCCGCGGGTCTTCTCCGTCACCCACCCGAAGTACCGCACCCCCTACCGGGCCACCCTGCTGCTCGGTGTGCTCATCGCCGTCGTCGCCGGGTTCACCAGCCTCGAGAAGCTCGCGGAACTGGTCAACATCGGCACCCTGTTCGCCTTCGTCATCGTGGCGCTCGGCGTGATCATCCTGCGCAGGACCCGCCCCGACCTGCACCGGGCCTTCCGCACCCCGTGGGTGCCGGTGATCCCGATCCTGTCCATGGCGGCCTCGCTCTGGCTGATGCTCAACCTGCCGGCCGAGACCTGGCTGCGCTTCGGCATCTGGATGGTCGTCGGCATCGTCGTCTACTTCCTGTACGGCAGGCGCAAGAGCCGCCTGGCCCAGGCCGGCCAGGACGCCGAGTACTAGTGACCTGAGTCGGAGATCCACCAGCAGATCTCCGACTCAGGTCACCAGGGGCGGACGCGGCGGTTCACCGGGAACCCGCCGACGGGGAATGCCCGGGCGCCGGCGACTTGGCGCCCGGGCCGCCCTTGGCGGGGGAGTCCTTCGCCGCGGCGGGGACCTTCTGGTCGGTGCGCAGGGCCTCCCACAGCAGGGAGGCCTGCTCCTGTGCGACGACGACGCGGTTGCGGTCCACCTTGTCGTAGGCCACCGGCAGCATGATGGTCTCCATGGTGGACGGGTCCACGCCCTTCATGCTCCGCGCGAAGTCGGACAGCGCGGTGAGCGAGGCCAGATCGGAGTCGGTGGTCAGCGACTTGGTGCCGGCGTCGGCCAGCTTGTAGAGCCGCGCCGGATTGCCGAAGGCGTCCTGCTTCTTGATCTCGGACAGCATCGCGATCATGAACTGCTGCTGGAGTCCTATGCGCCCGAGGTCGCTGCCGTCCCCGTAGCCGTAGCGGGTCCGTACGAACTTCAGCGCGTCCGTGCCGTTCAGCCGGTGCGTGCCCGCGTCCAGCCTGAGGCCGCCCTTCGCGCCGGTCATCGGCTGGTCGAGGGTGACGGTGACCCCGCCGAGGGCGTCCACCAGCCCCTTGAAGCCGGCGAAGTCCACCTCGACGAAGTGGTCCACGCGGATCCCGGACAGCTGCTCCACCGTCTTGACCACGCAGGCCGGACCGCCCAGCGAGTAGACGGAGTTGAACATGACCCGGCTCGCCTCCGGAACGGTCCTGCCGTCCTCGTCCTTGCACTCGGGCCGGGTGATCAGGGTGTCGCGCGGGATGCTCACCGCGGTGGCCCTGGCCCGGCCCTCGGGTATGTGCACCAGCATGGCGGTGTCGGAGCGGGCGCCGCTCACGTCGCCGTGGTCCAGTTCGCCGTTGGCGCCGGCCCGCGAGTCCGAGCCGAGCACCAGGACGTTCTGCGCGTTGCCGGCCGACTTGGGCGGCCGGTTGTCCGTGCCGATGGCCTGGTCCAGGTCGACGCTGTCGATGTTCCCGTTGAGGTGGTCGTAGACCCACCAGCCGGACCCCGCCGCGCCGAGGACCACGACGGCCGCCGTCCAGGCGAGCCCCCGCCTGATCCGGGCGGCGCGCGAGCGGGGCGGTGTCGTGGCGGCGGTGGAGTCTGAAGTCATGCCCGGGGACCGGTCCTTCCGAACGGGTGGCGGGAGATCCGGTGGGGATCTCGGGGGGATCTCGCGGGCTACAACATAGACGCAGGAGGCCGCCCCGGGCCCCCGGGGTATCCTGATTCTGTTCGAATGGTGAAGCGGAAGGGTTGCTGCGGTTCATGGCGACGCGATCCCGACGCGCTCCGAACAGGTCCCCCGAGCGGCCCGCCCCCGGAGCGGGCCGAGCTCCCGCCGGCGACTGGAACACCGTGGCGCTGGGCCCCCTGACCGGCCGTTGGCTCCTCGCCGGCAAGGACGGCCGGCTCACCGCCTACGCGCGCGCCGAGGACGGCCTGCTCCGCTGGACCGAGCGCGCCCCCGGCGGACCCGGCTGGAGCGGCCCCGACCTCTTCCCCGCCGACGGCCTGACCGACCTCGCGGTGGGCCAGGGACCGGACGGGTACGCCCACTTCGCCGGCCGGCGCCGCACCCGGACCGGGGACGCCGAGACGGTCACCTACCACCACGCGGTGCAGTACCAGAGCGGCCGCCCGATGGGCCCCTGGCATTCCCTCGGCACCCTCTACCAGCGGCCCGACATGCACCACCGCGGCGGCCCGCCCACGCTGGCGGTGGACGCCCAGGGCGCGCCCCACGTCTTCGTCCGCAACGCCGGGCGCGGCGTCCACGTCAAACGCCAGGACAGGAAGGGCGGCTGGCGGGACTGGGAAGACCTCCGCGGCAGCAAGTTCTTCGAGGGCACCGGCGCCGACTCCACCTCCGAGGGCCGGGTCTGGCTGGCGGCGCCCGGCGAGCGGGGTCTGTCCCGCTGGGCCCAGACGGGCCCCGGCGGCCCGCTGGAGCGGGGCGAGGACATCCCGTACCTCGCCCAGGACGGTTCGGTGCGGACGCTGGAGACGGCTCCGGGCCGCGTCACCCACTTCTGGCACGCCGCCGACGGGAGCGGGGTGTTCGCCTGCCGGGACGGCGCCGGGGTGCTGGCGCTGGGCGGCGGGCCGGCGGCCGGGGCGGTGGCCGCCGTCCGGGCGCTGGTCGACGGCTACGACTGCACGGTGCTGGCCTACCGGGCGGTGAACGGGCGCACCGCCCTCGCGGCGTACCCGACGGAACACGAGGCGGCCGGACTCTGGTGGACCGAGATCGGCGAGGAGTGCCTGGGCTCCCCGGCCCTCGCGGTCGACGCCCGGGGCATGGTCGTCATCGCCTGTGTCGGCGCCCGGGGCGAACTGCTGGTCAACCGGCAGAAGGACAGCTCCGGCCTGTCACTGGGCCGCTGGCAGCGGTTCTGACGGCTCGGGGCGCCGGCGCCCCTGCGGCGGGATCCTCGGCAGGTTGTGCCGGTCCACCGCCAGCGCCGATATCCGGCGCAGGAAGTCCACCGACCGGCCGGCCGTGTCCGGGGTGATCCAGGCGTCGTCGATGTCGCACAGCTCCACCCGCACGGGGGAGCCGGCCAGCACGATGGGCAGGGTGTAGGCGATGGTGGACGCGAAGGTCAGCACGGTCCGGCCGACCGGCTCGGTCAGCACGGTCAGTTCGAGCGGCAGCTCGGGGTGGACGATCTCCATGCCGGTGAGCGCGGCGATCCGCTCCAGCTTGGGGCCGCTCTCCCTGCGGTGCGCGAAGTAGCGCCCGGCCGCCCGGTGGCGCGCGATCCAGCCGACCGCCTCGATGTACCGGTCCTCGTCGACGACGCCGGTCTCCACCAGGGAGCTGCCCGCCAGGTCGGCCCCGGACCGCACGCGCACCGGGCCGAAGGCCGCCCGGCTCCACGCGTAGTCGTTGGGCCGCAGCTCGGTGCCGGGCGGTGCGGTGACGGGCATGCAGGTGAAGAAGGTGGCCCGTTCCAGGTCCCCGCGGGCCAGCCAGCGGTTCACCGGGCCGCCCTTGGCGGAGGGCTTGAGCTCGCCCTGGTGCCAGCGGGTCAGCTGCTGCCCGCAGGTGAGCAGGCTGACCAGCTCGGTGGTGGCGGTGCCGTCGTCGACGACGACCACCTCACGGGCCTTGGAGCGGGGCAGCAGCAGCTGGATCGTACGGGAGAACAGGTCCCCGATGACCAGGCGCCGGGCGGCCGCGACCGCCCGGCCGAGACGGACCAGTTCGCCCGCCCGTCCCAGGTAGCCGGCGCGCACCTCGTAGCGCCGCCAGACCACCTTGGACTGCGAGGCGAACCGGCACAGCCGGCGGACCTGCGCACGCGAGCGCGGGTCCGTCGGCTGGAGGACGGCGATGGTGAGGGACGCTGCCTCGCCCGGGTGGACGTACGCCCACTCCAGGACGTTCAGTAGTTGAGCCGGGCTCTCCACCAGGGCGAGGGTGTCGCTCATGCCGAGGCCGTCACCCCCTCGGCGGCGAGGGTGCCCTGGACGCGGCGGAGCTTCTTCATGGGGCCCAGCTCGGAGTCGTAGACGCGCTTGACGCCGTCGCCGAGGGCGGTCTCGATAGTGCGGATGTCGCGGACCAGCCGGGCGAGGCCGCCGGGCTCGACGGAGGCGGCCTGGTCGGAGCCCCACATGGCGCGGTCGAGGGTGATGTGCCGCTCGACGGCGCAGGCGCCGAGGGCGACGGCGGCCAGCGTGGTCTGGAGGCCGGTCTCGTGGCCGGAGTAGCCGATCGGGACGTTGGGGTACTGCTCCTGGAGCGTGTTGATCACGCGCAGGTTGAGCTCCTCGGCCTTGGCCGGGTACGTCGAAGTGGCGTGCAGCAGGACGACGTTGGCGCTGCCCAGCACCTCCACCGCGTGCCGGATCTGCTGGGGGGTGGACATGCCGGTGGACAGGATGACCGTCTTGCCGGTCGCGCGCAGGGCGAGGAGCAGCTCGTCGTCGGTCAGGGAGGCGGAGGCCACCTTGTGGGCCGGTACGCCGAACTTCTCCAGGAAGGTCACGGCCTCGGTGTCCCACGGGGAGGCGAACCAGTCGAGGCCCCGTGCGGCGCAGTGCTCGCCGATGGCCCGGTACTCGTCCTCGCCGAACTCCACGCGGTGGCGGTAGTCGATGTAGGTCATCCGCCCCCAGGGGGTGTCCCGCTCGATGTCCCACTGGTCGCGCGGGGTGCATATCTCGGGGGTGCGCTTCTGGAACTTCACCGCGTCACAGCCCGCGTCGGCGGCCGCGTCGATCAGCGCGAGGGCGTTCGCGAGCTCACCGTTGTGGTTGATCCCGATCTCACCGATCACATAGGTGGGCCGGCCGGGGCCGACCTCCTTGTTCCCGATGCGGCGGATCCGGTTGCTGTGCACCACTGTTCAGAGTTCCTTTCCGGGGTACTGCGAGGGGTCCGGCGACGACGGGGCCGCCGGTGTCTGCTGCGGGTCGAGGAGGGGGGCCAGGGCCCGTGCCCGGTCGAGGTCGCCGGGTTCGTCGATCTCGATGGCCCGCTCCGGGGCCGTGGGGACGAGCTGGGTCCGGCCGAAGAAGCGGTGGCCGTGCCGGCGGAAGCCGTCGGCGCGCATGGCGTAGACGGCGCCCGACTCCAGGTACTCGGGGGTGCGGTCCTGGCGGCGCAGGCGTACGGAGCTGTCGTGGTTGACGCCGTGCGCGTGGTGGCCCGGGCCGGCCCCGTCGGGGCCGGTGCCCCACAGGAAGCCGTGGAAGGGCACCGCGGTGAAGGCGGAGTCGGCGCCGTCGCGGACCACGGCCAGGACCGTCCCGTCGACCTCCTCCGGGGTGGTGAAGGGGCTGGTGCACTGGACGAAGACGAGGACGTCCACGGGCTCCCCGTGCCGCTCCTCCAGTACGTCCAGCGCGTGCAGCAGCGCGGATTCGCTGGAGGCCCGGTCGGAGCCCAGCTCGGCGGGGCGGTCGACGACCTCGGCCCCGGCCCCGCGGGCGGCCCGGGCGATCGCCGCGTCGTCGGTGGAGACCACGACCCGGGTCACGTGGGCCGCGCCCCGGCAGGCGAGGACCGCGCGGGCGACGAGAGGGACCCCGCCGACCTCGGCGGTGTTCTTCCCGGGGATGCCCTTGGAGCCGCCCCGGGCGGGTATGACGGCGGTGACGTTCACGAGGCTTCCCCCTGGGGTGCGGACGACGGGGGCGCTCATACGCCGCCCCACTGCTGGATCTTCGGGGCCACGCGCTGGACCCCGAACTGGTAGGCCACCTTCAGCACACGGCGGGAGGTGCGCCGCATGGGGCCGCTCGGGCGCCCCGCGGCGGCACCGGCGCCGGGGGAGCCGTCCGGGTTCAGGCCCCGGCGGCGCAGCAGGGTCCCCACGTATTCGGGGGCGCTGACGGCCGTGTAGTACGGGGATATCGGCGGCAGCGGGACGCCGCGCAGCTGTTCGATGCGGCGGCGCAGTTCCCCGTACGGATCCACCGCGCGGATGCCCTGGTCCGCCGTCCAGGCCTCGTCCGCGAGCGGGGCGTCGCCCTCGTCTATCGCGGTCCAGTCGGTGACGCAGCCCGAACCGGTGAAGTAGTGGTTTCCGTGGACTTCCCGGACGCCGAGATCACTGAGGATGGCGGTCGGCATTCCGCGGTGCATCGATTCGAGCGCGGCGGTGGAACTGACCGTCACCAGCAGGTCGGTACGGTCGAGGGTGTCCGACATGTTTCCGTAGACGAAATGCAGATTGGGCGGCAGCGGTTCTTCGAGCTGTTCCGCGAGGACCTGGTAGTGGAAGGCCTCCACATGGGTGGTCGCCTCACCGGGCCTGCTGCGGAGTTTGACCAGTACGTCGCGCCCCGGGCGCAGGCGCGCGTGGGATATGGCGCGGCGCAGCATGTAGAGCCGGCCGTTGCGGTCGGCGGGCACCGAGGGCTGGACGGCGAAGCACACCGTGTAGGGGTGGGTGGCGTGGGTCCGGCTCGGGTCGTACGGTCTCTGGTCGAGAAAGGGCAGTGCCGTCTGGACGATGCAGGAAACGGGAATTCCGAGGGGTTCGTACACCTCGGTGAAACGGCGCCGGTCGAAAGGGCTGTTGGCGAGGACGATGTCGGCCCCGGCGCGCAGCAGGAGCCCGTCGGCCATCTTCTCGTAGACGACGCCGACGTAACCGGTCATCACGATCGGCCGCCGGGGCGCTCCCGCGAACCGGTGGGCGAGCGCGTGCAGGGCCGCGTGCGTGGCGCCGCCCACCGTGCCCAGGATGATCAGATCCGCTCCGTCGAGTTCCGGCGCCGCCGCGAAACCGGCGAGCGTGGCCTCGGTGATCGAGGCGGGGGTGATGCCGACCTCCGCCAGCTGGCGCGCGGTCGGGGTGCTGCGGCCCCGCAGCATGTGGGCGTGCACCTCGCTGCCCGGTGCCAGGCCCACCGCCAGCCCCGCGCCCCATTTCCAGCGGGTGTCGGAGTCTGCGAGCACGTGGATGCGCACTTGGTGATTCCCGGGTCGGTCGGCGGAGCCCAACTGCCGTCGGCGTACCCGCGGCCGAGCGCGGGCAGGGGCGGGACTGTCGCCGGGCCCGATAGACCCTACATGCTCACCTCAGCCTTATGTGTCACGAAAAGGCTTCGACCGCCGAGGGAGTTGTACGTCACACCCACGGGTTCCGGGACCCTCTCCGGGCGCTTCTATCATGATGTCCGGTCCGTCCGTGCGGCTTCGCCGGAGGTGTGTGGGCAAATGGGGAGAAGGTGAGTGCTTCCGGTGGTGACCCTTTCGGTGATCGTCGCGATGTGTGACGTCCGGGAGTTCTGCCGGACGGCGCTCAAGTCGCTGGCGCTCAATGCCCGGGAGGATTTCGAGTTCATCGTCGTGGACGACGGATCCGTTGACGGGACGTCAGAGATCCTGCAGGAAATGGTGCCGGGGATTCCCGGTGCCGTACTGATCCGGAACGAGCGGAATCTGGGGATATCGGCCACCCGCAACATAGGGCTCGCGGCCGCCCGCGGACGCTTCTTCACCTTCCTCGACGGCGACGACTGGTACGCCCCCGGATATCTCGCGCAACTGGTCGGCTGGATGAGCCAGGCCGGCGTGGACTTCCTGCGCACCGGCCATGTCCGCGTCTACGGAAGAAAGCGGAAGATCGTCATGGCGCCCCTCGCGCCGAGGGCCCTTCCGCTGGATCCCGCCGATTACATCGGCCCGGTCGACGCCTCGACCTTCATGGACTACCCGCAGTCCTGGGCCGGTATCTACGACCGCGAGCGCCTCCTGGAGGCCGGCGCGCTGTTCTTCGACGAGAGCCTGCGCACCGCCGAGGACCGCCCCTGGTTCTACAAGCTGCACCTGAGGACGCGTTCCTTCGGGGTCGTCGACCTCCACGGCATCTTCTACCGCCGCGATGTGGCCACTTCCCTGACGAAGGTCCCCGACGAGCGGCAGCTCGACTTCCTTCCGGCCTTCCGCCTCATATTCGAGGAACTCGCGGGACATCCGCGCGGATACGAACTCTCCTTCAAGGCGATGCGCACCCTCTGCGCGCTCATCGTCATTCACATGGACCGCGCCGAGTCGTACGAGGAACTCACCCGCGGCCTGCTGATGGAGCGGTCCGCGCGGATCCTCTTCGACCTCCCCCAGGACGTCCTCGAGGGGACGCTGGAAGGAATGGACTCCCCACGCGTGAAGAAGCTCAGAGCACTGATGTCCCGTCACCCGGGCGCCGCCGCCCGATGACCCGGATATTCGCCGCCTCCACCCTGTACGGCGCCATGACGGTGGCCGCCGCCATCGACGCCGGCCAGCTCGGCCACGACGACCGCGAGCGCATCCTGCTGGTGTGCAACAACGTCGACATCCCCGAAGTCGCGACCCCCCTGCACCAGATGCCGGGCGCCGCCGCCGTGCTCGCGCGCTTCCACCGCGTCGTCTACTGGAACGACCTGATCTACCCGTTCCACCCGGCGCTCTGGTCCCCCCGGGACGAGGACGCCCCGCTGTGGCGCACCGTCATGGCGGAGAAGATCGGCATCCGGCCCGGTCCCCTGGAACTCGTCGTCGAGTCGATCCAGGTCAAACCCGCCCAGACCCTCTGCAAGATCTTCTCGGACGCCACGCTCGCCGTGTACGCCGACGGGCTGATGAGCTACGGCCCCACGCGCAACGACCTGCCCCGCGCCATCCACGGCCGCATCGAACGGGTGCTCTACCTCGACCTGGTCCCCACCCTGCTGCCCATGCTCCTCACCGAGTACGGCATCCCCTCGCAGCCGGTGCACACCGCCGCCGTCCTCAAGCTGATGGCGGAGGTCACCCACGCGTGCCGTCCGATCCTCGACCGGGTGGTCCCGCCGCAGCCCGCCCGCACCGGCCCGGACGGCGCCGTGCTGCTCGGCCAGTACCTCTCCCCCCTCGGCATCCTCACCGAGGAGGAAGAGGAGGAGCTGCACCTGCGGATGTTCCGGCACGCGCTGCGGCTCGGCCACACCTCGATCGTCTTCAAACCCCACCCCAGCGCCCCCTCCAGCCTCGCCGACACCCTCGGCGAGGCGGCCCGCGCGGCCGGGGTCCCCTTCCTGCTGCTGGACGTACCGGTCCTCGCCGAGACCGTCTTCGAGTACCTGCGCCCCCGCCAGGTCATCGGCTGCTTCTCCACGGGCCTGTTCACCGCCCGCGCGCTGTACGGGATCCCCGTCGCCCAGATCGGCGCGCTCGAGGTGATCCGCCGGATGCGGCCGTACGCCAACAGCAACCGCATCCCCGCCACCCTCACCCACGCCCTGCTGCCCGACCTGGACGCCCCGGCCGGCCCGCCGGCCGACCGGGTGCTGGACGTCGGGTACATCCGGGGCGAGGTCACCCCGTACGTCCAGGCCGTCGGCTACTGCATGCAGCCCAAGCGGTACGCCTTCCTGCGCCCGGTGGCCGAGGAGTACGTGGCCGCCGCCGTCGACCAGTGGGAGGGCCGGCCCGAGCTGTCCATGCACTTCAACGAGCGGACCCGGACCCGTCTGGACCTGCCGGGCCCGCGCACCTGGAAGTGGCGGCGCGGCAAGGGCTGGACCTTCCTCGCCGCCAGGGAACGGGCCGACGACGACGTGCCCTTCACCGACATCACCCTCAGCGGCTTCGCCTCCCTCGTCGAGGCGAAGGACGACCGGGGCGTCCTGGAGGTGGGCGCGCGGCTGCTCGCCGAGCACGAGAACCTCGACCTGCTCATCGGCATGGCCCAGGCCCACATCCGCCGCAAGGAGACCGACCAGGCCAGGCGGCGGATCGAGCGGGCCATCCAGATCTCCGCGGACAGCGGGCGCGCCCTGGTCTGGCTGCGGATCGCCGAGACCGCCGCGAAACTGGGCAAGCCCGGCGACGACCTGCGCCGCGAGGCGGGCCGGCGGGCGCTGGCCCTGAACCCGGACTCGCCGGCCGCCCAGCGCCTGGTCAAATCGGGCCGGCTCGGCCGCAGGTGACACGCGAACGGCCCCGTCCGCACCAGGTGCGGACGGGGCCGTTCTGCGTACCGCGGGGTGTTACGCCGGGACGCTGGCGACGCCGGGGGCGAGGAACTTCTTGCCGTTCACCCGCTCCGAGACGCCCTCACGGTCCAGGTACGGGGTGATGCCGCCCAGGTGGAAGGGCCAGCCCGCACCGGTGATGAGGCAGAGGTCGATGTCCTGGGCCTCGGCCACGACACCCTCCTCCAGCATCAGGCCGATCTCCTGCGCCACCGCGTCCAGGACGCGGTCGCGGACCTGCTCCTCCGTCAGGACGGAGTCGCCCTGCACCAGGAGGGCGGCGACCTCGGGGTCCAGCTCCGGCTTGCCGGAGTCGTAGACGTAGAAGCCGCGCTTGCCGGCCTCGACCACGCGCTTGAGGTTCGGCGAGACGGTGAAGCGCTCCGGGAAGGCGCGGTTCAGCGTCTCGGAGACGTGCAGACCGATCGCCGGGCCGACGAGCTCCAGCAGCACCAGCGGGGACATCGGCAGGCCGAGCGGCTCGATGGCCTTCTCGGCGGTGGCGACCGGGGTGCCCTCGTCGATGACGTTCTGGATCTCGCCCATGAAGCGGGTCAGGATGCGGTTCACGACGAACGCCGGGGCGTCCTTGGTGAGGACCGCGGTCTTCTTCAGCTTCTTGGCGACGCCGAAGGCCGTGGCCAGCGAGGCGTCGTCGGTCCGCTCACCGCGGACGATCTCCAGCAGCGGGAGGATCGCGACCGGGTTGAAGAAGTGGAAGCCCACCACGCGCTCCGGGTGCTGGAGCTTGGAGGCCATCTCCGACACCGACAGCGAGGAGGTGTTGGTGGCGAGGATCGCGTGCGCCGGGGCGACCGCCTCGACCTCCGCGAACACCTTCTGCTTGACGGACATCTCCTCGAACACGGCCTCGATGATGAAGTCCGCGTCCGCGAAGCCCTCGGCCTTGTCCAGGACGCCGGTCACCAGGGCGGTCAGGCGGTTGGCCTTGTCCTGGTTGATGCGGCCCTTGCCGAGCAGCTTCTGGATCTCGGCGTGGACGTAGCCCACGCCCTTGTCCACGCGCTCCTGGTCGATGTCGGTGAGGACCACCGGCACCTCCAGGCGGCGCAGGAACAGCAGCGCCAGCTGCGAGGCCATCAGGCCCGCGCCGACGACGCCGACCTTGGTCACCGGGCGCGCCAGCGACTTGTCCGGGGCGCCGGCCGGACGCTTGCCGCGCTTCTGGACCAGGTTGAAGGCGTAGATGCCCGAGCGCAGCTCGCCGCCCATGATGAGGTCGGCCAGGGCCGCGTCCTCGGCGTCGAAGCCGGCCTGGAGGTCGCCGTCCTTGGCCGCGGCGATGATGTCCAGCGCGCGGTAGGCGGCGGGAGCGGCGCCGTGCACCTTGGAGTCCGCGAGGGAGCGGCCCTTGGCGACGGCCGCGTCCCAGGCCTCGCCGCGGTCGACCTCGGCCCGTACGACCTCGGTCTCGCCCTTGAGGACCTTCGCGGTCCACAGCAGGGACTGCTCCAGGAAGTCCGCGCCCTCGAAGATCGCGTCGGCGATGCCGAGCTCGAAGACCTGCTTGCCCTTGAGCTGGCGGTTCTGGTTCAGCGAGTTCTCGATGATGACCGAGACCGCGCGCTCCGCGCCGATCAGGTTCGGGAGGATGGCGCAGCCGCCCCAGCCCGGGACCAGGCCGAGGAAGACCTCGGGCAGGGAGAAGGCCGGGATGGCCTTCGAGACGGTGCGGTACGAGCAGTGCAGGCCGACCTCGACACCGCCGCCCATCGCCGCGCCGTTGTAGTACGCGAAGGTGGGGACGGCCAGCGCGGAGAGGCGCTTGAAGACGTCGTGACCGCCCTTGCCGATGGCGAGCGCGTCGTCGTGCCGCTTCAGCAGCTCGACGCCCTTGAGGTCGGCGCCGACGGCGAAGATGAACGGCTTGCCGGTGATGCCCGCGCCGACGATGGAGCCGGCGGTGGCCTCCTGCTCGACCTGGTCGATCGCCGCGTTCAGGTTGGCGAGCGACTGCGGGCCGAAGGTGGTCGGCTTGGTGTGGTCGAAACCGTTGTCCAGCGTGATGAGCGCGAAGCGCCCGGCGCCGAACGGCAGGTCCAGGTGGCGGACGTGCGCGGACGTGACGACCTCGTCCGGGAACAGCTCGGCCGCACCCTTCAGGAGCTCAGCGGTGGTGCTCACTTGGCGTCTCCCTCGGCGGTGAAGTGCGGGTTCTCCCAGATGACCGTGGCGCCCATGCCGAAGCCGACGCACATGGTGGTCAGGCCGTAGCGGACGTGCGGCTGCTCCTCGAACTGGCGGGCCAGCTGCGTCATCAGGCGGACGCCGGAGGAGGCCAGCGGGTGGCCGAACGCGATGGCGCCGCCGTACTGGTTCACCCGGGCGTCGTCGTCGGCGATGCCGTAGTGCTCCAGGAAGGCCAGCACCTGCACGGCGAAGGCCTCGTTGATCTCGAACAGGCCGATGTCCTCGATGGACAGGCCGGCCTGGGCGAGGGCCTTCTCGGTGGCCGGGATCGGACCGTAGCCCATGACCTCCGGCTCGACGCCCGCGAAGGAGTACGAGACCAGGCGCATCTTGACCGGGAGGTTGTTCTCCCGGGCGAAGTCCTCGGACGCGATGATCGCGGCGGTGGCGCCGTCGTTGAGACCGGCGGCGTTGCCCGCGGTGACCCGGCCGTGCGTACGGAACGGGGTCTTCAGGCCGGCCAGGTTCTCCAGCGTGGTGCCCGGGCGCATCGGCTCGTCGGAGGTGACCAGGCCCCAGCCCGTCTCACCCGCGGCCTCGTTGGTGTTGCGCACCGAGATCGGGACCAGGTCCTGCTGGATCTTGCCGTCGGCGTACGCCTTGGCGGCCTTCTCCTGCGAGCGCACGGCGTACTGGTCGGCGCGGAGCTTGGTGATCGTCGGGTACCGGTCGTGCAGGTTCTCGGCGGTCATGCCCATGAACAGGGCGGACTCGTCGACCAGCTTCTCGGAGACGAAGCGCGGGTTCGGGTCGACGCCCTCGCCCATGGGGTGGCGGCCCATGTGCTCGACACCGCCGGCGAGGGCGACGTCGTACGCACCGAAGGCCACGCCGCCCGCGACCGCGGTCACGGCGGTCAGCGCGCCGGCGCACATGCGGTCGATGGAGTAGCCCGGGACGGACTGCGGCAGGCCCGCGAGGATGCCGGCCGTGCGACCCAGCGTCAGGCCCTGGTCGCCGATCTGCGTGGTCGCGGCGATGGCGACCTCGTCGATCTTCTTGGGGTCCAGGTCCGGGTTGCGGCGCAGCAGCTCCCGGATCGCCTTCACGACGAGGTCGTCGGCGCGGGTCTCGTGGTAGATGCCCTTCGGGCCCGCCTTGCCGAACGGGGTGCGGACGCCGTCGACGAAGACGACGTCCCTGACGGTACGAGGCACGTTGGCTCTCCTCCAGGTACGGGATGGCGCTGCTGCGCGGGGGCGGCCCGGCCGGTGTGGCTGAGCGCCCGCTCACCCGGCCCATGCTACTTGCGGGTAACCAATGTGCACACCCCCTCCCCGAGGAGCGGCGAAGGTCACACTCCGCCGGCGCCGGCCCGGGCGGCGGGAGACCCCGGCGGGGCGGGGGGAACGCGCGCGGCCCCCGGCTCGGGAGCCGGGGGCCTGCACGGGGTTCGAGGGCTCAGGCGGTCGCGGCCAGGGCCGTGACCAGGGCCGGGGTCACCTGCTCGATCTGCCAGGGACGGGCGCCGTGACCGGCCAGGGCCTGCGCCACCGCGTCCGCGTCGAGCCGCTTGGGCGGCTCCCAGCACACCCGGCGGACCGTGTCCGGCGTGATCAGGTTCTCCTGCGGCAGGTTCAGCCGCTCGGCCAGCGCGGAGACGGCCGCACGGGCCGCCGACAGCCGGGCCGCGGCGGCCGGGTCCTTGTCCGCCCAGGAACGCGGCGGGGGCGGACCCGAAGGGGACGCGCCCGGCTGCGGCAGCTCGCTCTCGGGCAGGGCCCTCGCCCGCTCGACGGCGGCCATCCACTGGTCCAGCTGGCGCCGGCCCATCCGCTGCCCGTAGCCGGGCAGGGCCGACAGGGCGTGCACGTTCACGGGAAGGGCCAGGGCCGCCTCCACGATCGCGGCGTCGCCCAGCACCTTGCCGGGGGAGACGTCCCGGCGCTGCGCGATGCGGTCGCGGGACTCCCACAGCTCCCGCACGACCGCCATCTGCCGGCGGCGGCGCACCTTGTGCATGCCGGAGGTGCGGCGCCAGGGGTCCTTGCGGGGCGGGGCGGGCGGGGCCGAGGCGATGGCGTCGAACTCCTGGCGGGCCCACTCCAGCTTGCCCTGCCGGTCCAGTTCCTCCTCGAGCGCGTCCCGCAGGTCCACCAGCAGCTCCACGTCGAGCGCGGCGTAGCGCAGCCAGGGCTCGGGGAGCGGGCGGGTGGACCAGTCGACGGCGGAGTGCCCCTTCTCCAGGGCGTAGCCGAGCACGCTCTCGACCATGGCGCCGAGTCCGACCCGGGGGAAGCCCGCGAGGCGGCCGGCCAGCTCGGTGTCGAAGAGCGAGGCGGGCACCATGCCTATCTCCCGCAGGCACGGCAGGTCCTGGGTGGCGGCGTGCAGGATCCATTCCGTCCCGGAAAGGGCCTCGCCCAGCGCGGACAGGTCCGGGCAGCCGACCGGGTCGATCAGCGCGGAGCCCGCGCCCTCGCGGCGCAGCTGCACCAGGTAGGCGCGCTGGCCGTACCGGTAACCGGAGGCGCGCTCGGCGTCCACGGCCACGGGCCCGGTGCCGGCGGCGAAGGCCGCGACGACGCGGGCGAGGCCCTCGGCGTCGGCGACGACCGGCGGGATGCCCTCACGGGGCTCGAGCAAGGGAATCGGCGTCGGCTGCCCATCGGACGGAACCTCGGCGTCCGGGGGGCCGCCCCCGGTGGTGGTGCGCAGGTGTGCTGCGGTCTCTTGGGCGTCGGTCACCGGTAAAGGGTATCCGTGTATGGGACGCGCCCGTCGCCGGAACGTTCCGTCGACGGGCGCGCGGGGGAGAACGGCGGCCGGTTCCCGGGGTCACCGGGCGGTCCGCCCGGGAGCCTCGGGACGGGATCAGTGGATGATCCCCGTCCGCAGCGCGACGGCGACCATCCCGGCCCGGTCGCCGGTGCCCAGCTTGCGGGCGATCCGGGCGAGGT
Source organism: Streptomyces sp. NPDC034086 (assembly GCF_055575515.1). Lineage (NCBI taxonomy): Bacteria > Bacillati > Actinomycetota > Actinomycetes > Kitasatosporales > Streptomycetaceae > Streptomyces > Streptomyces sp. NPDC034086. The sequence continues at coordinate 70,980 of NZ_JBVISM010000004.1, read as the reverse complement.
GGGACTTGACGGTCAGGGCGGACAGGCCCATCGAGACGCCGATGGCCTTGTTGGACTGGCCCTCCGCGACGAGGCGCAGGACCTCGACCTCGCGGCCGGAGAGCTCTCGGTAGCCGCCCGGGTGGCTCGGGGCACCCGGGGGGCGGCGGTGCATACGGGCGGCGGCGGCGCCGATGGGGGCGGCGCCGGGCCGGGTGGGGAGCCCGATGTTGGTCCGGGTTCCGGTGACGACGTAGCCCTTCACTCCGCCCGCGAGGGCGTTGCGCACGGCACCGATGTCATCGGCGGCGGACAGGGCCAGGCCGTTCGGCCAGCCTGCGGCGCGGGTCTCGGAGAGCAGGGTGAGACCGGAACCGTCGGGCAGGTGTACGTCGGCCACGCAGATGTCGCGCGGGCTGCCGACGCGGGGGCGGGCCTCCGCGATGGACGAAGCCTCGATCACGTCACGGACTCCGAGGGCCCACAGATGGCGGGTCACGGTGGAGCGTACGCGCGGGTCGGCCACGACGACCATGGCGGTCGGCTTGTTCGGGCGGTAGGCGACCAGGCTTGCGGGCTGCTCGAGAAGAACGGACACCTAGGCCTCCTGGGGGAGTGGCGGGACGGCCGGCTCGGGGAAGGAAGCCGGTTCGCACCGTGCGGATGGTCACTGAGTCCTTCGGCACGTCACCCACCCGGCTTTAGGGAATGATCACGATTTGGTGAGTAACAATTCGGGCAATTCGGACGCACGATCGATCAAAGGGCGATCAGAAGGCCGCCCGGCGAACGCACTTCTGACACACCGTTACGACATCGAGCGGTCGTTCCCGTGCGCGCACGGGGCCGGACGGCCCCCTCGGGACGGCCGGCTACGGGTGGTGCGGACCACGCCGCTGTGGCAGGGACACCACGCCCGTGACGTTGTCCGTCGGCCCCATCGGAGGCAGTCCCGCGATCTGGCACAGCAGCTCGCACCACGCCGCCAGGTGCGCGGTGGTGTCCGGCACCCCGCCCGCCCCCTCGCGCGGCGTCCACGAGGCCCTGATCTCGATCTGGGTGGCCGGACGCCGCTCCGCGAGCCCTCCGAAGTAGTGTGAGGCCGCCATCGTCACGGTGCCGCTCGCCTCCCCGTACGCCAGCCCGCGCGCGTCCAGCGCCCCCGTCAGCCAGGACCAGCACACCTCCGGCAGCAGCGGGTCCGCCGCCATCTCCGGCTCCAGCTCGGCCCGGACCAGCGTCACCAGGCGGAAGGTGCCCTGCCAGGCGTCGTGCCCGGCCGGATCGTGCAGCAGGATGAGCCGGCCGTCGGCGAGGTCGTCCTCGCCCTCCACCACCGCCGCCTCGAGCGCGTAGGCGTACGGCGCCAGCCGCTGGGGCGGCTTCGTCGGCTCGATCTCGATCCCGGACCGCAGCCGCGCCTTGCGCAAGCCGTCGACCGCCCGCCGGAACGGGAGCGGGACGGAACTCTCCTTCGCGCTGTCCGTACCCTCGGCGCCATCTGAAAATCGTCCCTGAGCCGCAGCCATGCCGGGAAGACTAGGCGGAACGGGCGCCCGTACGGCGCAGGGACACCCGCGCCGGGCCGGGCACTTCTTCATACGTGCGAAGATTTGGGTCGTGAGCGCCAACGACCGCCCCCAGGGCCCGCCGAGCCAGACGTACGATTCCGCCTTCCTGAAGGCGTGCCGGCGGGAGCCGGTGCCGCACACCCCGGTGTGGTTCATGAGGCAGGCCGGCCGCTCACTCCCCGAGTACCGCAAGGTGCGCGAGGGCACGGCCATGCTGGAGTCCTGCATGCGCCCCGACCTGGTCACCGAGATCACCATGCAGCCCGTGCGGCGCCACGGCGTCGACGCGGCGATCTTCTTCTCCGACATCGTGGTGCCGCTGAAGGCCATCGGCGTCGACCTCGACATCAAGCCGGGCATCGGCCCCGTCGTCGCCCAGCCGATCCGCCGCCGCGAGGACCTCGCACAGCTGCGCGACCTCACCCCGGAGGACGTCCCGTACGTCACCGAGGCGATCGGCATGCTCACGGGTGAACTGGGCGGCACGCCGTTGATCGGCTTCGCCGGCGCGCCTTTCACCCTCGCGAGCTACCTCGTCGAGGGCGGCCCCTCCAAGAACCACGAGCACACCAAGGCCCTGATGTACGGGGACCCGGAGCTGTGGGCCGAGCTGCTCGACCGCCTCGCCGAGATCACCTCCGCCTTCCTGAAGGTCCAGATCGAGGCCGGCGTCTCCGCGGTCCAGCTCTTCGACTCCTGGGTCGGCGCCCTCGCCCCGGCGGACTACCGCCGCTCGGTCATGCCCGCCTCCGCGAAGGTCCTGGAGTCCGTCGCCCCGTACGGCGTCCCGCGCATCCACTTCGGCGTGGGCACCGGTGAGCTGCTCGGCCTGATGGGCGAGGCCGGCGCGGACGTCATGGGCGTCGACTACCGGGTCCCGCTGGACGAGGCCGTCCGCCGCGTCGGCCCCGGCAAGGCGCTCCAGGGCAACCTGGACCCGGCCGTCCTCTTCTCCACCCCCGAGGCCGTCCGGGCCAAGACGGACGAGGTCCTGGCCGCCGCGGCCGGCCTGGAGGGCCACGTCTTCAACCTCGGCCACGGCGTCCTGCCGACCACCGACCCGGACGCGCTGACCCGCCTGGTCGAGTACGTCCACACCAGCACGGCCCGCTGACCCCCGCCGCCCGCCCGGGCGGCCCCCACGCGCCGCGGGACACCGTCCCGCGGCGCGCCGGCGTTCCGCCGCCCGGCCCGCGGTCCTACCCGGCCGCCCGGACCGCCGCGACCGCCTTGCGGGCGGCGACCAGCACCGGGTCCCAGACCGGGGAGAACGGCGGGGCGTACCCCAGGTCCAGGGAGACCACCTGGTCCACCGTCATGCCCGCCGTCAGGGCGACCGCGGCGATGTCCACCCGCTTCGCGGAACCGGCCCCGCCGACGATCTGGACACCGAGCAGGCGGCCCGTGCGCCGCTCCGCCAGCATCTTGACCGTCATCTCCTGCGCGCCCGGGTAGTAGCCCGCCGTGTTCGTCGAGCGGATGGCCGCCGTCACGAAGCGCAGCCCCGCCTCCCGCGCGTCCTTCTCGCGCAGCCCCGTACGGGCGATCTCCAGGTCGCAGACCTTGCTGACCGCCGTGCCGACCACGCCGGGGAAGGTGGCGTAGCCGCCGCCCACGCCCGAGCCGATCACCTGCCCGTGCTTGTTGGCGTGGGTGCCCAGCGGGATGTGCCGCAGGCGGCCCGCCACCAGGTCCAGCACCTCCACGCAGTCACCGCCGGCCCAGATGTCCTCGTGGCCCCGGACCCGCATCGACAGGTCCGTCAGCAGGCCCCCCGACTCGCCCAGCGGCAGCCCTGCCGCGCGGGCCAGGGCCGTACGGGGCTCCACGCCGAGGCCGAGCACGACCACGTCCGCCGGGTACTCCCGGCCGTCGGCCGTGGCCACCGCGCGGGCGCGGCCCTCCTCGTCCGAGAGGATCTTCACCACCTCGGCGTCGGCGACCGTCACGATGCCCATGGCGTTCATCGCGGCGTGCACCAGGGCGCCCATGTCCGGGTCCAGGGTGGACATGGGCTGCGGGCCCCGGTGCAGCACGGTGACCTCGTACCCCCGGTTCACCAGGGCCTCGGCCATCTCCACGCCGATGTAGCCCGCGCCGACGACGACCGCCCGGCGGCCCTCCGTACGCTCCAGCGTGTCCGCCAGGCGCTGGCCGTCGTCCAGCGTCTGGATGCCGTGCACCCCGTGCGCGCCGATCCCCGGCAGCTTCGGCCGGACCGGGCGGGCGCCCGTCGCCAGGACCAGCTTGTCGTAGCCCGTCCAGGACTCGGCGCCGCTCTCCAGGTCCCGGGAGCGCACCCGGCGGCCCGGCACGTCCAGTTCCACGACCTCCGTCCGGGTGCGCAGGTCGATGCCCCGCTCACGGTGCTCCCGCGGGGTGCGGGCGATCAGGTCGTCCCGCTCGCCGACCAGCCCGCCGACCCAGTACGGGATCCCGCACGCGGAGTACGAGGTGAAGTGCCCGCGCTCGAACGCGACGATCTCCAGCTCCGCCGGACCCCTCAGCCGCCGGGCCTGTGACGCGGCGGACATCCCCGCCGCGTCACCGCCGACCACCACCAGTCGTTCCACCGCCATCGTCCGCCCCGCCTCCGCGCCGTCGCCTGCGTGTACGGGGACACGCTACGGGCGGACCCGCCGTCAGTCCTGGAGATCCGCTCCAGTCCGCTCCGCGGCACCCGCGCCCGCGGCGGCCGGCTCCGGATCCGCGGGCGGACCCTGGCGGGGCACCAGGGTCCGCCTGAGGCCCGTCTTCGGCTTCGCCGGGCGCAAGCGGCGGTACGCCCTGAACCCGAGGGCCAGCAGGGCGGCGGCGATCCCGAACGGCAGGACCGCCGCCACCGCGAGGGCCAGGTAGCGCACGAGCGTGACGAACACGCCCCAGCCGCCGCCCAGGGCATCGCCCAGACCCGGCTCCTCCTCCCGGGACTTCTCCGGCCCGGCGGCGGGCTCCGAGACCGACACCGTGATGGTGCCCAGCGCGGTCTGGTCCTTCAGCGCGTTCTGCTGGGCCAGCAGCGACTCCAGGTCCGACTGGCGCCGGCTCAGCTCGCCCTCCAGCATCACCACGTCGCTCAGCGCCGACGCCTTCTCCATCATCTCCCGCACCCGGGCCACGCTCGCCTGCTGCGACTTGACGCGGCTGTCGACGTCGGCGACCTTCTCGGTCACGTCCTGCGCCTCCACCTTGCGGTTCAGCAGCTTCCCGCTGCCCTCCAGCGCGCCGATCACCGCGTCGAAGCGCTCACCCGGCACGCGCAGGGTCAGCGTCGAGGTCAGCCGGCCGTCGCGGCCGCGCTCGGTGGACTCGTTCCCGACGTACCCGCCCGCGCCCTCGGCCGCCGTACGCGCCGTGGCGAGCGCCTTCTGCGGCTCGCCCGTCTCGATGGTCAGCGTCCCCGTACGGATGACGTGCGGACGCAGCGGCGCCTGCGGCCCGGCCTTGGAGTCCTGGGCCGCCGCCGGGGGAGCGGCGGCCCCGGCCCCCGGCTTGCCCGGGGCGGCCGCGCCCTCCCGGGGGCCGGCGGCCGCCGCCCGGTCGGAGGCGGCGCCTCCGCCGTCCGCCCCGCAGCCCGTGAGCACGAGGGCCGCCGCGAGCGGGAGGCCGGCCAGCGCCGCGGCGCGGCGGTGTCTGTGGAGCGTGTGCATCGTCAGTACCCCCGGGGGATCGGCTGATGTCCCCGTTTCGACGTCCGGCGGCCCCCGCCGGGTTGCGCCCGCGAGGTTCCGGCCCGGTCCCGATGCGGTCACGTTCAGGCCTCACCGGCCGGTCTGAGACGATGTGTTCATGCACGAAGCGGACACACGTACGGACCGGCCGGGCCGCTCGCGGCACGCCGTCGTCATCGGCGGCGGCATCTCCGGCCTCGCCGCCGCCCACCGGCTCCTCTCCGACGGACTCCGCGTCACCCTCCTGGAGGCCGGCCCGCGCCTCGGCGGCAAGCTGTACGCCGGAGAGCTCGCGGGGAACCCCGTCGACCTCGGCGCCGAATCCGTGCTCGCCCGCCGCCCCGAGGCGCTGGAACTGGCGCGCGCCGTCGGCCTCGGCGACGCCCTCCAGGCTCCGGCCACCACCACCGCCCGGCTGTGGACCCGGGGCACGCTGCGGGAGATGCCGCGCGGGCACGTGATGGGCGTCCCGGGCGACACGGCCGCGCTCGCCGCCTCGGGCGTGCTGTCCGCCGAGGGCCTCGCCCGCATCGCCGCCGACACCGGGCTCCCGCCCACCGAGGTCGGCGAGGACGTGGCCGTCGGCGAGTACGTCGCCGCCCGGATGGGCCGCGAAGTCGTCGACCGCCTGGTCGAACCGCTGCTCGGCGGGGTCTACGCCGGCGACGCGTACCGCATCTCGCTGCGCGCCGCCGTCCCCGCCCTCTACGAGGCCGTCCGCACCCACCGCACGCTGACCGAGAGCGTCCGCTCCCTCCAGAGCGGGGCCGCGGCCCGCGCGGCCGCCGAGCGGACCACCGTCATCGGCGCGGCAGCCTCCGGCACCTTCTTCGCGGGGATCTCCGGAGGCATCGGCCGGCTGCCGCTCGCCGTCGCCGACGCCTGCCGGGCCGCCGGGGCGCGGATCCTGACCGGCACCCCGGTGCGCGGGCTCAGCCGTACGCCCGCGGGCTGGCGGGTCACCACCGACGGCGAGGCCGTCGACGCCGACGCCGTGGTCCTCGCCACCCCGGCCGGACCCGCCGCCGCGCTGCTGGCCGGCCTCGCCCCGGCGGCGGCCGCCGGCCTGCGCGAGGCCGAGTACGCCTCCATGGCCCTGGTGACGATGGCCTTCCGGCGCTCCGACCTGCCCGCCGCGATCACCGACGGGGGCGTCAGCGGGTTCCTCGTACCGCCCGTGGACGGCCGCACGATCAAGGCGTCCACCTTCTCCAGCAACAAGTGGGCCTGGGCCGGGGCCGATCCTGGGCTCTTCCTGCTGCGCACCTCCATCGGCCGCCACGGCGACGAGGGCGACCTCGAACGGGAGGACTCCGAGCTGGTCGACGTCTCCCTCCGTGACCTCGGCGAGGCCGTCGGGCTGGCCGCCCGGCCGGTGGCCGCCACCGTCACCCGCTGGGACGGCGGACTGCCCCAGTACCCGGTCGGCCACCTCGCCCGGGTCGAGCGGATCCGGTCCGCCGTGGCCGGGCTGCCGGGTCTCGCGGTCTGCGGGGCCCTGTACGACGGGGTCGGCATCCCGGCCTGCGTCGCGAGCGCCGGGAAGGCGGCCGACGCGGTGACCGCCGCTTTGGCCACCCCTGGGACAGACCACTGATCAGCACACGGGACAATGGACACATGACTGCACCAGAGAAGATTCCCAACGCGGGGAAGAAGGCGAAGGACCTCAACGAGGTCATCCGCTACACCCTGTGGTCCGTCTTCAAGCTGAAGGACGTCCTGCCCGAGGACCGCACCGGCTTCGCCGACGAGGTCCAGGAACTGTTCGACCAGCTGGCCGCCAAGGACATCACCGTCCGCGGCACCTACGACGTCTCCGGCCTGCGCGCCGACGCGGACATCATGATCTGGTGGCACGCCGAGACCTCGGACGAGCTGCAGACCGCCTACAACCTGTTCCGCCGCACCAAGCTGGGCCGGGCGCTCGAGCCGGTGTGGTCGAACATGGCCCTGCACCGCCCGGCCGAGTTCAACAAGTCGCACATCCCGGCCTTCCTGGCCGACGAGGTCGCCCGCGACTACGTCAGCGTCTACCCCTTCGTGCGCAGCTACGACTGGTACCTGCTGCCCGACGAGGACCGCCGCCGCATGCTCGCCGACCACGGCAAGATGGCCCGCGGATACCCGGACGTGCGCGCCAACACCGTCGCCTCCTTCTCGCTGGGCGACTACGAGTGGCTGCTGGCCTTCGAGGCCGACGAGCTCTACCGCATCGTCGACCTCATGCGCCACCTGCGTGCCTCCGAGGCCCGGATGCACGTCCGCGAGGAGGTGCCCTTCTACACCGGGCGCCGCAAGTCCGTCGCCGACCTGGTGGCCGGGCTCGCCTGATACCTCCCCTGGGGGGAAGGACCGGAGGGACACCCGTGACACAAGGGTGGACTCCGGGGATCGGGAGGCCCTGCCCCCGAATCGACGCAGCCGGAGACCCCGCCCGGAAGTTCAGACGACCGGCGGCAGCAGCGCCCTTGAGGTGCTCGCCGCCCCGTCGTCCAGCGACACCGGCGCGGGCTCCGGATGCGGCGCACACGTGACGCGCCACCCCGGGGTGGCGCCCGTCAGCAGATACCGCTCCACGTGCCGGTCCACGCACGCGTTGCGTCCGCCGGCCACCCCGTGGGTGCCCGCCCCCCGCTCCGTGACGAGCGCGGCCCGGTCCCCGAGCCGCCCCTGGAGTGCCAGCGCGCCCCGGTGGGGCGTGGCCCCGTCCCGCTCCGCCGCGACGATCAGGGTGCCGGGCAGACGGCCCGGCTCCGCCCCGACCTCGACGGGCCGCTGCCGGCCGGATACGGGCCAGGAGGCGCACGGCAGGTTCAGGAAGGCGTTGGCCCAGGTCTCGAAGGGGGCCCGGCGGGCCAGTTCGGTGTGGTCGCGGTCCCAGGTCTCCCAGTCGGCGGGCCAGGGGGCGTCGTTGCACAGCACCGCCGTGTAGACGGCCGTCGCGTTGGCCGCCTCGCGCGCCGTTCGCGGATCGCGGGCCGCCTGCCGCACGAGCGGGGCCGGGTCGCCGCGCAGGAAGGCGGCGAGGGCCGCGGCCCGGTCCGGCCAGACGTCGTCGTAGTACGCGGTCTGGAGGTACGCGGCGTGCAGCTCGCCCGTCCCGACCACCCCGCCCGCAGGGGTGCGGGCCACGGCCGCGCGGACCTTCTCGTAGCTCTCCCGCACGGCCCGCGCCGTGGTGCCGAGCCCGTACGCCGCGTGGTGACGGGCCGCCCAGGCACGGAAGTCGGCCCAGCGGCGCTCGAAGCCGGGGGCCTGGGCGAGGTTGTTGAGGTACCAGACGCCGCGCGGGCGGGGATCGACCGCCGAGTCGAAGACCATGCGGCGCACGCGCTCCGGGTGGCGGGTGGCGTAGACCGCCCCGAGGTAGGTGCCGTACGAGGCCCCCAGGAAGGTCAGCCGCCGCTCGCCGAGCGCGGCCCGGAGCACGTCGAGGTCGCGGGCGTTGTTCAGGGTCGTGTAGTACGCGAGCGCGGGGCCCGCGTGCCGGGCGCAGCCCTCGGCGTAGGCCCGGGCCGCGGCCAGCCGCTCCCGCTTGTGGGCGGGTGGGGGATCGGCCGGGACCTGGGTCGGCCCCTGCGGCCACTCGGCCGGGTCCTGGCAGGCCAGCGGGGCGGAGCGGCCGACTCCGCGCGGTGCGTAGCCGACGAGGTCGTAGGCGGCCGCGATGCGCCTCCACGCGGGGCGGTCGGCGAGCAGCGGGAAGTACATCCCGGAGGCGCCCGGTCCGCCGGGGTTGTGGACGAGGGCGCCCTGCCGGGCGGCGCCGCCGTGGCCGCTCGCCGGGACCCGGCTGACGGTGAGGGAGATCTGCGGGCCGTCGGGGCGGGCGTAGTCGAGCGGGACCCGCAGCGTGGCGCACCGCACGGGATCGGGCAGTTCCTCGACGGCGGGACAGGGCCGGAACTCCAGCCGTCCGCCCCCGGTCCGGGGCCGGGGCACGGGCCGGGTGCCCGTCACCGGAGCCCCATGAGCCCCCGCCGCCCCGGCGGGCCCGGCCTGCCCGGCCGCCGGCCGCAGCGCGGCGGCGGCCGCCCGCCGGGCGACGAGTTCCGCCCCGGCGTCCTCCGCAGCGGTGCTCCCGTCCCCGGGCCCGCTCCAGGACCCGTCCCCGGTGCCGTCCGCGCTCGCCCGGGCCGCCGGGGCGGGGGTGCACAGGGCGAGGCAGAGCGCCGCGGCGGCGGTCCCCCGCCGGAGGCGCGTCGTCGTCCGGAACGTCCGCATGGCGGCCCCTTCATCTCATCGTCCGGTCCGATGAGATGCCAGGACCGCGCGCCAGTACAGGCACACCGCCGCGACACGGCACCGGGTACGCCCTCTTGCCGTAGGGCTCACGGCGTGTCGCGCCCCAGTGCCGCCCGCAGCTCCGGGTCCCGTACCGCGCGCAGTCCCCGCACGGCCACCGCCGCCAGCGGGTCGGCGGCGCAGCGGTCCCGGTCCAGGGCGACGAGCAGGCGCCGGCCGGCGGGGGAGGCCCAGGGGGAGCGGGCGGGGCCCTCGGGGCCGGCGGCGGCCGCGCAGCACACCGCGAGCAGCACCGGCAGGGCGAACCAGTACAGCACCCTCGCCGGATCCGCCCCGTCCCCCGGAACGGCCAGCGCGGCCCCCGCCATCGCCACCACCAGGACGGCGGCCCGGCGCACCGACCGGGCCCCGTCCGCCACCGCCTCCCGCGGCCCGCACGGCACCGTGAGGCCCGCTTCGTCCAGCCGGTCCGCCAGGGCCCGTACGGCGGCGTGCGCGGCGGCGGCCCGCCGGACGGCGGACACCGGGGAGCGGCCGTCGGGCCCGAACGCGCCCAGCACCGCCCGCTCGTGGGCGTCCCGGGCGACCGGGTCGAGCACGGTGACCCAGCCGGTCCGGGCGAGCAGCAGCCGGTGGCGGCGCGCCATCGACAGCAGGGTCAGTACGGCGACCCTCTCCGGGCCGCCGGACAGGTACGCCGCCTCGTACAGGCTCAGCGCCCCCTGCCGCCGGGCGGCGCCGGGGCGGGACACCGGCTCGGCGGCCTCGGTGGCGGCCCGCAGCAGGCACGCGGCCGAGGTCAGCACCCCGGCCCAGGCGAGCAGCAGGAACAAGATCCAGAGCATGGCCGATTTCTATCGCCGCCGGAGCCGCGTGCGCGCCGCCGGTGCCCAAGCGTGAGCAGCTCGTGATCCGCCGGTGATGGACGGTCAGGAACTGCTGGAGCAGCTGGAACCGGAGGAACCCCCGCAGCTCGAACCGCTGGAGCAGCTCGAACCCGAACCGCTGGAACAGCTGGAACCCGAACCGCTGGAGCAGCTCGCACCGGAACCACCGGAGCACCCGTGGCCCGAGCCGCCGGCACAGCCGCTCCCCGAGGCCCCGCAGCCGCCCGGCCCGGAGGAACCGCCCCCGCCGTCGCCCATCGCGCACCAGAGCACCGCCAACGGCTCCGCCGACGCCCCGTACGCGCCCGACGTGCCCGCCGCACCGGTCCCGCGCCCCCGGGACTGGGCCGCCGCCAGCCGGGTACCGCGGGCCGCCGGCACCAGCAGCTCGCGCAGGTACGGATCCGGCAGGCCCCGCAGCCCGAACAGCGCCGTCCGCACCCGGGGAGCCGGATCGGCCGCGTACCGCTCCCGGAAGGCGGCCAGCGCCCGCCGCCCCGCCGGGGTGATCCGCCGCCCGGCCCGCCGCGCGCACACCAGGCCCGCCACGAGGCCGCCCAGCAGGACCGGGAGCACGGTGAGGGCGAACGGCACCCCGGGCTCCGGGGCCGTCACCAGGAAGACGAAGGTGACCGGCAGCGACAACGGGAGCATCACCAGGCACACCACCGCCTGCACCAGCCCCCAGCGACGCGTCCCGCGCCCCGCGCCGGGGGCCGAGAGCAGCCCGCGCGCCGCCAGCGCGTCCCCGGTCTCCTGGACGGCCGGCTCCCGCATGGCGGCGTACCGCACCTGGTAGAGCCACCCCGACGGCGCCCGGGACAGCGCCAGCAGCACGGCCCGTTCGGCGGGGTCCGCGCCCCGCGCCCCGGGCCGCGCCTGCACGATGCCGGGGCCGCCGACGAGCAGCCGGCCGTCCCCGAGCAGCGAGACGAGCGCCGTGTCGACCACCGTGCCGGGACCGCCCGCGAGGAACGCCGCCTCGGACAGGTCGTGCACGGCGGGCGCGGGCCCGGGCACCGGCGGCCGGGAGCGGCGCAGGGAGCGCAGCATCAGGAGGGTGGAGACGGTCACCGCCGCCCAGACGGCGACGGCCAGCGTGTTCACGGCGACGCCCTTCCCACGAGGGCGCGCGCCCAGCGGGTGAAGCGGCCCGGCGGCCGCACCCCCGCGCGCTCCCGCCAGCACGCGGCGAGCCGGCCGCGGGCGGCCGGGTCGGCCGGCAGCTCCCGCACGAGCAGGTACTCGGCGAAGTCCAGGGCGTCCCGGCGGTACCCCGCCGTCATCGGGCGGCTGCGGGCGTAGCGCAGGAAGGCCGTGCGGTACGCGGCGGGACCGCCCAGGATGCCGGGCAGCTCCGGCGCCACCTTCGCGACCACCGAGGCCCGCTTGGCGGCGAGCGCCCGCGCCTGCACCCGGACCCGCTGCCGGTCGAAGCCCTCGGGCACGGGTGTCCCGGCGACCAGCGCCGACAGCAGGGCCGCCTGACCGAGCCCCAGCCGGGTCCGCGCGGCCTCACCGGCCGTGCCCGCCGCGTCCTCGCGGAGGGTGAGCCGCTCGCGCAGGGCGCCCGGGGGCCCGCCCGCGTCCACCACCGCGCGGATCCGGCCCAGTTCGGCGGCCAGCTCCGGCCCGGGCGGGAAGTCGTCGTCCCGCTCCAGCAGGACGCCGGGCGGGTCCACCCGCTCGCGCAGCCGGGCCAGGACGTCGAGCACCACGGGCGGCACGGGGTGGGCGTGGGTGTCGTGCCAGACGCCGTCGCGCTCCACGCCCCCGGCGACGTGCACGTACGCCAGCGCCTCCAGCGGGATCCCGTCCAGCACGGCGGCGGGGTCCTCGCCGCGGTTGACGCGGTTGGTGTGCAGGTTGGCCACGTCGACGAGGAGCCGTACGCCGGTCCGCTCGACCAGCTCGGTCAGGAACCGCCCCTCCGTCAGTTCCTCCCCGGGCCAGGTGAACAGCGCGGCGATGTTCTCCAGGGCCAGCGGCACGGGCAGCGCGTCCTGCGCGATCCGGACGTTCTCGCAGAGCACGTCCAGCGCGTCCCGGGTCCGGGGCACGGGCAGCAGGTGCCCGGCCTCCAGCAGCGGCGAGGAGGTCCGTACGAAGGCGATGTGCTCGGTGACCAGCGGCGCCCCCAGGGCCACCGCCCGCTCCCCGAGCGCCGCCAGCTTCCCCGGGTCGGGACGGTCGGCCCCGCCCAGGCCCAGCGAGACCCCGTGCGGCACGACCCTGACCCCCCGCTCGCGCAACCGCACCAGGGACTCGGGCAGGTGGCCCGGACAGACGTTCTCCGCCACCACCTCGACCCAGTCCAGGCCGTCCAGCCGCTCGACCGCGTCCGCGATCTCCGGCCGCCAGCCGATGCCCACCCCCAGGCGTTCCATGGGCTTCATGTCCCCCTCGCCCCCTTCACGGACCGTGTGCCGAAGTGATGACCTCCCACGGGCACGCCCAACCACGAGGAGGGGACGTTCAGAGCAACATTTGAGGTTCCCGCCGCCTCACCGCCGCCTCACCGCCGGCTCACGGCGGGTTCACCGACGGCTCAGGCCGGTTCACAGCCGGGCGCGCAGCGCCGGATGGTCCGACACCACCGTGCAGGAGCCCGGGGCGATCTCCGTGAAGCCGGCGTCCCGGACCACCGGCAGCCCGCTCCCGCTCAGCAGCGCCCACCGCTCGCGCGGGGCGGTGCGTACCGCCAGCCGGAAGCCGGAGGCCTGCCACAGGGCCCGCTCGGCCGCGGTCAGCTCCCACCAGGCCAGCTGCGCCGCGTGCCCGGCCTGGGCCATCGCCTTGCCCGCCGACATGCCGAGGTCCGGGTTCAGCCACAGCACCGGCACGCCCGGCTCGACCGGACCGGCCGGCTCGGGGTCGTCCAGGTCGGTGCCCGACACCTGGAGCTTGGCCAGCTCCTTGGGCCAGCCGTCCAGCGGCACCGGCGGGAAGACGCGGACCTCGGACGCCTCCCCCTCCACGGTGACCCCCGGCAGGGCCCCCGCCTTGCGCCACTCCGCCCCGCGCGCCCGCCGGACCACCTTGCGGATCCGCGCGTCCTGCCAGTCGCGCACCGCCCGGGCCCACTCGCCCTCGCCGTGCGACCGCTCGTCCGCCAGCAGGACCAGTACCGCGCGGGCCGCCGTCTCCAGCGCGTCGGTCCGCGCCGGCGGGTCGGTCTTCTCGATCCGCACCACCAGCGGCAGGACGAACTGCGGGGCCTCGTCGCGCAGGGCGTGCTCGCGCCGGAAGGGGCTGTCCGCGCCGACCGCGGGTACGTCTGTGGTCTCGTTCGGGTGCTGGCTGCTCATCCCGCCAAGGATGCCAGGCTCCGCCTTCAGGAGGATGCCCCGGGTGGCCGGCGCGGGCGAGGATCGGGTCCATGAAGAGCGACCTTTTCGCGAGCGAGAACCTCGCCCAGCCCGCCACCGCGCCCGGTATGACCCTGCAGAACGCCAAGTCCGTCAAGTACGCCGTCAACGGGGAGATGCTCGCCCGGCAGGGCTCCATGGTCGCCTTCCGCGGGAACCTCCAGTTCGAACGCCGGGGCCAGGGCATCGGCGGGATGCTCAAGCGGGCCGTCACCGGAGAGGGCCTCGCGCTGATGTCCGTACGCGGCCAGGGGGAGGCGTGGTTCGCGCACCAGGCCGGCAACTGCTTCATCGTCGACCTCGAGCCCGGCGACGCCCTGACCGTCAACGGGCGCAACGTCCTGTGCTTCGACGCGACGCTCTCCTACGAGATCAGGATGGTGAAGGGCGCCGGCATGACCGCCGGCGGCCTCTTCAACAGCGTCTTCACCGGTACCGGAAAGCTCGCCGTCGTCTGCGACGGCAACCCGCTCGTCATCCCGGTCACCGCGCAGTCGCCGGTGTACGTGGACACGGACGCGGTGGTCGGCTGGAGCGCGGCGCTGGAGACCGGGCTGCACCGCTCCCAGTCCGTCGGCTCCATGATCCGCGGCGGCTCCGGCGAGGCCGTCCAGCTGAAGCTGAGCGGCGAGGGCTTCGTCATCGTCCGGCCCAGCGAGGTCACCGAGACGGCGGCCGCCCACTGAGGCTCACCGACGTCGGCCGCCGCTACGGCCGGCGGCGGCCCTGGGTGCTGCGCGGCATCACGGCGGAGCTGCCGGCCGGCTCCCTGGTCCGCGTCGAGGGCGGCAACGGCGGCGGCAAGTCCACCCTGCTGCGCGTCATCGCCGGCATCGACGCGCCGACCACGGGGCGCGTCGAGGGCCGCCCGTCCCGCACCGCCTACGTCCCCGAACGCTTCCCGGCGGCCCTGCCGCTCACGGCGGGCGCCTACCTGACCCATCTGGGCCGGGTGCACGGCCTGACGGCCGCCGAGGCCGCCCGGCGCGCCGCCGGGGCCCTGGAGCGGTTCGGCGCCGCCGGCCACGCCCGCACCCCGATGGCCGAACTGTCCAAGGGCACCAGCCAGAAGGTGGCCGTCGCCCAGGCGCTGCTCGCCGGGCCGGCGCTGCTCGTCCTCGACGAGGCCTGGACCGGGCTGGACGCCGCAGCCCGGGCGGAGCTGGACCGGGCCGTCACCGAACGCACCGCCGCCGGGGGCACGGTGGTCTTCGTCGACCACGACCCCGCCCGGCTGGCCGGCCTGCCCGACGCCCACTACCGGCTCCGGGGCGGCACGCTGGCGCCCGCCGCCCCGCCCGCCCCGGCCCGCGCCCCCGCCGTACGGATCCACGCGGCCGGCCCGCCCGGTGCCGCCCCGCCCGCCGGCCTGGCCGCCGTGCCCGCCCCCGACGGCGGCGTCCTGCTGACCGTGGACGCCGCCCGCTCCGACGCCGTGCTGCGCGAGCTGCTCACCGCGCTCCCGCCCTGGCACATCCGCGCCGTGGAGGAACTCCCGTGACCGTCGCCGCCCTGCTGCGCTACCAGGGAGCCCTGCTGCTGCGCTCCCAGCGCTGGATCGCCCCGTCCGTCCTGTACGCGGCGTTCCTCGCGGCCGGCATCCGCTCCGGCGACCCGGCACCCGACGCCCTCGGCTACGCGGCGGCCGGCCTGGTGCCGGTGAGCGCCTGGCTGGCCCGGATCTGCGTCACCGCCGAACCCCCGGCGGCCCGGGCCGTCTCCGCCGCCGCGGCCGGTCCGGTACGGGTGCACGCGGCGGCCCTGCTCACGGCGCTGGCCGGGGCACTGCTCGCCGGGGCGGCGGGCGCGGCCCCCGCCCTGCTGCTCGGCGACCTCGGGCAGCGGCCCCCGGCCGCGACGGCCCTCGCCGGGGCGGTGGCGGTGGCGGTGTGCGCCCTGACGGGGACGGCCGTGGGCGCGGTGTGCAGCAGGCCGCTGCTGCGGGCCCGCGGCCCCGCGGTGCTCGCCGGGGGCGTGGGTTCGGTGCTGGCCTGGGCCGCGCCCTTCTCCCCGGCCCGCCGCGCGGTGTCCGCGCTGGTGGAGGCCGCCCGCTCGGACGCCGTTCCGCTGCCGCTGGGCGCACTGGCGGGCGCACTGCTGCTGGCGGGGGCGGCGGGGGCGGTGGCCTGCCTCGTCAGCACGCGGGGGAGCTGACGGGGCGGGACCGCGGGGGCCGCGCCGGGCGGTGAGGCCGCCCGTGCTGCCCGTGCCGCCCGTGCCGAAACGGGACGCGACGAGGGACGCGAAGGACACGGGGGTAGGGCATGGACTGGGACATCAAGCCGTCGGGCGTGCAGGGGGTCGTCAGCAAGACGATCACCGCCGCCGAGGGCTTCCAGAAGGCGGGCAAGACGCTCCAGACGGAGCTGCCGGAGGCGGCGAAGCACGCGGGCACGGTCACGCCGGGCGGCGGCACCGGCGGCGAGGGCGGCGGCATGGGCCCGATCGCCGGCGCGCTGGGTGAGCTCATGAAATCCCACGAATACCGTCTCTCGTACATCGGAGCCCGTACGGAGGCCTCGATCAACGGCGTCGTCAAGGCCACGACGGCGTACGTGCAGGGCAACATCGAGCAGGCGCAGAACGCGCAGCGCGAGGCCCTGAAGGAGCCGAAGGTCGATCTCCCGGGGGCGGGTCAGAAGTGACCGACCACGTACCGATCAATCCGTGCACGATCCCGCAGTTCACGGGTGATCTGGACGCGCTGGAGCAGGACCGTACGGCGATCGCGGCGGCGGCGGGGACGTTCCGTGATGCCGGGTCGAACGTGGACGGTGAGTTCCAGGGCCTGTCGGCGTTCTACTCGGCTCCTGAGGCGGCGCGGTTGTTCGCGACGACGAAGCCGGTGAAGACCGACAGCGATTTCTTCGCGGACCAGCTGGAGTCGGCGGCGAAGGCGCTGGGCGAGTACGTGACCGAGGCGCGTCCGATCGTGGCGCGGCTGAAGGAGTTGCAGGCGAAGGCGACCACCTTCAGCAACAAGATCGCGGGGGATGAGCACTGGAAGGACGACGCGGACAAGATCAATGAGAACAACGATCTGATCCACGACGTCAACGCCGCCGTCTCCGCTTTCTGGGCGGCGGAGCGTACGTGTGCGAACAAGATCCGTGCGTTGTACTGTGCGCCGCCTTTGACGGCTGATGACGGTTCGCACGGTGCGAACATGTACGGCTACAGGGGTGAGGACCTCGACAAGGCGCAGGATCTGCCGTGGGGTTCGCAGCTGGAGGAGACCCACCGGGCGTGGGAGGTCGGCTACTGGATCAAGTCGTTCGTGTGGGACGGCCTGATCGTGGACGGCATCTGGGGCACGATCCGCGGCCTGGGCACGCTGGTGGGTGTGGATGGCGCGGACGCGGCGGGGCAGGCGTGGCTGGGCCTGGCGAAGCTGGCGACGGGTCTTGCGATCACCGTCACGCCGGGGGTGGGTACGGCGTTCTGGATGGCCGATGAGAAGGACCTGCCGGGCTGGCTGCGGGATTCGCGTACGGCGATGAAGGAGACCGGCAAGGCGCTGGTGGCGTGGGACGAGTGGGGCAAGAACCCGGCGCGTGCGGCGGGTGCGGTCACCTTCAACGTCCTGACCACGGTGTTCACCGGTGGTGCGGGGACGGCGGCGAAGGCCGGTTCGGTCGCGAAGGTCGTCAGCGTGGCGGGCAAGGCCGGCAAGCTGATCGACCCGATCACCTACATCGGCAAGGCCGGCTCCCTGGCGAAGCTGAAGATCGGTGACATGTTCGCCAACCTCGGCAAGGTCGACGGGGCGTTCCCGAAGCTGGACGACGTGGTGTGGAAGGACCTGCCCAAGGCGGACGCGCCGGGGGTGAAGTTCCCGCACCCGGACGACACCGTCCGCCTCCCCGACGACGCCCTCGGACGCCCCCAGTACTTCGACAAGACGACGAACCAGCTGCTGGACCACAAGGGCCTGCCCAAGCAGGACCTCACCTCGGTCCCCAAGGGCCCCGACCACCCCCTGGCCGAAGTCCCCAAGCGCGAGGAAGTCCCCGTAGGCGTAGGCGCCCGCCCCACGGACGTCACCTCCCACACCCCGGGCGGCATCGCGACCCACACCCCGGGCGGGGTCACGACCCACACCCCCGGCGGCATCGCGGACAACACCCCGCACAACAGCCACACCGAACCCGGGGGCAACAGCGGCACAGGGGGCCACGGCAACACCGACAC
The DNA here is from genome assembly GCF_055575515.1 of Streptomyces sp. NPDC034086. Lineage (NCBI taxonomy): Bacteria > Bacillati > Actinomycetota > Actinomycetes > Kitasatosporales > Streptomycetaceae > Streptomyces > Streptomyces sp. NPDC034086. Next base: position 53,065 of record NZ_JBVISM010000004.1, on the reverse strand, counting down.
CACCCCCACCACCGGCGGCCACACCGACACCCCGTCCACGGGCGGCCACGGCGACGGCCCCTCCACGGGCGGCGGCCACGGCGACGGCCCGGGTGACGGTCCTGGTGGCGACCACACCCCCGGCGGCGGCCATGGCGACGGCCCGGGCGACGGGCAGCCCCCGGCCGGAGAGCACACGCCGCCCGGTGGCGGCGAGCCCAGGCCGCTGGTCCGTGGTGGTGAGGCGGAGCAGCAGCTCCGCGACGCGGTCAAGCAGCTTCCCGGCAAGGAGCGCCCCAAGCCGGATGTCCTCGAGCGGGCGATCGAACGCTTGGCGGAGAACCCGCGCGGCCAGCACGTCGCGGAGATCATCAGCTCCGGCGCCTTCAGGGAGAGCGAGAACTTCTCGCAGGTCGTGTCCAGCATGGGGGCACGCAAGGCGGGCATGCTCGAACCCGCACTCGACCAAATCATCTTCGCTGACGACCTGCGGAAGAGCGGTCTGAAGGGTGAAGACATTCACTTCGAGGTCAAGAAGGCGGAATTCGAGGACACCGACGTCTACTACGGTCCGAAGGACGGGGAGTCCTGGGGTTACCAGATGAAGCGTCTGGAGAACCCCATCGACCCGGTGAGCGAGATCACCCGCGGAAAGTACCTCAGCCAGATCACCCACTCGACGGCCAAGAACAAGCTCATGCTCGTCGACGGTCAGGGCACCATGGCGCAGTGGAGGGCCAATGGGGCGGTCGACCAGCTGATGGAGATCCACCAGAACGGACGCGGCAAGTGGGGTGCCGGTAAGGGCGTAGCCTTCGTCCTTCGACTTGACGACGGAATCATCGTGGTTCCGCGTGGAACTCCGACCGACCCCATGGGAATTCTGAAGGAAAGCCAGTGATCACATCTGAGCCCGTGGGCGAATGGTACTGGGAGCCCTCTCCGGTGTCCGACGCAGCGGAGAACGGCACCGCGAGGGCGCTCGGCCTGCTGTCGGACGTCAGGAGCGTCCTGGCTTCGGCCGGGCTGGTCACGGACGGGGGCACGGCTGCGGTCGTGCTCAGCGACCGGCAGGCGATGGGCAGCCCCCTTTTCGAGGTTCATGGCGTTCCGCTGGCCTCCGGCGGCAGCCTCGGCCAGGACTTGGCCGCCGCTGGCGAGCAGGCCGCTGGCGTAGGACTCCTGGCGGGCCGTCTGCTGACAGTGAGCCTCAGGCTGCCCGGCGAATGGACGGAGTCCGGAGTCAGACGCCGTGCGGAGAAGCTGTTCACCGTACGGGTCGATGTGTGGGGCGAGGGTGCGATGCTGCTCGTGCTGTCCACCTACGCCGACGCATGCCTGACCCAGGACCTCCGAGAGCGTGCGCAGCCCGAAGTCGCTGCGGAGAACGCCCCCCGGCTCGCCGCCGGGCTGGAGCGGATTTCCGAGCTGACGGGGTCGGAGACCGACCCCGGGGACGCCACCAAGCACGCCCGCCCCACGCCGGACGGATTCGCCGACCTGCTGGTGGAGGGGGCGGAGTATGACGACTCGTGGGGCAACTTCGAGATCCCCGCGCGCTGGAAGCGGCTGATGAGGCTCGTGCCCGGTGAACACGGGGGCGAGGACTACGAGAGCACCACGGAGCATCCCGTGCGCTACGCGCGGGTGCTGCGTGGAGGACAAGTCCTGGGCTACCTCTGGGCGTCCGTCGGTGACGCGGCGGCCGGGTACGAGCCGCGCAACGCGGCGGGTGACGAGGCCTTCACGGCCGGCGTCCCGTGGCTGCTGCAGCTCCGCTCCCTGAAGCGCCGGGGCTTCGGGGCGGTGGAAGCTCTGGAGGAGCTGGTCGGGAGGTCGGACGAGGGCCCGGGCGGCTCGGTCGTCGAAGCCACGGCGCAGGAGGCGGTCACGCTGGACGCGCTGGAGGAACTGTCCGGAAGGTTCTGAGGGTGTCGACGGATGCAGCCGCTCTGATGCTGGGGCGGCTGCGGGCGTCGTGCCGCACCGTGCCGGCCGTATGCCGGCGGACAGGGCGCTGATGATCTCGCTGACGCCGGCGTCGGGCCCGCGCCCCGGACCCAGAGACGTCACTTCCCCACCAGCTCCGACACCTTCACGAAGCTGAACCCTCTCTTCCGAAGCTCGGGGACGATCTTCTGGATCGCCTGCTCGGTCACCGGCGCCGCGCTGCGCGTGCAGTGCATGACCACCACCGAACCGGGCTTGACCCCGGCCAGCACCTGCTCCGCCACCGCGTCCGGGTCCTTCGCGAAGGCGTCCCCGCTGACCACGTCCCACTGCACCGCGGTGACCCCGGCGGGGGACAGCGCCCGCAGCGCCCGGTCGTCGTAGCAGCCGCCGGGGAAACGGAAGTACGGGACGGTGTTGACCGCGCCCGCCTTCCGGAACGCCGCGAAGGCCTGGTCCACGTCGGCCCGCGCCGCCCCGGCGTCCAGCGCGGGCAGTCCGTAGCAGGGGGAGGTGAACGCGTGGTGGCTGTACGAGTGGTTGGCGATCTCGAAGTTCTGGTCCGTGCCGATGGACTTGGCCTGGTCGGGGTACTCCTCCGCCCAGCGGCCCGTCATGAAGACCGTCGAGGGCACCTTCAGCCGGCGCAGGGTCGCGATCAGGTCCGGGTTGTCGAACCGTTCCCCCGAGGCGGCGCGCGGCCCCTGGTCGGAGGTCATGTCGGCGTCGAAGGTGAGCGCGACCGTCTTCTCGGAGCGCTGCCGGGCCCGCTCGAAGACGGGGGCCAGGCCGTTCGGGCCGGGGGGCAGGACCGGCACCCGGGCGGGCGCGCCGGGCAGCGCGGAGGCGGGGGCGGAGGGGGAGGCCTGGGTGGACGCGGTGGCGGGCCGGGAGGCCGCGGGGCTGGCCAGTCGTGCCTGCCCGGAGCCCTGCGGGGTGCCCGAGGGGCCGCCCCCGCATCCCGCGAGGGCGGCACCGAGCACGGCCGCGGCCGCTGCTTTGCGTACGGAAAGGGTCACGTACGCAAAATATATGACTATGTGGCAAGTAGGCGTGCGCGGCACTCCTGGACGTCGAAGTCACCCGGCGGGTACCGCGGGCCGATCTCCTCCAGGTGCTCCAGCAGCAGTTTCGCGACCGCCCAGTTGCGGTACCACTTGTGGTCCGCGGGGACCACGTACCAGGGCGCCGCCGCCGTCGAGCAGCGTTCCAGCGCCCGTTCGTACGCCTCCCGGTACGCGGGCCACGCCGCGCGCTCGTCGATGTCCCCGGGGCTGAACTTCCAGTGCTTGCCGGGGTTGTCGAGCCGCTCCAGGAGCCGTGCGCGCTGTTCCTCGTAGCCGATGTGGAGGAAGACCTTGACCAGGGTCACGCCGTCGTCGGCGAGCGCCTGCTCGAAGCGGTTGATCCCGGCGTAGCGGCCCTCCAGCCGCTCGCGCGGCACCAGCCCGTGGACCCGCGCGACGAGGACGTCCTCGTAGTGCGAGCGGTCGAAGATGCCGATCTCGCCCGGCAGGGGGAGGGCCTTCTCGATCCGCCAGAGGAAGGGGTGGGCGCGCTCCTCCTCCGTGGGGGCCTTGAAGGCCTTGATGCGGCAGCCGGAGGGGTTGAGGTGGCCGATCACGTGCTTGACGGTGCCGCCCTTGCCGCTGGTGTCCATGCCCTGGAGGACCAGCAGGACCCGGCGGCGGTCACCGGCGGTGCTGGCCGCGTAGAGCCGTTCCTGGAGGGAGGCCAGCGGTTCGGCCAGCCGGGCGGTGGCCGCGAGGGCGGCCGCCTTGTCCCGCGGCCCGCCGGGGGTCGCGGAGGGGTCCAGGGCGGCGAGGGCGACCCGCTCCCCGGGCGTCACCCGCAGCACGGGCCCGAGCGCCCGGGTCTCCTCCCCGCGCGCTCCGCCGCGCTCGCGCGCGTCCCCGCCCGCTCCGTCGGCCTGCCGGGCGTCCTCCCCGGAGTCCGTCGCCGTGCGGGCGTCCCCGGACCCCGGCGCGTCCCCGGACCTCCGGGCGCCCCTGCCGCTCTTCTCCTCGTCGGCCACCGCTGTCCACCCCGATCCGTTCGGTTCCGTACGATCGTGCGGCACGCGGGACGCGGGCGCGAGACGGCCGCGGCCGGGGGGCGGCTCACCGCCAGGGGCCGGTCACCGCGAAGGTGGTGCCGGGCGCGTAGGCGTTGACGAACATCGTCCGCCGGTCGGGGGAGAAGGTCACCCCCGCGAACTCCCCCCACGCCGGCGCACCCGGCGTGCCGATGTCGTCGGCGTTGCGGGCCACCGGATAGACCTCACCGCCCGGAGTCACGCCGAAGACGTACTGGTCGCCGCCGCCGTCCTCGCACACCATCAGCCCGCCGTCGGGCGCCAGGCAGATGTTGTCGGGGGAGTCCCCGGGCGGGGAGGCGGCCGCCGCCGGGCCGAAGAGCACGTCCAGCCGCAGCCTGCCGCGCAGCGGGTCGTGGAACCAGACCTGGCCGTGGTGGTCGGCGGCGGCCCCCTCGCCGCTGCGGGCGTAGCTGGAGACGAAGTACACCCCGCCGTCCCCCCAGTAACAGCCCTCCAGCTTCTGCGCGTGGGTGATCCCGCGCGGGCCGAAGTCCTGGAAGCGGACCGGTGTACCGGCCGCCGAGGGGTCCGGTACCGGGACCCACTCCACGGGGAACTCCGCCCCCGGCTCGTCGACCTCCGCCAGGTCCGCGACCCCGGGCACCCGCAGGGCTTCCAGGGCGCCGCCGGCGCGCAGGGAGCCGCGGCCGCCGAGCGGCAGCGCGGGCAGGAAGCGGTAGAAGAGCCCGAAGGGCCGTACGAAGGCGTCCTCGGTCTCGTAGACCACCCCCCGGTACGGGTCCACGGCGACGGCCTCGTGCGCGAAACGGCCCAGCGCGGTCAGCGGGACGGCGCCGAGCCGATGCGGGTCGGCGGGATCCACCTCGAAGACGTACCCGTGGTCCCGGGCGTACCCGGACTCCCCGGCCCGCTCCTCGGTCTCCTCGCAGCTCAGCCAGGTGCCCCAGGGGGTGCGCCCGCCCGCGCAGTTGACGGCGGTCCCGGCCAGCCCGACCCGCTCGGCGGACACCTGCCCCGCCGCGTCCAGCTCGAGCACCGTGCAGCCGCCCAGCGCCGCGGGGTCGTACGTGAGCCCGGCCGCGGCGGGGACGCGCAGCGCGGCCGTGGCGCGGTTCTCGTGGTTGCGGACCAGGCGGAGCCGGCCGCGGCCCGCGCCGAAGGCGGCCATGCCGTCGCAGTTGGCCGGCACCGTCCCCCCGCCCGAGCGCAGCGGGTCCCCGGCGCGCGAGAGCACCCGGTACGAGAATCCGGCGGGCAGGTCCAGCAGCCGGGCCGGGTCGGGCAGCAGCGGCCCGTACCCCCGGGCGGATGCGCGGGCGCCCCCCGTGGCGAAGAGCGCTCCGAGGGCCCCGCTGAAGGCGACCGCGCCGGCGGCGAGCAGGCTGCGTCGGGTGACGGACATCGGCGGCTCCGCGGTGGGCGGCTGGAGGAGTGACCGGCCCGTGGTACCACGGCGCACCGCGGCGGGGGCCGCGACGCGGTGCGCGGGACGCGGCCCGTCACCCCACCGGGCCCCGGCGGCCTGCGCGGGGGCCCGGTGGTGGTGCGCGGATCAGACGAGCTTGGCGCTCAGGGTGATCGTCGTACCGGTCAGCGCCTGGCTGACGGGGCAGTTCTTCTTGGCGTCCTCGGCGGCGGCGACGAAGGCGTCCTCGTCGAGGCCGGGCACCTCGCCCTCGACGGTGAGGTGGATGCCGGTGATGCCCTGCCCGGGCACGAAGGTGACCGCGGCCGAGGTGGTCAGCTTCGCCGGCGGGTTGCCGGCCTTGGCCAGGCCGTTCGAGAAGGCCATGTTGAAGCAGCTGGAATGCGCCGCGGCGATCAGCTCTTCGGGGCTGGTCCGCCCGTTCGCCGCCTCGTCGGTCCGCGCGGGCCAGGAGACGGGGTAGCTGCCGAGGCCGGACGAGTCGAGGGTGACGACGCCCTTGCCCTCGAACAGGTCGCCTTCCCAGACGGCGTGTGCGTTACGTGTGGCAGCCATGGTGATCCCTTCGCAGAAGTGGAAACGGCCGGGCCGCGAGAAGCGACCCGGCCGTGCCAAACCTACTGGGACACCAGGGGTTTCGCGTCGCGTGCGAGCGCGGTGAGCCGCGATATGGCTCGGAAGTACTTCTTCCGGTAACCGCCGTTGAGCATGTCCTCGCTGAACAGCCTGTCGAAGGGCACCCCGGACGCGAGGACCGGGACCTCGCGGTCGTACAGCCGGTCGGCCAGCACCACCAGGCGCAGCGCCGTCGACTGGTCCGGAACCGGCACCACGTCCGTCAGGCAGACCGCGGCGATCCCGTCGGTCAGCGCCCCGTAGCGGCTCGGGTGGACCTTCGCCAGGTGCTCCAGCAGGCCCGGGAAGTCGTCGAGGCTCGCGCCCGGGGTCGCGTACGCGGCCTTCGTGACCTGCTCGTCGGAGAAGGGCGCCGGGGCCTCGGGCAGGCCGCGGTGGCGGTAGTCCTGGCCGTCGATGCGCAGCGGCCGGAAGTGGGCGGACAGCCCCTGGATCTCGCGCAGGAAGTCGGCGGCGGCGAAGCGGCCCTCGCCGAGCTTGCCCGGGAGCGTGTTGGAGGTGGCGGCCAGCGCCACGCCCTGTTCCACCAGGCGGCTGAGCAGCGAGGACACCAGCACGGTGTCGCCCGGGTCGTCCAGCTCGAACTCGTCGATGCACAGCAGCCGGTGACCGCCCAGGGTCTGGACGGTCTGCTGGAAGCCGAGGGCGCCGACCAGGTTGGTGAGCTCCACGAAGGTGCCGAAGGCCTTGAGGGCGGGCTCGGCCGGGGTGGCGTGCCAGAGGGAGGCGAGCAGGTGGGTCTTGCCGACGCCGTAGCCGCCGTCGAGGTAGACCCCGCGCGGTCCGGCGGCGGGGGCCGGGGCCTTCTTCTGGAACCACCTGCGCTTGCCGGCGCCGCTGGCGTGCGCGCCGCCCAGGCCGGCGGCGAAGCCGCTCAGCACGGTGACGGCCTCGGACTGGCTCGGCTGGGCCGGGTCCGGGTCGTAGGTGTCGAAGCGCACCGAGTCGAAGCGCGGCGGCGGCACCATCTCGGCCACCAGCCGTTCGGCCGGCACGCGCGGCTCGCGGGCGCACAGGGCGAGGGGCCCCGCGTCGGCTATCGGGGGCCGCCCGGATGCAGGACCGGAGGTGGAGAGTGATGTTGACACAGCTCTTAACTCTACGGGGCGTGTCACACTGCACCGATGCGACGCCTGTTCCCTGTGACCGATCAGACATCCGCCCCGTCCGGGGCCACGGCCGACCGCGAGTGGTCGCTCGACGAGCTGGCCGAAGCGTACGCCTATCCGGACCTCGCCCCCGGCGCGCACTGGCTGCGGGCCAACATGGTCTCCACCCTCGACGGCGCCGCGCAGCACGACGGCCGCTCGCATCCCATCTCCGGCGAGACCGACATGCGGATCTTCGGCACCCTGAGGGCCCTGGCCGACGTGGTGGTCGTCGGGGCGGAAACGGTTCGCCAGGAGGGTTACCGCCCGGCCCGGGCCCGGGAGGCCTTCGCGGCGCGCCGCACGGCCGCCGGACAGGGGCCCGCGCCCGTCATCGCCGTGGTCACGGCGAGCCTGGACCTGGACTTCGGCCTGCCCCTGTTCACCTCGCCCCTGGTCCCCACCCTGGTGGTCACCGGCGCCGGCGCCCCCTCCGACCGGGTGGCGGAGGCGACCGCGGCCGGCGCCGAGGTCGTGGTGGCGGGCGAGGGGGCCGCGGTGGACCCGGAGCGGGCGGTGCGCGAGCTGGCCGCGCGCGGGCTGCGCCGCCAGCTGACCGAGGGCGGACCCCGGCTGCTGGGCCAGTTCGTGGCCGCCGACGTGCTCGACGAGCTGTGCCTGACGATCTCCCCGACGCTCACGGCGGGTGACGCCCAGCGGATCTCCGGCGGGCCCTCCGTCACCGTTCCGCACCGGCTCGCGCCCGCCTGCGTACTGGAAGAGGCCGGGTTCCTCTTCACCAGCTACCGTCGGATCTGACAAGAGCGGAATTTCTCGTTCCGCTTAGCTTCCGAGGGGTACGTACCTGGGCACACATAGCTGCGAGGCCCCGCGCGCCAGCGGGGCAGGATGGTTTTTGCAGGGGCCGGCCGACCGGCCCCCGCCATGAAGGAGAGGGCGTCCGTGTTCACGAGCGTATTGATGATCGAGCAGCCGCTGACCCCGGTGGACGTGGACTTCGTCACCACTCTGCACGGAGAGGACCCGGTCTCCTTCTTCGTCCTCATGCAACCCAGGGGAGACCGGGACCGACTGCTGCGGGCCATCGACGACGTGGCGCTCGGCGAACTGCCCGAGGCCCTCCGCGAGGCCGACGTACCCGAGGGCGACGCCGCCCTCGGCCCCGCCGCACAGGCGCTCGAACACTCGCTCGCCGCCCTGCGGGCCAAGGGCGCCGAGGCCGTCGGCCAGATCGTCGAGGACCATCCCCTCGACAAACTCAAGGCCGTGGTGGACGAGACCAACGCCGACGAGGTGATCGTCCTGACCGCCCCGCACCTGGTCGAGGAGTTCTTCCACCGCGACTGGGCCTCCCGCGCCCGGCACAAGGTGGAGGTTCCGGTGCTCAAGCTCTTCGCCCACAACGAATAGGCTGGGGCGGACACACCCCGGCGGGCAGCGCGTCCCGCACTCGATCCTGGAGCGACCTGAATGAAGCCCGGCCTGCCGACCGCGATGGAACGGCCCCACTTCATCGGCATCGGCGGCGCCGGCATGTCCGGCATCGCGAAGATCCTCGCCCAGCGCGGCGCGCGGGTGGCCGGCAGCGACTCCCGTGACTCCGAGACCGCCCAGGCGCTGCGCGCCCACGGGGCCACGGTCCACATCGGGCACGCCGCCGGCCACCTCGCCGCCGACGCCACCTGCGTCGTCGTCTCCAGCGCGATCCGCGCCGACAACCCCGAGCTGGCCCGCGCCGCCGAGCTCGGCATCCCGGTCGTGCACCGCTCCGACGCCCTCGCCTCCGTCATGGACGGCCTGCGCCCGATCGCCGTCGCCGGCACCCACGGCAAGACCACCACCACCTCGATGCTGGCGGTCTCCCTCTCGGCGCTCGGCCTCGACCCCTCCTACGCCATCGGCGGCGACCTGGACGCCCCCGGCTCCAACGCCCACCACGGCGAGGGCGAGGTCTTCGTGGCGGAGGCGGACGAGAGCGACCGCAGCTTCCACAAGTACACCCCGCAGGTCGCGATCATCCTCAACGCGGAGCTCGACCACCACGCGAACTACGCGTCGATGGAGGAGATCTACGAGTCCTTCGAGACCTTCGTCGGCAAGATCGTCCCCGGTGGCACCCTGGTCGTCGCCCACGGCCAGGAAGGCGCCGCCGAGATCGCCCGCCGCGTCGCCGGCCGCGACGGCCTGAACGTCGTCACGTACGGCGAGGACGAGGACGCCGACGTCCGCATCACCAAGATCACCCCGCGGGGTCTGACCAGCGAGGTCACCGTCCTCCTCGACGGCCGCCCGCTCACCTTCACGGTCTCCGTGCCCGGCCGCCACTACGCGCACAACGCCGTCGCGGCCCTCGCCGCCGGCGTCGCCCTCGGCATCCCCGCGCACAACCTGGCCTCGGCCCTCGGCAAGTACACCGGCGTCAAGCGCCGCCTCCAGCTCAAGGGCGAAGCGGCCGGCGTCCAGGTCATCGACTCCTACGCGCACCACCCCACGGAGATGACCGCCGACCTGGAGGCCATCCGCGGCGCCGCCGGGGACTCCCGCATCCTGGTCGTCTTCCAGCCCCACCTGTTCTCCCGCACCCAGGAACTGGGCAAGGAGATGGGCCAGGCACTCGCCCTCGCCGACGCCTCCGTCGTCCTCGACATCTACCCGGCCCGCGAGGACCCGATCCCCGGCGTCACCAGCGAACTGATCATCTCCGCAGCCCGCACCGCCGGCGCCGACGTCGCCGCCGAGCACGACAAGGACGCCGTCGCCGACGTCATCGCGGGAATGGCCAAGCCCGGCGATCTCGTTCTCACGATGGGCGCGGGCGACGTCACGGATCTGGGCCCCCGGATCCTGGAAACCATCGCCCGCCTGTCGAACTGAGGGAGCGGGAGAGTCATGGCGTACGAGGTCCAGAAGTCGGACGAGCAGTGGCAGGCGGAGCTGACCCCGTCGGAGTACCAGGTGCTGCGCCTCGCCGGCACCGAGCCCGCCTTCCGCGGTGAGTACACCGACACCAAGACGGAAGGCGTCTACTCCTGCCGCGGCTGCGGCGCCGAGCTCTTCCGTTCCTCGGAGAAGTTCGAGTCGCACTGCGGCTGGCCGTCCTTCTACGACCCGAAGGACAGCGAGGCGGTGGAGCTGAAGGCCGACACCTCGCACGGCATGGTCCGCACCGAGGTCCTCTGCGCGAAGTGCGGCTCCCACCTCGGCCACGTCTTCGAGGGCGAGGGCTACCCCACCCCGACGGACCAGAGGTACTGCATCAACAGCATCTCCCTGCGGCTCACCCCCGCACAGAGCTGAGGTAGTCCTCCAGGGTCCGCCGCGGGGTCCACCCCTGGGAGCGGGCCCTGGTCAGGTCCAGGACCACCGGGTGCGCCAGCTGGTCCACCGCGTAACGGCTGAGAACCGGCTCGGATCCGCTGAGGCGGGCCAGCGACTGCGCCGCCCGGGCCGCCGCGCCCGCCGCCGGGAGCGGCAGGTGCCGGACGCGGGCACGGACCCCGTGGGCGCGCAGCACCGCGCCGACCGCCGCGTCCCGGCCGTACGGGGCCGCGTCCGCCACGTTGTACGCGCCCGGGACCCAGCCGGGCGCCGCCAGGCAGGCGTCCGCCAGGTTCTCCACCGCCGTCAGGCTCAGCCGCACGTCCGGCCCCGGCAGGAACAGGGTCCCGGCGCGGACCCGGGAGACCAGCCGGGGCAGCAGCTGGGTGTCGCCCGGACCGTAGACCGCCCTCGGGCGCAGGACCACCGCGCCCGCCTCCAGCGCCAGCGCCTCGCCCGCCGCCTTCGTACGGCCGTACGCGTTCAGGTGGTGCGCTCGGGGATGGTCCTCCGTGACGCGGCGACGGTCCCGCCGCGGGTCGTAGACGCTCGCGCTGCTCACCCACACCACCGGCCGCCCGGCCGCCGCGCGCAGCAGCCGCTCGGTGCCCCCGACGTTGACGGCGCGCATGGCGGCCTCCGCCCGCGAGCCCGGCGCCGGATCGCCCACCGCCGCCGCGCAGTGCACCACCACGTCCACGCCCGACAGGTCCGGCACGGCGGACGCCGCGTCCCAGAACCGGTGCTCGCCCAGCGGGCCCGGCCCGCGGCCCAGGCAGACCACCGCCGCACCCGACGCCGCGGCCGCGCGGGCCACGTGCCCGCCGCAGAAGCCGCTCGCCCCCGTCACCGCGATCCTCATGAACCCGCCCTCAGCCGCAGCACCCGCCACCCCGGCAGGGCCGCCCGCCGGTCCACCCGGGAGCGCGTCACCACCGGCCGGTACGGAGCCAGCGCCTCCAGGACGTCGCCCAGCAGGACGGTCGCCAGCCGGGCCCCCGGGCACACGTGCGGCCCCGCCCCGAACACCAGCCGCGCCGTCCCCGCCCCCGCCGGATCCCGCCCGTCCGGGTCGCGCCGGTGCGCCCCCGCCGCGTACCGGGCCACCAGCAGCAGCCGGTCCCCGCCCCGCACCGGACAGCCCCCGACGGTCCCCGCCCCGGCCGCGACCCGGGGCAGCAGCGGCGAGGCCGCCGTGACCCGCAGCAGCTCCTCCGCCAGCCGCGGCCGCAGCACCGGGTCCGCGGCCTGCCCCCACAGCCCGGCGTCCGCGCACCAGGCGACGGCCCGGGGCACCGCCGCCACGGTGGTGTTCACCGCGGCCACCGCCACCATCGCGTCCAGGGCGTCCCCGCCGCCCAGCAGCCCCCGCAGGTGCTCCGCCGCCCGGGCCGCCGCCGCCCCCGCGCCGGGCCTCGGCGGGCCCGGCAGGTGGCTGCGCACCGAGGCCGACGCGGCCCGCGCGGCCGCCTCCGCGAGCTCCCGCGGCGCGGCCGGGCTGTCCAGCAGGGCCGCCGCCACCGTGCCGGCCAGCTCCCGCGCCAGCGCCACCACGTCCACCTCCGCGCCCCGGGCCAGCGGAGCCGGACCCCGTACCAGCAGCGGCCGCCACACCGCGCGCAGCTCCTCCACCCCGGCCGCGCCGAGGCCCTCCGCGAGCGAACGCCGGCCCGCCCGGTGCCCGCCGCCCTCCTGGTCGAACAGCACCCCGCCGTCCCCGCGCAGCGCCTCCCGCGCGGCCCCGCCCGTGGTGCCCGCCGCCGTCCGGTCCAGCGGGATCCGGGTCAGCGCCTCCCGGTAGGCGTCGGCGTCGTGCACGAGCACCGTGCCCCCGATCCGGCGCACGGCCCGCCCGCGCGTGGCGGCGAGCAGCCCGAACAGCAACGGGTGGCTGCGCAGGTAGACCCGGCGGTCGCGCCGGCGAGCCCGTGCCCGGGCGGTGGTGGTCATCTGACGTGGACCTCTTCCGTGTTGGTGGGCCGGCAGCGCCGGTCCCAGTACCAGAGCAGGGTGCGCCGCGCACCCCAGGAGCGCAGCCGCCGCGGGCTGTTCTCCACCACCCGGTGCGCGGCGCGCACGCGCCCGTACAGCGCGGCCAGCCGCACCAGCGCCGGCAGCAGCCGGGACTCGGCGGAGGACGGCCGCTCGTCCCGGCGCGGCACGCTCCGCCCGCACAGCGCCTCCGCCCCCCGGCCGGACTCCGCCCGGGCGACGGCCGTCCGGTCCCGGGCGGGCAGGCAGTCCGCGTCCGTACGCAGCAACAGGCGCGCCCCGCCGCGTACGGCGTGCCGGAAGCCGGTGCCGGCGGCGGTCCCCGCCCCCGGCCCGGGCTCGTGGACCAGCTCGACGGGGAAGGGCGCCGACCGTGCGAACTCCCGTACGATCCGGGCCGTCCCGTCGGTGGAGGCGTTGTCCACCACCACCAGGCGGAAGCCGGTGTCGTACGGCGCGGCCGGCGCCGCCAGGGTCGCCCCGATCGACCCCGCCTCGTGGTACGCGGGGATCACCACCCACAGGCTCACAACCCCGTCCCGGCGGCCGTCACCAGCCGGGCCGCCAGCGCGGACACCGCCGCCCGGTCCGGTTTGCGCGAGCGCCCCGACAGCGGGATCCGCGCGAACAGCAGCGCGTCCGGCCGGGCGGTGCCCATCCGCCGCAGCGGTTCGGACAGCGCGGCGCGCAGGGCCGGCTCGGGGACACCGGGGCGCGGCTGGACCACCGCCACCAGCCGCTCGTCCCCGTCGCCCGCCGGGACCCCGACGAGCACGCCCAGCTCCACCCCCGGCACGTGCAGGCCCGGCTCGTACAGGCCCGGGTAGATGTTCTCCGCCCTGCGCAGCACCATGTCCTTGCAGCGGCCCCCCAGCACGATCCGCCCGGCGCCGTCCAGGGCCGCCCGGTCCCCGGTGGCCACCCACGGGTCGGGCGGCTCCCCCAGGTAGCGGTCCCGGGCCGCGGGCCCGGTCAGCAGCAGCTGGCCGTCCGCGTCCACGGCGGTCCGCACCCCGGGCAGCGGGGCGCCCACGAGGTCCCCGGCCCCCTCGAAGGCGGCCTTCTCCCGGGACTCCACCGCCGCCGCGGGGAACAGCTCGGTCAGCGCGTACACCCCCCACGCCTGCTCCGCGCCCGCCTCCCGGACCCGGCCCAGCAGTTCGGCGCTCGCCGGAGCCGAACCCGTCCACACCCGGCCCCCGAACCGGGCCCCCGCGCTGAGCGCGTCCCGCAGCTGGGGCGGGGTCAGATAGGTGTCGCGGGGCCGGAGCCGGTCCAGCTGCCGGGCCAGCGTCGCGGGGGAGCGGGCCGGCAGCGCGACCGGCGCCCCGCCCGTCAGCGACGGCACCAGCACGAAGAAGGTCCCGCCCAGCACGGGCTCCCCGCGGCCGCCCCCGGCGGCGAACAGCGCGGAGACCGTCTCCATCCCCGCGGCCAGCCCCGCCCGGGTGTGCACCACGGCCCGGGGCCGCGAGGTGGTCCCGGAGGTGAACACGACCACCGCGTCCCCGTCCCCCTCGTACCGGGCCGGCGCCCCCGCCCCGGACGCCCCCCGCCCCAGGGCGGGCGCGCACCCCGGCAGCCGCGGCCCCACCGTGGCCACCGGCCCCAGCGAGGCCAGCTCCGGCAGTTCCAGCGCCGCCCGCCGGGCCAGCGGCCGGGCCCATCCCGCCACCGCCTGCGCGGCGGCGTCGGCCAGCACCAGCGCGGGCCGCCCCAGCCGGAGCCGGGCCCGCAGCACCTCCGCCCCGGCACCGGGGTCCAGCACCGCGCCGCACAGCCCGAGCCGCCACAGCGCGAGCAGCACCGCCAGCGCGCGCGGGCCCGGCCGCACCGCGACGCCGACGGTGTCCCCGGCGCGCAGTCCGCGCGCGTGCAGCGCCGCGGCGAAGCCGTCGGCCAGCGCGGCGACTTCGCCCCGGGTGGCGCGGACCCGGGTGCCGCCGGAACGGGTCGCGGAGAGCACGGCGGGCTGCTCGGGGCGGGCCCGCAGCGCGTGTTCGAGTCGGTCCAGCATCAGCGGGGGTCGTCCGTTCCGTGCGTGCCGCTGCCCCGGCCGAGGTACCAGCGGGCGGTCCCGGCGAGGCCGTACGCGCGCAGCCGGCGCGTGGAGTTCTCCACGACCATGCCCCGGCAGCGGGAGATCCGGTCGGTGTGGCGGCGTACCGCGTTCAGGAAGAGCCGGTCCGTCGGCGAGGGGCGCCGCGGCATCCCGCCCACGGCCAGGTACAGCTCGGCGGTGATCGCCATGTTGTTCCCGGCGTGCATCCGGTACGGCGCCCGGAAGCCGTGCCGCCGGGCGTGCCCGGGCCGCAGCCGCCCGAACAGCGCCGCCAGCGCGACCAGGCACGCGAAACCGGCCCGGCCCAGCGGACCGTGCTCGTCGCGCCGGGCCGTGACCCGCCCGCACACCAGCCCCGGCCGGGCCAGCAGCGCGGCCCGGGCCGCGCCCGTCCACCCCGGCCGGGGCAGGCAGTCCGCGTCCGTGCGCGCCAGCAGCGTGGCGCCGCGCCCGATCGCGTACCGGAAACCGGTGTCCACCGCCGAGCCGACCCCCTTCTCCGGCTCCTCGATCACCTCCACCGGGAAGGGCGCCCCCGCCGCGAACTCCCGCGCGATCCGGCCGGTGCCGTCCGCCGAGGCGTTGTCCACGACCAGCAGGGTGAAGTCCCGGTCCCGCTGCTCGGCCAGCGCCCGCAGGGTCCGGCCGAGCCGCGCCGCCTCCTCGTGCGCGGGCACCACCACCCACAGGCGCGCGCTCACGACTTCTCCCAGACCATCGTCATGATGCTGATCCCGCCGCCCAGCCCGACGAACAGCACCCGCTCCCCGGTCGCCAGCCCGGCGAACACCCGGTCCAGCTGCACCCCGATGCTCGCGCTCGCCACGTTCCCCAGCTCGGGCACCGTGACCACCAGCTTCTCCTCGGGTACCCCGGTCAGCTCCGCGAACCGCTCCAGGTACGGCACCGTCACCTGGTGCACCAGCACCTTCGCGAAGCCGTCCCAGTCCATGCCCGTCCGGTGCAGCGTCCGGTCGATGACCGCGGTCCCCACCTTCTCGAACACGCCGCGCAGCTCGTGCCCGTCCCCCTGGAAGTAGGTGTACGCGTCCCCGCGCGGGTGCCGCGACCCGCCGCCCGGGATGCCCCCGACCTCCCAGTGCTCGGAATGCGTCTCACTGTCCACGTCCAGGATCCCGCCGCTGCCCACCTCCTCCAGCAGGACGGCCGCGCCCGCGTCGCCGAAGGTGTAGCCCGCGAAGGCGCCGCGGAACTCCGCGAGGCCGGCGGGGTCCTTGCGCACCGCCCGGCTCGGGGTCTCCCCGGTGACCACCAGCGCCCGCCGGGCCCGCCCGGCGAGGACCGCGCTGCGGGCGAGGTCGATCCCGTTGACGAAGCTGTTGCAGGCGTTGGTCACGTCCACCGCGTGCGCCCGGGAACCGAGTCCGGCCTGCACGATGTGCGCGGTCGCCGGCTCGACCACGTCCCGCGAGGCGGAGGCGAAGACCAGCAGGTCCACGTCGAGCGGCGAGAGCCCGGCCGAGTCCAGCACCCGGCGGGCCGCGCCCACCGCGAGCGTGGAGGCGTACACCCCCGGGGCCGCGACCCTGCGCGACACGATCCCGGTGGCCTGCGTCAGGAGCCGCGCGGGCAGCGCGAGACCGCTGCGCCGGGACACCTCCCGCTGGAGCTCGTCGGACGACACGGCGTCCTCGGGGAGCAGGCTGGCGACGGCGGTTATGCCGACGCGCGGGCGCGGATCACAAGACTGTCTGGACATGCCTCCACGATGACGACCGGGCCGCGCCGGGGCCTGAGTACGGATGCTCAGTTCCCTTGTGGGGGCGCTGAGTAGGCGCGCGTGCCGCTCCGGGCCGGCCGGGGTGACACCGGGGTCTGTCGTGCGCGGCGTGAGGGACGTACCGTTCCGGCAGCGGAGCGCACGGCACGCCCCTTCAGGCCCCCGCCGGGGCTCCGTCGCGGTGCGCGGGAGGCCGGTGCGGCGGATGCCGGGACCGTCCTGGAGCCGTCGTCGACGGGGCCTTCCGTTCGTCCGCTGTACGGCCCGACGTCAGACGGGGATCCCCGTCCGGTACCCCGGGACCGCTGTCCTTGGGGCGCCCCTCGATCCCCCCTCACCCCCTAGAGGTCGTCACCCATGGCTGAACTCAACCGACGCAGGTTCCTCCAGATCGCCGGCGGCACCGCGGCCGCCACGATGCTCGGCGAGAGCATCGCGCGCGCCGCCGCCATTCCCGCGCAGGGCGTCACCGGAACGATCCAGGACATCGAGCACGTCGTCGTCCTGATGCAGGAGAACCGTTCCTTCGACCACTACTTCGGCGCGATGAAGGGGGTCCGGGGCTTCGGGGACCCGCGGCCGGTCCTCCAGGACAACGGCAAGCCGGTCTTCCACCAGTCCGACGGGTCGAAGGACGTCCTGCCCTTCAACCCGCAGGCGGAAGACCTCGGGATGCAGTTCCTCACGGGCCTGGACCACGACTGGGCGGGCGGCCACCAGGCCTACAACAACGGCAAGTACGACAAGTGGGTCCCGGCGAAGACCGCCACCACCATGTCGTACATGACCCGGAAGGACATCCCCTTCCACTACGCCCTCGCCGACGCGTTCACCGTGTGCGACGCCTACCACTGCTCGTTCATCGGCGCCACCGACCCCAACCGCTACTACATGTGGACGGGTCACACCGGCAACGACGGCCTGGGCGGCGGCCCGGTCCTCGGCAACCAGGAGGCCGGGTACGGCTGGAAGACCTACCCCGAACGCCTGGAGGCCGCCGGCGTCTCCTGGAAGGTCTACCAGGACGTCGGCGACGGCCTGGACGCGGCCGGTCACTGGGGCTGGATCAACGACGCCTTCCGCGGGAACTACGGCGACAACTCGCTGCTGTACTTCAACGCCTACCGCAACGCCCAGCCCGGCAGCGCCCTGTACGAGAAGGCCCGCACCGGCACGAACGTCAAGGCGGGCGACGGCTACTTCGACCGGCTGCGCGCGGACGTGCTGAACGGGACCCTGCCCCAGGTGTCCTGGATCGCCGCCCCCGAGGCGTTCAGCGAGCACTCGAACTGGCCGGCGAACTTCGGTGCCTGGTACATCTCGCAGGTCCTCGACGCGCTGACGGCCGACCCGGCGGTGTGGGCCAAGACCGCCCTCTTCCTCACGTACGACGAGAACGACGGCTTCTTCGACCACGTGGTCCCGCCGTACCCGCCGGCCTCCTCGGCCTGGGGCCTGTCCACGGCCGACGTCTCCCGCGACCTCTACCCCGGTGGCGGCGGGTACGCGGCCGGCCCCTACGGACTCGGGCCGCGCGTCCCGATGATCGTGGTCTCCCCGTGGAGCAAGGGCGGCTACGTCTGCTCGGAGACCTTCGACCACACGTCGGTGATCCGCTTCATGGAGAAGCGCTTCGGGGTGCACGAGCCCAACATCTCCCCGTGGCGCCGCGCGGTCTGCGGCGACCTGACCTCGGCCTTCGACTTCACCCTGGCGGACGCGGCGCCCGCCGCCCTGCCCTCGACGGCCGGGTACGTGCCGCCGGACAAGAACCGCCACCCGTCCTACTACCCGACCCCGCCGGCCTCCGGCACCCTGCCGAGGCAGGAGGCCGGGTCCAAGCCCGCCCGCGCCCTCGGCTACAGCCCGTACGTGGACGGCTCCCGCACCGTCTCCACCGGCAAGTTCACGCTCACCTTCTCCTCCGGTCCCCGGCTCGGCGCCCACTTCCACAGCACCTCGGGCAACCGCACGGACGGCCCCTGGCCCTACACGGTCGAGGCGGGCAAGACCCTCTCGGACACCTGGTCCACCAGCAGCTCCACCGGCAACAGGATCGACCTCACGGTCTGGGGCCCCAACGGCTTCCTGCGCACCTGGAAGGGCCCGGCGAAGAAGGCCGGCCCCGAGGTCACCGCCCGCCACGTGGACGCCACCGGCAACCTGGCCCTGACCCTGGTCAACGGGGGCACCGCCGCGGTGAACCTCACCGTGACCAACACCTACGGCGGCGCCCCGCAGACCTTCAGGGTCAACCCGGGCGCCACCGTCTCCCACACCGTCGACCTGCGCGCCTCGGGCCGCTGGTACGACGTCTCCGTGGTCTCGGACGCCGACACCACCTTCCTGCGCCGCTTCGCGGGGCACGTGGAGACGGGTGCCGCGGGCGTCTCGGACCCGGCGATCAGGACCGTCTGACACGTCCGCCCTCCGGGCGGACCGGCCCGGTCACACCACCGCCGCGGGCGGTGGTGTGACCGGGGGCCGGATGGGCAGTACCTACGGCGTCGGTTTCCGCCACCCCCGTCACCGAGGGAGAACGCATGGCCATCGCCCATCGCCGGATCGGCACCGGACCCGTCCGCGTCATCGTGCTGCACGACTGGTTCGGTACCTCCGCCAACTGGGGCTCCGTGCTCGACTACCTGGACCCGCGGGGGTTCTCGTACGCCTTCCTCGACTACCGGGGCTACGGAGAGCGCCGGGACGTGTCCGGCCGCTACACCGTCCCGGAGATCGCCGACGACGTCCTCGCCCTCGCCGACCAGCTGGGCTGGGACACCTTCTCCCTGATCGGCCACTCCATGGGCGGCAAGGCCGCCCAGCAGGTCCTGGCCCGCGCCCCCGAGCGCGTCGAGAAGCTCATCGGGCTCACCCCGGTGCCCGCCGGGCCGTACGCGATGGACGACGCGACCCACGCCCTCTTCCACGGCGCCGCCGAGGACCCCGACAAGCGCCGCACCATCCTCGACCTGGTCACCGGCCACCGGGCGAGCCGCCACTGGCTGGAGCGCATGGTCGGCCACTCCCTCGCCGTCTCCCGCCCCGAGGCCTTCGCCGGCTACTTCGCCGACTGGCAGCCGCGCGACCTGTCCGCCGCGGTCAAGGGCAGCACCGTGCCGGTGCTCGTCCTGGTGGGGGAGTACGACCTGGCCCTGACCGCCGAGGTCATGCGGACGACCTTCCAGGCCTCGTACCCGAACTGCAGGGTCGTGACGATCCCCGGCGCCGGCCACTACCCGCCGCACGAGACGCCCGTGGCCTTCGTCACGGAGGTGGAGGCCTTCCTGCGGGGCTGATCCCGGGCCCGTCCGGCGGAAAAGCCCGTAGCGGGCACGAGGCGAACCTCGTACCCGCTACGGGACCAACAGGGTGAGTGACGGGACTTGAACCCGCGGCCACCTGGACCACAACCAGGTGCTCTACCAACTGAGCTACACCCACCACGAAGGGCGGTGACCACCCGTTCGTCGTGCACGCACAGCATAGCCGATCCCACGGGTGGTCCCGCGACCGGTCATCCGGCGTCCCGCCGGCCGGCGGACGTCCCGGCCGCGCGGCGCGCGGCGCGGGCGACGGCCGCGACGGCCAGGGCGCGGATCACCGGGTGGGGACGCGAGCCGTCCCCGGCGAGCTCCGGCTGGAAGAGGGTGGCGAGGAAGAAGGGGTGCCCGGGCAGCTCCGCCATCCGCACCCGCCCCTCCCCGTCGTGCCCGGACATGCGCAGCCCGTGCGCGGCGAGCACCGGCAGGTGGCGGGCCGAGGGCCCATAATGGCAGTGGTAGCGCTCCGTCGACCGCTCCGCCCCGAGAGCCGACTCGGCCAGGGAACCGGGCTCGGTCCGTACGAGTCCTTCGTGCCCGGCCAGCGAACACGTCAGCGGGGCGATCAGCGGGTCGTCCGCCCCGGGGTCGTTCTCGGCGTGCGCGGCCCCCGCCAGCCCGCAGACGTGGCGGGCGTACTCCAGCAGCGCGTGCTGGAAGCCCCCGCACGTCCCGAGGAAGGGCACGCCCTCCTCCCGGGCGACCCGGATCGCCGCCAGCGCCCCGGCCTCGCTCGCGTACGGGCTGCCCGGCAGCACCCACACGGCGTCGAACCCGGACAGGGTCCCCGCCGCGGCCTCCGCCGCGGCGGCCGAGGTCGGGATCCAGTAGGCGTCCAGCACCAGCCCGTCGCGGGCGGCCAGCGCGTCGAGCAGGAGCGGGATCCGGGTGTGGGACTCCACGTGCGGGGAGCGGTCGCCGACGAGGGCGATCCGGGCGACGGACGGGCCGTACGCGGTCTGCGCGGTGGTCATGCGGACCATCCTGCGACCCCGTGCCGCTCCAGCGCCAACGACCTTTTCCGCACGGCCGATAAGCGGCGCTGATGGGCGGTGCTGACGAGCGGTGCTGTGGGGGTGGTGCCCAGGTGGGGTGCTGAGGGGTGGAGCCGAGGTGCGGTGCCATCCTGCGGGCATGGACCCCCACCTGCTGCGCACCTTCACCGCCGTCGCCCGCCTCGCCTCCTTCTCCGCCGCCGCGCGCGAACTCGGCTACACCCAGTCCGCCGTCTCCCAGCACATCGCCGCGCTCGAGGGCGACTTGCGCACCGAGCTGCTCACCCGGCGGCCCGTCGCCCCCACCCCGGCCGGGGCGCGGCTGCTGGAGCACGCCCGGCCACTGCTGCTGCGGCTGGACGCGGCCCGTGCCGACGTACTGCGGCTGGCCACCGCCCCGCCCGGCCGGATCACCCTCGCCGCCTCCCCGCTCGCCGCCGCCGGCCCCCGGCTGCCCGCCGCCCTGCCCGCCACCGGCGTCACCCTGCGGGTACTGCCCCCGGACCGGGTGCCCGCCGCTGTCGCCGCCGGGGACTGCGACCTCGGGCTGGTCGACGGCCTCGCCGCCCCGAGCGACCCGCTGCGGCTGCCCGACGTGGCCCCGCTGCGGGTCACCGGCGTCGGCGAGGAGGAGCTCGCCGTCCTCTTCCCCGCCGGGCACCCCTTCGCCGCGCGGCGCTCCGTCCGGCTCGACGACCTCGCCGACGCGCGCTGGCTCGACGCGCCGGACGTGGGGCTGCCGCTCACCGCCCGACGCGGCGGCCTGCGCTACGAGGGCACCGACCCGCACGCCCTGTGCGCTCTCGCCGCCGCCGGGCACGGCCTCGTGCTGCTGCCGCGTCCGCTCGCCGAATCCGCCCGCGCGGGGGTCGCCGTACCGCTCGCCGCACCCCGCCTCGCGCACCGTACGGAGCTGCTCGCGCCCGCCGGCCTGTCCGGCGCGGCCGCCGCGCTCGCCGCACGCCTCACGGCGGGAGGCCCGGCATGACCGCCGCGCCGGCTCCCGGCCCGGCCGGCGACGGGTGTCACGGGCGCTTGTGACGGGCGTAATAGCGGGCCACCCGCGCGCGGTTGCCGCAGGCGGCCGCCACGCACCAGCGGCGTCGCGGATGCGCCGGCAGGAAGAGCAGGACGCAGTCCTCCGCCTCGCACGCGCGGACCGACGTCACGCGGGGATCGGTCAGGAGCTCCGCGACCGCCTCGGCCAGTTCCGCCGCCAGCCGCCGCGCGGGGCCGGGCGGCCGGTGCGGGGCCGCGGTGAGGCCGGTTGCCCCGGTCCAGGCCAGCTCCCGGTGGGACGGGGCGGCGGACAGGGCGGCGTTCAGCGTGCGCAGGGCGCCGGCCGGGGGCCGCTCACCGCGCAGGGTGGCCTCGAGCGCCGCCCGCGCGGCTTCCCGTACGGCCCGTACGGCGGCCACCTCGGCCGCGCCCGTCTCCTCGACCGGCGTCAGCCTCCCGGCCTGCTCGGCCAGCCACGCCGCGAGGCCCGCGGGACCGGCGACGAGATCGCCCCCGGCGGTGCGGGTGTTGAGGAGGTCCAGAGCCAGCGGCTCGCCGATGAGCGGAAAGGTCACCTTCACCTGGCTAATGATACCTGAATCGCTTGACCCATTAGCGGGTGATCGGCAAAGCTAATGCCACCACCCACCCAGGAGGCATGTGATGACCGCTCGCCGCACCATCCCGTCCGTCCGGCACCGCACCGTCGACGTGGACGGCGTACGCGTCGCCTACCGCGAGAGCGGCCCCGCCGACGGCCCCGTACTCCTCCTGCTGCACGGCTTCCCGACCGCCTCGCACCAGTTCGCCCGCCTGATGGACGCCCTCGGCGACACCCCGTACCGCCTGATCGCCCCGGACTACCCCGGCTTCGGCCGGACCGAGGCACCGGAGGGGTTCACCTACACCTTCGACCGGCTCGCCGACATCGTGGAGGGCTTCACCGACGCCCTGCGCCTCGACCGCTTCGCCCTGTACGTCTTCGACTTCGGCGCCCCCGTCGGACTCCGGCTCGCCACGCGGCGCCCCGAACGGGTCACCGGGCTGATCGTGCAGAACGGCAACGCGTACGAGGAGGGCCTCTCGGACGCCGCCCGCGAGTTCACCGCTCTGCGGCGGGAGGTCCCGGCCGACGAGGAGCGCGTCCGGGGCCTGTTCACCCTGGAGGGCACCCGCTTCCAGTACGAGACCGGCGTCGCCGACACCGGCCTCCTCTCCCCCGACAGCTGGACCCTGGACGTCCACTACCTGAACCTGCCGGGACGGACCGACGCCCAGGCCGACCTCGCCTTCGACTACGCCTCCAACTTCGCGCACTACCCGGCCTGGCAGGCCTGGCTGCGGTCGGCGGGGGTGCCGGTGCTGGTCGTCTGGGGCGCCGGGGACCCCTTCTTCACCCCGGCCGGGGCCAAGGCGTACCTGCGGGACGCCCCGGACGCGGACGTCCACGTCTTCGAGGGCGCGGGCCACTTCGCCCTGGAAACCCACCTCCCGGAGATCGCCCCCCTGATCGCGGCGTTCCTCACGGATCTCCCGTAGCCGGCATCCCGCGGGACCTGGCGGCGACCCCGGGGTTCCCCGGTGGCGTCACGGCCCCAGCACCACCGCCGACTCGCCCGGTACGCGGATCCGTCCGTCCGGCCCCGGATGCTCCACCGGCTCCCAGGAGGCCAGCACCCGCACCCCGTTGCGGCCCAGCGCCACCGTCACCGACTCCGTCGACAGGTTCACCACCACCCGCACCTCGCCCCGCCGGAAGGTCAGCCAGCGGCGCTCCTCGTCGTACGCCACCCGGACCGCCGCGAGGTCCGGGTCGCGCAGGTCCGGGTGGGTGCGGCGCAGCCGGATCAGGGTCCGGTACCACTCCAGCAGCCAGGCGTGCGACTCCCGTTCCGGTTCGGCCCAGTCCAGGCAGGACCGGGCGCGGGTCGCCGGGTCCTGCGGGTCCGGGATCTCCTCCGCCTTCCAGCCGTGCGACGCGAACTCCCGCCGCCGGCCGCTGCGCACCGCCTCGGCGAGCTCCGGGTCGGGATGGTCGGTGAAGTACTGCCACGGGGTGCCGGCGCCCCACTCCTCGCCCATGAACAGCATCGGCACGAAGGGCCCGGTCAGCGCCAGCGCCGCCGCGCAGGCCAGCAGCCCGGGGGAGCAGGAGGCCGACAGCCGGTCGCCCAGCGCCCGGTTGCCGACCTGGTCGTGGGTCTGGGTGTAGCCGACGAAACGGTGCGCGGGGGTGCGGCGCCGGTCCACCGGCCGGCCGTGGGTGCGGCCGCGGAAGGACGACCAGGTGCCGTCGTGGAAGAACGCCCGCGTCAGGGTCTTGGCGAGGGCGCCGAGCGGGGCCTCGGCGAAGTCCGCGTAGTAGCCCTGCGATTCACCGGTCAGGGCACAGTGCAGCGCGTGGTGGAAGTCGTCGTTCCACTGCGCGTGCATCCCCAGGCCCCCGGCGGCACGCGGCGTCGTCAGGCGGGGATCGCACTGGTCGGACTCGGCGATCAGGAAGAGCGGGCGCGTGGTCTCCGCCGCCAGCCCGTCCACGGCCGCCGCCAGTTCCTCCAGGAAGTGCAGCGCCCGCCCGTCGGCCAGCGCGTGCACCGCGTCCAGCCGCAGCCCGTCGATCCGGTAGTCCCGCAGCCAGGCGAGCGCGCTCCCGATCAGGTACGAGCGGACCTCGTCGGAGCCGGGCGCGTCCAGGTTCAGCGCCGCGCCCCAGGGCGTGTGGTGCGTGTCGGTGAAGTAGGGGCCGAAGGCGGGGAGGTGGTTGCCGGAGGGGCCCAGGTGGTTGAGGACCACGTCCAGCACCACCCCGAGCCCGGCGGCGTGCGCGGCGTCCACGAACGCCGCCAGCCCCGCCGGGCCCCCGTACGGCTCGTGCACCGCCCACGGCGCGACGCCGTCGTACCCCCAGCCGTGCCGGCCAGGGAAGGGGCAGACCGGCATCAGCTCCACGTGCGTGACGCCCAGCCCGGCCAGGTACCCCATGCGGGCGGCCGCCGCCTCGAAGGTGCCCTCGGGGGTGAAGGTGCCGACGTGCAGCTCGTACAGGACCGCGTCCTGGAGCGGGACGCGCGGCGGCGGCACCCGGGGCGTGAGGGCCGCCATGTCGACCACCGCCGACAGGCCCTCCGTACCGTCGGGCAGCCGGCGCCCGCGCGGATCGGGCCGGACCACCGGATCGTCGCCGAGGCGGAACCCGTACCGGTCGCCGTCGGCCGCCGGGGCCTCGGCGACCCACCAGCCGGAGCGCCCGGGTGCCGGGTCGGGGCTCATCTCGTAGGCGGTGTCGTTCAGTCGCATGGCGACCCGACCTGTCAGCGGTGCCCACACCTCGAACTGCACGGACGGTCCCCTCGTCTCCGGCGGTGTCCAGCATGCGTATCCTGCCCGTATCGTGCCCATCATTCCGGGCCCGGCGGGGGAGTTCTGGACACCCCGCACCCGACGGGCCGACAATCACCCTGTGACGTCGAGTTTCGAGTTCCCCGCCTATCCGGCCCCCCGGCTCTCCGATGCGGAGCGCGACCGGGCGCTGGGCCAGCTCAGGGAGGGCGCGGCCCTCGGCAGGCTGTCGCACGACACCTTCCTGCGCCGTATGGAACTCGCGCTGGCGGCCCGTCGCTCCGAGGACCTCGCCGTCCTCCTCGCCGACCTCCAGACGCGGGAGGGAGCGCGCGGCGCCGCGGGCCCGTGGACCAGCCGGCTGTTCGGCTGGGTGGGCCGGGCCTCGGCGGTGTCCGCCGGCGTACGCCGGGCCTGGCAGGTGGAGCGCCTGCCCGCGCTGCTGTTCCCCCACCCGGCCGCCGGCCCGCTGCGGATCGGCCGCGACCCGGGCAACGGGCTGCGGCTCAGCCACGACACGGTCTCGCGGGCGCACGCGGAGCTGAGCATGCGGGACGGGACGTGGCTGCTGCGGGACCTCGGCTCGACCAACGGCACCACCGTCAACGGGCGCCGCGTGACGGGCACGGCCGTGGTGCGGCCGGGGGACCAGGTGGGATTCGGAAGGGTGAGCTTCCGGCTCTCGCAGGAGTGAGCGGCCGGCAGCGCCGGTCGGGCACGACCGGTCCGTGACGGA
Organism: Streptomyces sp. NPDC034086; assembly: GCF_055575515.1. Lineage (NCBI taxonomy): Bacteria > Bacillati > Actinomycetota > Actinomycetes > Kitasatosporales > Streptomycetaceae > Streptomyces > Streptomyces sp. NPDC034086. The sequence goes on along the minus strand of NZ_JBVISM010000004.1, from coordinate 27,401 downwards.
CCGCCGTCCGGGCTGGGCCCGGTGACGGCGGGGACGGTCCGGCAGCGGAGCGAGGAGGCCGGCGGCCGACCGCCCGGGGCCTCCCGTCCCGGGTTCGGCGCCGGCCGCGGGCCGGCAGGACACCCGTGCTCCACCGCCGACCGGAAGCCCGGCAGTATGCCCTTCATGGACCACACCGACCTCGTGCGCCCCGCCCGTCCCGAAGACCTTCCGCGTCTCACCGAACTCATCCACGAGCACGTCGCGTACGAGAAGTCCGCGCCCCGGCCCGCGGACCTCGGCGAGCGCCTCGGTCCCCGGCTGTTCGCCGAGGAGGCCCGGCTGTGGGTGCTGCTCGCCGAGACCCCCGCGGGCGCGGTGGCCGGATACGCCGCCTGCTCGGAGGAGTTCGCGTTCTGGGACGCCCGCCCCTACCTCCACATGGACTGCCTCTACCTCGCCGAGGAGGCCAGGGGCCACGGTCTGGGGGCGGCCCTCATGGCGGGCGTGGCCGGTCTCGCCCGGCGCCTCGGCCTCGAGCACGTCGAGTGGCAGACCCCCGACTGGAACGAGGGCGCGATCCGCTTCTACGACCGCCTCGGCGCCACGGGCCGCCCCAAGCGGCGCTACGCCTGGCCGGTCTGAAGACACCCGTACGCGGCCAGGACCGTCCGCGACTGGTGCTCCACCTGCGTGGCCACCGGCACCCAGCGGGCCTGGAAGCGGGCGGAGAACTCCTCGCACCACCCCGTCACCAGGCGGTCCAGGGCGGGCGCCGACGGATGGGCCTGGGACCGCAGGACGCGCAGCAGCATCGCGGCGGCGCGCAGCGAGAGCCGCCGCCCGAAGGCGTCGATGCTGCCGAGGGAGGCCGCGGTGGCCTCGGCGGGGGCCCCGGGAGCCGTCCACTCGGCGGTGACCTGCGGGATCAGCCCGAGCGTCCAGTCCACCGCCCGCAGCAGGGCGGCCGCGCCCGGCCCGGCCGCCGCGACCCCCACCCGCAGCCCGGCCACCCGCGCGGCCTCACCGGTCAGCCGCTCCGCCAGCACGCGCAGGGCCCGCCGGGGGTCCGGGTGCGGGGCCGGGTCGTCCACCACGGGCGAGGCCCACATGGGGACTTCGACGATCGCGGTGGTCCCGTGGTGGCGGCACCAGGTACTGAGCCGGGTGTCCTCGCTCCCGGCCTGCGGCATCACGAATATCCCGGGTCCGGGCGTGCCCCAGCCGGCCGCGTCCGAGGCCCGGGTCTCCACCGGGATCCGCAGTTCGGCCGCCGACTTCCCGAAGGGCTCGGCCAGTCCCGGCACGTCACGCGTCAGCTGGACCCAGGACCCGCCGAGGTCCGTACCGTGCAGGGAGACCTGGAGGACCGGCCGCAGCCGGTCCAGGAGGGCGGTCAGGGCGCGGGTCTCGGGCGGGAGCCGGTCCGGGGGGAGCAGGGACGGGGCCCACTCGGGCTGTTCCGGGCCGGGCGGCCGGTAGAAGTTGCGGTGGTAGTCCAGCAGCGAGTACGGGCGGGGCGTGCGGTGCAGGTCGGCGCCGTCGGGGTCGGCGCAGAGCAGGAAGTGCCAGCCGGCGCCGCCGCCCCCCGTCCGGATCACCCGCCGGGCGAGGTCCAGCGCGGTCGCTCCGCCGACGGGCTCGTTGGCATGGGCCCCGGCGACGACGAGCACCTCCCGGGGCGCGCCGCGCCGCCCGTCGACGGAGAGCAGCCACAGCGGCCTGCCGCCCCGGGAGACACCGGCCTGCCGCATCCGCACCCGGCCGGGGTGCGCGTCGGCCAGGGCCCGTCCGGCCAGGGCGAGTTCGTGCGGGGTGGGATAGCACATGTCACGGAGGAGGGTCACATGTGATGCCATGCCCGCCATACCGGCCGGCTACTGCTCCGCGGGGACCGAACGTACGTGTGCCCGGCAGGGGCCCTCGGCCGGTGCCGTGAGCATGCCGTCCGCTACGGGACCCGCGCTCAGCCCCACTTCTGACGGTCCGAACGGTCGCACGGCAGGGCGCGCAGGCCGGCGGGTCCGTCGTCCAGGCACTGACCGGTGGTCCGGCTCTTGACCTCGGCCGACGCGTCGGGCCACGTCGTGACGGTCCACCGCTGCGACGGGGCCTTGTCGCAGGAGCGGGCGACGAGTCCGCCCTCCTCGTCGCTGTCCAGGCAGGCACCGGTGGCGTGGTTCCTGACCGTGCTGGTGCCGTCGGGCAGCGGGTGGACGGTCCAGCGCTGGTAGCTCGTGCCGTTCGGCGGGAAGGAGCGCAGGCCCTGGTCGAGGCTGTGGTCCAGGCAGCTGCCCGTGGAGCGGTTGACGAAGATCCGCGTCAGGTCGGTCCGTGGCGGCGCCTCCCCAGCCGGCCCCCCGCCCGCCGCGCGCGGCTGCGGGGGCGGCGGCCCGGGCGCCAGGACGAGGAGGCAGAGCGCGGTGCCGAGCACCAGCCCGGCCAGGGCGCCGACGGCCGCCCACGCACAGCGGCCGCGCCACCACGGGCGGACCGGGGGCGGCGGCGGAGGCGCCGGCTGGCTGCGGTCCGCCGCCTCCCACAGGGCCCGGTACTCCGCCGGGTCGGCGCCCAGGGCCCGGCACAGGTCCCGGACGGTGCTCCACGGCGGGACGGTGCTGCCGCGCAAGTAGCGGGACAGCGAGGAGTCGCTGATCATCACCTCCGACTCCAGGGAGCGCAGCGTCCGCCCCGACCGCTGCTGCAGCGCCCTCAGCGCCCCGCCCAGTTGCTGCCCCGGGCTGCGCCCGCCGACGTCCACCATGCTCGCCCCTGTCCCGGGATGGTCGTGTCCCAGCAGGTCAAAAGGGTAGGGATCCCGACTTGCCCGAAGCAAACGGGACAGCGTTGCGCGGCCTCGCCGGACCGCCGCAGACTCTGCGTCAGCCGGCTCCCCGTCGAGTGAGCGGCGATCCCACCACCTGCGCCGTACCGGCGCGTTCCCCCTGCCGGAAATCGGAGGACGGGCATGTCCGTCAACCTCACCCGCCGCGTGGCCACGGCCGCGTTGACCACCCTCCTGTCCCTGGGCTCCCTCGCGCTGGCCGCGCCGCCGGCCCCCGCGGCCGGTTCCTCGGCCGGTTCCTCGGCCGAGACCCTCCGGGCGGCTCCCCGCATCACCCGCTCGGAGGTCCTCGCCCGGGCCAGGACGTGGCTGACCGCCAACAACGGCCGCCCGGTCCCCTACAGCCAGACCACATACTGGAAGGACGGCTACCGGCAGGACTGCTCCGGCTACGTCTCCATGACCCTCGGTCTGCGCAAGCCCGGCCCCAACACCGTCTCCCTCAAGAACGACGGCTTCACCCGCCGCATCGCCATGAAGGACCTCGCCCCCGGCGACCTGGTCATCAAGGCCAACAGCAGCAGCGCCGACCACCGCCACGTCGTCATCTTCGACGGCTGGGCCAACAGCGCGCACACCGTCTACAAGTCCTACGAGCAGGCCGGCGGCGTCGGAACGCGCTGGAAGAAGCACTCCTACGGCGTGAACGGCCGCGACGGCTACCACGCCTACCGCCCCGTCAACATCGTCGGCTGACCCCACCGGGGCACGGCGTGGACGCCCGTACGGCCGTCCCCGCGGGCATCCTGCCCGCTTCCGCCCCGGCGGCCACCACCGCCGACGCCGGCACGCTCGACGGCGACCGGACCTGGCGCTGAGGGAAGGCCCGGGGGCAGGCGGGGGCGGCCGGGGGAAAGCCCCACCCCGCGGCATGCGGGCAGCAGGATCGCCCGGACCGCCGCATACGGAAATGCTGGGCACACCACCGATTCCCCGCATTTCCGTAGGAGTTCACCCATGCCCAGGCAGACCCGTCGCAGGACCCTCGCACGAGCCGCGGCCGCGGCCGTCATGGCCGTCGGCGCCCTGGCCCCGGCCGCGGCCGCCACCGCCCGCCCGGACCCCGTCCAACAGGGGCTGAACGCCCTGGTGGCCGAGGACCGCGTGCCCGCCGCCCTGGCGAGCGTCACGGACCGCGACGGGCGCTCCCGTACGTACACCGCCGGCGCCAGGGACGGGCAGGTGCGCATCGGCAGCAACACGAAGACGTTCACCGCCGTGGTCGTGCTGCAACTGGTCGGCGAGGGCAGGATCGGCCTCGACGACAAGGTCGAGACCCACCTCCCGGGCCTCGTGCGCGGCGAAGGGATCGACGGGAGCCGCATCACCGTCCGCGAACTCCTCCAGCACACCAGCGGACTGCCCGACTACGAGGCGGACGTCACCGACGACATCCTCGGGCACCGCTACCTCGAACCCCGCGACGTCCTCGACATCGCCTTCCGGCACAAGGCCGTCTTCGCACCGGGAACCGGCTGGGCCTACAGCAACACGAACTACGTCCTGGCCGGCCTCATCGTCCAGAAGACCACCGGCCGTCCCCTCGGCGAGGAGATCGACAAACGGATCGTCCGGCCCCTCGGACTGCGCCACACCTACTTCCCCGCCGCCGGCGACATGACCATCCGGGAACCCCATCCCAGGGGCTACCACCAGGACGCGCCGGGCGCGCCCCTGCGCGACGTCACGGAGATCGACCCCTCCGCGTCCTGGGCCGCCGGCCAGATGATCTCCACCAACGCCGATCTCAACCAGTTCCTCACCGCGCTCCTGGACGGCCGCCTCCTGCGGCCCGCCCAGCTCGCCCAGATGCGCACCACCGTCCCCCTCGGCGACACGGGAGCCGGCTACGGGCTGGGCCTGATGAGCAGGCCGCTGTCGTGCGGCGGCGTCTACTGGGGCCACGGCGGCGACATCGCCGGCTACGAGACCCGCGGGGGAGTCACCGAGGACGGGCGCGCCGCCGCTGTCGCGGTGACCACCGACCCGGTCGACGGAGCGGTCACCAGGCACGTCGAGAAGCTCGTGGACACGGCCCTCTGCCGGAACGCCTGAGGGCCGTCCCGCTCATTCCCGGCGGGCGGCCCCCGCCCCCTACCGGTACGCCTCCTCGCGCACCAGCACCGCCACCGGCACCCCGTCCAGCAGCTCCGCCAGCGCCACCCGCCCCCCGTACTCGGCGCCGGCCGTCCCGCCCGGCCGGCTGCCGACCCGCGCCCACCGCCCCTCCGGCAGCTCCAGGGTGGTGCCGCGCCAGCCGCCCGCGGCCGCGAGGCGGTGGGAGAGGCGGGTCGCCACCGCGATCAGCCCGGCCGGACGGGCGAAGGCCACGCAGTGGTCGGCGGCCGGGCCCCGGGCGGGCAGGGGGGCATAGCCGGTGAACAGCCCGGGCCGGTCGCGGCGCAGCCGCAGCAGCGCCGCCGTCAGCGCGAGCTTCTCCCGGGCCGGGTCCGGCGGGGCGGCGCCGGCGTCCAGGGCGGCGAGCGCCTTCCGGGGGAACTCGACGGGGCGGCGGTTGTCCGGGTCGACCAGCGCCCGGTACTCGTACTCGCAGCCCTGGTACACCTCCGGCACCCCCGGCATCGCCAGGTGCAGCAGGGTCATCCCCAGCAGGTTGGCCCGGGCCGCCTCCGCCAGTTCCGGCGGCAGCTCCACCGCCTCCCGGGGCACCAGACCGGCGATGCCCGCCTCGTACGCCTCGTCGGGGTCGGTCCAGGAGGTGTGCACCGCCGCCTCCCGCGCGGCCTTCAGCAGGGCGGCCGCCAGCCGGGACTCCCGTTCGGGCGCCTCACCCAGCCCGAGCGCGCTCTGCCGGGCCACCCACGCCAGCTGCGGGTCGGCCCCGCCCGGCGCCCCCATGGCCTCCGGGGCCTGCGACAGCACCGAGATCCGGGCCCGCACGTCCGCGCTGCGCTTCGTGTCGTGCGTGGACAGCACCGTCCCGGAGGCGGGCCATTCCCGCTCCAGCTCCGCGCAGTACGCGTGGAACCCGGCGACGGACACCGCCGGGTCCCCGGGCTCCCCGCCGACCTCGGTGGCCGACAGCAGCGGGGCCCACCGGTAGAAGGCACGGTCCTCCAGGGACTTGGCGCGCAGGGCGGCCGAGGTCTGCGCGAAGCGCGCCGCGAAGGCGGGCTCCCTCAGCAGCAGCTCCCGTACGCCCTCGACCACCGCGGCCCCCGCCCGCGCGGCGGCCCGCGCCAGGGTCGCCGCCGAGGGCCCCGGTCCGCCCGGGTACGTCCGGTACACCGGCGAGGCGAGCAGCAGCTCCCGCACGCCGACGGCCAGTTCCGGGCCGGCCCACCGCTCCAGCGTCGCCAGCTCGGCGGCCAGATCGACCGTCAGCACCTCCCGCGCGGCCTCCGAGGCGGTCTCCTCCCACGAGGCCGGCCCCCCGGCGGCCTCCCCGTACGAGCGCGCCAGCCGGCGCACCCCCACCGGGTCGGTGAACACGCCGTCCACCCGGTGCAGCGCGTCGTATCCGGTGGTCCCGGCCACCGGCCAGGACGCGGGCAGCCGTTCCCCGCGGGCCAGGATCTTCTCCACGACGATCCAGCACCCGCTCCCGACCGCGGCCCGCAGCCGCCGCAGGTACTGCTCCGGATCCGCGAGCCCGTCCACGTGGTCGATCCGCAGGCCGGACACCACACCCTCCCGCACCAGTTGCAGGATCTTCCCGTGACCGGCCGCGAACACGGCCGGGTCCTCCACCCGCACCCCGATCAGGTCGGAGATCGTGAAGAACCGCCGGTAGTTCAGGGCCGTCCGCGCCTCGCGCCACCAGGCGGCCCGGTACCACTGCGCGTCCAGCAGCTCCCGGAGCGGCAGCGCGGCCGTCCCCGCCCGCAGGGGCAGCTCCAGCCCGCCCGCGTACCGGAGCAGTTCCTCGCCGCCTTCCCCGGCCGCCACCTCGCAGTCCTCGTCCGGGCCGCCCAGCACCGGCAGCAGCACCTGCCCCCCGCCGCCCTCCCAGTCGATGTCGAACCACCGGGCGTACGGCGAGTCCGGCCCCTCCCGCAGCACCTCCCACAGGGGCCGGTTGAGCCGCAACGGCACCGGTACCGCCATGTGGTTCGGCACGATGTCCAGGACCAGCCCCAGCCCGTGGGCCCGCGCCGCCGCCGCGAGCGCGCGCAGCCCCGCCTCGCCGCCCAGTTCGGCGCGGACCCGCGCGTGGTCGACGACGTCGTACCCGTGCTCGGAGCCGGGCACGGCCTCCAGCACGGGGGACAGGTGCAGGTGCGACACGCCGAGCGAGGCGAGGTACGGCACGGCCGCCTCGGCCGCCGCGAACGTGAAGCGCGGGCTCAGCTGGAGGCGGTAGGTCGACGCGGGGACGTCCGGTGTCGACGCGTCGGATTCCGATCGGCTGCTTGAATACCCCAGGGTCATGAGAACGTACGTACCCCGCCCGGGCGATTCCGTGCCATGACCCAATGCATCCGGGTGACTCCAGCGCGTTAGTGTCGATCAAGTGGCCGGAACCGTGAGTACCTATCGACACGTCATCGCCCTGACCGGGCCCCTGCTCCCGCTCGTCTCCTTCCTCGCCCGACTGCCCGTCGCCATGTCCCAGTTCGGGAGCGTCCTGCTGGTCGCCGGGACCAGCGGATCGCTGACCACCGCCGGAATCGTCGGCGGCACCCTCTCGGCCGGCCAGGTGGTCTGCGGGCCCGTCCTGGGCCGGCTCGCCGACCGCCACGGGCAGCGGCCCGTCGTGCTCACCGCCGCCGCCGTCAACGCCCTCGCCACCGCCGTGCTCGTCGCCGGCGCCCTCGGCGGGCTCGCGACCGCCCCCCTTGCCGCGCTCGGCGCCGTCGCCGGGGCCTCCGTACCGCTGATCGGGCCGCTCGCCCGCACCCGCTCCGTCGCGCTCGCGCACCGCGCCGGCGCCGACGAGAAGGTGGTGGGCGCCGTGCATTCGCTGGAGGGCACCCTCGACGAGGTCTCCTTCGTGCTCGGCCCGGCCCTCGTGGGCCTCGCCGCGCTCGTCGCGCACCCGGCCGTCGCCCTGGGCGGCGCCGCCGCGCTCGTGGCCGTGTTCGGCACCGCGTACGCCCTGCACCCGACCGCCGCCGTCACGGCGGGCGCCCCCGCGCCGCGGCGCACCGGCGGCGCCCGGCCCGCCCGCCCGCCCCGCGTGGTGCACGCCGTACGGGGCTCCCTCGCCCTCCAGGGCGCCATGTTCGGCGCCTGCCAGGCGGGCATCGCCTCGCTCACCGCCAAGCTGGGCGTCCCGGGCCAGGCCGGGCTGGTGTATGCCGCCATGGGCGTCGCCAGCGCCGCCGTCGGTCTCGCGCTCGGCGCGCTGCCCGCCCGCTTCGGGCTGAGGCTGCGCTGGCGGGTGGCCACCGGCGCCGCGCTGGTCCTCTCGGTGCCGCTGCTGTTCACCGAGACCCTCTGGCCGCTGTACGCGGTCGTCACCGTCCTCGGAGCCGCCTACGCCCCGCACCTGATCACCGCGTTCGCGCTCACCGAACGCGTCGTGGAGCCGGCCCGGCTCGCCGAGTCGATGGCCTTCGCCGCGAGTTCCCTGGTGGCCGGGCAGGCCGCCGCGCTCGCCGTCTCCGGGCGGCTCGCCGAGTCGTACGGGCCCGCCGGGGCCTTCGCCGTGGCGGTGGGCGCGGCCGCGCTGTGCCTGGTCATCGCCCTCGTGACCCGGGTGCCGTCCGCCCGGCCCCCGGCGGGTGCCTCCGCCGCGGCCCGGCCCGCTCCCTCGCCCGAAGGCACCGCCGCCGGCTACGCCGGCCGCTGAAGCACCACCAGGCTCCGCCCCGTCAGGGGCACCCGGTCCCCGGCCGCGTACTGCGGCCCGGAGCCGGGTGGCGGCACTTCCGCCCGCGCCGTGTCCACGACCAGCCGCCAGTGCGCGCCGTGCCCGGCCGGAACGGTGAATTCCTGCGGTTCGGCGCCCGCGTTGAACATCAGCAGGAACGAGTCGTCGGTGATCCGCTCCCCGCGCGTGCCGGGCTCGGAGATCGCCTCCCCGTTGAGGAACACGGTCAGCGCCCGCGCGTGCTGCGCCTGCCAGTCCCGCGCCCGCATCTCCTCGCCGTGCGGGGTGAACCAGGCGATGTCGGAGAGTTCGTCGTGGGTGCCCTCCACCGGCCGTCCGTGGAAGAACCGGCGCCGCCGGAACACCGGGTGGTCGCGCCGCAGCCAGACCATGCGGCGGGTGAACTCCAGCAGCGCGGGCGGTGGTTTGCCGGGCTCCGGCCAGGTCACCCAGGACAGTTCGTTGTCCTGGCAGTAGGCGTTGTTGTTGCCCTCCTGGGAGCGGCCGAACTCGTCTCCGTGGCTGAGCATCGGCACGCCCTGCGACAGCATCAGGGTGGCGGTGAAGTTGCGCATCTGCCGCTCGCGCAGCTCCTGCACCTCCTTGTCCTCGGTGGGCCCCTCGACCCCGCAGTTCCAGGACCGGTTGTGCGTCTCGCCGTCCCGGTTGCCCTCCCGGTTCGCCTCGTTGTGCTTCTCGTTGTACGAGACCAGGTCGCGCAGCGTGAACCCGTCGTGGCAGGTGGTGAAGTTGATGGAGGCGAGCGGCCGGCGCCCGTCGTCCTGGTAGAGGTCGGAGGAGCCCGTCAGCCGCCCGGCGAACTCCGCGAGCGTCCGCGGCTGCCCGCGCCACAAGTCCCGGACGGTGTCGCGGTACTTGCCGTTCCACTCGGTCCACAGCGGCGGGAAGTTCCCCACCTGGTAGCCGCCCTCGCCCAGGTCCCAGGGCTCCGCGATCAGCTTCACCTGGCTGACCACCGGGTCCTGCTGCACCAGGTCGAAGAACGAGGACAGCCGGTCCACCTCGTGGAACTGCCGGGCCAGCGTGGCCGCGAGGTCGAAGCGGAAGCCGTCCACGTGCATCTCGGTCACCCAGTACCGCAGCGAGTCCATGATCAGCTGGAGTACGTGCGGGGAGCGCATGAGCAGCGAGTTCCCGGTCCCCGTGGTGTCCATGTAGTGACGGGGGTCGTCCGCGAGCCGGTAGTACGAGGCGTTGTCCAGGCCGCGGAAGGACAGCGTCGGCCCCAGGTGGTTGCCCTCGGCGGTGTGGTTGTAGACCACGTCCAGGATCACCTCGATCCCCGCCTCGTGCAGGGCCCGCACCGCCGACTTGAACTCCAGCACCTGCTGGCCCCGGTCCCCGGAGGCGTAGCCGTTGTGCGGGGCGAAGAAGCCGATGGTGTTGTAGCCCCAGTAGTTGCTCAGCCCGTCGTTCACCAGGCGGTGGTCGTTGACGAACTGGTGTACGGGCATCAGCTCCAGCGCCGTCACCCCCAGCTTCGCCAGGTGCCCGATCACCGCCGGGTGCGCCAGCGCCCCGTAGGTGCCCCGCAGCTCCTCGGGCAGGTCCGGGTGGCGCATGGTCAGGCCCTTCACGTGGGCCTCGTACAGCACGGTGTGGTGGTACTCGTGGCGCGGCGGCCGGTCGTTGGCCCAGTCGAAGTACGGGTTCACCACCACCGAACTCATCGTGTGCGGCGCCGAGTCCAGGTCGTTGCGGGAGTCGGGCCGGCCGAAGTGGTAGCCGTAGACCTCCTCGCCCCAGGACACCTGCCCGCTGATGGCCCGCGCGTACGGGTCCAGCAGCAGCTTCGCCGCGTTGCAGCGGTTCCCGCGCTCGGGCTCGTACGGCCCGTGCACGCGGAACCCGTACCGCTGGCCGGGCATGATCCCGGGCAGGTAGGCGTGGCGGACGAAGGCGTCCGTCTCGCGCAGCTCGACGGCCGTCTCCGAGCCGTCGTCGTGCAGCAGGCACAGCTCGATGCGGCGGGCGACCTCCGAGTACACCGCGAAGTTGGTGCCCGCCCCGTCGTACGTGGCGCCCAGCGGATACGCCTGTCCCGGCCAGACTTGCATGGCTAACGACTCTTCCCGTCCTGGTCCGGCTCGCTCCGGCGTGCATCACGTCTCTGCCAGATCTTCCCCGAAAGAGGTGCCCCACGCGTGGACTTGGCATGCTGCCGATGGGTGAACCGGAGACCCGATAGGCGGGTCAACCGACTGTCCGGGCATCACATAATGGGTCAACGGACGGCCGGACCAGGGGACCTGAGGTCATGGGGGACGGCTTCGGGCTGCGTCGGGCCGCGTGCGCGGAGTACCCTTCCGTGATCACTGGAGACGGGCGTCCAGACGCAGAAGGCGGTGCACGGGTGAGCTCGGGAGGTCTGGAGCTGCCCCCTGGTGACAGCGGTCACGAGGGTGGCCCGGCGGACACGGCGGGCGGCGCGTCCGCCGGTGTGCCGGGCGCGGCGGCGGCCGGGGCGGCGGTGTCGCTGGCCCCGCAGGAGGCCGGGGACGCGCGGGCCGGGGCCGAGCTCGACTGGGGCGCGGACGCGTGGAGCGAGGTCCGTACGCGGGCCCAGCGCGCGGGCCGCGCGTACATCTGGCTGAACCTCATCGAGCAGCGGCTGCGCTCGGTGGTCGGCGCCGTGCTGCGGCCCGTCTACGAGCCGGTGCACGGCGGGGACGACTGGGTGGTCGCCGCCGCGGGACCCGCCGGGCAGGAATGGGTGCAGCGGGCGGTGGCGGTGCGCGAGGTCAGCAGGCGCAAGGGCTACCTCCTGGACCCGGCCGACGACAACGTGCTCAGCTTCCTGACGCTGCCGCAGCTGCGCGAGCTGATGGTCCAGCACTGGCCCTGCTTCGAGCCCTACTTCGACGACCGGCGCGAGATCGAGCTGGCCCTCGACGAGCTGGAGGTCACCCGCAACGTGGTCTCCCGCAACCGGGCGCTGTCGCGGGCGGTGCTGGAGCAGGCGGAACGCGCCTCGGCGCGGCTGCTGGAGGTGCTGGGCGCCGGCTCGGGCAGCCCCTCGGCGGACCGGCTGCCGATCGACGCCGTCGAGGACCTGGTCGGGGACCGGTACGCGGACGTCATCTCGGTCCACCCCGACCGGGTGCGGCTCCAGCGGCAGCTCCCGGCGGAGGACCTCTTCGGGGGCGCGCGCCGGCTCGACGCCATCGGCATAGGCCTCAACCTGCTGGTGCAGAACTTCTCGGGCCGCAGGCTGGTGCGGCTCTCGGAGGCCGGCTGCCGGGTGCGGCTGCTGTTCCTGAACCCGGCGAGCAGCGCCGTCAAGCGGCGCGAGCGCGAGCTGGGGCTGCGCAAGGGCGAGCTGAGCCGGTCGGTGGAGATGAACATCCTGCACGTGCGCAGGGTGCGGGCCGGTCTGAAGGACCCGTCGCGCTTCGACATCCACGTCTTCGACGAGACCCCTCGTTTCACGGCGTACCTGGTGGAGGGCCAGTCCTCGGGGATCGCGGTGGTCCAGTCGTACCTGCGCCGGGCCCGGGGCATGGAGGCGCCGGTGCTGGTGCTGCGCGGGGGCGGCAGGGGGGTGCCGAAGGACGCCGACCACGGGCTGTTCCAGACGTACCGGGAGGAGTTCGAGTCGGTGTGGGAGGACTCGCGGCCGGTGTCGTGACCGGGCGGCCCCCGGCCCGCCCGCCCCGCTTCCGTCGGGTTCCCGTCGGTCTCCCGCATCCGGCCGTACCGGGCCGGGTACGGGACGGTCGCGCGGGGGTGGCCCGGCCCGGTGTCAGTGCCGCGTGGCAGGCTGAAACGCGTTGACCTGAAACACGGGGGAGGGGCGCGTCATGGAGGCGTGGCACGGGGGAGCGCTGGTCGGGTTCGACCTGGAGACGACCGGTACGGAGCCGGGCGAGTCCCGGATCGTGACGGCCGCGGTGGTCGAGGTGCGGGGCGGTGAGGTGCACGCCAGGCGCGGCTGGCTCGCGGATCCGGGGATACCGATCCCCGAGCAGGCCGCGGCCATCCACGGGATCAGCACGGAGCGGGCCGTCGCGGAGGGCCGCCCGGTGCGGGAGGTCGCCGAGGAGGTGGCGGCGGCCCTGGTGGAGCACTGGCGCGGCGGAGCCGTGGTCGTCGCGTACAACGCGGCCTTCGACCTGACCCTGCTCTCGGCGGAGCTGGCCCGGCACGGGCTGCCCTCGCTCGCCGACCGGCTGGGCGGCGCCGAGACCGGCCCGGTGGTGGACCCGCTGACGATAGACCGGGCCGTGGACCGCTTCCGGCGCGGCAAGCGGACGCTGGAGGCGGTGTGCGGGGTGTACGGGGTCACCCTCGACGCCGCGCACGACGCGGGGGCCGACGCCCTGGCGGCGGTACAGGTGGCCCGCGCGATAGCCGCCCGGCATCCGCAGGTGGCCGCGCTCAGCCCGGCCGAGCTGCACGACCGGCAGGGCGGCTGGCACGCCCGCTGGGCCCGCGACTTCCAGTCGTACCTGCGCCGCCAGGGCAGCCCGGACGCGGTGATCGACACGGCGTGGCCGCTGCGCGGGCCGGTCCCGGCCACGGCCTGAGCCCCACCGGGCGGACCGCCTGGACGGTTTCGGCCCGGGAGCGGGCCGGCCGTGCGGCACCGCACCGCCCGCGACGGCCCGCGGGACGGCGCGGACGCGGACCGGCCGGCTTATGGGGAGGTGCGCGTCGAAGCACGCCCGGGGGCGGGCCGGCGCCGTCACGGCGTCAGAAGGCGTGCCAGCGGGCTTCCGTGTCGCCGTCGCGCAGGGAGGCCACGCGGCGGCGGAACTCGGTCAGGGCCCTGGGGTTGGACGGCGCGTGCTGGGCGACCCAGGCGCAGCTCGCCGTCTCGCGGGCGCCGCGCAGGACGGTGCAGCCCTCCCACTCCCGTACGTCCCACCCGTACGCGGCCGTGAAGGCCTCGTAGGCGGCGGCGGGCAGCCCGTAGCGGTCCCGGGACAGGGCCATCACCACCAGGTCGTGTTCCCGCAGGTCCGCCGAGACCGTCTCCAGGTCCACCAGGACCGGCCCGTCCGGGCCCACGTGGACGTTGCGGGGCAGGGCGTCGCCGTGGACGGGGCCGGGCGGCAGGTGCGGGGCGAGTGCGGCGACCTCGCCCGCGTAGGCGTCGCGCCGGGCGCGCAGGTACGCCGCGTCCTCGGGGTCGACGGCCGCGCCGGCCAGCCGGAGCCACCGCTCGACCCCGCCCAGCAGGTCCCGCGCGGGCAGGGCGAAGGGGGGCGCGGGCAGCGCGTGCAGCGGCCGCAGCAGTGCCGCGAGGTCCTCGGGGCCCGCCGGGCGGACCGGTTCCGGCAGCCGGTGCCACAGGGTCAGCGGGTGCCCGTCCACCAGCCGGGGCTTCGGTTCCGCGGCCCGGACCGCCGGGATCCCGGCGTCGGCGAGCCAGTCCGCGACCGCCAGTTCCCGCCCGGCCCGCTCCAGCAGTCCCGCCTCGCGGCCCACCTTGACGACGAGGCCGCCGACCGCGAAGACGGCGTTCTCGCCGAAGGCGAGCAGCTCCGGGCGGTCCGTTCCCGCGCCCGCCAGTCCCGCCTCCGCCAGTACGTGCCTGGCCCGCGCCTCGTCCATGCGTTCGTCTCGTCCTTCGCCGGGTCGTCGTGATCACCGTGGATCGCCCCAGTCTCGCATTCCGGGCCCGGGAGCCCCCGGCGGGAGGAGGAACGAGCCATCAGGTCGATTTCCGGACGGGGATGTCCCGGCGGCCCCCCTCCGGTTGAACGAGACGTCTCGTCTCGTTAAGCTCGCGGCATGACCTCAGGCAAGCCCGCCCACATCGCCATGTTCTCCATCGCCGCCGCCGGGCACGTGAACCCCGGCATCGAAGTCATCCGGGAACTCGTCGCCAGGGGACACCGCGTCAGCTACGCCATCCCCGCCCCCTTCGCCGACAGGGTCGCGGAGACCGGCGCCACCCCGGTGATCTGGAAGTCCACCCTGCCCACCGATGACGACCCCGAGGCCTGGGGCACCGAACTCGTCGACCACGTCGAGCCCTTCCTGAACGACGCCGTCCAGGCGCTCCCGCAGCTCGCGGACGCCTTCGAAGGCGACGAACCCGACCTCGTCCTCCACGACATCACCGCCTACCCGGCGCCCGTCCTCGCCCGCCGCTGGGGCGTCCCCGCGATCTCCCTCTCCCCGAACCTGGTCGCCTGGACCGGTTACGAGGAGGAGGTCGCCGCCCCCATGACCGCCGAACTGCGCGCCTCCGAGCGCGGCCGGGCGTACTACGCCCGCTTCCGGGCCTGGCTCGACGGGAACGGCATCGACGCCGACCCGGACCACTTCGTCGGCCGCCCGTCCCGCAGCATCGTCCTGATCCCCCGCGCCCTGCAGCCGCACGCCGACCGGGTCGACCCCGCCGTCCACACCTTCGTCGGCGCCTGCCAGGGCGACCGCAGCGCCACCCAGGGCACCTGGGAACGGCCCGCCCACGCCGAGGGGAAGAAGGTCCTCCTGGTCTCCCTCGGCTCCACCTTCACGAAGCAGCCCGCCTTCTACCGCGCCTGCGCCGAGGCCTTCGGGGACCTCCCCGACTGGCACGTCGTCCTCCAGATCGGAAAGTTCACCGACGAGGCCGACCTGGGGGACATCCCCGCCAACGTCGAGGTCCACCACTGGGTCCCGCAGCTGGACGTCCTGCGCCAGGCCGACGCCTTCATCACCCACGCCGGTGCCGGCGGCAGCCAGGAGGGCCTCGCCACCGCGACCCCGATGGTGGCCGTGCCCCAGGCCGTCGACCAGTTCGGCAACGCCGACATGCTGGCCGCCCTCGGCGTGGCCCGCCACCTCCCGATGGAGGAGGCGAACGCCACCACCCTGCGCGAGGCCGTCCTCGGCCTGCTCGCCGACCCCGGAACCGCCGTCCGGGCGGAGGCCGTCCGCGCCGGCATGGCCTCCGAGGGCGGCACCCGGCAGGCCGCCGACCTCATCGAGGCCGCGCTGTCACAGGCACCCCCTAGGGTTCGGCCATGACGAAGAACGCGAGTGCGAAGAAGTACGCCGCCCTGCTGCGCGGCATCAACGTCGGCGGGCACAAGAAGGTCCCGATGGCCGAACTGCGCGCGGTACTGGAGGGCCTCGGCCACGGCGACGTGAGCACGTACCTGCAGAGCGGAAACGCCGTCTTCAGCAGCACGGGGACCGACCCCGACGCCCTCGCCCGGGACCTGGAAGCGGCCATCGAGACCCACTTCGGGTTCCGGGTGGCCTGCCTGGTCGTCGACGGCGACCACCTGGCGGCCGTCGCCGAGGCCTGCCCCTTCCCGGCCGCCGAACTGGAGGGCAGACAGCTCCACGTCACCTTCTTCTCCGAACAGCCCGGCCCGGAGCGCTTCGCCGCGCTCGACGCCGCCGCGTACCTCCCCGAGGAGTACCGCCTGGGGGACCGCGTCCTCTACCTCTACGCGCCCGAGGGCCTCGGCCGCTCGAAACTGGCCGAGGCCCTCAACCGGCCCGCCGTCGTCAAGGGCCTGGACGTCACCAGCCGGAACTGGAACACCGTCGTCAAGCTCATGGAGCTGACCCGCCTCTGAAGTCCCGCGCCCGGCGGGCACGACGGCCGCGGGAAGGGCCCGTCACGGCCCGACGGCGGCGGTACCCGACCGGTGTGCCAGGCTCTGGGCATGCGTTACATCATCATCGGCGCCGGCGCGGTCGGCGCGACCCTCGGCGGGCGCCTCGCGGAATCGGGCCGGGAGGTCGTCCTCGTCGCCCGCGGCGCGCACGCCGAGGCACTGAAGAAGGACGGACTGCGGCTCACCACCGCCGACGGCACCCGCCTCCACCGGCTGCCCGTGGTCACCGGCCCGGCGGAACTGGGCGGACTGCGCCCGGACGACGCACTGCTGCTGACGGTGAAGACCCAGGACGCCATCGCCGCCCTCGACGCGTGGGGCGACGCGGAGGTCGCCGGCGGCGGCACGGCGGCGCAGCGGCTCCCGCTGCTGTGCGCGCAGAACGGCGTCGAGAGCGAACGGCTCGCGCTGCGCCGGTTCTCCCGGGTCTACGGGGTCTGCGTCTGGCTGCCCGCCACCTTCCTGGAGCCCGGAACCGTCTCGGCCCTGTGCGCCCCCGCCACCGGCATCCTGCACCTCGGGAGGGCGGCCGGCGGATCGGACGCGCGGATCAGGGCCGTCGCCGCCGACCTCGCCGGGGCGGGCTTCGAGGCGCCGGTCGTCGAGGACGTGATGCGGTGGAAGTACGCGAAGCTCCTCGGGAACCTGGGCAACGCGATCCAGGCGACCACCGGCCCCGAGCCGGACCCCGCCAAGGCGGCCCTGCTGCTGCGGGCGATCCGCGAGGGCAAGGCCGCCTTCGACGCGGCGGGCATCGGCTACGCCACCGAGGCCGAACAGTCGGCCGCCCGCGACGGAAAGGCCGAGCAGCCGGCGGGCGTGCGCGGCGGCTCCTCCTGGCAGAGCCTGGCCCGGGGCACCGGCTCGGTCGAGGCCGACTACCTCAACGGCGAGATCTCCCTGCTGGGCCGCCTCCACGGGGTACCCACCCCGGTCAACGACGTCCTGCGCCAGGCGGCGAACATCTTCGCCCGCCAGGGACTCCCGCCGGGCGCGATGTCCATCACCGACCTGACCGCCCTGGCCGACGAGGCCGCCGCCCGCGGCTGACCGGCCCGCCCCGGGTCCTCGTACGCGGACCCGGGCGGACGCCGTTCAGGCCGTGAGGGCCGCGGCGGGCGCCTGGCGGCCGGCCGCCGTGTCGTAGCGGTGCAGCAGGAGGCGGGCCAGTTCCGGGGTGGCGCCCAGGACGCCGGCGACCACGTCCGCGCCCGCCGCCCCGGCGCCCGCCGTGATGCGGTCCGGGAGGAAACCCGGGGCGATGACGTACGGGGCGACCGCCACGCGGCGGACGCCCTCCGCGCGCAGGGCGCGTACGGCGTCCTCCGTGCGGGGAAGGGCGGCGGAGGCGAACGCAGGCCGCACGGCGCACCAACCGGTGTGCCGCCACTCCCGCGCGATTTCAGCGATCACTGCGATCGCCTCCGGGTCGGTGGATCCGGCGGACGCGAGGACGACGCCGGTCGTCGCGCGGTCCGCCGGGGTGAGGCCGAGGCCGGCCTCGGCGAGGCGGCGCTCCAGGGAGGCCACCAGGAGGGGGTGCGGGCCCAGGACGTCCGCGACCCGGACCGAGAGGCCGGGCAGGCGCGTGGCGGCCTCCGCCAGGACCGCCGGGACGTCGGCCTTCGCGTGGAAGGCGCGGGTCAGCAGCAGGGGCAGGGCCACGACCTCCCGCACCCCCGCCAGGTACAGGGAGGCCAGGGAGCGGGAGACGGTCGGCCCGTTGAAGTCGAGGAAGGCCGTCTCCACCCGGAGCCCCGGCCGCAGCGACCGGGCCCGCCCGACGAGGGCGCGCACGGTCGCCGCGTGCCGCGGATCGCGGCTGCCGTGGGCTATCACGAGAAGTGCGCGGGACATGGGACCGGTCTCAGCTCTTGACCAGCAGGCCGCGGCTGCGCAGCACCCACCGCTCGACCGGGCTGAAGATCAGCAGGTCGATGGCGATGCCGACGACCAGGATCAGGATGATCGCGAGGAACACGCCCGGCAGGTCGATGTTGTTGCGGCCGTTCTCCAGGAGCTGGCCCAGGCCCAGACCCAGGTCGGGGGAGCTGGCGATGATCTCGGCGGCCATCAGGGAGCGCCACGAGAAGGCCCAGCCCTGCTTGAGACCGGCGACGTAGCCCGGCAGCGCCGCGGGCATGACCACGTGCCAGGCGCCGCGCAGGCCGGTGGCGCCCAGGGTGCGGCCGGCCCGCAGGAACAGGGGCGGGACCTGGTCGATGCCGGAGACCAGGCCGTTGGCGATCGACGGGACCGCGCCGAGCAGGATCACCGTGTACATCATGGCGTCGTTGAGCCCGAACCAGAGCACCGCGGGCGGCACCCACGCCACCGACGGCAGGGACTGCAGGCCCTGGAGGATCGGGCCGATCGCGGCGCGGACGAACCGCACCCGGGCGACCAGCAGGCCGAGCGGGGTGCCGATGGCCAGCGCGAGGAGGAAGCCGAGCAGGCCGCGGGAGACGGAGGTCCAGACGACCTCGAGGAGGGTCCCCTTGAGCCACATGTCGGACAGGCTGTCCCAGACAGCGGACAGGGCGGGGAGTTTGGTCTCCTCGGTGACCTTCGCCGCGACGAGGACCTGCCAGACCAGCAGCACCAGGGCGACGGCGACGACCGGCGGCAGGACCTTCTTGGTGAGGACCTCGCGCACCGGGGTGCGGTGGGTCTGGACCGCGTCGAGGGCGTCGAGTCCGGCCTCCAGGCCGGCCAGGTCGTCGCGGGTGCCCCGGACGGCCCCGGCCTTCGGGGTGGTGTCAGTGCTGGCCATGGCGGCGGATCTCCCCACGCAGGTGTTCGGTGATCTCGAGGGACAGTTCCGCGACGTCCGCGTCCTCGATGCGGCGCGGCTGCGGGATGTCGACGGTCCACTCCTTGGCGACCCGGCCGGGGCGGGAGGAGAGGAGGACGACGCGCTGGGCGAGGCGGACGGCCTCGCGGACGTTGTGGGTCACGAAGAGGACCGACAGGCCGGTCTCCTCCCAGATGCGGGTGAGTTCGCCGTGCAGGACGTCGCGGGTGATGGCGTCGAGGGCCGCGAACGGCTCGTCCATCAGCAGCAGCCGGCTGTCCTGGGCGAGGGCGCGGGCGAGGGCGACGCGCTGGCGCATGCCGCCCGACAGCTCGTGGACGCGCTTGCCGTACGCGCCGCCGAGACGGACCAGCTCCAGCAGCCGCTCGGCCTCGGGCTTGCGGTCGGTCTTCGCCACCCCCCGCAGCCGCAGGGCCAGTTCGATGTTCTTGCCGGCGGTGAGCCAGGGGAAGAGGGCGTGCTCCTGGAACATCAGGGCCGGACGCCCGAGGGTCTCGATGGACCCCGCGGACGGCTCGTCCAGACCCGCGACCAGGTTCAGCAGGGTGGACTTTCCGCACCCCGAGGCCCCCAGGAGGGTGACGAACTCGCCAGGAGCGACATCGAGACTGATGTCGTCCAGGACGAGCTGCGATCCGGCCGGGCCGGGGAAGGACTTCGAGACGTGCTCGATGCGGGTGGCGTGCGTCTGCTCCGCTACCGCGCCCTCGGCAGCCTTGGCGAGAGTGGTGGCCATGGTCGTCACCTCCTGGGGTTGCTGGACTACGGATTTACTTGGCGCCGAGACCGGCGTCGGCGACCGCGGGCTTGCCGGCGGCCTTCAGGACCTTGTTCAGGAGCGTCAGGTCGTAGATGCCGGCCAGGTCGGGCTTCTCGAGGAGCTTGGCCTTGACCGCCCAGTCCGACTCCGTCTTCAGCGTGTTCGCCAGCGGGTCGTCGGTGACGAGGATGCTCTGCCACGCCGGGTCGAGGACCTTCGCCTCGAGCTCCTTGCCGCTGTCCGCCTTCAGCCGGGCGTTGGCGGACGCCTTCGCCCTGTCCGGGTTGGCGTTGATCCACTCGTTGGTCTTCACCGTGCCCCTGAGCACGGCCTCGACCACGTCCGGGTGCTCCTTGAGGAACTTCTGCGACACGATCACGTTCGTGATCACGAACTTCTTGTCGGGCCACAGGGAGGTCTCCTCCAGGAGGACGGAACCCCCGTCGGAGACGAGCTTGGAAGCCGTCGGCTCCGGCACCCAGGCGCCGTCGATGGAGCCCTGCTTGAAGGCGTCCGGGGTGACCTTGTTGTCCGTGCGGACGACGGAGACGTCGCCCTTGCCGGACTCGGGGTCGACCGACCAGCCCTTCTCGGCGATCCAGTTGAGGAACGCGACGTCCTGCGTGTTCCCCTTCTGCGGGGTGGCGATCCTCTTGCCCTTGAGGTCGTCCAGGGACTTGATCCTGTCCGGGTTCACGACCAGCTTCACGCCGCCCGAGGCGGAGCCGGAGACGATCCGCAGGTTCTGCCCCTTGGACTTCACGTAGCCGTTGATGGCCGGCGAGGGACCGATGAAACCGATGTCGAGAGAGCCGCCGTTGAGGGCTTCGATCTCGGACGGACCGGCGTTGAAGGACTGCGGCTTGACCTTGGTGCCGTTCAGTTCCTTCTCGATCAGGCCTTCCTGGAGGCCGACCAGGGCGGTCGCATGGGTCAGGTTCGGGAAGTACCCGATGCGGACCTCGGAGGCGGAGAGCTTCGGGCCGCCGCCGTCGGCGGCGCCGGACGCCTTCGCGTCCGTCTTCTCGGCCTGCGAGCCGTAGCCGCAGGAGGCGAGCGCGCCGATCAGGAGGGGCAGGGCCGCTGCGGCGACGACGCCGCGGCGCAGGGTCTTACGGGTGGAACCGGTGGCAGGCACGGGAGGACGTCCTCTCGACGCGCCGTCTGTGGACTACGGCGCATGTCTTCGTCTGGGGTGGAAGGGCAGGCAGGGGTCGTGCGGAGCGAGGGCGCGACGGCGGGACGCCGACGGCGGTGCGGTCATCGCACACATCGCGCCACTCCTCCCTGGCCGCTGCCGAGGGCGCCGCTGCCCACGCGGCCGCCCTCCTTCGCGAAGGTGGAGTAGATGTCGCCGAACATGATCTAGAAGTCCCACCCTTCTTCGTCCGCCTGCACGGTCTCGGCCTTGGCGGCGAAGGCCTCGCCCGCCATGCCCGCCGCCAGGGTCGTTCCGTCGGCCGGGTCGATCAGCAGGAAGGACCCGGTGCGGCGCGAGTCGGCGTACGCGTCGAGCGCGAGCGGCTCGGCGGTACGGACGACGACCCGGCCGATGTCGTTGGCCACGAGCTGCCCGGGGTCCGGGTGCTGCGACAGGTCGTCGAGGGTCAGCCGCGAGGGGATCTCCTTGACGATCGCCTTGACCGTGCGCGTGGTGTGCTTGAGCAGCACCCGCGCGCCCACGGCCAGCGGCTGGTCGGCCACGTGGCAGACCGTCGCGACCACGTCCTGCGTGGTGGCGGGGGCGCTCGCGGACGGCGCGATCAGGTCACCGCGCGAGATGTCGATGTCGTCCTTGAGGCGCAGCGTCACCGACTGCGGCGACCAGGCGATGTCCACGGACCCGCCGAGGGCGTCGATGCCTTCGATGACCGAGGTGCGGCCGGAGGGCAGGACGGTGACGGCCTCGCCGACGCGCAGGACGCCGGAGGCGATCTGGCCCGCGTAGCCGCGGTAGTCGGGGTGCTCGGCGGTCTGCGGCCGGATCACGTACTGCACGGGGAAACGCGCCGGGCAGGCCGTGAGGTCGTGGCTGACGGGGACGGTCTCCAGGTGCTCCAGCACCGTCGGGCCGCCGTACCAGTCCATGTTCGCCGAGGGCTCCACCACGTTGTCGCCGGCCAGCGCCGAGATCGGGATGGCGGTGATCTCCGGGACGCCCAGCTCCGAGGCGTACGCGGTGAACTCCTCGGCGATCTCCGCGAAGACCGTCTCCCGGTAGCCGACGAGGTCCATCTTGTTGACGGCGAGGACGACGTGGGGGACGCGCAGGAGGGCGGCGACGGCGGCGTGGCGGCGGGTCTGCTCGATGACGCCGTTGCGGGCGTCGACGAGGACCACGGCCAGGTCGGCGGTGGAGGCGCCGGTGACCATGTTCCGGGTGTACTGCACGTGCCCGGGGGTGTCGGCCAGGATGAACCGGCGCCGCGCGGTGGCGAAGTAGCGGTAGGCCACGTCGATGGTGATGCCCTGCTCCCGCTCGGCCCGCAGGCCGTCGGTGAGCAGCGCCAGGTCGGGCGCGTCCTGGCCCCGGTCGGCGGAGACCCGCTCCACGGCCTCCAGCTGGTCCTCCAGGACCGACTTGGAGTCGTGCAGCAGGCGGCCCACCAGGGTGGACTTGCCGTCGTCGACGGAACCCGCGGTGGCGAAGCGCAGCAGCGTCGTGGCGCTGAGCTGCTCGGTGGTGGTCGTCATGGTTAGAAGTACCCTTCGCGCTTGCGGTCTTCCATCGCGGCCTCGGACAGCTTGTCGTCGGCGCGGGTCGCTCCCCGTTCGGTGAGCCGGGACACGGCGATCTCGGCGATCACGGCGTCGAGCGTGGTCGCGTCGGAGTCGACGGCGCCGGTGCAGGACATGTCGCCGACGGTGCGGTAGCGCACGAGGCGCTTCTCCACGGGCTCGGTGTCCTTTGGGCCGCCCCATTCGCCGGCGGTGAGCCACATGCCGTTGCGCTGGAAGACGTCCCGCTCGTGGGCGAAGTAGATCTCGGGCAGTTCGATGCCCTCGCGGGCGATGTACTGCCACACGTCCAGCTCGGTCCAGTTGGACAGGGGGAAGACGCGGACGTGTTCGCCGGGGGCGTGGCGGCCGTTGTAGAGCTGCCACAGTTCGGGGCGCTGGCGGCGGGGGTCCCACTGGGAGAACTCGTCGCGCAGGGAGAAGACGCGTTCCTTGGCGCGGGCCTTCTCCTCGTCGCGGCGGCCGCCGCCGAAGACGGCGTCGAACTTCAGCCGCTGGATCGCCTCGGTGAGCGGGACGGTCTGGAGCGGGTTGCGGACGCCGTCGGGGCGCTCGCGGAGCTTGCCGGCGTCGATGTACTCCTGGACGGAGGCCACGTGCAGGCGCAGGCCGTGCCGGGCGACGGCGCGGTCGCGGTAGGCGAGGACCTCGGGGAAGTTGTGCCCGGTGTCCACGTGCAGCAGCGCGAACGGCACCGCGGCGGGCGCGAACGCCTTCAGCGCCAAGTGCAGCATGACGATGGAGTCCTTGCCGCCGGAGAACAGCACCACCGGCTTCTCGAACTCCCCCGCCACCTCACGGAAGATGTGCACCGCCTCGGACTCGAGGGCGTCGAGGTGCGACAGCGCGTAGGGCGCGTCGGAACCGGAATCGGTGTGCAGGTGCGCGGCGGTGGTCATGCCAGACCCCTCTCGGTGAGCAGTGCGTGCAGGGCCGAGGCCGACTCCTGCACGGTCTGCGTGTGCGACTCGATCCGCAGGTCCGGCTTCTGCGGTGCCTCGTACGGGTCGTCGACCCCGGTCAGACCGGTGATCTCGCCCGCCGCCTGCTTGGCGTACAGGCCCTTCACGTCACGTTCGGAGCACACCTCGACCGGGGTGGCCACGTGCACCTCCAGGTACGTGGTCCCGGCGGCCGCGTGCCGCTCGCGGACGGCGTCACGGCTGTCCGCGAACGGCGCGATCACCGGCACCAGCGCCTTGACGCCGTTGCTCGCCAGGAGCTCGGCGACGAACCCGATCCGCTGCACGTTGGTGTGCCGGTCCTCCCGGCCGAAACCCAGCCCCGCCGAGAGGAACTCGCGGATCTCGTCCCCGTCGAGCACCTCCACCCGGTGGCCCTCGGCGCGCAGCCGCTCGGCCAGCGCGTAGGCGATCGTGGTCTTGCCCGCGCTCGGCAGCCCGGTCAGCCACACCGTGGCGCCCTGGTCGCTCACGCTCATCCGCTCCGTCTCCGTCACTTCTTCACTCGTCGCCATCAGCCGTGCAACCCGCACTCGGTCTTGCCCAGACCCGCCCACCGGCCGGCCCGCGCGTCCTCGCCCTCCGCCACACGACGCGTGCAGGGAGCGCAGCCCACCGAGGCGTAACCGTCCATCAGCAGCGGATTGGTCAGCACCCCGTGCTCGGCCACGTACGCCTCCACGTCCGCCTGCGTCCAGCGGGCGATCGGCGACACCTTGACCTTCCGCCGCTTCTCGTCCCAGCCGACCACCGGCGTGTTCGCCCGGGTCGGGGACTCGTCCCGGCGCAGACCCGTGGCCCACGCGTCGTACCCGGTCAGACCCTCCTCCAGCGGCCTGACCTTGCGCAGCGCACAGCACAGGTCGGGGTCACGGTCGTGCAGCCTCGGCCCGTACTCGGCGTCCTGCTGCGCCACCGACTGGCGCGGGGTCAGCGTGATGACGTTGACGTCCATCACCGCCGCCACCGCGTCCCGCGTCCCGATGGTCTCCTCGAAGTGGTAGCCCGTGTCCAGGAACACCACGTCCACACCCGGCCGCACCCGCGACGCCAGATGCGCCACGACCGCGTCCTCCATCGAGGACGTCACGCAGAACCTGTTCCCGAACGTCTCCACGGCCCACCGCAGGATCTCCGTGGCGGAAGCCTCCTCCAGGTCCCGGCCCGCCCGCTCGGCGAGCTCCTTGAGACCGGTTTCCTGAGTGGTGGTCATATCTCGTCCCCTCCAGCGGTGTCGGACCGAACGCCCCGGGCCAGCAGCCCGAGGTACTTCAGCTGGAAGGCCCGGTTGCAGGCCCTGCATTCCCAGGCGCCGTGACCCGTCTCGTGGGGAAACAGGTCCTCGTCGCCGCAGTACGGGCAGTAGAACGGTGCGGCGCGCTCGCTCATGAGAGGCTCGCGTCGCTGGCGCGGCCGACCCAGGCGGCGAAGCGCTCGCCGTCCTCGCGCTCCTCCGCGAAGCGCTTGACGACCCGCTCGACGTAGTCGGGCAGACCGGCCGAGGTGACCTTGAGGCCGCGGACCTTGCGGCCGAAGCCGGCCTCGAGGCCCAGCGCGCCGCCCAGGTGCACCTGGTAGCCCTCCACCTGGTTGCCGTCGTCGTCCAGGACCAGCTGTCCCTTGAGACCGATGTCCGCCACCTGGATACGGGCGCAGGCGTTCGGGCAGCCGTTGATGTTGATGGTGATCGGCTCGGCGAAGTCCGGCAGGCGGCGCTCCAGCTCGTCGATCAGCGAGGCGCCGCGGGCCTTCGTCTCGACGATGGCCAGCTTGCAGAACTCGATGCCGGTGCAGGCCATGGTGCCGCGGCGGAAGGGCGACGGCTTGACCCGCAGGTCCAGCGACTCCAGGGCCGCGACCACCGAGTCGACCTGGTCGGCCTCGATGTCGAGGACGATCATCTTCTGCTCGGCGGTGGTGCGCAGCCGGCCGGAACCGTGCTGCTCGGCGATGTCCGCGATCTTGGTCAGGGTGGCACCGTCGACGCGGCCGACGCGGGGCGCGAAGCCGACGTAGAACCTGCCGTCCTGCTGCTGGTGGACGCCGACGTGGTCACGCCACTGGCCGGAGGGCTGCTCGGGCGCGGGGCCGTCGGTCAGCTTCCGCTTCAGGTACTCGTCCTCCAGGACCTGGCGGAACTTGGCCGGGCCCCAGTCGGCGACGAGGAACTTCAGACGGGCGCGGGTGCGCAGGCGGCGGTAGCCGTAGTCCCGGAAGATCGAGATGACGCCCTCGTAGACGTCCGGGACCTCGTCGAGGGAGACCCAGGTGCCCAGCCGGACGCCCAGCTTGGGGTTGGTGGACAGACCGCCGCCGACCCAGACGTCGAAGCCGGGACCGTGCTCGGGGTGGTTCACGCCGACGAAGGCGATGTCGTTGATCTCGTGCGCCACGTCGAGCAGCGGCGAGCCGGAGACCGCGGACTTGAACTTGCGGGGCAGGTTGGAGAAGGCCGGGTTGCCGACGATGCGGCGGTGGATCTCCTCGATGGCGGGGGTGCCGTCGATGATCTCGTCCCGGGCGATGCCGGCGACGGGCGAACCGAGGATGACGCGGGGCGTGTCACCGCAGGCCTCGGTGGTCGAGAGGCCGACGGCCTCCAGGCGGCGCCAGATCTCCGGGACGTCCTCGATCCGGATCCAGTGGTACTGCACGTTCTGGCGGTCGGTGAGGTCCGCGGTGCCGCGCGCGAACTCCTCGGAGATCTCACCGATGACGCGGAGCTGCTCGGTGGTCAGCCGGCCGCCGTCGATGCGGACGCGCAGCATGAAGTACTTGTCGTCCAGCTCCTCCGGCTCCAGGACCGCGGTCTTGCCGCCGTCGATCCCGGGCTTGCGCTGGGTGTACAGGCCCCACCAGCGCATGCGTCCGCGCAGGTCGTTGGGGTCGATCGAGTCGAAGCCCGTCTTGGAGTAGATCGTCTCAATGCGTGTCCGCACGTTGAGACCGTCGTCGTCCTTCTTGAACTGCTCGTTGCCGTTGAGGGGCGTGTGGTGTCCGACGGCCCACTGGCCCTCGCCGCGGTGACGGCCGGTCTTGCGGCGCGCTGCGGCTGCGGGGGCGGCTGCGGGCGTATCAGGGGTGGCGGCCATGGCGGGTACGTCCTTCTTCAACGGCTCGAGGTGGAGGCAGGGGGGAGCGGCGGCGCGCCCCTGTCACGCTGGAGTCTCTGAGCAGGTGCGGCCGGCATCCGCCCGCGTGCCGGGGTTGCCGGCGGGCAGGGGGCGGTGTTCGGCCTCAGGGGGCTTGCGGGTGATCGACGCGTCCGCGGCGGCGGGGACTGCGGCGATGTGCGGCGGTCGCTGGTTCCGTCAGCGCGCCGGACAGATGGCGCTGGACATGCGGCCGAGGTCGACGTGCCGCCGACTCACCAAGGCGATTCCAGCTCCATTCATGGCCGAAGCGTGGCATGTGGCGATTGGAGGAGTCCACTACTGTCCACGATCCGGACGAACTGGTCCCGCATCCTGGGACGACGTGACGGGCGTCACTGCGCAGCCGCGCTCAGGGCTGCGCTGCCGGGCGGGGGTTCTGTGGGGTGCGGCCCTCTCCCGGGCCGCGCCTCAAACGCCGGCGGGGCTGGGTGTGGTGGCGCAGCCTGTGCGTCTGCGGACCGTGTCCTGGGGGCCAGCCCCCAGACCCCCGCGCCTCAAACGCCGGCGGGGCTGGAGTTGGCCCCCCGCGCCTCAATCGCCGGCGAGGCTGGAGTTGGCCCCCCGCGCCTCAAGCGCCGGAGGGCTGGAGTTGGCGGCGGGGTTGGAGCTGCCGGCGGGGGCTGGAGGTGGCTGCGTGAGGGGGCGGGGACGGGGTGGGGTGTCGTCCGGGGCTAAAACGAGATGAATTCGGCGCGAGCCACCCCGTACGACGCAGATCCGGAACGGGCGCCGAACATCGAAGCCCGCCCCGGACGACACCCCACCCCGGCACCGACCCCGCCCC
>NZ_JBVISM010000003.1:601661-628696 GCF_055575515.1 Streptomyces sp. NPDC034086 | reverse complement strand
ATCCACCGGAGTGGACGGGGTATCAACTTCTGGCGTTGATTTTTGGCACGCTGTTGAGTTCTCAAGGAACGGACGCTTCCTTCGTACTCACCCTCTCGGGCTTTCCTCCGGGCTTTCGTTCTTCGTTCTTGCGTTTCCGACTCTATCAGACTCTTTCGGGCCTGACCCCCAGTCAGCGGGGTTTGTCTTCCGGGCCGTTGGGCCCTTCCGACTCCTGAACTCTAGCGGATTTCCCCGGCAACCGATAATCGGGCCTTCGGAAATGAATTCGGGCACGCCGAATTCGTTCCCAGTGGGAGATCGTGCTGAGTAGGTTGCCGCAACGGGGCGGCGGGATTCGTTGACTCCAGAACCTTCCGGCTCCGGGGCAACTCGAAGAACCTTACGGATCCGGGAGGGGTGTGTCAACCGGGGAGGTCGGGGCCGTTCAGGCCCGGGACTGGAGCTCCTCCACGCGGTCCAGGAGCCGGGTCAGCATGTCGCCCAGGACTCCGCGTTCCGCCGTGGAGAGGTCCTGGAGGAGGTCCTCCTCGAAGACCGTGGCCGCGCGCATCGCGTCGAGCCACTTGCTGCGGCCCTCGTCCGTCAGCTCCACGATCACGCGGACCCGGTTGGACTCGTCCCGTTCGCGGGTGACCAGGCCCTCGGCCGTCATGCGGTCGATCCGGTGGGTCATCGCGGCCGGTGTCAGGCCCAGCTGCTTCGCGAGCTCGCTCGGGCCCATCCGGTAGGGCGACCCGGAGATGACGAGGGCCTTGAGGACCTCCCACTCCGCGTTGCTGATGCCCAGGGCGGCGGTCTGGCGGCCGTACGCCACGTTCATGCGGCGGTTCAGCCGGCTCAGCGCCGAGACCACCTTCTCGACCTGGGGGTCGAGGTCCTGGAACTCGCGCTGGTAGACGGCGATCTGCTCATCGAGGCTCGGCTCGTGGACGGGCGTAGCGCCGTCGGGGGTGTCACCCATGGTCCGAAGTATCGCATGAACCCGTTGGCATCTAACTCCTTCGGTGTGTAGAGTTAAGCATCGAAGTTTAGGTGTGAAGTTCTGAAGTCTTCAGTCTTCGGCTCTCAAGGCAGGTGAGAAGTGACCAAGGTGATGGGCGCTGCGATGCGGCGGATCCAGGCCGGCAACGCGCTGACCGCGTTCGGCATCGGTTTCACGGTTCCGTTCCTCTACATCTACGTGGCGCAGGTGCGGGGTCTGGGCTCCATGGCCGCCACGAGCGCGTTCGTGGCGTTCGCCCTGGGCGCTCTCGTCGCGCTGCCCTTCACCGGCCGGGTCATCGACCGGCGTGGTCCGGTGGCCGTGGTCATGGGTGCCGCCGTCACCGCCTCGGTGGGTGCGCTCTCGCTCGGGCTCTCCACCGGTGTCGCCCCGATCCTGCTCTCCGCGCTGGCGCTGGGCGCCGGGCAGGCCGTGATGCAGCCGGCGCTGGCCACGATGATCGTGTGGTGCTCGACCCCGTCGACCCGTACGCGTGCCTTCGCCCTGCAGTTCTTCATGCAGAACCTCGGCCTGGGCATCGGCGGGCTCGTGGGCGGCCAGATCGTCGACGAGAGCCGTCCCGGCAGCTTCACCCTGCTGTTCGGCATCGAGGCCGTGATGTTCCTGGTGCTGGCGGTCGTGATCGCCACCGTGCGCATGCCGCACGTGCAGAACATCAGTGACGCGATGGCCAAGGACGCGGCGCCCGCGGGCGGCGGCTGGAAGCGGCTGCTCGGGCACAAGGCGATGGTCCAGCTGTGCGTGCTGGGCTTCGTGCTGTTCTTCGCCTGCTACGGGCAGTTCGAGTCGGGTCTGGCGGCCTTCGGTACCGAGGCGGCGGGGATCTCCCCCTCCACCCTCGGGTTCGCGCTCGCCGCCAACACGGGTGCGATCGTCGTGGCGCAGTTCGTGGTGCTGAAGCTGGTCGAGAAGCGTCGCCGGTCGCGGGTCATCGCGCTGGTCGGGCTGATCTGGACGGTGGCGTGGCTGATCGCCGGGTTCTCGGGTCTGGGGCACGGGAGCGCGATGATGGCCGCCGCCGCGTTCATCACCACGTACGCGCTCTTCGGCATCGGTGAGGCGATGCTGTCGCCGACGCTGGCGCCGCTGGTGGCCGATCTGGCGCCGGAGGGTTCGGTGGGGCAGTACAACTCGGCCTTCGCGCTGGTCAAGCAGATGGCGCTGGCGCTCGGGCCGCTGGGCGTGCCGCTGGGGGCGGGGGTTCCGATGCTGTACATCGGGGTGTTCGTGTGCGTGTCGCTGGGGATCTCGGTGCTGGCGCTGCGGCTGGGCGGGCGGCTGAGCCCGGTGCAGGACAACCCGTCCGTGGTGAGCAGGGTCGTGGCGCAGGGGCCGGCGGTCGCCGGGAAGCCGGCCGTGGCCGTGGAGCGGGCGGAGCGCGTGTCCGCGTAGTACGTGGAAGTGGAAGTGGGGAGAGCCCCCGGCCCTTCGGGCCGGGGGCTCTTCCCGTGCGGTGGGGCTACTTGTCGGGGAGGGCGAACTCGCACCAGACCGCCTTGCCGCCGCCGGGGGTGCGGCGGGAGCCCCAGGCCGAGGCGATGGTGGCGACGATCGAGATGCCGCGGCCGGTCTCGTCGGCCGGTTCGGCGCGGCGGCGGCGGGGGAGGTGGTCGTCCCCGTCGGTGACCTCGACGATCAGGCGGCGGTCGGTGCGGCGCAGGCGCAGGTGCATGGGCGGGGTGCCGTGCTGGAGGGAGTTCGCGACGAGCTCGCTGGCGGCGAGGACGCCGAGGTCGCACAGCTCGACGGGGAAGCGCCAGGAGCTGAGGACGCCCTGGGCGAAGGCGCGGGCGCGCGGGGCGGCCTCGACGCCGCCGAGGAGTTCCAGGGCGGCGTTGTGGAAGAGCTCGGCGTCGGCGCCGGTGCGGGCGGGCTGCTGGAGGACCATCACGGCGACGTCGTCGTCGTGGTCGGCGTCCACGCCGAGGGCGCGCATCAGGCGGTCGCAGATGATGGCGGGGGTGCCCTGAGCGCCGGAGAGGGCTCGTTCGAGGGCGGCGACGCCTTCGTCGATGTCCTCGCCGCGGCGTTCGACGAGGCCGTCGGTGTAGAGGACGGCGGTGGAGCCGGGGCCGAGGGCGATGGTGCCGGAGGTGTGCAGCCAGCCGCCGGTGCCGAGGGGCGGGCCGGTGGGGTCGGCGGCGCGGCGCACGGTGCCGTCCTCGTCGCGGACCAGGATGGGGAGGTGGCCGGCGGAGGCGTAGGCCAGCAGTCCTTCGTTGGGGTCGTGGACGGCGTAGACGCAGGTCGCGATCTGGCTGGCGTCGATCTCGGCGGCGAGGCCGTCGAGGAGCTGGAGGACCTCGTGCGGGGGCAGGTCGAGTCGGGCGTAGGCGCGGACGGCGGTGCGGAGCTGGCCCATGACGGCGGCGGCGCGGACCCCGCGGCCCATGACGTCGCCGATGACGAGGGCGGTGCGGCCGGCTCCGAGGGTGATGACGTCGTACCAGTCGCCGCCGACGGCGGCTTCGGTGCCGCCGGGCTGGTAGGTGGCGGCGACGCGGAGGTCGTCGGGCTGTTCGAGCTCCTGGGGGAGCAGGGAGCGCTGGAGGGTGACGGCGGCCTCGCGCTGGCGGCGCTCGCTGGCGCGCAGGCGTTCGACGGCTTCGGCGTGGTCGGTGACGTCGGCGAGGTGGACCAGGATGCCGGTGTGCTCGGGGTCGGGTTCGCCGTCGGTGACCGCCTTGGGGAACTCGACGGGGGTGCAGGTGACGGTGTACGAGTTCCCGCCGCCGGGGGCGGTGCGGTTCTTGGCGGTACGGGACTTGCCGCTGCGCTGGACCTGGTCGAGGAGCGGGAGCAGGCCGAGGTCGCCGAGTTCCGGGAGGGCGGTGTGGGCGGGGGCTCCGGTGGGGCGGGGGCCGAAGCCGGCGGTGTAGGCGTCGTTGACGTAGGCGACGCGGTGCTCGGGGCCGTGGACGAGGGCGACGAGGGCCGGGAGCAGGCCGAGGACTTCCCGTACGGGCAGTTCGTCGAGGGCGGGGACGGCGGGGAGCGGTGCCATGCCGGTGCCGCGGACGGTGGCGTCGGCCGGGGTGCCCTCCTGGGGCGCGGCACGGTGGGCGGCGCCGCGGGCTGCCGGGACGGAGCCCTCACCGCGTTTGGCCTGGGCCGCGGCGTGCTCGTTCCGGGCGGCGGCGCGGCGCGTGCCGGGAAAGCGGGCGCTCCAGCGCGTGAAGTTCACTGCGTTCAAGCCTCGTGGTGTCGCAGGTGGTCGCGGTGTGTCCGCCCGGCGGTGCCGGGTGGTGCCCCTGTGGTCGGTCGCTGGACGGTGTCGCGGTGGGTGTCGCCCGGCGGGCGTCATCCGCCGGGTGGCACTCGCCGGGCGTCACTGTGTGCAGGCGTGAGCCCACCTATGGTCACACGTCCAGTGTGGCCGACGGCACTGACAACGTCAGCCCTGCTTGTCCCGCGGTGGGCCGGGGTCGGGCCTGGGCGGCTGGTTGCGGGGGCCGCCTCCTGCGGCGAGTTCGAATTCTGCCCTGGGGTGTTCGAGGGATCCGAGGGAGACGATCTCACGTTTGAAGAGGCCTGCGAGGGTCCATTCGGCGAGGACCCGCATTTTGCGGTTGAAGGTGGGGACGCGGCTGAGGTGGTAGGCGCGGTGCATGAACCAGGCGGGGTAGCCCTTGAGCTTGCGTCCGTAGAGCAGGGCGACGCCCTTGTGGAGGCCGAGCGAGGCGACGGAGCCGACGTACTTGTGCGCGTACTCGGTGAGGGCCTCGTCGCGCAGGGCGGCGACCAGGTTGTCGGCGAGCTGCTTGGCCTGGCGTACGGCGTGCTGGGCGTTGGGGGCGCACTCGCGGGCGGGTCCTTCGGCGCCGTTGCCGGCGGTGATGTCGGGGACGGCGGCGGCGTCGCCGGCGGCCCAGGCGTGTTCGACGCCTTCCACGGTGAGGAAGGGGGTGCAGGTGAGGCGTCCGCGTTCGTTCTTGGGGAGGTCGCTGGCGGCGAGGACGGGGTGGGGTTTGACGCCGGCGGTCCAGACGATGGTGCGGGTGGGGAAGCGGGAGCCGTCGCTGAGGACGGCGACGCGGTTCTCGCAGGATTCGAGGCGGGTCTCGAGGCGGACGTCGATATTGCGGCTGCGCAGCTCACGGACGGTGTAGACGCCCATTTCGGGGCCCACCTCGGGCAGGATCCGGTCGCTGGCCTCGACCAGCACCCATTTCATGTCCTCGGGCTTGACGTTGTGGTAGTACCGGGCCGCGTAGCGGGCCATGTCCTCAAGTTCGCCGAGTGCCTCGACGCCGGCGAAACCGCCGCCGACGAAGACGAAGGTGAGGGCGGCGTCGCGGATTGCGGGATCGCGGGTGGAGGAGGCGATGTCCATCTGTTCGATGACGTGGTTGCGCAGGCCGATGGCCTCTTCCACGGTCTTGAATCCGATGCCGTAGTCGGCGAGTCCGGGGACGGGGAGGGTGCGGGAGACGGAGCCGGGGGCGAGGACGAGTTCGTCGTATTCGATCTCGATGCCGCCGGTGCCCTCCTCGGTGGTGGCGAGGGTGGTGACGGTCGCGGTCCGCTTGGCGTGGTCGATGCGCCGGGCCTCGCCGATGACGATGCGGCAGCGGTCCAGGACGCGGCGCAGGGGGATCACGACGTGCCGGGGCGAGATCGCGCCGGCGGCGGCTTCCGGGAGGAAGGGCTGGTACGTCATGTAGGGCTCCGGGGTCACCACGGTGACCTCGGCCTCGCCGGCTCTCAGCTTCCGCTGGAGGCCCAGGGCCGTGTACATGCCGACGTAGCCGCCGCCGACGACGAGGATGCGCGTGCGGGGCGGGGTACCGGGGTCGTCGCCCCGGGAGTTAGCAGCCTTCACCACCCCATGACGCAACGTGGCCGGGAGTTTGTCCACAGGCCCGGCACATTGTGTGACCGGTGGGGGTGGTGGGGCGGGGCTGGCGGGAGATCCCGATCACGTTAAAAGTCCGCAGGTCAGGACTCCGGAAGGGGTGATTCCGGGGAGTTGTGGCGGAAAAGTGGGGGTGAATGCTCCGATCGGGCGGCGCTCGGTCGGGGGCTGCCTCTTCTGAATTGACTCTGGCTCAACTATGTTCGTATCTCGTCGAGGATGTAGGACCTGGGCCCTCATGACCGTGGCCCCCCTCGACACGAAGGCGGGGAGTGTCTCCGGGGGGAGACAAGTGATTACCGGGGGATACATATGAACATTTCCGATTTCCATGGCTCTGTCACCGCTCTGTCCGCGGAGACCGGCGGCCGCGTGATGGCAGGGTCGACCACCCACGGAGTGGGCCGGTCCACGCCGCTGCGCGTCGACGCGCAGCGCAACCTCGAGCACGTCCTGCGGGCGGCCCGGGAGGTCTTCGGCGAGCTGGGCTACGGGGCTCCGATGGAGGACGTGGCACGGCGCGCGCGGGTCGGCGTCGGGACCGTCTACCGGCGGTTCCCCAGCAAGGACGTGCTGGTCCGGCGCATAGCCGAGGAGGAGACCGCCCGGCTGACCGAGCAGGCCAAGTCCGCCCTGGGCCAGGAGGAGGAGCCCTGGCAGGCGCTGTCGCGCTTCCTGCGCACCTCCGTGGCCTCCGGCGCGGGCCGGCTGCTCCCGCCGCAGGTCCTGCGGGTCGGCTCGGCCGCCGAGGAGGACGCCGCCGAGCAGGAGGCCGCGGCCCGGGTGCCGCACCAGCGCCAGGCCGTCGGCGGTGCGGCGGAGCTGCGCGTCGTGGGCGCGCGCTCCTCGATCGAGGACGAGCCCTCGGAGGACGCCGGAGCGGGTGCGCTGCTGGAGGTCGTCGGCCAGCTGGTCGACCGGGCACGGGAAGCCGGTGAGCTGCGCGCCGACGTCACGGTGGCCGATGTGCTGCTGGTGATAGCCACCGCCGCGCCCGCCCTGCCCGACCCGGCCCAGCAGGCCGCGGCTTCGGCCCGGCTGCTGGACATCCTGCTCGAGGGGCTGCGCTCCCGCACGGCGTGAGGAGGCGCCCCGGCCGCCGGTGAGCCCCGGCAGCCGTGAACCCTCTGCCGCCGGTGGGCTTCGGCAGCCGGTGGGCCCTCTGCAGCCGGTGAACCGCCGTCCGGCGGAGCGGTCGAGGCGAGTCGTTGACGGGCCGGTCCCCGCAGGGGTGGGGACCGGGCCGTCGGCGGCGGAGCCGGCCGGGGGCGGGTGACGGGGACGGCGTGGCCGGGGGGCGCGAGCCGGGACGGCGGGTTGCCGCCGAAGTCCGGGCTGCCGGGGGGCGGAGCTGCCGGGATCCAGGGTTGTCCGGGCTGCCGGCAGGCGGGGACGGCGGGTTGCCGCCGAAGTCCGGGCTGCCGGGGGGGCGGAGCTGCCGGGGGCGGGGTTGCCGGGTTGCCGGGAGGCGGGGATGCCGAGACGCCGGATGTCGGGTGTCAGGGGCCTGGCGTCAACCCGGGGCGCGTGAGGGCGCATCGCCCGAAGGGGTGGTGCACCGTACGGCGATTCGCCGGATCTTGCCCGGACGGGTGGATGCCGCGGAGACGGCCCCGGGGCCCCACTGCCGTGTGACAGGCTGGATCGGTGTACCGGTTCGAGTGGGTCGTGCGGGGGCTTCCGCGATGAGCGTTGACGGGCGGGACGAGTCTCCCGGTGGCGTCGGTGGAACCGGCGGCGAGGCGGGGGCGGGCAGCCTGCCCGCTCAGCAGGTCCCGGCCCAGCGCGAACGCGGCGGACGACATGCCGCGGCCGGGCCGTTGGACGGTGAACTACCTCCTTCCGACGGCGACTTGATCACTCGGATGCGCGGTGGGGACGACGGCGCCTACGAGGAGCTGTTCCGCCGGCACGCCGACGCGGTACGGCGCTACGCGCGGACCTGCTGCCGGGACGGGCACACCGCCGACGACCTCACCGCCGAGGTGTTCGCGCGGACCCTGCAAGCGGTACGGGGCGGGGCCGGACCGGACCAGTCGGTGCGGGCCTACCTCCTGACCACCGTACGGCGGGTCGCCGCGGCCTGGGCGAAGACCGCCCGGCGGGAGCATCTGGTCGAGGACTTCGCGGTGTTCGCGGAACAGGCGGCCGCGGGTGCGGAGAGCGCCGGCGTGCTGTCCGGCGACGACACCCTCGAACTGGGCGCCGACGTCCGGGCGATGCACGAAGCCGAGCGGTCGCTCGCGATGCAGGCCTTCCGGAGCCTGCCGGAGCGGTGGCAGGCCGTGCTGTGGCACACCACCGTCGAGGAAGCCTCGCCGAGTGCCATCGCCCCGCTGTTCGGGCTGAGCGCCAACGCGACGGCGGTACTGGCCAGCCGGGCCCGGGAGGGCCTCAAGCAGGCCTACCTCCAGGCCCATGTGAGTTCCGCGCTCAGCTCGGGCGGCGACTGTGCCCGGTACGCGGACCGGCTGGGCGCGTACGCCCGGGGCGGGCTGCGGATGCGGGCGGAGCGGGGGCTGCGCAAGCACCTGGAGGAGTGCGCCAAGTGCCGGCTGGCCGCCGGGGAGCTGAAGGACGTCAACGCGGGCATTCCCGCGCTGCTGCCGGTGGCGGTCATCGGGTGGTTCGCCGCCGGGTACGCCGTCAAGGCCGCCGGGGTGGTGGCCGGTGGGGCCGTCGCCGCCGGGGGCGCGGGGGCTGCCGCCGCCGCGGGCGGATCCTCGGCCGGGACCGCGGGGGCTGCCGGGGCGGGGGCTGCCGGGGGCGGGGCCGCTGGTGGGGCAGGGGCCGGTGGGGCCGGAGGGGCGGTGGTCTCCGAGGGGCTGGGCCTGCCCGCCAAGGCCGCCATCGCCGCCGGCATCGCGGTCGCCGCTGCCGCCGGGGTGGTGTTCGCCCTGGCCGGGGACGATCCCGAGCCGCAGGCCGCGCCCGCACCCGGGGTGGTGGCGCCGGTGGCGCCCGAGCCGCCCGTACCGCCCTCCCCCGCCGCGCCGGAGTCGACGCCGCCCGCGGATCCGACGCCGGCGGCACGGGCCGTGCCGCCCCGGCGGAGCGCGGAGCCGTCCCCACCGCGGTCCTCGGCCGCCGCTGCCCCGGCCGTGCGGCCGCCCGCTCCGGTCGGCCTCCGGCCGAAGCCGGCCCCCTCGCGGCCCCGGCTCACGGCACCGCCGCCGCAGGGGTTCCGGCTGGCCGGGCTGGGGCACTCCGCGTACGGCAAGGGCACCGGGCCCGAGCTGGAGACCTGGCGCAGCAGCTGGGTGTGGCAGCGGTGGGGGCTGGTGGTCGGCGGCCGGCAGTTCGCGCAGGGCATCACCGTCGACTCCCGCTCCTCGGTCGAGATCACCCTCAACCGGCAGTGCGGCCGCTTCTCGGCGCGGGCCGGGGTGGACGGGCTGTCGCTGCTGACCGACGGGACGGTGCGGTTCTCCGTCTACGGCGACGGGCAGCGGCTGTGGCGTTCCGGAGCGCTCGGGTACGACGATCCCCCGGTGCCGGTCGAGGTGCCGCTGGCCGGGCACACCAAGCTGCGGCTCGTGGTGGAGCAGGTCCGGCAGGGGCACCTGCCGACGCTGGCGGGCTGGGCCGACGCGGTGATCAGCTGCGGCTGAGGCCGGCCGTCTCGGTGACCGCGCCGAGCACCGCGAGGACCTCGTCCGGGGTCAGGGTCCGGCCCTCGGCCTCCGCCCGGGCTTGGCCGGCCGCCCCGAGGGCGGCGCGGGTGCGTTCCGGGAGACCCTCCAGGGCGGCCTCCTCCGGGGCCGGGCGGGGAAAGCCCGCGCGCCAGGCGGTGGCCGCCGCGAGGACTCGTACGCTCTCCTCGGGCCGGCCCGCGTCGGCGAGGAACAGTGACGCCGATTCGGCGATGCCTGCCAGGACGCGTTCCGCGCAGTGTGCCTCCACCGCGCCGGCGAGGACCGGGCCGATCCTGGCCAGCCCTGCCCGCGCGCCGTTCTCACGGCCCTCCAGGACGGCCTCGATGAGGCCCAGCCCGGCGGTGAACTGCGCGGGCACGCTGCCTTGCCGGGCCGCGGCGCGGGCGGCGGCGCACTCGGCGCGGACCTGGTCGTGGTCGCCGCGCTGGAGGGCCAGCGTGGCGGACAGGAAGCGGGCGAAGGTGCTCACGTCGTAGACCCCGCCGTGCTCGTGGGCCTCGCGGTCGGCCTCCGCCAGCAGCTTCTCGGCGGTGTCGAGGTCCCCCTCGCGGTAGGCGGTCTCCGCGATGCGGGCGATAGCGAAGGGCGCCTCGATGCGGGCGCCGACCTCCCGGGCGAGGCGCAGGCACTCCTCGTAGGCGGCGCGGGCGGTGGCGTACTGGCTGCGCGAGAGGGCGGCCTCACCGACGGCGCTGGCCACCTGGGCGCGGATCCAGCGGTCGCCGACGCGGTGGGCGATGTCCTGGAGCTCGGTGAGGTCGGCGTCCACGGTGCGGAGGCCGCCGGTCGTGTCGATGGCGAAGTGGACGCGCATCAGCAGGGGGATCGCGAGTTCCCATTCACCGCCGTGGCGCCGGCAGTTGGCGATCGATTCGTCGATGCTCGCGTGGAAGCCGACGGTGTCGCCGGTGAGGAAGCAGATGGTGGGCCAGAGCATGCCGGGGAAGCGGGTGGCCTCCGGGGTGCCGCGGCGGAAGACCTCCTTGACGCGGGCGGCGAGGGCCTGGTGCTCGGGCGTACGGAACCATTGCGGGCCGGCGCTCTCGGCGAGCAGGAACATGTGCAGCATGCGCAGGCGCATGGAGGACCAGTAGGCCGCGGAGTCCTCGGGCGGCTCGACGGGGATCCGGGCGAGGAGGCGGGCGGTCCAGTCGGCGCCCTCGGAGCGGTAGTCGCGCAGCCACCAGAACCAGCCGAGGGCGGAGAGCAGGCGTTGGGCGGCCTCGGTGTCGCCGCCGTCCGGGTCCCCGCCGATGGTGGTGTGGAGGGCTGAGCGGAGGTTGTCGAGCTCGGTCTCGACGCGGCGGATCCACGGGAGCTGGCCGGCGGAGCGCAGCAGCGGCTCGGCCCGCTCGGCGAGGGCGACGTAGTGGGCGGCGTGGCGGCGGGCGGTGGCGCGGGCGTCGGCCGGGTCGGCGGCGAGGCGTTCGGCGGCGTACTCGTGGATCGTTTCCAGG
This sequence comes from Streptomyces sp. NPDC034086, assembly GCF_055575515.1. NCBI lineage: Bacteria > Bacillati > Actinomycetota > Actinomycetes > Kitasatosporales > Streptomycetaceae > Streptomyces > Streptomyces sp. NPDC034086. The sequence goes on along the minus strand of NZ_JBVISM010000003.1, from coordinate 617,722 downwards.
AGGCGGTAGCGCATGCCGTCGGGGCCGGGCTCGGCCTGGACGAGGGACTTGTCGACGAGGGCTCCCATCGCGTCGGCGACGTCGGTGACCTCGGTGGCGTGGGTGACTCCGGGGGTGTGGGTGGTGTGGGTGGCGCCGGGGGCGCCGCCCGCGCAGACTGCTTCGGCCGCTTCCAGGTCGCAGCCGCCGGCGAAGGCGGACAGCCGGGCGAGGACGGTGCGCTCGGCGTGGTCGAGGAGGTCCCAGGACCAGTCGACGACGGCGCGCAGGGTCTGCTGGCGGGGCAGCAGCGTACGGGCGCCGCCGGTGAGGAGGCGGAACCGGTCGTCGAGCCGGTCGGCGATCTGGCGCGGGGTGAGCAGGCGCAGCCGGGCGGCGGCCAGTTCGATGGCGAGCGGCAGCCCGTCGAGGCGGGCGCAGATCTCGGCGACGGCGGCCGGGTCGTCACCGGGACGGAAGCCGGGGCGGGCGGCGGCGGCACGGTCGGCGAACAGCCGGTGCGCGGGGGCGGGCGGCAGCGGTTCGAGGGGGCGCAGGAACTCCCCCGGCACGCCGAGGGGTTCGCGGCTGGTGGCCAGGATCCGGACGCCGGGGCAGTGGGTGAGGAGGCGTTCGGCGAGTTCGGCGGCGGCTCCGATGACGTGCTCGCAGTTGTCCAGGACGAGGAGCAGCCGGCGGTGCGCGCAGTGTTCGACGAGGGCGGCGGTGGGGTCGTCGTCGGCGGTGGTCCGCTCGCGGGCGACGAGGCTGTTCTCGCGCAGGCCGAGGACGCTGAGGGCGGCGCCGGGGACGGCCGCGGGGTGGTCGAGGCGCGCGAGCTCGACGAGCCAGCCCGAGTCGGGCCGGGCGGCGGCCGCGTGCTCGGCGAGGCGGGTCTTTCCGGAACCGCCGGGACCGGTGAGGGTGACGAGGCGTACGCGGTCCAGGTCGGCTGCGAGGGCGGCGAGTTCGGGTTCGCGGCCGACGAAGGAGGTCAGGCGGGGCCGGATGTTGCCGCGGGGCTGCGGGGAGGGGGGCCGGAGCAGCTCGGCGTGCAGGGCGCGCAGCGCGGGGCCGGGGTCGGCGCCGAGGCCTTCGGCGAGGTCGCGGCGGGTGCGCTCGTAGGCGGAGAGCGCGTCGGCGGCGCGGCCCGCGGCGCGCAGGGCGCGTATCTGCTGGGCGCGCAGCGGTTCGTCGTACGGATGCTCCTGGATCAGTGCCTCGATCTCCGGCAGGAGCTCGGCGGGAGCGGTGGCGCCGCTGCGCAGGTCGGCCTCGACGCGGTCCCGCTCGGCGCGGGCGCGGCGGGCCTCGCAGGCGGCGGCGTGCGCGGTGCGGGCCGGCTCGGGGAGGTCGGCGAGGGCGGGGCCGCGCCACAGGGCGAGGGCCTCGCGGAGGGTGGTGGCGGCCGTGGCGGGGTCGTGGGCCAGCTGCTCGGCGCCGAGGGCCGCGAGCCGGGTGAAGCGGTGGAGGTCGACGTCGTCCCGGCCGGCGGTGAGGCGGTAGCCGCCGGCGGGGTCGGTGGTCAGCTCCCCGGCGCCGAGGGCGCGGCGCAGGCGGGAGACGAGGGCCTGGAGAGCGGCGGGGGCGTCCTGGGGCGGGTCGTCGCCCCACACTTCGTCGACGAGGTCGCTGACGGACGCGGCGGCCGGGCCGCCGGCGCGCAGGGCGAGGGCGGTCAGGAGCGCGCGCAGCCGGGCGCCGCCGGGGGTTCGGGGGGCGCCGGTGTCGTCATGTGCCTCGGTGGGGCCGAGGATTCGGTACCGCACCGGCCAATTCTGCCTTGTCCCCGCGGGGGCGCGGCTGGGATTTCCGTCGGGCGGCCCGCACCCCCCGGCGGCGGCCGGACCGTCGGCCGCCCCCCGTCCCCCGCCCCGCGACCCGCCCCGGACCCCGCGCCCCGAACGCCGACGGGCTGGAACACCGGGACCGCGCGCCACCGCAGGCCGAGGCGGGGCCGAGACCGTGGGAGCCCGCAGGGCTCCGCCCCGGGCCCCGGACGCCGGGCCGTCAGACCCGGCCCCCCGGCCGGAGACGGCGCGGCCGGAACACCCCGGCCGCCGACCGGGACCGGGCCGGGGCGGGAACACCCCGGGCTCACTCCCGGGCTCACCCCGGCCCCGGGTCTCAGGCGGTGAGCCGGCGCGGCCGGAACACCCCTGGCCACGGCCGAGCCGGGTTGCGGCCGCCGGGGACGGGGGCGGTCAGCCGCCACGCCACCCGCAGCCCGACGCCCGGCAGCGTCGACGGGGCTTGCCCACCCGGGGCCCACGCCAACCCGCGCGCCCCGGAGGCCGGCGGGGCTCCACATGAGCTGAGCCCGGGCCGCCGACACCCGGGCCGACAGCGCGGCCCGCCCGGGCCCCGCCCCTGACCAGCGCGCCCCGGAGACCGGCGGGCCCACCAGCGGCTGGCCGCGGGAGCAGGCGGGGTGAGACGGGGGAAGCGGGCATCCAGGCGCGGAACAGCGCGGCAGCAGGGGTGTTCCCGCCCCGAAGGACCCCGCACCCGGAGGCCGACGGGGCGGGAACGCCCCGGGCCCCACCCCGGACCCGGGCCGTGAGCCGGCACTGCGGAAACACCCCGGGTCGCCGACCGGGGGCCGGGTTGCGCCGCCGGGGACGGGGGTGGTCAGCCGCCGCGCACCCGCAAGCCGAGGCCGAGGCCGACACCGCGGGAACACCCTCACCCCCCGCCCTCGCCCCGCACCCGTCCGGCCCGTCAGCGGCTGGCCGGGAGGGCGGGCGGGGTGAGAGGGAGGAAGCGGGCATCCAGGCGCGGGACCGCGCGGCAGCGGCGGGGGTGGCGCCCCGGAGAGCCCCGACTCGGGGGCCGACGGGGACTGGGACGCCCGGGCCCCCACCCGAACCCGGGCCGCAGGTCAGGGACCGGCGGGGGCGGTCGCCACGGCACCCGCAAGCCGACACCCGGCAGCGCCGACACCGCAGGAGCACCCGGGCCCCGTCCCGACCCGCGCACCCCGGGACCGCCCCGGCCCGCACCCCTCGGCCCGCCGCCCGGCCCGCACCCCTCGGCCCGCAGCCCGGGCCGACACCGCAGGAGCACCCGGGCCCCGCTCCGGCCCGCCGCCCGGGGGCCGACGCCGCCGGTGACCCGCCGAGAACCGCGCCGTCGGCCCGGTCAGCGGCTCGCCGGGAGGGCCGGTGGGGTGAGGCGGGGGAGGCGGGCGTCCAGGGGCGGGACCGCGCGGCGGCGGGGGGTGGAGGTGCCGGTCCAGCAGGTGCCTCGGCGGGCCAGGAGGCGGCGGAGCCACAGTTCCATCGAGACGAGTTCCGCGAGCCCGTCGAGCGGGACGGGCCGGCCCTCGGCCGCGTCGATCAGGGCCTGCTGGACGACGCGGGCGTCGACGAGGCCCGCCTCCGCGAGGAGCGGTGCCGTGAAGAGGGCCAGCAGGGAGGTGAGGGCGGCCCGCAGTCCGAGGCGGGTGGCGGTCTCGTTCGGGGTGTGCGAGGTGGCGCCCCAGCCGGGCGGGAGTTCCCGTACCCCGGCGGAGGCCAGGACGCTGCGCAGGATCTCGGCGCGGGCTCCGGGCTGTACCCGCAGGGACTCCGGCAGGGCGCGCGCGGCCCGTACGACCTGGTTGTCGAGGAACGGCGCGTGCAGGCGCTGGCTGCGGACCTCCACGGCCTGCTCGAAGACCCGGTGGTCGGCGGCGTGACGGGTCAGCAGCGCGCGGGCGCGGGCCTCGCCGGGGCGCAGCGACAGCGGGGGCCGTCCGGCGGCGGCCCTCAGCCGGATCGATACTTCCGCCAGGGCTTCGCCGGTGAGCCAGCCCGCGGCGGGGCCGGGCCGGGACCAGGTGAGGGCCGCCAGTGAGGCGTCGACGGGCCCGGTGGCGGCGGCGAGTGCGGCGCCCCCCTGGCGCAGCCGGGCCGCCGCGGCCTCCATGCCCGCGCGGTACGGCGTACGGGCGAGGCGGCGGGCGGCCGAGTAGACGGAGAAGGGGACGAGCAGCGGGTCGGCGGGCGCGGAGCGGGCGAGGGCGGCGACGGGGCGCAGCAGGTGGCGGCGTCTGCGGTCGAGCAGGAGGTCGGCCATGCGGGCGGGGTGGGCGTCGAGGACGCGGCGGGCTCCGTGTCCCGTGAAGTGGTCGGCGGAGCCGGCCGCCAGGCGGCGCCGTTCGCGGGCGGCGGAGACGAGGGAGGGGCCGGGTTCGTCGGTGAGGGGGCCGTCGAGTTCGGCGTACGGGAGGGCTTCTTCGGCGGCGGCCACGACGAGGTGGTGCAGCCGGGGGTCGGCGGCGATGGCGTGGGCGCGCGCGAGTTCGCCCTCGCGGCCCTGCGGGGTGGTGAGGTCGTTGAAGGTGACGGCGAGGAGGCGGGAGCCGGAGCCGTGGAGGGTTCCGGGGGCGCCGGGCAGGCCGGCGGCGAGGAGGGCGAGGGTCGCGGAGGCGGTGCCGCCGGAGAGGTCGGCGCCGACGCCGGGCGCGGGTGCGCCGCGGGCCGCGCGCCGGTCGGCGGGGCCCATGCCGGGCACCGGCCCGGGGTCGGGGAGCAGGGTCTCGGGGGCATGCCGCGGCGCCGTGAGCCGGGCGCGCACCGCCGCGGTCAACGCTTCCCGTACGCCCTCCACCGCCCGTTCGGGGTCGGCCTCGGGGGCGGCCACGGCGAGGGAGGCCACCGGTTCGTAACCGGTGATCTCCCGGGAGCCCTCGCGCAGGATCAGCGTGTGGCCGGGCGGGATGCGCCGGACACCGGCGTACGGTGTGCCGTCGCCCAGGGCCTCGGGGCTGTCGGGGCAGGCGAGGAGGGCGGCGAGGTGGCCGACGTCGAGCTGCGCCTCGATGAGGTCGGCGAGCGGGAGCGCGGCGGTGGCGTACGCGGTTCCGCCCGCCCAGGGGGTGTAGAAGACGGGCCGGGCGCCGGCGAGGTCGCCGAGGACGGTGATGCGGCGTCCGGCCTGGACGACGGCGGTGTAGCTGCCGGGCCACTCGGTGAGGTGGCGCAGGGCGCCGCCGCGGGCGGCGTAGAGGGCGCGGCGGAGTTCGTCGTCGGTGGCGCCGCAGCAGCCGAGTACGGCGAGCCGGGTGAAGGGGTCGGCGGGGTCGGCGGTGACGGTGCGGATCTCGTCCGGGCGCCAGTCGCCGACGGCCCAGAGGGGGTCGGGGTCGCCCCACAGGAGCTGGGCGCCGACGGGGTGGACGGTGCGTTCGGCGTCCTGGGCCGCGGGGTCGTCGGCGTGTGCGGCGTCGGCGATGCCCCCGTGCTGCGGCGGTCCGGCGTGGGGCGGGCGGCCGTAGGAGGAGTGGTGGGGGGAGCCGTGGGAGGGGTCCGCCGGTGCTCCTGGGCCGGACGGGACGCGTCCGGCCGTGCCGAAGCTCGCGGCGATACTGCTCCACCCGACCAACCAGCGCACCGCCGCCTCCCCCAGCCCGTGGGCACATGACCGGGGCAACGGACGGCCGGGACGGCACGGACAACGTGCGTCGGCGTGCGTCGGCGCTTGGAGGGCGCGGCCGGCGGGACCCCGGGTGGCTCGGGGTCCATGCTGCCACGAGAAGGGCGTGCGGGCGTGGCTTCGGGGGGCGCACATGCAAACGAACACGCCCCGGTCACACGGTATTTGGCGTTCCGTTCCCACCGCCCCATAGGTCGGTTTCGGCCATTCTTCGGCCGTACTGAGGGCCCCTGCGGGCCCCCGCGCGGGCGGCCGGGACGGCCGCGGGGCGCGGTCCGGGAGGCGTCTGCGACCTCCCGGACCGTTCCGCCACCCGCGGGGATTGAGGCAGCGGCATCCCCCGGCCCACCGGGTCCACTCAGCGGGCCGACCCACGCACCGCACATCGAATCGCCGGGCCCGGTGGGCGGCCAGAGCGCACGGCCGGGCGCACGGCCACACGGCCGGAGCACGAGCCGACGCGTGCGCCGGGGGCACGACCCCCCGGGCGGACTGTGCATACGGACAACAATCCCGCCATACGGAACTCGGGGCCTTAACGCTTGGGAGGCGGGGAACTACGCTGGGTTTACGAAATGCCGGGCGCCTATGCCCCGGCGGCGTCTGCGTTCCGCGTGTGACGAGGGGTGGCGCATGTCCAGGGAGCTCCGCGAGCCCAATGAGAAGCTCGGCGCCGTCCTCGCCCTCGCGGGCATCAGCAACGCCGGGCTGGCCCGGCGGGTCAACGACCTCGGCGCGCAGCGCGGCCTGACGCTCCGGTACGACAAGACGTCCGTGGCGCGGTGGGTGTCGAAGGGGATGGTGCCGCAGGGCGCGGCCCCGCACCTGATCGCCGCCGCCATCGGCGCGAAGCTCGGCCGGCCGGTCCCGCTGCACGAGATCGGACTGGCGGACGCCGATCCGGCACCGGAGGTGGGGCTGGCCTTTCCGCGCGACATCGGGGCGGCGGTGCGCTCCGCGACCGACCTCTACCGGCTGGACCTCGCCGGGCGGCGTGGCGGTGGCGGGATCTGGCAGTCGCTCGCCGGCTCCTTCTCGGTGTCCGCGTACGCGACGCCCGCCTCCCGGTGGCTGATATCCCCGGCCGACAGCTCGGTCGCGCGCGAACCGGCCCCCGCCGGCGCCCCGGGCACCGGGACGGGCGCAGCGGCCACCGGCCGGGCTTCCACGGCCGCCGCCCCGCCGCGACGGACACCTGAAACCCCCGCTCAGGGCGTTGTGCCCGCCCCGTCCGGGCCCGAAACCGCGCCGCCGGCGGCCGCCCCCGCGCGGCCCGTGCGGGAGGCCTCCCCGCAGCGCGTGGGCCACAGCGACGTGACCAAGCTGCGCGAGGCCGCGGAGGACGCGCGCCGCTGGGACTCCAAGTACGGCGGCGGGGACTGGCGTTCGTCGATGGTGCCGGAGTGCCTGCGGGTGGACGCGGCGCCGCTGCTGCTCGGCTCCTACACCGACGAGGTGGGCCGCGCGCTCTTCGGGGCGACCGCCGAACTGACCCGGCTGGCCGGCTGGATGGCCTTCGACACCGGCCAGCAGGAGGCCGCCCAGCGCTACTACATCCAGGCGCTGCGCCTGGCCCGGGCGGCGGCGGACGTCCCGCTCGGCGGGTACGTCCTGGCCTCGATGTCCCTCCAGGCGACCTACCGGGACTTCCCCGACGAGGGCGTGGACCTCGCCCAGGCCGCCGTCGAACGCAACCGCGGGCTGGCCACCGCCCGCACCATGAGCTTCTTCCGCCTGGTCGAGGCCCGGGCCCACGCGAAGGCGGGCGCCCCGGCGGCCGCCGGGGCGGCGCTGCGGGCGTCCGAGGGCTGGCTGGAGCGCTCCCGCGACGGCGACGCCGACCCGACCTGGCTGGGTTTCTACTCGTACGACCGTTTCGCGGCGGATGCCGCGGAATGTTACCGGGACCTGAAACTGCCCCGCCAGGTCCGCCGCTTCACCGAGCAGGCGCTCTCGCGCCCCACGGAGGAGTACGTGCGCTCGCACGGGCTGCGGCTGGTGGTGAGCGCGGTCGCCGAGCTGGAGTCGGGCAACCTGGACGCGGCCTGCGCCGCCGGCACCCGGGCCGTGGAGGTCGCGGGCCGGATCTCCTCGGCGCGCACGACCGAGTACGTACGGGACCTGCTGCACCGGCTGGAACCGTACGGCGACGAGCCGCGCGTCGCCGAGCTGCGCGAACGGGCCCGCCCGCTGCTCGTGGCCCCCGCGTAGCCCCGTTGTCGGTGGCGGGGTGCAGTATGCAGGGGTGGGAGGTGTCAGCGTGGACTGCGACGTGCTGGTGATCGGTGGCGGGATCGTCGGCCTGTCGACAGCCCATGCCCTGTCGCGCCTGGCCCCGGGCACCCGGGTGACCGTACTGGAGAAGGAGCCCGGCCCGGCCCGGCACCAGACCGGCCGCAACAGCGGCGTGATCCACAGCGGCATCTACTACCGCCCGGGCTCCCTCAAGGCCCGCTACGCGGTGCGCGGGGCCGCCGAGATGGTCAAGTTCTGCGCGGAGCACGGCATCGCGCACGAGGTGACGGGCAAGCTGATCGTCGCCACCGACCGCTCCGAGCTGCCCCGGCTGCACTCCCTCGTCCAGCGCGGCCGGGAGAACGGCATCCCGGTGCGCGAGCTGGGACCGGCCCAGATCACGGAGTACGAGCCGCACGTCCGGGGCATCGCCGCGATCCACGTGGCCACCACCGGGATCGTGGACTACGGCCGGGTCGCGGCGCAGCTCGCCGAGACCTCGGGCGCGGAGATCGTCTACGGCGCGGAGGCGGACCTGATCTCCCGCCGCCCCTCCGCGGTGGCGGTCCGCACCACCGCGGGCGGGGTGTTCCGCGCCCGGGTCCTGGTCAACTGCGCGGGCCTCCAGTGCGACCGGGTGGCCCGCCTGGCCGGTGACGACCCGGGCATGCGGATCATCCCCTTCCGGGGTGAGTACCACGACCTGGCCCGCCCGGAGCTGGTCCGGGGCCTGGTCTACCCGGTACCCGACCCGGCGTTCCCCTTCCTCGGTGTCCACCTCACCCGGGGCATCGGCGGCGGGGTCCACGTCGGCCCGAACGCCGTCCCCGCGCTCGCCCGCGAGGGCTACGGCTGGGGTACGGTCCGCCCGCGGGACCTCGCCACGGAACTGGCCTGGCCGGGATCCTGGCGGATGGCCGCGCGGCACTGGCGGTACGGGGCCGGCGAGATCCACCGCTCCCTGTCGAAGCGGGCCTTCACGGAGGCCGTACGCCGCCTGCTGCCGGACGTCACCGAGGCGGACCTCGCCCCCGCGGCGGCGGGGGTCCGCGCCCAGGCGGTGCTGCGGGACGGGACGCTGGTGGACGACTTCCTGATCCGGGAGGCCCCGCGCACGGTGCACGTCCTGAACGCCCCCTCGCCCGCGGCGACCGCGTCGCTGCCGATCGGCCGCGAGATCGCCACCCGCGCCCTCCACCACCTCCGCACCTCCTGACCCGGCGGGCCCTGGTCCACCCCGGCACCGACCCCGCCCCGAAGCCACCCCACAGAACCCCCGCCGGGCAGCACCACCCCCGCGGCACCGCGAACCGCCCGGCCAGGGCAGAGGCCAGGGCACGGGCCCGGCCAGGGCAGAGGCCAGGGCACGGGCCCGGCCAGGGCGCCCGCCCCCACCCCCCGTCGTAGAATCTCCGCATTGTGTCTGAGCCCCTGAACCCCCAGCCCAGCCTCCCCGACTCCCCGCCGGAGGCGTACACGCCGCCCAAGTGGCGCACCGAGCCGCGGTTCCCCGACGGCCCCGCGCCCGACCCCGCCGGGTCGCACCACGAGCGCCGGATCCGCAGCTTCCAGCCGCGCCGCAGCCGGGTCACCACCGGCCAGGGCGAAGCGCTGAAGCGGCTGTGGGGCACCTGGGGCCTCGACATCGACGGCCACGAGGTCATCGACCTCGACAAGCTCTTCGGCGGCCTCCCCGTCGTCCTGGAGATCGGCTTCGGCATGGGCGAGGCCACCGCCCAGATGGCCGCCGCCGATCCTGGCACCGGCATCCTCGCCGCCGACGTGCACACCCCCGGCCAGGGCAACCTCCTCGCCCTCGCGGAGCGCAACGGCCTCACCAACGTCCGGGTGGCGAACGGCGACGCGATCATCCTGCTCCGCGAGATGCTCCCGCCCGCCTCCCTCGCGGGGATGCGCGTGTACTTCCCGGACCCGTGGCCCAAGGCCCGCCACCACAAGCGCCGCCTGATCCAGCCCGAGTTCCTGGACCTCGCCGCGACCCGCCTGGCGCCCGGGGCCGTGCTCCACTGCGCGACCGACTGGGAGGACTACGCCGAGCAGATGCTCGAAGTCCTCACCGCGCACCCGGAGTTCGAGAACACCCAGGCCGACGGCGGCTACGCGCCCCGCCCCGAGTTCCGCCCGCTCACCCGCTTCGAGGGGCAGGGCCTGGACAAGGGCCACGTCGTCCACGACCTCCTCTTCGTCCGCCGCGGCGAGCGCGCGGTCGAACCTGACTCCAAGAACTGACAAACGTCACTCGGAGTGTCCGAGCGGCTCGGTAGGGTCATCATGTGTACCGAGCGCTCTCCCGTGTGCTCGCACGCCCGTCGGGCACGGCCCGCATGTGCGTGCTCGTCACGCTGCTCACCGCCACCGGCGCCGTCATCCTCGAGCTGGTGCGGGAGCAGACCGGCACGGCCGGTTTCTTCGTGGGCCTCGGCCTGGCCCTGCTGCCGGTGCCGCCGCTGGTGGCGGCGTTCCGGTGGCTCGGCCTGGCCGCGCCGGGCCCCTGGCGGCCGTCGCTGTTCTGCTTCGGCTGGGGGGCCTGCACCGCGGCGCTGATCGCGATACTGGCCAACAGCTTCGCCACGGAGTGGATGGCCTCGGCCTCCGCCGATCCCTCCACCGCCGACCGCCTCGGGTCCGTCGCCATCGCGCCGGTGGTGGAGGAGACCGCGAAGGCGGCGGCCCTGCTCCTGGTCTTCGTCTTCCGAAGACGGCGGTTCACCGGCGTCGCCGACGGGATCGTGTTCGCCGGGTTCACCGCCACCGGTTTCGCCTTCACCGAGAACATCCTCTACCTGGGCACCGCCTTCGAGGAGGACCTGGCCAACGGCACCCGCGCACTGGACTCCGTGACGGCGGCGACGTTCTTCGTGCGGGCCGTGCTCTCCCCGTTCGCGCACCCGCTGTTCACCGTGCTCACCGGCCTCGGCTTCGGCGCGGCCGCGCTCACCTCCCGCCGTGCGCGCAGGAACGGGCTCCCCGTGCTGGGGCTGCTCCTGGCCATGGGCACGCACGCGCTGTGGAACGGCTCCTCGCACTTCGGTGAGTACGGTTTCTACGTGGTGTACGGCTGCGTGATGGTCCCGGCGTTCGGGCTGCTGCTGTGGCTGGCCGTGCGGGCCCGGCGCCGGTGCCTGCGGGCCGTCGCCGCCGAGCTGTCGGTATACGCGGCCGCGGGCTGGCTCGGTCCGGCGGAGGTGCCGGCCCTGGCTTCGATGCCGGCCCGGTCACTGGCCCGCGCCCTGGCCCGCCGCACCGGAGGCCGCCACGCCGCCCGCACCGTGTCCCGGTACACGGCGGACGCCGCCGCCCTGGCCCTGCTGCGCCGCCACGCCCGGCACTCCGGCCCGGGATCGCGGGATCCGGAATTCGCCGCGCGGGAGCGCGAGTTGCTGCACCGGCTCTGGCTCGGCCGCGCGACGGCCGCGCCCGTGCTGGCCCGGGCGGCCGTACTGGAGGAACTGCTGCCCCCGCCGCGCTGGACCCCGCAGGCCGCCCCGGCGCCCGCGCGGATCTTCGTACCGGCCGCCAGGACGCCGGAACTGTCGGCCTCCCACCCCTGAAAGACCGGCGGGACCGGGCGGGCCCGGAAGGACCGCGCGATCAGGCGGTCAGACGGCAGACGGTCAGACGTCGAGGCCCTTCGAGCGCAGCCACGCCAGCGGGTCCACCGTCGAACCGCCCTTGCGGACCTCGAGGTGGAGGTGCGCACCGGTGACGTTGCCGGTCGCGCCGACCCGGCCGATGGTCTCGCCGGCGCCCACGGAGCCGGAGGTCACGGACATCGAGGAGAGGTGGCAGTACCAGACCTCGGTGCCGTCGTCGAGCTTGAGGACGATGCGGTAGCCGTAGGCCCCGGACCACCCGGCGGAGATGACCTTGCCGCCGCCCACGGCCTTGACGGGGGTGCCGGTCGGGGCGGCGAAGTCGAGGCCGGTGTGGTAGCCGGAGGACCACATGGAGCCGGCGGCGCCGTAGTGCGAGGTGAGGGTGTAGGAGGAGGTCGGCAGGGAGTAGCCGCCCGCAGCCGTGGTACCCGAACCGGAACCGGAGCCGGAGCCGGAGCCCGACGCGGTGCCCGTCCCCGCCGAGGCCTTGGTGGCGGTCTGCTCGGCGGCGGCCTTCTCCGCGGCCGCCTTCTCGGCGGCGGCCTCGGCGGCGGCGCGCGCCGTCTCGGCCTCCTTGTCGGCCGCTTCCCGCTGGGTCCGGGCTTCCTGGGCGGCGCTCTCGCGCGCCGTGCGCTCGGCGTCCGCGCGGGCCCGGGCCTCCTCGGTGTCCTGCTGGGATTCTGCCTGGAGCAGGATCCGGTTGAGCAGCGCCTCGCCCGCGCCGGCCTGCTGCGGCACTCCGGCGGTCTCGGCCGCGCCCGCCGAACCGGTACCGGAGTCCGCCTCGGCGGCGGTCCGTACGGCGTCGCCGCCGGAGCCGGAGTCGGAGCCGGAGTCGCCGCCGCCCAGCAGGTCGGGCATGGAGGGCATGGATATGGAGACCTGGGGCCGGTCCTGCGCGGTGGCGATGCCGCCCGCGCCGACGGCCGCGATCACGCCGACGCCGAGCACGGTCGAGCTGCGGGCGAGCCCGCCGCGCGGCTTGAGGACGCGGTGCTTGCCGCGGAGCGGGCGTGCGGAGTCCTCCGTGGGATTCCACTCGCCCCAGGCTCCCGCGGTGGGCGTCTCCTGGAGGTCTATGCCGTCAGAGGCAGGCGAGTTGGAGGCCACCGGGGCACACTCCTCATGGGCGAGAACGCACACGGGTGCCGTCGTTGCGACGGCTGGGACGACCGCGCTGCGTTATCGAAAGGTAATCTACGCGGACGAATGAATCCAAGCCGAAGCGATTGATCGTTCACCCCAATCGGCCACTCAGGGCTCAGCTTTGGCCTTCACATTCGCCCTATACGGCCCCAACCAGGGCAATCCTTCTACCCCTCGCACGCCACTTCCGGCCCTGCACGCTCCTGACGCACCGTCAGGGGAGCCGCTCCACCGGCCGTCTTCCGCTACGTCCGGTCGCTCACGGGCTGTCGCCGCGCACGACCGGGACGGTCCGCCGTCGCTCCGGCCGCCCCTCCCCCGCCCGGCCCACCGCGAGCAGCGCCATGTCGTCCGTCGTGCCTCCGCCGGTGTGCCGCCGCACATCGCGGCTCAGCGCACCGATCAGCTCCTCCGGCCCCGGAAAGACCCGCCCCCGCAGCCGGGCCGCCGGATCGTAGAAGGTGCCCGCCGCGTCCCGGGCCTCGGTCAGCCCGTCGGTGTACAGCAGCAGGGTGCTGCCCGCCGGGAAGGACCACTCCTCGCTCCGGTGGACCCCGTCCGCCGCGAGTTCGCCCAGCCCCAGCGGCAGCGCCGGCTCGGCGGGGGCCAGTACCTCCAGGCCCCCGTCCGCGTACAGCAGCAGCGGCTCGGGGTGGCCCCGGTTGAGCAGCCGCAGCCGTTCGGCGCCGGGCGGGATCTCGCCGAGCACGCACGTGGTGAACCCCTCCACCGCGTCCAGGCTGCCCCGGCGCGCCCCTTCCCGGGTCAGCGCCCGCTCCAGGCGCCGTGCGAGGCCCTCGAGGGTCGGCTCGGTCTCCGCCGCCTCCCGGAAGGCCCCCAGCACCACCGCGACGGCCTCCACGGCCCCCAGCCCCTTCCCCCGTACGTCACCCACCGCGAGCCGCACGCCGTACGGGGTGTCCTGGACGGCGTACAGGTCCCCGCCGATGAAGGCGTCGGCCTGAGCGGCCTCGTACCGGGCGCCGACGCGCAGCCCCGCGATCCGCTCGGCCGGGGTCGGCAGCACGGCCCGCTGCGCGGCCTCGGCGATCCCGCGCGCCGAGGCGAGCCGCTCGCCGCCGCGCCGAACGACCCGGTTGATCAGCAGGGCCAGCCCGGACACGGTCAGCACCGTCACCAGCTCGGTCAGCGCCTCCACCTTCCAGGCGGTGCCGTTGTGGACGTGGAGGCCGACGACCACCAGCGAGGAGGCGATCCCGGTCAGCGCGGTCGCCCGGAGCGTGAACAGGGGAGCCGCGACCAGCGGTGCGGCGGCGAAGAAGGGGGACCCCGTGAAGCTGGGCGGGGTCACCAGGGTGAACACCAGTCCCAGCAGGACCAGCAGGACGGGCAGGATCCGCACCACCCGCCGGGCGGCGCCGTCCGCACTGCCGCCCTCGCCTTGCCGGCCCAGCCCCGCCACGCTGCTCTCCTGCCGCCCGGTCGCGCCCGTCCCCCCAGGCTGACGGCAGACGGCCCGGTACGGCGAGCGGACCGGGGCGAAGGAGTGAGAGCCGAACACGACGAAGGCCCGGTTCCACCAGGGAACCGGGCCTTCGTACTGAGTAGCGGGGACAGGATTTGAACCTGCGACCTCTGGGTTATGAGCCCAGCGAGCTACCGAGCTGCTCCACCCCGCGTCGGTAAACCCAACTCTACGTCATCCGGGGGACGCCTCCCGCCAATTAACCGCCCCGCACTCCCTCAGAATGGCATCACCGCAGGTCAGAGGCTTCATAACCGATCCGTCCGGGCACCCGGACCGGCGGCACCGGCCCGGTTGCGCGCTCCTGGAGGCGGCTCTCAGACGGTCACCGTCAGGTACGCGATCCCAGAATCCACGACCCACTGCGCGGCCTCCGCGTCGAGCTCCCACGGCGTCCGCAGCAGCGTTCCGCGCAGATCGGCACGAGAGCCCAGGGACGCCGGCCCGGGGCCCAGGCGCCCGAGGCGCTCACCGTCCGTTCCCCAGTGGGGATCGGCGGGGGTGTCCAGTACGGATATGAAACGGTCCACGCGCGCCGGCCAGGTGGGATGACCCCACCAGCGGTCGCAGGCGAGTGCGCCGTGACCGGCCGTGTAGAGGATGCCGTACCGGACGCCCTGGCGCTCCATCTGGCCGGCGAAGGCTCCCAGCTTCCCGTCCGCGTGGTCCTCGTACTCCGCGAGGTCCTCATCGGTGCGCGCGAGTTCGCCCAGGGTCATGCCCGTCGGAAGCCTGCGGCCGGGGTTGGTCAGCCACGTGAAGAGCCGATGCCCGAGGACGTCCACGTCCTCGACCGTGACGCCCCGGAACGCTTCGGCGCTCCCCGAGGAGATGCCGTGGGCCGTGCACCATCCGCGGAGGCGTTGGCGTACACCGAGCGTGGTGTGACTGTTGATCCGCAGCATGTCGCCGTCGGACAGGCGCCCCTCCGCATGCCAGTTCTCCACGCAGCTGTTGCGCCACGCGCCGTTCGTGAGGCCGATGGCGAGCAGGTCCAGGAGGGAGGACAGATCATCGGGGTCAACGCCTTGCGCCTTCAGCACCCCCTCGAAGACCTCCTCCGTCATCATCGCCCGCACCTCTTCGAGCATCCGCTCAGCGTCAGTCACGCGGCCCTCGTCCCCCCTCGCTCGTTCCCGCTCCCGGCCCGGCGCCGTCGCACTCATCTTCGACGCTCTCGGGCCGGCTCCACCAGCAGCCTGGTCGCGCCTCGGGCGCGGGTGCGGGCGTTGACCGTTCGGGCACGCCGGTGGTGGCGGCCTTCGGACCGTCAGGGAGACGCTGCGCCGCTCCACCGGCCCGCTGACTTCGGACACGTACGCGGGCCCGCTGTGCGCGGTCGGGAAGGCCGCCGCGCCGAGGGGCTCGGCTCGTTCCGCGAGCGGGCGCGGCCGCGGCGGCGAACGGAAGCTGTGGCACCGTCGTTGCCCCGGTGTTCCCTCCCGGGGCCGGGAACGACGTAGCGCCCCGGCCGGCTGAAGCCGGTCGGGGCGCTACGTAGCAGGTCAGAGGGTTTGGTCTCCGCCCGCGAGCGGTAGGCCATGTCGGACTCGAACCGACAACCAACGGATTAAAAGTCCGCTGCTCTGCCAATTGAGCTAATGGCCCTCCATGTGCTCACCCCAGAGCATAGCCGGAGAGGGGCTGCTGGCCGATCGGGTATCGCCGGGTGTGGCCCCGGCGGTTTCCCGCCAGACGGCGCGGGAGGGGCGAAACGGCCGGAAATGGGCTCGGCCCCCCACCGCACCGGAGTGCTGTGGGGGGCCGAGTCCTCGTCAGGCGGCGCTCAGGCGTCAGCCGTTGCGCTTCCAGCGCGGCTTGTCGTCGCGGCGGCCACCGAAGGTGGAGCCGGACGGGCGGTTGTCGTCACGCCGGCCGTAGGGGCGCTCGCCGGCGCCGCCGGAGCGGAAGCCGCCGGAGGGACGGTCGTCGCGGCGGAAGCCGCCGCGGTCGCCACCACGGTCGTCACGGTTGAAACCACCGGACGGACGGTCATCGCGACGGAAACCACCACGGTCACCGCCACCACGGTTGTCATCACGACGGTCGTCCCGGCGGAAGCCACCCGACGGACGGTCATCGCGACGGAAGCCGCCACGGTCGCCACCACGGTCGTCACGGTTGAAACCACCGGACGGACGGTCATCGCGACGGAAACCACCACGGTCACCGCCACCACG
>NZ_JBVISM010000003.1:329013-601563 GCF_055575515.1 Streptomyces sp. NPDC034086 | reverse complement strand
CATCGCGACGGAAACCACCACGGTCACCGCCACCACGGTTGTCATCACGACGGTCGTCCCGGCGGAAGCCACCCGACGGACGGTCATCGCGACGGAAACCACCGCGGTCGCCACCACGGTCGCCACCACGGTTGTCGCGGCGCTCGTAGTTGCCCCGCTCGTCACGGCGCTCGAAGGTGCGCTCCTGGACGACGGGCTCGGCGACGGCGGCCACGGCAGCGGCTACCTCGGCCTCGGCGGCTTCGACGACCTCGGCGACGGCGGCCTCCGGGTCCTCACCGCGCTCGCGGGCGGAGCGGGCGACGAGGCGGTCGGCCTCCTCGCGCAGCTCGGCGGCGCGACGGGTCGCGCGCTCCAGCTGCTTCGTCAGGTCGGCGACCTCGCGCTCGGCCTGCTTGGCGGCGTTGTTCGCGGAGTCGGCCTGGACCTCGGTGAGCGAGCGCGCACCGGTGATCTCGGCGACCTCCGGGTCGAAGGCGCCGGCGCCCTGGACGATGTGGCGCGAGGCGTCGACGCCCGCGTCCTCCATCAGGCGGAAGATCTGGCGGCGCTGGTGCGGCAGGGCCAGGGAGACGACGACACCGGACTTGCCGGCACGGGCGGTGCGGCCCGAGCGGTGCAGGTAGTCCTTGTGGTCACCGGCCGGGTCCACGTTCAGGACCAGGTCGATGCCGTCGACGTGGATGCCGCGGGCGGCGACGTCGGTGGCGACGAGCGCGTTGACGTAGCCGTCCTTGAAGTCGGCGAGGACGCGGGTACGGGCGCCCTGCGTCATGCCGCCGTGCAGCGCGTCGGCCTTCACGCCGGCCTCGATGAGCTGCTCGGCGATGCGGTCGGCGCCCAGCTGGGTGCGGACGAAGATGATGGTGCGGCCCTTGCGGGCGGCGATGGCGGCCGTGACCGGCGCCTTGTCCTTCGGCTTCACGACGAGGACGTGGTGCGTCATGGTCGTGACGTTGCCCTGGGCACTGTCGACCTCGTGCGTGACGGGGTTGGTCAGGTAGCGCTTGACCAGGGTGCCGATCTCGTTCTCCATGGTGGCGGAGAAGAGCATGCGCTGGCCGCCGCCGGGGATCTGGTCGAGCAGCTCGGTGACCTCGGGCAGGAAGCCCAGGTCGGCCATCTGGTCGGCCTCGTCGAGGACGGCGACCTCGACGTTCTCCAGGGAGCAGGCGCCGCGGTTGATGATGTCGCGCAGGCGGCCCGGGGTGGCGACGAGGACGTCGACACCGCGCTCTAGGGCGTAGATCTGGTTGCCCATGGAGGTACCGCCGCAGACGACCTTCATCTTCAGGCCGAGGACGTCGCCGTAGGGCTGGAGGGCGTCCGCGACCTGCATCGCGAGCTCACGCGTCGGCGTGAGGATGATCGCGCGGGGCTTCTTCTTCTCGGTGTGGCCGCCGGCGAGGCGGGCCAGGGTCGGCAGACCGAAGGAGAGGGTCTTGCCGGAGCCGGTGCGGCCACGGCCGAGGATGTCCTTGCCGGCCAGGGCGTCCGGGATGGTCGCGGCCTGGATCGGGAACGGAGAGGTGACGCCGTTCTGGGCGAGCTTGCGCACGACGCCCTCGGGCAGACCGAGGTCCGCGAAGGTGGTGGTGGGCTCGGCGTCGTCGGCGTCGGCCGCGTCCGCCTCGGCGGTCACGTCGGCGACGTCCGCCACGTCGGCCTCGAGGGCCTCGATGATCTCGTCGCGCTCGATGGCGTCCATGGCCTCGGTGACCGCGAGGGTCTCGGCGTCGACGATCTCGGTGGAGTCGTTCTCGGGCATGACGGAACGGTCAGAACTGGAAATGGACATGCGAAATGCGAAACCTTCCGGAGTCTCGGCACGCGCCCAAACTCCGTGAATCGCAAATCGACCGCCTCAATGCGGTCAGCCACGGCTAGGGAGAGTACGCGCCACACGGCGCTCTTCGGATTCGGCGCCGGGCAATGGGATCAAACGATCTATAACCATACGCACCCTCCCGGGGGTCTGGCAAGTCGCCCCCGGGACATCGCCCCTGACCTGCGACGATGCTTCCGGTGCGCGCTACGCGGACCCCGGGAGGGCCACACAGAACCCCGCGGAACGGGGCAGAGCGCCCCTACGCGACGCTCGACCCGGGGCCCGGATCGGACGGCGGCGTGGGTGTGGGTTCCGTCACAGTCGGCGAGGGCTCCGCGGTCGGACCGGTTCCGCCACTGGCTCCTCCGGACCCGCCGGACCCACCCGACCCGGAGCCGCCGGAGCCGGACCCGGACCCGGATCCGGAACCGGACCCCGAGCCTCCCGCCCCCGAACCGGATCCCGAGCCCCCGGCGGCCGACCCCGCGCCGCCGGCCCCCGAACCCGACCCGGAGCCGCCCGCCGCGGACCCCGAGCCGCCGCCGCTCGTCCCGCCCCCGGACGGCACCTGGCCGCCCTGACCGCCCGCGCCGCCGCCCGGCCCGGCCGTCGGCGCGGGCTGCCCGGGCTTCGCGGGAGCCCCCGGGCTGGGCGAGGCCCCGGCCGCGCCGGCGGCCTTCCCGGGCTCGCCCGGCCTGGCCGCCTGGTTCCCCGTACCGTCCTTCACGCCGTGTCCGTTGCCGTGGACCCCGGAACCGTGGCCGCCGCCGGCCGCCCCGGCCGGTCCGCCCGTGTCCTTGCCGCCGACCGAAGCCGCGGGCCCGGGCTTGGCGGCGTCCTCGCCGACGCTCATGCAGCCGGCCGTCGCCGCCACCGCGAGGGCGGAGACGGCGAGTCTGAGGGACGCGGACAGGGAAGCGGTCAAAGGGCGCACGGGGGCACCTCCGGAGCACTGCGGCGGGGTCCGCGATGAGCGGGTCAATGAGCCCAACTCCCTTTACCCCGTAAGAGACACGCCCCTTACGCGAACAGCTGTCGCGCCACCCGGGAGCCGAGCGTCACCGCGCCCAGCCCCACCAGCACCGACGCGGCGACGTTCGCGGCGGCGAGGAACCGCCGGCCGCGCTCGGCCAGCCGCAGGGTCTCGTACGAGAAGGTCGAATAGGTGCTCAGCGCCCCGCACAGCCCCGTACCGAGCAGCAGCCGCACCCGCGGGGAGCCCGCCCCGGCCAGCGCCGCCCCGGCCACCACCCCGAGCAGCAGACACGCGGCGGCGTTGACGACGAGGGTCCCCCACGGGAAGACGGAATCGTGCCGCGCCTGCACCGCCCGGTCGGTCAGGTACCGCAGCGGCGCCCCGACGACCGCGCCCGCCACCACCAGCAGCCAGTTCACCGGCGCCGCCGCGCGAGCACCAGCCGCGTCACCGACGCCGCCGCCCACACCGCCCCCAGGGCCGCCGCCACCGTCAGCCCGGCGTACGCCAGCGCGGTCCCGGCCTCGCCCTCGTCCAGCAGCCCGGAGAAGTCCGCGGCGTAGGCGGAGAAGGTCGTGAACCCGCCGAGCACGCCCACCCCGGCGAACGGCCGCAGCAGCGGATGCCGCGCGCTCCGCCCGCCCTCGCCGATCAGCACCATGAGTACGCCGATCAGCGCGCATCCCGTGGCGTTGGTCCAGAAGGTCGCCCACGGGAAGGCCCCGGGCCCGGCCGGCCACAGCAGGGCCACCCCGTACCGCGCCGAGGCGCCCACGGCGCCGCCCGCCGCGACGGCCGCGAGCACCCGGCCCTGCGGTTCGGCGCGCTGGGCGGGCACGTGGAGGTCGACGTCGGGGTCGATCGCCTCCGCGCCGGGGACGGGCCGGGTCACCCGTAACCCAGGGCGTGCAGCCGCTCGTCGTCGATCCCGAAGTGGTGGGCGATCTCGTGCACGACCGTCACCTCCGTCTCGGCGACCACGCTCTCCCGGTCCTCGCACATCCGCAACGTGGGGTTCCGGTAGAGGGTGATGCGGTCGGGGAGCACTCCGGCGTACCACTCGCCGCGCTCGGTGAGCGGTGTCCCCTCGTACAGGCCGAGCAGCTCGGGGTCGTCGGCCGGGGGCTCGTCCTCGACGAACACCGCGACGTTGTCCATCAGCCGCGTCAGCTCCGGCGGAATGCGGTCCAGGGCCTCTGCGACGAGCTCCTCGAACTCCTCGCGCGTCATCTCCAGCACCCGGCCATTGTCGCTCCGGCGAGGGCCTGCGCCGCCCCCGGGGGAAACCGTTTTGGCGATACCTCCTCCGATCCCATATGCTTCTCACGTCCCCGACGCGCTGAAAAGTGCCCGGCGGGCCTTTAGCCCTCATCGTCTAGTGGCCCAGGACGCCGCCCTTTCAAGGCGGTAGCACGGGTTCGAATCCCGTTGGGGGTACGCAACACCATGTGCGAGACTTGCTCTTGCACAAACCAGGTCCTGTGGAGCAGTTGGTTAGCTCGCCACCCTGTCAAGGTGGAGGTCGCGGGTTCAAGTCCCGTCAGGATCGCTGAGGCTGGAAACAGTCTCGTGGCTGGGTAGCTCAGTTGGTACGAGCGATCGCCTGAAAAGCGATAGGTCGCCGGTTCGACCCCGGCCCCAGCCACAGAAGGAAGGCCCCGTCCCCCGGACGGGGCCTTCCGCGTTCCTACCCCTCCCGTTCCTCCGCGCGGGCCGCCCGCCGCCACCGGACCAGCCCGAGGGCGAGCGCCCCCGCGCCGACCAGGGCGAGCAGCGCCCAGTCCGGTACGGCGTCCGCGAGGGCGCCCACCCGGCGCTCGACGGCGTACGAGTCGTCCACGTCCAGCAGCCCGGGCAGGGCGCTCGTCCCGTCGTAGGCCAGGAACAGCGTGCCCAGGGTGATGAAGAACAGCCCGGACAGCAGCGAGGTCGTGTGCAGTTCGAGGCGGCCCAGCCGGACCGCCCGGCCGCGCAGCCAGCGCCGCCGGCCCAGGTCGAAGCGCTCCCACAGCAGGGCCAGCACGAACAGCGGTACGGCCATGCCCAGCGCGTACACGGCCAGCAGGAGACCGCCGTAGACCGGGCTGCCGCTGACAGCGGCCACGGTCAGGACGCTGCCGAGGATCGGGCCCGCACAGAAGCCGGCCAGCCCGTAGACCGCGCCGAGGGCGTACACCGACAGGGCGGTGGTGGGGCGGATCCGGCCGGACAGCTCCGAGATCCGCCGCGGGGCGAAGCCCAGGCCCAGGATCTGGGCGAGGCCCAGCGCGACGATCAGCCAGCCGCCCGCGAGGACGAGCAGGTCGCGGTTGCCGTGGAAGAAGCGGCCCGCGTAGGAGCCCGCCGCGCCCATCGGTACGAGGGTGCTCGCGAGGCCCGCGTAGAAGATCCCGGTGCGGGCCAGGAGCCGTGAGCGGGAGTCGATCGAGTACGCGAAGAAGGCGGGCAGCAGCAGGGCGCTGCAGGGGCTGAGCAGGGCGAGGAGGCCGCCCAGCAGGGCGGCCAGGTATCCGATGCCGGTCACCGCGCGGCCGCTGCCCGCTCGGCCTCGGTGATGGCGGCCGCGAAGACGTCCAGGGGCTGGGCGCCGGCCAGGGGCCGGCCGTTGACCAGGAAGGAGGGGGTGGAGCGGACGCCGATGCGGTAGCCCTCCTCCTGGTCCCTGCGCAGGGCGGCGGCGGCCTCCTCGCCCGCCATGTCCCGCTTGAAGCGCTCCAGGTCGGGGACTCCGGCCTCGCGGGCCAGCTCGGTCAGGCGCTCCTCGCCGAAGCCCTTGGCCTTGGCGTCCTCGGCGTACGCGGCGGCGTGGAAGGCCTTGAAGCGGTCCTGCCGGCCGGCGGCCCAGGCGGCCTTGGCGGCGGCCTCGGACTCGGCGCCGAAGATCGGGAAGTTGCGCCACTCGATGCGCAGGGTGCCGTCCTCGACGTACTTCTTCACCAGTTCGGGCTCGGTGTCGCGGGCGAACTTGCCGCAGTAGCCGCACTTGAAGTCGGAGTACTCGATCAGGACGACGGGGGCGTCGGCGCGGCCCATCGCGAGCTTGTCGCCGGCGTCGCGGCGGGCCAGGGCCCTGAGCTCGGCGGCCGGGTCGGTGCGGGGCGCGGAGGCGGCGGTGTCGCGGGGCCGCTCCTCGGGGGCGGTGGCCTGCCAGGAGACCAGCCCGAGGGTGACGGTGGCGAGCGCGACCCCGGCGGAGATCAGCAGGGGCTTGCGGGACGAGCGGGACATAGGGGTGCTCCAGAGCTGCGGGTGCGGAAGGGGACCGGTGGCGCGGCTCCTCCTAGACCCGCATCACGGACAGCTCCACCGGCGAGGGCGCGGGCCGGCCGGGCCCGCGTACGGGGACCCGTACGCACTCCCCCCGGTCCGGCCGCTCCCCCTCGGGCGCGGGGCGCGCCGGGGGCATCGGGGCGTGGTCCTGCCCCGCGCGGGGCGGAACGGCGGGGGCGGGGTCGTGGCCGGGGGAGCCGGGGCCGCAGGCGGGCCCCCGGCCCGGGAGCCGCTCGGCCGCCGTCTCCGGCACCGGTCCGGCCGGGTGCGCCGCCGTCTCCCGCACCGGTCCGGCCGCGGCGCCGGCCGGGTGCGCCACCGCGACCGCCGCGCCCGTCTCCTGCCGCACCGCGGCCTCGGCGTCGGCCGCGGACGGCGGCGCGGCCGGGCCGGCGGTCCGCGCGGGGCCCGTGAGGGCGACCGCGAGGAGGCCCAGGACCAGCGCGAACAGGGCGGCGGCCGCAGCGCGGGGAGGACGGCGGGGCAACGGTGGGCTGCCTCTCACTCGCACGGCTGGGGGACTCGTCCCGAAATGGTACGGGGAGGGGCACAAATGCGTTCGCCACCCGCCCGGCCCAGGTGAGATCCTCGATCAGGTATGTCTACTTCCTTCGCCGCCCTGCAGACGCTTCTCGGAGAGATCTCCCTCCGGGACGCGCACCGCCTCGGCCGCCGCCTCGAGGGCGCCCGCCGTATCCGCAAGCCCGAGGCCAGGCAGGCCGTGCTCGACGAGATCGCCGCGGAGGCCGAGAAGGCCGCCGCGCGACTGGCCGGCCGCGCCTCGCGCATGCCGGAGGTCACCTATCCCGAGAACCTGCCCGTCAGCCAGAAGAAGGACGAGATCGCCGAGGCGATACGCGACCACCAGGTCGTGATCGTCGCGGGCGAGACCGGCTCCGGCAAGACCACCCAGATCCCCAAGATCTGCATGGAGCTGGGGCGCGGCGTCCGGGGCATGATCGGGCACACCCAGCCCCGGCGGATCGCGGCCCGTACGGTCGCGGAGCGCATCGCGGAGGAGCTGAAGTCGGAGATCGGCCGGACGGTCGGCTGGAAGGTCCGCTTCACCGACCAGGTGGACCCGGACGCGACCTTCGTGAAGCTGATGACGGACGGCATCCTGCTCGCGGAGATCCAGACGGACAGGGAGCTGCGCGCCTACGACACGATCATCATCGACGAGGCGCACGAGCGGTCCCTGAACATCGACTTCCTGCTGGGCTACCTGGCCACCCTGCTGCCCAAGCGTCCCGACCTCAAGGTGGTCATCACCTCGGCGACCATCGACCCGGAGCGGTTCTCCCGGCACTTCGGGGACGCGCCGATCGTCGAGGTCAGCGGCCGTACCTACCCCGTGGAGGTGCGGTACCGCCCGCTGCTGGAGGAGGACAGCGAGGAGAGCGACCGGGACCAGATCACGGCGATCTGCGACGCGGTGGACGAGCTCCAGGGCGAGGGGCCGGGCGACATCCTGGTCTTCCTCTCCGGTGAGCGGGAGATCCGCGACACCGCCGACGCGCTGGTCAAGAAGCAGCTGCGCTTCACCGAGGTGCTGCCGCTGTACGCCCGGCTCTCGCACGCCGAGCAGCACCGGGTCTTCCAGCCGCACACCGGCCGGCGGATCGTGCTGGCCACGAACGTCGCCGAGACCTCGCTGACCGTCCCGGGCATCAAGTACGTGATCGACCCGGGCACGGCCCGCATCTCCCGCTACAGCCACCGCACGAAGGTCCAGCGGCTGCCGATCGAGCGGATCAGCCAGGCCAGCGCCAACCAGCGCAAGGGCCGCTGCGGCCGTACCAGCGACGGCATCTGCATCCGGCTGTACTCCGAGGACGACTTCAACGCCCGTCCGGAGTTCACGGACGCCGAGATCCTGCGGACGAACCTGGCGTCCGTCATCCTGCAGATGACGGCGGCCGGGCTCGGGGAGATCGAGAAGTTCCCCTTCATCGACCCGCCGGACCACCGCAACATCCGCGACGGCGTGCAGCTGCTCCAGGAGCTCGGCGCGCTGGACCCGGCGCAGAAGGACGTGAAGAAGCGGCTCACCCCGCTGGGCCGCCAGCTCTCCCAGCTGCCCGTGGACCCGCGTCTGGCCCGCATGGTCGTGGAGGCGGACAAGAACAACTGCGTGCGCGAGGTCATGGTCATCGCGGCGGCCCTGTCCATCCAGGACCCGCGCGAGCGGCCCTCGGACAAGCAGACGCAGGCGGACCAGAACCACGCCCGGTTCAAGGACGAGACGAGCGACTTCCTCTCCTACCTGAACATGTGGCGCTACGTCCGCGAGCAGCAGAAGGAACGCGGTTCCTCCGCCTTCCGCCGGATGTGCAAGCAGGAGTACCTGAACTTCCTGCGGATCCGGGAGTGGCAGGACATCTACGCGCAGCTGCGCACGGTCGCCAAGACCATGGGGATCCACGTCAACGAGGCCGACGCCCCCGAGACGAGCATCCACATCTCGCTGCTGGCCGGTCTGCTCTCGCACATCGGGCTCAAGGACACCGACAAGAACGAGTACCTGGGGGCCCGGTCCGCCAAGTTCGCGATCTTCCCGGGGTCGGCGCTGTTCAAGAAGCAGCCGAAGTTCCTGATGTCGGCGGAGCTGGTGGAGACCTCGCGGCTGTGGGCGCGGGTGAACGCCAAGGTGGAGCCCGAGTGGGTGGAGCCGCTGGCGCAGCACCTGATCAAGCGCACGTACAGCGAGCCGCACTGGGAGAAGGACCAGGCGGCCGTGATGGCGTACGAGAAGGTCACGCTGTACGGCGTGCCGATCGTGGCGCAGCGGAAGATCAACTACGGCCGGATCGACCCGGAGGTGTCGCGGGAGCTGTTCATCCGCAACGCGCTGGTCGAGGGCGACTGGCGCACGCACCACAAGTTCTACGCGGACAACCGCAAGCTGCTGACCGAGGTCGAGGAGCTGGAGAACCGGGCGCGGCGCCGGGACATCGTCGTGGACGACGAGACCCTGTTCGACTTCTACGACCAGCGCATCCCGGAGCACGTGGTGTCGGGGGCGCACTTCGACTCCTGGTGGAAGCACAAGAAGCGCGAGGAGCCCGAACTCCTCGACTTCGAGCGGGAGATGCTGCTGACGGAGAAGGCGGCCGGGGTCACCAAGGCCGACTATCCCGACACCTGGCGGCAGGGGCAGCTGAAGTTCCGGGTGACGTACCAGTTCGAGCCGGGCGCGGACGCGGACGGCGTGACCGTGCACATTCCGCTCCAGGTGCTGAACCAGGTCACCGACGAGGGCTTCGACTGGCAGATCCCGGGCCTGCGGGAGGAGGTCGTCACGGAGCTGATCCGCTCGCTGCCGAAGCCGGTCCGCCGGCACTACGTACCGGCGCCGAACTTCGCGACGCGTTTCCTGCGGACGGCGCATCCGATGCAGGAGCCGCTGCCGGTGACGCTGGCGCGCGAGCTGCACCGCATGGTGGGGGTGCCGGTGTCGCCGGAGGACTTCGACCTCGGCCGGATCCCCGACCACCTGAAGATCACTTTCCGGATCGTCGACGAGCGGCGCCGCAACCTGGCCGAGGACAAGGACCTCGAGGCCCTGCGGCTGAAGCTGAAGCCGAAGGCACGCCAGGCCCTCTCCAAGGCCGCGGCCGCCACCGCCGAGCGGGCGGGCGGGGAGTCGCTGGAGCGCACCGGGCTGACCGACTGGACGATCGGCACCCTGGTGCGGGTCTTCGAGACCCGCCGGGCCGGCCAGCCGGTGAAGGCGTACCCGGCGCTGGTGGACGAGGGGACGAGCGTCTCGGTACGGCTCTTCGACACGGAGGCGGAGCAGCAGCAGGCGATGTGGCTCGGCACCCGGCGGCTGATCCTGCTGAACATCCCGGTGAACCCGGCGAAGTTCGCCTCGGACAAGCTGACCAACCAGCAGAAGCTGGCGCTGTCGCGCAATCCGCACGGCTCCATCCAGGCGCTGTTCGACGACTGCGCGACGGCGGCGGCCGACAAGCTCATCGCCGACCACGGCGGCCCCGCCTGGGACGAGGCGGGCTTCCGCCGGCTCCACGACGCGGTCCGGGCCGACCTGGTGGACACGACGGTGCGGACCGTGGCCCAGGTGCAGCAGGTGCTGGCCGCCTGGCAGGCCTGCGAGCGGCGGCTGAAGGCCACCGGCAGCCTGGCCCTGATGGCGAACGTCGCGGACGTGAAGGCGCAGTTGGCGGCCTTGATGCCGGCCGGTTTCGTCACGCTGACCGGGCTGAAGCGGCTGCCGGACCTGATGCGCTACCTGGTGGCGGCCGACCGGCGGCTCCAGCAGATGCCGACGGGCGTCCAGCGCGACACCACGCGCATGGAGAAGGTCCACGAGATGCGGGACGAGTACCTGTGGCTGCTGGAGCAGTTGCCGAAGGGCCGGCCGGTCCCGGAGGCGGTCACGGAGATCCGCTGGATGATCGAGGAGCTGCGGGTCAGTTACTTCGCGCACGCGCTCGGGACGGCGTACCCGATCTCCGACAAGCGGATCGTGAAGGCGGTGGACGCGGCGGCGCCGTGATCCGGTTCGACCGGACCCCCTGAGCTGCTGTACAGTCTGTTTCGCAGCCACGCCAGTCGGCCGCGAATCAAGGTCCTGTGGAGCAGTTGGTTAGCTCGCCACCCTGTCAAGGTGGAGGTCGCGGGTTCAAGTCCCGTCAGGATCGCAGAAACGTCAGGGCCCGTACCCCCTCGGGGGTGCGGGCCCTGACGCGTGTCCGGGTGCGGTCCGCCGCGTACGGCACCCGCTCCGCCGCCCGTTCCGCCGGCGGCGCCGTCGGCGGCTCCCCGTCGCGTGATCATCCGAAACCCGCCGCACCCCTGAGCGCCCCCCTGAGGGCTCTGGCACCCCCACGCACGGTCCGGGACCCCGGAGGGCGGTCCTGGCCCTTCCAGCGGCCCCCCAGGGGGACCGGCGCCCCATGCGCCCGAGCGGGAAAAATCCCCCGTACGTGTGAGGGCTCTGTACCGGACCTTCCCTTTACGAGGTGCATTGCCGGATGTACAAGAGTTATCAGCTGTGACGGGAGTCACCACATGAGTTTTCGAGACCCGCACGTTTATCGGACCCCTACGCGCACTCAATTTAATATGTGCAATGGCACCCACCGGCCGGCACCGCCGGGCGACGGGACCCCGCACCGGTCCGGAGCACAAAAAAGACCGCGCTGGACCCGGCGGAGTCCAGCGCGGTCAAACGGCATGGAGCCTGTTGGGGCAGGCCCGGCCGATGAAGCCATTGGGTTTCATCGGATTGGGGGATCCGACACGTACCCGTTAATGCGGTGGTGCTGCGGGACCTCAGGCCTCGCTGCGCTGCTGCGGAATTCCCGCGAGCAGTGCGCGGACCTCAGCCTCGCGGTAACGGCGGTGTCCACCCAGGGTGCGGATGGACGTGAGCTTGCCAGCCTTGGCCCAGCGGGTGACCGTCTTCGGGTCCACGCGGAACATCGTGGCAACCTCAGCCGGGGTCAGCAGCGGCTCGGCATCAGGGGTGCGAGCGGTCATGAGCGGCCTCCTCGGGAGAACCGAACCATCTCGGTTCTTTCCTCTAAATTCTGCACCTTGGCCCGCGTTGCCCGAAATGGACATACGCAGGCCGAGTCGGTTATAGGACGAACGGCTTGTCCTCGGCACTACAACTACACCATCCGTCCAGCCTCGACGGCCAAACCGATGGAATTGCCCTCCGAGGTGTTCATCAGCGGCGGAAGCCGATGGACCGTCCCATAACGGACAGTCACCCCACTGTGACGATCAGTCACAGAGCGATCAGGAGCCGTCAGACCCCCCCATAGAGTGCAATACCGAGCATTCCGCCCAAAGTTGGGCGGAAGGAACCCTCCCCGGACTCCTTGTCCTATTTTGGCACGAGGGTAGGGGAAGGGCGCAAGGGTGTGGATAGTGCGTTCCGTCACGCTTGAGCCAATGGCCCGTATCGGGACGTAGGTCCTGGGACTAAGACCTTAATGCGGTGATCGAACCCCTGATCTGCGCATTGCGGCCGATCGGCCGATGACAACCGGTACGGGCGATACGAGGGGGGTCCGAACGGGTCCGAACGGGTGCCGAACGGGATTCGTACATGATCCCCACCGTCCCCCGGTTCCGAAAGGCCCCGGGCCCACCTAGTTCGCGAAGAGCCTCTCCCGGACCGCCCGCCACCGCAGCGACAGCTCCCCGTACACCTGTGCGGCACCCTCGTGGTCCCCCGCCCGCAGGGCCGCGATCCCCTCCGCCAGATCACGGGCCGACCGGTCCCCGGCCAGGCCGTCAGCCGGCAGCGCGTGCAGCAGCCCCCCGTAGTCCAGTTCGACCATCGAGCGCGGATGGAACTCCTCCAGCCAGCCCCCGACCTCCACCAGCCCGTCCGCCAGCGGCCCGTACCCCCGGCCCTCCGCCGCCCGCAGGATCCGCAGCGTCCGCGCCAGGCGCCTGCGGGCCTGCACCATCGGCGTCCGGTAGCGCAGCCGCTCGCCCGGCAGGTACTCCCGCTCCTCGTCCGCCACCAGCACGAACCAGCGCAGGGGCACCTGCCACACCCCGGTACGGATCCACGGGCGCGCGTCCGGGTTCCGCTCGCGCCAGGCCTCGTACGCCTCCGCCGCCCGGCGCCGCTGCGCCGGCGGCAGCGCCGCGTCCAGCACCGGGCGCGGGAAGTCGGCGACCAGCTCCCGGAGCGCCAGCCAGCCGCGCAACCGGGTCCGCCAGGGGCAGACCAGCAGCACCCCGTCCAGCTCCGCCGTGAAGGCGTCCCCGCTCTCGTGCACCGGGACCCCCACCACGGGGACCCGTACCAGATCCGCGAGCGAGCGCCGCAGTTCGTCCTGGGCCGTCGGCGCGTCCGCGCGCCGGGCGTACGCCGCCCAGTGCGTGCGCTCGGGCTCGGCGAACGCCGTCAGGGGCTCGTACACGCGCAGGTAGGAGGCGTACGGGACGGCCGGCCCGGGCCGTGGGGATTCGCTCACGCACCCGTCCTGCCCCTTCCGGCGGTCCGGCTCACCTCCGGGGCGGCGGTAACCCGGGAGTGTTCCGATCCCCGGACAGGGGGTACCGCCGCACGCCGCAGGTCTTACTCTGCTCCCAGTGCGCCCTCCCCCACCCGCAGGGCGGGCGACTTTCCGCCGCATCTCTTCCATGGGAGTCACCACCGTGACCGAAATGACCGACGGCGTCCTGCACACCCTGTTCCGTTCGGAGCAGGGCGGCCACGAGCAAGTCGTGCTGTGCCAGGACCGTGCCACGGGCCTCAAGGCCGTCATCGCCATCCACTCCACCGCCCTGGGCCCCGCCCTCGGCGGCACGCGCTTCCACGCGTACGCCTCGGACGAGGAAGCCGTCCGCGACGCGCTGAACCTCTCGCGCGGCATGTCGTACAAGAACGCCCTCGCCGGCCTCGACCTCGGCGGCGGCAAGGCCGTGATCATCGGCGACCCGGCCGTCCTCAAGACGGAGGAACTCCTGCTGGCCTACGGCCGGTTCGTGGAGTCGCTCGGCGGCCGCTACGTCACCGCCTGCGACGTCGGCACCTACGTCGCGGACATGGACGTCGTCGCGCGCGAGACCCGCTGGGCCACCGGCCGCTCCCCCGAGAACGGCGGCGCCGGCGACTCCTCGGTGCTCACCGCCTACGGCGTCTTCCAGGGCATGCGCGCCAGCGCCCAGCACCTGTGGGGCGACCCGACCCTGCGCGGCCGCAAGGTCGGCGTCGCCGGCGTCGGCAAGGTCGGCCGCCACCTGGTGGAGCACCTGCTGGAGGACGGCGCCGAGGTCGTGATCACGGACGTCCGCGAGGAGTCGGTCCTCGAGATCCTCGCCAAGCACCCCGGCGGCAGGGTCAGCGCCGTGGCCGACACCGAGGCCCTGATCCGCACGGAGGGCCTGGACATCTACGCCCCCTGCGCGCTCGGCGGCGCCCTGAACGACCACTCCGTCCCCGTCCTGACCGCCACGGTCGTGTGCGGCGCGGCGAACAACCAGCTCGCCCACCCGGGCGTGGAGAAGGACCTCGCGGACCGCGGGATCCTCTACGCCCCGGACTACGTGGTCAACGCGGGCGGTGTCATCCAGGTCGCCGACGAGCTGCACGGCTTCGACTTCGACCGGTGCAAGGCGAAGGCCTCCAAGATCTTCGACACCACCCTGGCCATATTCGCACGTGCGAAGGCCGATGGGATCCCGCCGGCGGCCGCCGCCGACCGGATCGCCGAGCAGCGCATGGCCGAGGCCCTGGCCCTGCGCGCCGCAGCCCGCAAGGCGTAGCCCCTTCGGGGACCCGCCGGGGCGCGGCGAGACGGAACTCACTGCGCTTCGGCGGGTCGGCGGCCAGGAAAGGGTTAAAATCGCAGCTGACCAGCGAGTACGGGGTGTCCCGCTGGTTCTGTGGAGAGGCGCGTCATGCGGGCGGCGTACCGTATGGCCGCGGAAGCAGGTACCGTTAAACCCCTACGGACGGTCTCTCCACGGAGAGCCCGCTCCGAACCATGAACGCGTGTCAGACTCTGGGGCCGTCGAGCCCCGTCACCGAGGGGGTCGAGCCATGGGGCGCGGCCGGGCCAAGGCCAAGCAGACAAAGGTCGCCCGCCAGCTGAAGTACAACAGCGGCGGGACTGACCTCTCGCGTCTGGCCAATGAGCTGGGCGCATCGCAGACAGAGCCGCTGCCTATCAGCGCGCCGGTCGAAGTCGATGACGATCTGGACGACGACGACCCGTACGCCAAGTACGCGGATCTGTACAACGATGACGACGAGGACGAGGACGAACAGTCCGGTCCTTCGGCGCACCGTCGCGGGGCTTGACGCAACGATCCTCTGCACACCGCGTGCGTACCAGCGGGCTGGGTCAGCCGCTGAACTCGTTCCATACGTGCCGAAACCCGGTCCAGGGCATTGCCCCGGACCGGGTTTCAGTGCTGCTCAGACCGCGTAGCTGCCGGTCAGGGCCGCGCCCTCGGCGTGGTCGCCCCGGTCGAGGATCTCGCCGGCGACCCAGGCCTCGACGCCGCGGTCGGCGAGGGCGGTCAGGGCCACGTCCACCGACTCCTGCGGGACCACGGCCATCATGCCGACGCCCATGTTCAGGGTCTTCTCCAGCTCCAGCCGCTCGACGCTGCCGGCCTTGCCGACCAGGTCGAAGACGGCACCCGGGGTCCAGGTGCCGCGGTCGACCGTGGCGTGCAGGTGGTCGGGGATGACCCGGGCGAGGTTGGCCGCGAGGCCGCCGCCCGTGATGTGCGAGTAGGCGTGCACCTCGGCCGTACGGGTGAGGGCCAGGCAGTCCAGCGAGTAGATCTTGGTCGGCTCCAGCAGCTCCTCGCCGAGGGTGCGGCCGAGCTCGTCGACGTGCTGGTCCAGGGACATCCCGGCCCGGTCGAAGAGGACGTGCCGGACCAGCGAGTACCCGTTCGAGTGAAGGCCGGACGAAGCCATCGCGATGACGGCGTCCCCCGTACGGATGCGATCCGCGCCGAGCAGGGCGTCGTGCTCGACGACACCGGTGCCCGCGCCCGCCACGTCGAAGTCGTCCGGGCCGAGCAGCCCCGGGTGCTCGGCCGTCTCGCCGCCGACGAGGGCGCAGCCGGCGAGGACGCAGCCCTCGGCGATGCCCTTGACGATGGCGGCGACACGCTCGGGGTGCACCTTGCCGACGCAGATGTAGTCCGTCATGAAGAGCGGCTCGGCGCCGCAGACGACGATGTCGTCCATGACCATGGCGACCAGGTCGTGGCCGATGGTGTCGTACACGCCCATCTGCCGGGCGATGTCCACCTTGGTGCCGACCCCGTCGGTGGCCGAGGCCAGCAGGGGGCGCTCGTAACGCTTGAGGGCGGAGGCGTCGAAGAGGCCGGCGAACCCGCCGAGGCCGCCGAGGACCTCGGGGCGCTGCGTCTTCTTCACCCACTCCTTCATCAGCTCGACGGCGCGGTCGCCCGCTTCGATGTCCACGCCTGCGGCTGCGTAGCTGGCACCGGTGGTCTTCTCTGTCATGACAGGAGAGAGCTTTCGTGTCGTTACTGCGGTTGGTGCGGGGCCCTGGGAACGTGCGCCTTCCGGGACCGGGAGGACCGGACCCGGCGCAGGTGGTGCCTCAGCGGTCCTACGGGCGGCGGAGCGCGTCGGCGGCGTCGGTACCGCCCGCGAGCTCGGTCTCCAGCAGCTGCTTGCCCAGCAGCTGCGGGTCGGGCAGCTCCATGGGGTACTCGCCGTCGAAGCAGGCACGGCAGAGGTTGGGCTTCTGGATGGTGGTCGCCTCGATCATCGCGTCCAGCGAGATGTACGAGAGCGAGTCCGCGCCCAGCGACGTGGCGATCTCGTCGACCGTCATGCCGTTGGCGATCAGCTCCGCGCGGGTGGCGAAGTCGATGCCGAAGAAGCACGGCCACTTCACCGGTGGGGAGGAGATCCGGATGTGGACCTCGGCCGCGCCGGCCTCGCGGAGCATCTTCACCAGGGCGCGCTGGGTGTTGCCGCGGACGATCGAGTCGTCCACGACGACGAGGCGCTTGCCCCGGATGACTTCCTTGAGGGGGTTGAGCTTGAGGCGGATGCCGAGCTGGCGGATCGTCTGCGAGGGCTGGATGAAGGTCCGGCCGACGTAGGCGTTCTTGACCAGGCCGGAGCCGTAGGGGATCCCGCTGGCTTCGGCGTATCCGACGGCGGCGGGCGTGCCGGATTCCGGCGTCGCTATCACCAGGTCGGCCTCGACCGGGGCCTCCTTGGCGAGGCGCCGGCCCATCTCGACGCGGGAGAGGTAGACGTTCCGGCCGGCGATGTCGGTGTCCGGGCGCGCCAGGTAGACGTACTCGAAGACACAGCCCTTGGGCTTCGCTTCCGCGAAGCGCGAGGTGCGCAGGCCGTTCTCGTCGATCGCGATGAGTTCGCCCGGCTCGACCTCGCGGACGAAGCTGGCTCCGCAGATGTCGAGGGCGGCGGTCTCGCTCGCGACCACCCAGCCGCGCTCCAGGCGGCCGAGGACCAGCGGGCGGATGCCCTGCGGGTCACGGGCGGTGTAGAGGGTCCCCTCGTCCATGAAGACCAGGGAGAAGGCGCCCTTGACCTGGGGGAGGACCTTGGCGGCCGACTCCTCGATGGTCAGGGGCCTGCCCTCGTCGTCGGTCTGGCCGGCGAGCAGGGCGGTGACCAGGTCGGTGTCGTTCGTGGCGGCCACCTGGGTGGCGCGGCCGTCCTGACGGGGGAGGTCGGCGACCATCTCGGCGAGTTCGGCGGTGTTCACCAGGTTGCCGTTGTGACCCAGGGCGATCGAGCCGTGGGCGGTCGCCCTGAAGGTGGGCTGAGCGTTCTCCCAGACGGAGGCACCGGTGGTCGAGTAGCGGGCGTGACCGACCGCGATATGACCCTGGAGCGAGCCGAGAGAGGTTTCGTCGAAGACCTGGGAAACGAGGCCCATGTCCTTGAAGACGAGGATCTGGGAACCGTTGCTCACAGCGATTCCCGCGGACTCTTGTCCGCGGTGCTGTAGTGCATACAGTCCGAAGTAGGTGAGCTTGGCGACCTCTTCACCCGGAGCCCAGACACCGAAGACGCCGCAAGCGTCCTGGGGGCCCTTCTCACCGGGGAGCAGGTCGTGGTTGAGTCGTCCATCACCACGAGGCACGCCACCGAGTGTAGGCGAGATCGACCACTGGTCCGAATTGGGGACGGCCGGGAAATGTCACAGCACACAGGGTGACGGGACGGCCCCGGCTGGTGTTCCGATCGGGTTGTGCGTACCTACGAATAGGGCGTGCGGCCGGGGCGGATTTCCGGGCCGAGAGTGACCGTACGGTCACCCCTCGCGGCATTGCGGGCGCTGCGACGGGTCGAGGCGCGGACGCCTTCGGCCGTCGGCGCTTCCGGTCACAACTCATTCCGCCCCTTCGTGATTTCGCTCTCCCGGCCGGTGGTCCCCCGTGCGGCGCGTCCGGCCGGGACCGCCCCGGTTCGGCGCGGCCGGAAGGCGACGCCGAACCCTTGTGTGTTCGTACGAGCGCCGGCCCTTCCGGGGCGCCGTCCGGGTGGCCGGATCACTCCGCCGCCGAGGCCGCCTCCGCGGTCAGGGAGCCGCCGTCCGCGGCCTTGAGACTGAGGTTCCGGCCCTCGATCCGCCAGCTCAGGGGACCGCTGCCGAAGAGGGCGGTCAGGGCCCGTTCCAGCTCGCCCGCCGGGCCCTCGCAGGCCATCCGGGTCGTGGTCAGCGGGCCCAGGGTCAGGGTGGTGCCGTCGACGGCCGCCGGGGCGCTGAAGCGGTTGCAGCCGAGGGTGCCGCTCGCCCGCCCCTCGGGGGTGAGGGTGAACCGGGCCGCCCTGCCCTCGGGGGCCTCGGTCCCCGCGACGGAGCCCACGACCCAGACGGTCGCGGTGAGCGGGGCGTCCGGGAGCGGCGGCGCCGTCGACGCCGGCCCGGTCGGCGCGGCGTCGCCCCGGCCGCGCCCGTCCGGCCCGCACGCGGCCAGAGCCGGTACGGCCAGGGCCAGTACGACGGCCAGGGCGGCGTTCGTGAGGTGCCTGAAGGTACGCATGCCCCTGGGACGGACCCGGTCCCGGGCCGGTTCCGTCCTCAGCCCATCAGCGGCAGCAGCGCGGACAGGTCGGCCCGCTCGCCGCTGGCGCTGACGCGCGCCGCGTCCAGCTCCGCGGTCCAGCCGGTACGGCCCGTCGCGAGCCGTACCCAGGTCAGCGGGTCGGTCTCCACCACGTTCGGCGGGGTGCCGCGGGTGTGGCGGGGGCCTTCGACGCACTGGACCACCGCGAAGGGCGGGATCCGCACCTCGACGGAACCGCCGGGCGCCTTGAGCGCGAGGGCGTCGGCGAGCAGCCGCGTGCAGGCGGCCAGGGCCTGCCGCTCGACCGGGACGTCCAGTCCCGCGGCGCGGTTCAGGTCGTCGGTGTGGACCACCAGCTCCACCGTCCGGGTGACGAGGAAATCGGCCAGGGTCATGTCCCCGATCCACAGGTCCAGCACCCGGCTGCCCCGGTTCGCGTCCAGGGCCTCGGCCATCCGCGCCGCCGCCCGTTCGTACAGCCGGGGCAGCGGCTCCCCGGCGAGGGTCTCCCGGGCCGCCTCGGAGATCTTCCCGGCGAGGGAGGCGGTGGCGAACGGCCACTCGACGGCGGCCAGCTCGGCGACGGCGGCGGGCGGCCGGGCCAGGCCGGACGCCAGCGAGTCCGCGACCCAGGCGATGTGCGCGGCGAGTTCGGCCACGGACCACTCCCCGAGCCCGCTGGGCCGCGCCAGCTGCTCCGGGGTCAACTCCCCCACGGCGGCGGCGACGTGCCCGAACTGCGCGGTGACCGCGGTGCGGATCTTCGCCTGGTCGTACGTACGCGGCTTCTTCCTGACGGGCGGCATGCCCCGACCCTACTCGGGCCCCGGCGGCGGGCGCGGGCCCCGCGCACCTCGTCGGGGCGGGCCCGCGGCGGCCGCGCGTGCTCCCGGCGTGCCGTCGGGGCGGCTCCGCCAACGCCGCGGGCCCCCGGCCGGAGGGGATCCGGCCGGGGGCCCGCGGGAAGAACGGCGGGATCAGGCCAGCAGGGCCGGGATCGTCGCCTCGTGGGCCTCGCGGAGCTCGGCCAGGGGGAGGGTGAACTCGCCCTGGACCTCGATCGCGTCGCCGTCCACCACACCGATGCGGGTGGCGGGCAGGCCGCGCGCGCCGCACATGTCGGTGAAGCGGAGTTCCTCGCTGCGCGGGACGGCCACGACGGCCCGGCCCGCGGACTCGGAGAACAGGAAGGTGAACGCGTCCAGGCCCTCCGGGACCACGATCCGCGCACCGTTGCCGCCCTTGAGGCAGGACTCGGTGAGCGCCTGGACGAGGCCGCCGTCCGACAGGTCGTGCGCCGCGTCGATCATGCCGTCGCGGGAGGACGAGATCAGGATCTCGGCGAGCAGCTTCTCGCGCGCCAGGTCCACCTTCGGCGGCAGGCCGCCGAGGTGGTCGTGGACGACCTGGGACCAGGCCGAGCCGCCGAACTCCTCGGCCGTGTCGCCCAGCAGGTACAGCAGCT
This sequence comes from Streptomyces sp. NPDC034086, assembly GCF_055575515.1. NCBI lineage: Bacteria > Bacillati > Actinomycetota > Actinomycetes > Kitasatosporales > Streptomycetaceae > Streptomyces > Streptomyces sp. NPDC034086. The sequence continues at coordinate 581,481 of NZ_JBVISM010000003.1, read as the reverse complement.
GGCCGGCCTCCGCGAACGCCATCGGCGTACGGCGGTTGACGTCGTCGATGACGCCGAGGACCGCCACGACCGGGGTCGGGTGGATCGCGACCTCGCCCGTCTGGTTGTAGAGGGAGACGTTGCCGCCGGTCACCGGGGTGCCCAGTTCGAGGCAGCCGTCGGCGAGGCCGCGGGTGGCCTCGGCGAACTGCCACATGACGTCCGGGTCCTCGGGGGAGCCGAAGTTCAGGCAGTCCGAGATCGCGAGCGGCTTCGCGCCGGTCGCGGCGACGTTGCGGTACGCCTCCGCCAGCGCGAGCTGCGCACCCGCGTACGGGTCGAGCTTGGCGTAGCGGCCGTTGCCGTCGGTGGCCATCGCGACGCCGAGGTTGGACTCCTCGTCGATGCGGACCATGCCCGCGTCCTCGGGCTGCGCCAGGACGGTGTTGCCCTGCACGAAGCGGTCGTACTGGTCGGTGACCCAGGACTTCGAGGCCTGGTTCGGGGAGGAGACCAGGGCCAGGACCTGCGCGCGCAGCTCCTCGGAGGTCTGCGGACGGGGCAGGGCGCCCGCGTCGTCGGCCTGGAGGGCGTCCTGCCACGTGGGGCGGGCGTAGGGGCGGTGGTAGACCGGGCCCTCGTGGGCGACGGTGCCCGGGGGCACGTCCACGATCTGCTCGCCGTGCCAGAAGATCTCCAGGCGCTCGCCGTCGGTCACCTCACCGATGACGGTGGCGATGACGTCCCACTTCTCGCAGATCTCCATGAAGCGGTCGACGTGCTGCGGCTCGACGATCGCGCACATGCGCTCCTGCGACTCGCTCATGAGGATCTCCTCGGGCGAGAGCGTCGCGTCGCGCAGCGGGACCGTGTCGAGCTCGACGCGCATGCCGCCGGAACCGGCGGAGGCCAGCTCGCTCGTGGCGCAGGACAGGCCGGCGCCGCCGAGGTCCTGGATGCCCGCGACCAGCTTCTCCTTGAAGATCTCCAGGGTGCACTCGATGAGGAGCTTCTCCTGGAAGGGGTCGCCGACCTGGACGGCGGGGCGCTTGGTCGGCTTCGTGTCGTCGAAGGTCTCGGACGCGAGGACCGAGACGCCGCCGATGCCGTCGCCGCCGGTGCGGGCGCCGTAGAGGATGACCTTGTTGCCGGGGCCGGAGGCCTTGGCGAGGTGGATGTCCTCGTGCTTCATCACGCCGATGCAGCCGGCGTTGACCAGCGGGTTGCCCTGGTAGCAGGCGTCGAAGACGACCTCGCCGCCGATGTTCGGCAGGCCCAGGCAGTTGCCGTAGCCGCCGATGCCCGCGACGACGCCCGGCAGGACGCGCTTGGTGTCGGGGTGGTCGGCCGCGCCGAAGCGCAGCGGGTCGACGACGGCGACGGGGCGGGCGCCCATGGCGAGGATGTCGCGGACGATGCCGCCGATGCCGGTGGCCGCGCCCTGGTAGGGCTCGATGTACGAGGGGTGGTTGTGCGACTCCACCTTGAAGGTGACCGCGTAGCCCTGGCCGACGTCGACGACGCCGGCGTTCTCCCCGATGCCGACGAGCATGGCGTCGTTCTCGGGGGCCTTCTCGCCGAACTGCTTCAGGTGGACCTTGCTGCTCTTGTACGAGCAGTGCTCGGACCACATGACGGAGTACATGGCGAGTTCGGCGCCGGTGGGGCGGCGGCCGAGGATCTCGCGGATCCGGGCGTACTCGTCCTCCTTGAGGCCGAGCTCCCTCCACGGCTGGGAGGCGTCCGGCGTCTCGGTGGCGTTCTTTACGGTGTCGAGGCTCATGCGCTGACCAGCTTCTTCAGGACCGACGTGAAGAACGGGAGGCCGTCGGTGCGGCCGGTCCCGATCAGCGGCTCGACCGCGTGCTCGGGGTGCGGCATGAGGCCGACGACGTTCCCCGCGGCGTTGGTGATGCCGGCGATGTCGCGCAGCGAGCCGTTCGGGTTCACGTCGACGTACCGGAAGGCCACTCGGCCTTCGGCCTCCAGTTCGTCGAGCGTGCGCTCGTCGGCGACGTACCGGCCGTCCATGTTCTTGAGCGGTACGGAGATCTCCTGGCCGGCGGTGTAGTCGCCGGTCCACGCGCTCTCCGCGTTCTCCACCCGCAGCTTCTGGTCGCGGCAGATGAAGTGCAGGTGGTTGTTGCGGAGCATCGCCCCCGGCAGCAGGTGGGCCTCGGTGAGGACCTGGAAGCCGTTGCAGATGCCGAGGACGGGCATGCCGGCCTTGGCCTGCTCGATGATGGTCTCCATCACCGGCGAGAACCGGGAGATGGCTCCGGCGCGCAGGTAGTCCCCGTAGGAGAAGCCGCCCGCGAGGACGACCGCGTCGACCTGGTGGAGGTCCTTGTCGCGGTGCCACAGCGAGACCGGCTCGGCCCCCGCGAGGCGGACGGCGCGCAGCGAGTCACGGTCGTCGAGCGTTCCGGGGAACGTGACGACTCCGATGCGAGTGGTCACCGTCAGGCCTCGACCTTCACGGTGAAGTCTTCGATGACGGTGTTGGCGAGGAACGTTTCGGCCATCTTGTGGATGCGGTCGAGGGCGGCCTGGTCGACCGGTCCCTCCACCTCCAGTTCGAAACGCTTCCCCTGGCGGACGTCGGCGATCCCATCGAAGCCCAGGCGCGGCAGTGCACGCTGCACCGCCTGGCCCTGGGGGTCGAGGATCTCCGGCTTGAGCATGACGTCGACTACGACGCGTGCCACTGGCACTCCCGATGAGGTGGTTGGTGCGAAGGCGGTTCCCTCAGCGTACCCGCCCGAAATTTCTACGCGGGTAGATATGCTGCCGGTCCGATCCGCGGGCCGTTTCGGCTTCACCAACGCTTCGCAAAATCCACCGGAAAACCACGCGCCCGGGATTGCGGCGGGACACGCGGGGAGAATTAACTGGGCTTCGCAATTCAATGAGAATCGCGGTACAAAGGAATCAGTCGAGACCGTGACATTTGCCGCTCCGCGGCGCGTGCGGTTTGACGCATTCCACCGAAACATCCACACAGGCGACATCACCGCACGTCAGCGCGCGGCGACGGCGCACGAAGGGACCGATATCCGTGGCGCAGCGCGTAGTAGTCACGATCTCCGACGACCTCGATGGCGGAGAAGCGGCGGAAACGGTCACGTTCGCACTCGACGGTAAGTCGTACGAGATCGACCTCAATGCGGCCAACGCAAAGAAACTGCGGAAGACCCTGGCCCCCTTCGTGGCCGCGGGCCGCCGCCAGTCCCGCTCGGGGAAGACTTTCAAGATGACGTCGATCGCCCCGGACCCGGCGGTCGTACGGGCCTGGGCCCGTTCCCACGGCCACGACGTGCCGCCCCGCGGCCGCATCCCCAAGGCCGTCTACACGGCGTACGAGGAAGCCCACTGACCCCCCGCGCGGAGCGCCGGGCGGGCGGCCGCGGGCTGCCCGCCCGGCGGGCCTCCGGTGGTCCGGCGACCCGGATTTGCCATGCACCCCCTCTGATCGGCTAATGTGTGGATCACGCCGAGGGGCGAGGCCGAAAGGCCGGAACCCCGAAGTCGTGCGGGTGTAGTTCAGTAGCAGAACACCCCCCTTCCAGGGGGGAGGCGCAGTGTGCAATCCCTGTCACCCGCTCTGCACGCTTCACCGACCACGGTTGTGGATCAGGTAGAGTAGTGCTCGCATCGCGACGGCCCCGGTCGTAGCGAGATGCGGACGTAGCTCAGTTGGTAGAGCACCACCTTGCCAAGGTGGATGTCGCGCGTTCGAGTCGCGTCGTCCGCTCAGAGAGCGAAGGGCCCCGATCGGAATCCGATCGGGGCCCTTCGTCATTTCCCCGCCCCGCGCTCTTCGTGGCGCACGTCACATTCGATGACAAATGTCATCGCGGCCGGTGACAGCGCGCACTGCCGCGTCCCGCGCGCCGCCGCGAGGCTGGTTCCACGGTGAGGCACCACGGGGCCCCGCCGGCCCGCGGGACGGTGCGGCGGCCACCACGCTGGCCTGGATGATCGTCACAGTGTTTGCTGTCCAGCGGCGGTCCCGCCAGGCGGCGCGGCGCCAGTCACGCACGTCAGAGGAAGAGCCGGGGGGACGGGACCGTGTCGAAGCTGACCGGGTGGTGGAAGAACCGCAGCAGTGCGGGGAAGGTCGAGCTGTACACCCGCTGGTCCTTCCACTTCTTCGTACTCGTGGAAATCGTGTCGTTCGGGCTCGTCGCCCTCACCGGCCGGGAGAACGACACGCCCCGGCCGCTCGCGGTCACCGTCTTCCTGGTGGTCTGCGCCCACTCCGTCCTCGTCGGCTTCCTCTCCTCCAGGGCCCTGGACTTCGTGTCCGGCCGCCGCGAACCGCCCGTGCGGCTCGCGGTGGTGACCTCGGCCCTCACCGCGGCGGCCGTCCTGCTCTTCCTCTTCCTGCGCCGCTTCGGCGCCCTCGACGAGTCCGCGGCGCCCGGCCTGGTGGTGGGGGTGAGCTGCTTCGGCTGCGGATCCCTCGTACTGACCCTGGAGAAGGTCCGGCACAGGAGGTACGTGCCGCTGGCCGCGGCCGTCGGCACCGCGGCGGTCGTCGCCGCGCTGGGCCTGGACCTGGACGAGATCGTCGGCTACTTCGTCGTCGTCCTGGTTTCCGGTGCCTTCCTCTCCTTCACCTGCGGGTTCTCCGGATGGCTGCTGCGCACCGTCTGTGAACTCGACCACGCCCGGGAGATCCAGGCGCAGCTGGCGGTCGCCGAGGAACGGCTGCGGTTCGGCAGGGACCTGCACGACGTGATGGGCCGCAACCTGGCGGTGATCGCCCTCAAGAGCGAACTGGCGGTACAGCTGGCACGGCGCGAACGCCCCGAGGCCGTGGACCAGATGATCGAGGTCCAGCGGATCGCGCGCGAGTCGCAGCGGGAGGTGCGCGACGTGGTGCGCGGGTACCGGGAGGCGGACCTCGCGGTGGAACTCGAAGGCGCGCGCGGGGTGCTGAGCGCGGCCGGGATGGACTGCCGGGTGGAGTTCCGTACGACGGCGGTGCGTTCGCTGCCCGGCGAGGTGCAGTCGGCGCTGGGCTGGGTGGTGCGGGAGGCCACCACGAACGTGCTGCGGCACGGCGACGCGCGCAGCTGCCTCATCCGGCTGACGGCGGCGGAACCCGGGGGCTCGGTGACGCTGCTGGTGGAGAACGACGGGGCGCCCGGCGCACCCGCCGGAATGCCCGGGTCCGGGCTGGCGGGGCTGCGTGAACGGCTCGCGGCGGTCGACGGGACCCTGGTGGCGGGGCCGGCCGAGGGCGGCCGGTTCCGGCTGCGGGCCGAGGTCCCCCTGGACACACGACGAGTGGAGGTGCGGGCGTGACCCCCGTACGGGTACTGCTGGCCGACGACGAACACCTGATCCGGGGCGCGCTGGCCGCGCTGCTGGGCCTGGAGGACGACCTCGTGGTCGTAGCCGAGGCGGCCTCCGGGCCGGAGGCACTGGCGATGGCGCGGGCGCACCGCCCGGACGTGGCGGTACTGGACCTCCAGATGCCGGGCGCGGACGGTGTGAGCGTGGCCACATCGCTGCGGGCCGAACTGCCCGACTGCAAAACCATGATCGTGACCAGCCACGGCCGTCCCGGGCACCTGAAGCGGGCGCTCGCGGCGGGGGTCCGGGCCTTCGCGCCGAAGACGGTCTCGGCGCAACGGCTGGCCGAGCTGATCCGCACCGTGCACGCCGGAGGGCGTTATGTGGACCCGGAGTTGGCGGCCGACGCGATCAGCGCCGGCGACTCGCCGTTGACGGCCCGGGAAGCCGAGGTGCTCGAACTCGCGGCGGACGGGGCACCGATCGCGGAGATCGCGGAGCGGGCCTCGCTGTCGCAGGGGACCGTGCGGAACTACCTGTCGTCGGCGGCGACGAAGCTCGGCGCGGAGAACCGGCACACGGCGGTGCGTTTGGCACGGCAGCGGGGTTGGGTATAGTAGTTCTCGCGTTACGGCGCAGTGCGGACATAGCTCAGTTGGTAGAGCACCACCTTGCCAAGGTGGATGTCGCGCGTTCGAGTCGCGTTGTCCGCTCAGAGTGCGAAGGCCCCGATCACCGATCGGGGCCTTCGTCGTTCCTCAGGCGCCGGTGACCGACGCCCAGGACTGGCCGGTGAGGCGCTCGTAGGCCTCGACGTACTTGGCGGACGTCCGCTCGGCGACCTCCTGCGGGAGGGCCGGCGGGGGGAGTTCGCCGTGGCGGTCCCAGCCGGAGGCCGGGGAGGTCAGCCAGTCGCGGACGAACTGCTTGTCGAAGGACGGCTGCGCGCGGCCCGGCTCCCACAGGTCGGCGGGCCAGAAGCGGGAGGAGTCCGGGGTGAGGACCTCGTCGGCGGCGACCAGACGCCCGTCCTCGTCGAAGCCGAACTCGAACTTGGTGTCCGCCAGGATGATCCCGCGTTCGCGGGCGATCTCGCGCGCCCGGGAGTACACGGCGAGGGTGGTCTGGCGCAGCATCGCGGCCGTCTCGGCGCCGGTGGTGCGCGCGACCTCTTCGTAGGAGACGTTCTCGTCGTGCTCGCCGACCTCGGCCTTGGCGGCCGGGGTGAAGATCGGGGCGGGCAGCTCGGAGCCGTCGACGAGGCCCTCGGGGAGCGCCAGTCCGCAGACCGTGCGGGTCTGCCGGTACTCGGCGAGGCCGGAACCGGTGAGGTAGCCGCGGGCCACGCACTCGACGGGGACCATGTCGAGGTTCCGGCAGATCAGGGTGCGGCCGGCCCAGTCGGCGGGGGCGCCGGCGGGCGGCTCGGTGCCGAGGACGTGGTGGGGGACCAGGTCCGCGAGCTGGTCGAACCACCACAGCGAGAGCTGGGTCAGGACGCGGCCCTTGTCCGGGATCTCGGTGGGCAGCACCCAGTCGAAGGCGGAGATGCGGTCGCTGGCGACCATGACGAGCCGGCCGTCCTCGTCCCGGTAGAGGTCGCGGACCTTGCCGGTGTGGAGGTGGACGAGGCCGGGCACCTGCACCGGCTCGGGCTTTTCGACGAATCCGGACACGGGGTCTCCCTGTGGTTCTGTACGAGCGCGTCCCCATTCTCCCGTACGGGCCCCCGTGCACCGGTCAGGGGGTCGCTCAGTCCCGCTTGCAGATCCGGTCGAGGAGGTTCGCGGTGGCCCGCTGGACCCGCTCGTCGACGTGCCCGGGGCGGTCGAGCGCCGGGGACCAGGCGAAGGTGCCGGACGCGAAGACCAGCGCCCCGCTCGGGGCCCGGTACAGGGAGGTCTCCTGGTGCCGCTTGGCCCCCTCGCCGTCGAGGTAGGGGGAGTGCGCGAGCAGGATCCGGTCCTGGTGCTCGGGGAGCTGGACGCGCGGGAAGTAGCGGTCGGCCTCGCCGGCCACCAGCCCGTCCAGCTCGTCGTTCTCGGCGGCTCCGGTGGCGTCCCAGAGCCAGTGGGAGGCGTTGCGGACGACCAGCGGCGCGGGCTCGGGGACCCGGCCCGCGTACTGGATGCCGAGCAGCTGCTGTTCCGGGCGGTCGACCTCGCGCCACAGGCTGGGGCGGCCGGGGCCGCGGCGTTTTCGGCAGGTGAGGAGCCGGTCCTCGACGCCGGAGGGCGAGGGGGACAGCTCGACCTGCCAGTACATGGTGTTGGCGGAGAGGAAGACGAGGGAGGTGCCGTGGTCGCGGGCGCGCTCGACGGTGCGGCGCATCGGGACCGACCAGTACTCGTCGTGGCCGGGGAAGACCAGGCCCCGGTAGCGGGTCGGGTCGATGCGGCCGGCGTGCAGGTCGCGGGTGTCGGCGTAGGCGAGGTCGTAGCCGTAGCGCTCGGCCCAGCGGATGAAGTCGTAGGCGTGGCCGACGTGCAGGGGCAGGCCGGCGCCCGCGTAGGGGCGGTCGAAGGAGACGGTGGTGGCGGCGTCGCGCTCGCCGAGGAGCCGGCCCTGCTCGTCCCAGGCGTGGTAGAGGCTGGCGCCGGTGCGGCCGTCCTCCGGATAGAGGTTGTACGCCTGCCAGGTGATGTCAGGCAGCAGGAGCAGGAGGTCGGCGGGGTGGTCGTCGCGGACCGTGAAGGGGATGTGGGAGCGGTAGCCGTCGGCGGTGGTGAGGACGGCCACGTAGGCGCCGATGCTCCAGTACGAGGGGACCTGGAGCCGCCAGGAGAGCCACCAGTGGTGGCAGGACACGGTGCGGTCGGCGGTGAGCGGCGGCGGCTGGACGATGCCGGACAGCCGGGGACTGGTGGTGATCTTGGAGGCGCCGTCCCCGCCGTAGTGGCCGATCCGGTAGACGTCCACGGAGAACTGCTGGGGCGGGTCGACCGTGATGTGGAAGTCGATGGCCTCGCCGGGGGCCACCGCTCCGGTGGAGGCGAAGCCCTTGATCTGCCGGTGGACGTCGTCGGCGGTACGGGGGCCGCCGCGGGGATTCTGGCCGGAGGCGGCGAGCGCCGGGTCCACGTACCAGGGCACGACCTGCCCCGTGTCGTCGAAGTACACCTCGCTGCCCCGGAACCAGGGCAGGGGCCCCTGGCCGAAGGGATCGTTCACCGCGTGAGCGAGCGCACCCGACTCCCAGCGGCGGATCTGTTCCCCACCCATACCGTTCCCCTCCCTCACTCCCCCGAACGCGTGCTCCCGTCGATGCGCGGCGGGTTTTCGGACACCCATCCGCGACCGGTCCCCAGCACATCACATAACGCACTCACTCCGTCACCGTTCGTCGTGAATTGACGTGACCGGAACGTAGCGCGCCGCTCGGGGCGCGCCGGGGCGCCGTGCACGCCGGGGCGCCGTGCGGGCGGGGTGGCGCGCGGGGGCGGGTGGCGCCGGGGCCGGGTGGCGCGGCCGGGTGACGCGCGGGGCCGGGTGGCGCGGCCGGGTGACGTCGGGGCGTGGCCTTGCGGGCCCCGGCGGGGTGGTGGTGCCGGCGACAGGTCAGAGGAGGCGGACGGGCTTCTCGGGGGGCACGCCGAGTTCGTCGAGCCAGTCGCGCAGGGGCTCCGGGTCCCCGTCCTCCACGAGGGACAGCACCCGGGGGGCGAGGTCCGCGCGGCGCTCGCCGCCGACGAGCAGCACGGGCCCGTCCAGCCAGTCCAGGCCCGGGCCCGCGCCGGCCGAGTCCACGGCGGCGCAGCACACCAGGGCGGTGACGTGGTCCGCCAGCAGGTCCCGGCCGCTGCGCGGCGGCTGGAGGGGGAACAGCGGCAGCGTGTCCGCGGCGCCGCGCGGCCGGGGCCTCCCGGCTCCGGCGGTACGTTCCTCCCGGGCCAGGTCGCCGCTGAGCCGCCCGGCGAGGGCGTCCCCGGCGGCGCCGTCCCCCGAGGGGTCGGTGAGGTAGCCGAGGATCCGCTCCAGCGTCGGGCCGCCCGGGGACGCCGGTCCGCCGAGGGGCGGCCGGTCCGCGGGCCGCGCGGCGGCCGTGGCGGAGGGGTGACCGGGGTTCGCCGGGCCGGTGCTCGCGGCTCCCGGGACTCCGGCCCGGGCAGGGGCGCCCGTGGTCACCGGGACCGGGTCCCCCGGCGGCCGGGAGAGGTCCGGGCGGGCCGGTGCCGCCGCGGGCGGGGCCGGGCCCGCCGGGACGGACAGGGCGTCGAGGGCGGCGTGCAGGCGGGCCGCCTCGGTACGCCACTTCCGGTCCACGACCTCCTGCGGGTAGGCCGCCCACTCCACCGGCGCCCAGTCGGGCCCCGCCTGGGCCGGGCCGCCGTGGAACAGCCGGGCCGCCAGCAGGGAGGCGGCCTCGTCGACCACTCCGGGCTGCTCCAGCAGGTCGCAGGCGGGGCGCTCGCCGAGCCGCGAGGTGAACCCCTCGGCCAGCCGGTCCCGCCGGGACAGCTCGGTCAGGGCGGAGACCACCCCGGCGTCCAGGTGCGCCGGCCAGCGGCCCATCCGCCAGGCGGGCAGCGCGACCCGGGTCAGCAGCCGGTCCCAGCCCGCGTAGGCCAGGCCGACCTGCTCCTGGGCGACGATGCGCAGCGCGTAGTCCACGTCCTGTGCGCGGTCCGAGGCGGCCGCGGCCACCCCGCGCTCCATCTCGGCGGCGTCCGTCCGGCACAGCCTCAGCAGCAGCCGGGCCGGGCGGGCGATCCAGCCCAGGCCGCGCCTGCCGCCCACGTCCACCGCCGCGTCGAGCCCCCGTACGAAGCCGCGCGCGTCGGCTATGTCCGGGTGCGCGGAGGGACCCGTGCCGGCGACGACGGGCGCGAGGACGGCCCGTAGCTCGGCGACGCGCATCCACCACAGGAACGGCGAGCCGATCACCAGCACGGGGGCCGCGCCGGGCCGGGACTCCGGGCCGGCGCCTATGCCCGACCGGCGGTGGGCCGCGTGGGTGCGGTCCTCCAGCCAGCTGTCGCAGTCCGGGGTCAGCGCTATGGCGGAGGGCGCGGGGACGTCCATCCGGTCGGCGAGGTCCCGCACGAGCCGGTAGAGATCGGGGGCGGCGGCCTCGGGCAGCGGCACCGTCGGGGTCACGGCGGGACCCGCGCGCAGCACCACCGCGCCGAATATCCCGCCCGCCAGCAGCACCAGCGCGGCCACCGCGCAGACGGCCACGGTCACCGCCGGCCAGGGATCCCCGGCCAGCCGGCCCGTCATACGGGCGGCGAGGAGCACCACCGCGACGGCGGCGGGCAGCAGCACGACGGCCATGGCCCTGCTGCGGACCCGCAGCACGGCGAGGGCCCGCGCCCGCGCGGACGGCGCGCCCACTTCTGCGTTCGAACCGGTTCCGGACACGACCGGACCTCACCCCCTCTGCCCTGCGGCGGCTTTGCTCACTCCCCCACTGTGACACCCGCCACTGACATCGCAATGCCGGTGGGCCATGTGCCGGAATGCTTGCGCCGCACCCTAGTTGGGGCCGGCGCGGCCGTCAGGCACTCCGGGGGACGATCACCCGATGGAATGGCTTTGGGTAAAGGTGGGTGCGTTCGAAGGCGGCCGGATGCAGTCGCACGCGCACACACGCGCGGGCCCGGTGCGCGTCTCCGCGCCCCCGGGCCCGCCTCGTGACGGCCGTGCTGGTCAGCGGCCCTCGGCCGCCTTGGCGGCGATGTCCGTGCGGTGCTGCGAGCCGTCCAGCCTGATCCGCCCGACCGCCTTATACGCCTTCTCGCGCGCCTGCGCCAGATCGGAACCGGTCGCCGTCACCGACAGCACGCGGCCGCCCGCGCTGACCACCGCGTCGCCCTCGCGCCGGGTCCCGGCGTGCAGCACGTACGCGTCGGGCGCGTCCTGCGCGGCCACCTCGTCGAGGCCCTCGATCGGGTCACCGGTGCGCGGGGTGTCCGGGTAGTTGTGCGAGGCGATGACCACGGTCACGGCCGCGTCGTCGCTCCAGTTCAGCGGCGGGAGGGCGTCCAGGGTGCCGTTCGCGGCGTTCAGCAGCACGCCCGCCAGCGGGGTGCGCAGCCGGGCCAGGACCACCTGGGTCTCGGGGTCGCCGAAGCGGGCGTTGAACTCGATGACGCGGGTGCCGCGGCTGGTGATGGCCAGGCCTGCGTAGAGCAGCCCGGAGAAGGGGGTGCCGCGGTGGCGGAGCTCGTCCACGGTCGGCTGGAGGACCAGCTCCATGACCTCGTCGACCAGCTTCGGGTCGGCCCACGGCAGCGGCGAGTACGCGCCCATGCCGCCGGTGTTGGGGCCCTCGTCGCCGTCGAGCGCGCGCTTGAAGTCCTGCGCGGGCTGGAGGGGCAGCACGGTGACGCCGTCGGTGATGGCGAAGAGGGAGACCTCGGGGCCGTCGAGGTACTCCTCGATGACGACCCGCTCGCAGGCCAGCGCGTGGGCACGGGCGGCCGCCCGGTCCTCGGTCACCACGACGCCCTTGCCGGCGGCGAGGCCGTCGTCCTTGACCACGTACGGGGCACCGAAGGCGTCGAGGGCCGCGTCGACCTCCTCGGCGGTGGTGCAGACGTAGCTGCGCGCGGTCGGGACCCCGGCCGCGGCCATCACGTCCTTGGCGAAGGCCTTGGAACCCTCCAGCCGCGCGGCCTCCGCGGACGGGCCGAAGACCGGGATGCCGGCCGCGCGGACGGCGTCCGCGACACCGGCGACCAGGGGCGCCTCCGGTCCGACGACGACCAGGCCGGCGCCGAGTTCGGTGGCGAGGGCGGCGACCGCGGCGCCGTCGAGGGCGTCGACCGGACGCAGCTCCGCCACCTCGGCGATCCCGGCGTTACCGGGGGCGCAGTACAGCGCGGAGACGTCGGGGTCGAGGGACAGAGAGCGGCACAGGGCGTGTTCGCGGGCGCCGCCGCCGATGACGAGGACCTTCACGCCGCCCAGGGTAGCCCGGACGGCGCGGCCGGTTTCGTGCGGCCACCCCAATCAGCGCGGGCTACTCGTTCGTGTATTCCTCCACAACGGTCGCTCCGAGCTCGCGCACGATCAGCTCGTGTCCGGTCAGGGCGCTGTCGACGAGGTCCGGGTCGTCCTCCTCCGGTACGTCGTCCTCGGGGGCGACCGGCGGGGGCGCCTGCTGGACGGGCGGCCGCGGCGCGGAGGCCTGCTGCGGGGGCGGCGTCTGGTGGGCGGGGACCTGCGGCTGCGCCTGCTGGGGCGGTGCCTGGGCCGGCCGGTCCGGGGAGGCCGGGGGCGGGCTGTGGGCGGGGGCGGCCGGGGCGGAGTAGGAGGAGTACGACGAGGGCGCGGCCGGGGCCGGGCCGCCCCCGCCCACCACCGCCTCGATCTTCCAGTTGACCTGGAACTGCTCGGCCAGGACCGCCTTGAGCACGTCCTCGCTGCCGCTGCTCGCAAAGTTGTCGCGGGCTCCGGCGTTGGGGAAGCCGAGCTGGAGGGTGGTCCCGTCGAAGCCGGTGACCTGGGCGTTCTGGCTGAGCAGGATCCAGGTGAAGCGCCGGCGGTTCTTGACGGCCTCCAGGACGCCGGGCCACATCGCCTGGACCTGCCCGGCCCCGGCGGCCATGCCGGCGGAGGGGGCGGCGGCCGACGCGGGCGTGGAGGCGGGCGTGGCGGGGGTCGCCGAGGGGGCGGGGGCGGCCGGCGCCGGGGTGCCGCTGCCGGGCACGGCGGCGCTGGGCCACGCCCCGGCGGCGGGAGCCGCGGGCGCGGCGGGGGCGGCGGCGGCCGGAGCCGGCGCGGCCGGGGCGGCGGCTCCCGGCCACGCACCGCGCGCGGGCGCGCCGCTGCCGGGCTGCGCGGCTCCGGGCCAGGCGCCGGGTGCCTGCGCGGGCGCGGCGGCGGGGGGCTGCGCGGCGGCCGGGGCGTGGGTGGCGGCCGGGGCCGGGGCGGGGGCCTGGACGGGCGCGGCCTCCGCCGCGGCATCCGGCACGGGACCCCGTACGGCGGCACGCGCGGCGGCGACCCCGCCGGCGGGCCCGGCCGGGGCCATGGCGTGTGCCTCGGGCCCGGGCACGTACCCCAGGGCGGGCGCCGCGGCGGGCGCGACGGCGGCCACGGGCGGGGCGGCGAAGGCGGCGGGGGGCCGGCTGCGCTCCAGCCGGTCGAGCCGCGCCTGGAACGAGCGTTCGTCGTCGAAGGCGGCGGGCAGCAGCACCCGGGCGCAGATCAGCTCCAGCTGCAGCCGGGGCGAGGTGGCCCCCCGCATCTCGGTGAGCCCGGCGTTGACGAGGTCGGCGGCACGGCTCAGCTCGGCGGCCCCGAACACCGACGCCTGGGCCTGCATCCGCTCCACGACATCGGCGGGGGCGTCGATCAGCCCCTTCTCCCCGGCGTCGGGCACGGCGGCCAGGATCACCAGGTCGCGCAGCCGCTCCAGCAGGTCGGCGACGAACCGGCGCGGGTCGTTCCCGCCCTCCACCACCCGGTCCACGACCTCGAACGCGGCGGCCCCGTCCCCGGCGGCGAAGGCGTCCACGACGGAATCGAGCAGCGAGCCCTCCGTGTACCCGAGCAGCGAGGTGGCCATGGCGTACGTCACACCCTCCTCGCCGGCACCGGCGAGGAGCTGGTCCATCACGGACATGGAGTCACGCACCGACCCGGCCCCGGCGCGCACGACGAGCGGCAGCACCCCGTCCTCGACCCGCGCCCCCTCGCGCCCGCAGACCTCGCCGAGGTACTCGCGCAGCGTCCCCGGCGGCACGAGCCGGAAGGGGTAGTGGTGCGTCCTGGACCGGATCGTCCCGATGACCTTCTCGGGCTCGGTGGTCGCGAAGATGAACTTGAGGTGCTCCGGCGGCTCCTCGACCACCTTCAGCAGGGCGTTGAAGCCCGCCGAGGTGACCATGTGGGCCTCGTCGATGATGTAGATCTTGTACCGGCTCGACGCGGGCCCGAAGAAGGCCTTCTCGCGCAGGTCACGGGCGTCGTCCACACCACCGTGCGAGGCGGCGTCGATCTCGATCACGTCGATGGACCCCGGCCCGTTGCGGGCCAGGTCACGGCAGGACTGGCACTCCCCGCAGGGATCGGGCGTCGGACCCTGCTCGCAGTTCAGGCACCGGGCGAGGATGCGGGCGCTGGTCGTCTTCCCGCAGCCGCGCGGGCCGCTGAACAGGTACGCGTGGTTGACCCGGTTGTTCCGCAGGGCCTGCATCAGCGGGGCAGTGACATGCTCCTGCCCGATGACCTCGGAGAACGACTCGGGGCGATAGCGGCGGTACAGCGCGAGGGACGACACGTCTACGAGGTTATCCGGGCCCACCGACAACAGCGGCCCGCCGACGCCCCCCGGCCCCCGCCCCGGAACGCAAAGCGCCCCCCACGCACCCGCCAGAGCCCACTTACCCTTGCTGCCTTCCGGCCCTGGGGGAGTTGGGTGAGATAGCGCCACGTGAGGGGCTGCCCCCCACCCTAGCGGATACGACCCCCCGGAATCGAGCCGGTCCCCCCGCCGATCCGGATGCGGACCACTGATCCGGATCGTGTTCGCGAGCACCCCTCAACGTCTTGTATTGTTTGCGGCGGAGGATTCGCCTAGAGGCCTAGGGCGCACGCTTGGAAAGCGTGTTGGGGGCAACCCCTCACGAGTTCGAATCTCGTATCCTCCGCACTCGCCCGCCAGGGCAACGAAGGGTCCGACCGCTCAGCGGTCGGACCCTTCGTCGTTCGGTGGCTGCCGCTGCCACCCAGCCTTCACGTCTGCCTCCCGAAGATCGTTCGGGTGAGACGCGACGACGACGTTTCGATTCCGGCGCCATCGGTCCGTCCAGACCAGTGGAGGGGATTCCTTGAGCCTGGCCCGTACGACGGCTCGGTGAGCCAGATCAAGTTCTCTGGGGTCGTCGTCCGTGACGTGGCCACCGATACGCAGGAACCATCCCTCCGGCGTTCTGTCCGACAGGCAGCAGCACGTACGTAGGCGGCACAGGTCACGGGTGCGCTCCGAGCAGAGTCGCCGTGGATCGAGGCAGGCCCGGAAGCCGCGCTGCCCGACTGGGTGCCACGTTGGCCGAGATCGGCGAACGGTGTGCGGAGGGCCGGGTGGGCCGGCGCTCGGAGCTGATGCCCGGCACGTGACCTTCTCGCTGGCGAAGGCCTCGATGGCTCACCCCTCGTACTCCCAGGGATTCAGTAGGAGTGCTCCCGATCTCGCCAGATGCTTGACGTTGCGGCTCACCAACGTCCAGCCGTTCGCCAGCGCGGTGGCGGCGATCAGTGCGTCGGGTGGATCGATGCCGGTCCCGCTACTTTTGAGCCTCCGGTGAAGAGCGAGGTAAGCGAGTGCTTCCCGCTCTCCGACCGTGGCGATCCGGTCTCGGTACTGATCACGGATGTCGACGAGGGCCCGCTCGAAGGCGGAACGCCGCACCAGATCCGGCGTCCCCTGGATGCCCGCCTCGATCTCCGCGATCGTGATGACGCTCAGATAAAGGGCAGGAGCTGGAACAGAACGAGCCCAGGCGACGACGGCCGGGACAGGCTTGGTCCGGGTGGTGATCTCGGCGACGACGTTGGTGTCGAGCAGGTAGATCACTCGCCGCCCGCCGCATCGTCGTAGGAGCGCTGCCCGAACTCCAGACCCTCGAACGGGGCCGCCGTGAGCCGCTCAACGAACCCGTCGTTGCCCAGGGTCGCCCAGCGGTGAAGCATGTCGGGCAAGGCATCGATATCGGTGTCGGCCAGTTCGGCATCGAAATGCCCAAGCTGGTGCTCGGGCAGGTGCTCCCGGATCTCCCGGATCGTCCGTAGCGGATGAGGCTCCTCGGGTCTGCGCGGCGGCAGCGGCAGATTCGGGGCAGTGCTCATGATCGGCTCCTCCACGCTGTGACCCACGGGTCCATGCCTGAAGACCACCCTAGGCCGGGTGGCTCTGGAGAGGGCCCAAAGCGACCGGAATCCGGGCTTCGACGGGGTCCATTCACCGAGTCGCCATCGCTGGCGTGCGGCCGCCGACCGCCCAGGCGGTGATCGCGCACCTGGTACTCGCTGAACCTCATGGCCCTGTACGCCGCGGCAGTACGGGTCGTTGGATTGTCGCCGCCTTCACCACAGCGCAGGTGGTGGCACCGCCCGGCACCAACGGGCCGGCGTCGTATCCCTTGATCAGCACCCCTCGGTCCTGTCACCGGCCACGGACACCTCCGGTCAGGGTCGGCATGAGGGTGGCGTCCGGTTACGGGACAGCCTTCGGCCTGCCGCTGCCCAGTGGGAAGTTGCGGCGGACGAGCCAGGGCGGTCCCTGACGTAGGTGATCGTGAAGGCCGTCAGTCCAGGTCCAGGCGGGCCAGTTCCGTGCGGGAGCGGATGCCCAGTTTGGGGTAGGCCTTGTAGAGGTGGTGTTCCACCGTGCGCGGGCTCAGGAAGAGGAGGGCGGCCACCTCGCGGCTGCTGCGGCCCTCCGCCGCCAGGCGGACCACCTGGAGTTCCTGCGGGGTGAGGCGGTCGGCGAGGGCGCGGGCCGTGGGGACGGCCGGGGCGGCCGACTCGCCGGCGGCGCGGAGTTCGGCGCGGGTGCGGTCGGCCCAGGGGGTGGCCTGGAGGCGCTCGAAGACCTCGAGGGCTTCGTGCAGGCGGGCCCGGGCCTCGGCCTGGCGGCGGGCGCGGCGCAGCCATTCGCCGTGGACCAGCAGGGTGCGGGCGGCCTCGAAGGGGCGTCCGCTCCTCGCGTGGAGCGCTTCGGCCTCCGCGTACGCGTCCTCCCGGCCCGTCAGCTGCGCCTCGCAGCGCAGCGCGATGGCCCGGGCCCAGGGCTGGCCCCCGGCCTCCGCCCAGGACACCAGCCGCTGCCACGGGAGCCGGGCGCGTTCGGGGGCGCCGAGTCGTACGGCGGCCTCGACCAGGTCGCCGGTCGCGGCCACCAGGGCCGTCATGTAGTGGGCCGGGCGGGTCCACGCCGATTCCAGGCGGACCAGGGCGTCCTCGTAGCGGCCCAGGCCCAGGTCGAGCAGGCCGAGCAGGCAGGCGACCGCGATGCCGCCGTCGACCGGCCCCCCGGCCACCGGGCGGCAGCGCTCGGCATCTCCCTCGATCGCCGCGATCCGGGCGAGGGCCACGTCCAGGCGGCCGATGCGCTGCGGCATGCCGCAGTCCTCGGCGACGGCCCGGGCCTCGGCCACCGAGGCCTCCGCGTCGCGGTGCCGGCCCTGGATCACCTGGAGCCGGGCCAGCATCTGGAGGGCCTCGGGGAGTCCGCCGACCAGGCCGGCGCGGCGCCTGCGGGCCACTTCGGCGACGACCAGTTCCTCGGTCCGGCCGTCATCGCCGAGCAGGGCCGCGGCGTAGACGGGACGCATGCCCGGTCCGCCCTCGGCGACGGCCGCGGCGAGGGCCGCGAGACCGGCCCGGTGGTCGCCGTCCACGAGCCCGGCCATGCCCTGGACGGTGTGGTCGCCGGGGAGGAGCCCGGCGCAGGCGCGCACGGAGTCGGCGTCGCCGGAGAACCACGCGTACGTCGCCGCGGTGCGCAGCATCGACGCCGCCGGCCCGGGGTCGGCCTCCGGGGCGCCGGCGACGAGGATGCGCGCCGCCGCGGCCTGGTCGCCGCGCTCGAACTCCACGGCGGCGCGGACCTCGGCGAGGGCCGCCCGGTCCGCTGCGGTGCCGGCGAGCGGACCGGCCTGTTCGGCCAGGACTCCGGCCAGGCGCAGGTCCCCGGCGCCCACCGCCGCGGCGGCCGCGCGGCGCAGCAGGCGGCCGCGGTCCGGCAGGGAGGTGGTGAGGGCCGCGGCACGCTGGTAGAGGTCGCAGGCGATGGCGGGGGCGGCCCGGTCCCGGGCGCGGTCCGCCGCCCGGGCGACTTCCGCGGCGACCGAGGCGTCCGGACCGAGGGCGGCGAGCGCCAGGTGGCGGGCGCGGGCGTCGGAGTCGGCGGCGAGGCCGGCCAGCTCGCGGTGGACGCGGGCCCGCTGGACGGAGGCGGCGCTCTGGTAGGCGGCGGCGCGGACCAGCGGGTGCCGGAAGGCCGGCTGGACGCCGTCGACGCGGAGCAGCCCCGACCGTTCCGCCGCTTCCAGCGCCTTCGGCCCGTTGCCGCCCAGGGCGTCGACGGCGGCCAGTACGCAGGCCAGGTCGCGGCTGCTGTCGGCGGCGGCGGTGAGCAGCAGCAGCCGGACGTCGGCGGGCAGTTCGGCGATCGTGTCGCGGAACGAGGCGAGCACGCGGTCGGTGACGTGCCGGCCGGCGGTGGGCCCGGAGGTGCGGTCGCTCCGGCCGAACTCCAGGAGGGCGAGAGGGTTCCCGTCCGCGTCCTCGAGGACCTGCTCGCGTCGCGGGGCGGGCAGCCGGTACCGGTCGAGCACCTGCGCGGCGGCCTGCCGGTCGAGACGGGGGAGGAAGAGTTCCGGGAGACCGCGCGCGTCGAACCCCTCCTCCCGCGCGGCGAAGACGAGCGCCACCGGCTCGGCGTCGAGCCGGCGGGCCGCGAACAGCAGGGCGTCCGCGCTGCTCTGGTCCAGCCACTGGGCGTCGTCGACCACGCAGAGCACCGGGCCGGACTCGGCGAGGTGAGCGAGCAGGGTGAGCAGCGCGAGTCCGGTGGTGTACCGGTCCGCGGGTACGGCCGACCCGCCCAGCACGGTCCGCAGCGCCTCCGCCTGCGGGCCGGACAGCCGTGCCACCTCGTCCTGCAGGGGCCACAGCAGTTGGAGCATGGCGGCGCCGACGAGGTCGCGTTCCGCCTCGCAGCCGGTCACCCGCAGCACCGTGTGCTCCGGCGCCGCCGCGACGCGGTCCAGCAGGGCGGACTTGCCGATGCCGGCCTCTCCGCGCAGGACGAGCGCGCCCCCGCGCCCCTCGCGCGCCGCGTCGAGCAGTGCGTCCAGCGCCGCTTCCTCGGTCCGCCGTCCGTAGAGCATGTGCCGCTTCCCCCCTCGCCGCTCGCGCCGCTCCTGGCGGGCTCGCGTGACCGCCGGCCCACCCGACCGCCGGCTCGGGTGGCCGCCGGCTCGCGTGGCCGCCGACTACGTGGTCCCCGGCTTACGTAGTCGCTGCCAGAAACCTTACTGATCCGGCCGGTAGCCGCCCGTGCCTACTGTCGGGAGCAGCTTCGCGGTACCCGCCGCGGCCTCCCCCTCAGGTCTCTCAGCAAGGAGTCCGACATGACCGTGCGTGTCCTCGCCCTCGTCGGCAGCCTCCGGGCCGGCTCGCACAACCGGCAGCTGGCCGAGGCGGCCGTCAGGCACGCGCCCGAGCACGTCTCCGTAGAGATCCACAGCGGTCTGGCGGAGATCCCCTTCTACAACGAGGACATCGACGTCGCGGGCGCCGTCCCGGGCCCTGCGGCGGCCCTGCGGGAGGCGGTGTCGGGGGCGGACGCGCTGCTGTTCGTCTCGCCCGAGTACAACGGCACCATCCCCGCCGTGCTGAAGAACGCGATCGACTGGCTGTCCCGTCCGTACGGTACGGGCGCGATCACCGGCAAGCCGGTCGCCGTCATCGGTACCGCCCTCGGCAGTTACGGAGGGGTCTGGGCGCAGGACGAGACCCGCAAGTCCGCCGGTATCGCCGGCGCGACCGTGCTCGAACAGGCGCGGCTCGCCCTCCCCCGCTCCCTCACCCGCTTCGCCGACACCCACCCCGGCGACGACGGCGAAGTCGTCACCGGACTCCTCCAGGTCCTCGACCAGCTCGCCGCCAAGGCGACCGTCTGAAACGTCCGGGCTGACGTACCGCAGCTCCGTCGGGCATTCACGCTGCGGCCGGGTCACCGGCCGGAAAGGAACACCGCCATGCTCATCCTGACTCCCCGTGAAGGTGCCGCGCCGAGGGTCTTCGGACCGGCTCCGCACGGCCAGGGCTCCCAGATCTCCCCGATCATGCTGCAGGAGGAGCTGTGGGGGCGGATGCGCGCGCTGCCGTACGTCTACATGGCCCCCACCCTGGTCTCTGTGCCGCACGCCCGTTCGCTCTTCATCCCCGAAGGCATCGGGACGGGCCCGGTGGAGGCCTTCCAGCGCGGCCGTGAGTGGGCGCACATCCACCCCCACCACGACGGCTCGCTGCACCTGACGCTGCCGCGGGACGCCGAGGCCGACGTCATCGCCGCGGGCTGGGGCGTGCACCACCCGGCGCAGCCGGTGACGCTGATCTACGGGCCCCGGACCGCGGAGGAGCTGGAGACCGTCTGGAAGATCGTCCACTTCTCCTACCGGTACGCGGTCGGCGCGAAGTGAAGGACCCCGGCCCGGCCGGCCGCCCGTAGCCGGCGGGGCCGCCCGGCGGCGGAGCGGGGCGGAAGGTGCCGACGGCCGCACAGCGGCCGGCGCGGCCGGCGCCCGCCGGTGGACGCGGCCCGTGACACGGGCCGCGTCCCCGTGGCCGTACGGGCGCTCCCGTGGCTCAGCGCTCGCGCCGGCGCAGGGCCTCCTGGGAGGCGACGTACTTCAGCATCAGGCGGGCGAAGTCCAGCCGTTCGCGCTCGCTCCAGTCGGCGGTGACGTACTCGAAGGCCGAGCGCTGGTGGCGGCGGAAGCGGGTCATCAGGTCGTGCCCCTCGGGGCTGAGGTGGAGGACCGTACGGCGGCCGTCCTGCTGGGAGGCGGCGCGGACCAGGTAGCCGGCGGTGATGCAGTCGGAGACCATCCGGCTGGCCACCGAGGGGTCGGTCCCCAGGTGAGCGGCCACGGCGCCGACGGTGGCCTCTCGGGCGCCGTCCTGCGCGATCTCCAGGACCACGTTGAGGACCAGGGTCCGGCTCAGGTCCTTCTGGGAGATCGGGTTCTCAACCTCCAGGAGTGAGGAGCGCCGCAGTTTCCCGAACGCCGGACCGACGGCGTCCAGCAGCTCGTCGTCGCCCGTGCCGGGCCCCCGCTTCGTCATGCCGCCCATCCTACCTTCGTGCCGTACCGCAAACATGTGTTGACCTGAAAACGTGTGCATGCCAGCATGCATATGTCGAGAGACAAGGAATTCCGTCGGAGCGGGCCGCCCCCTCACGACCGGCGGCCGACGAACCGGAGCACTCCATGACCACCCTCATCACCGGCGCCCGCGGCAAGGTCGGCCGGGCCGTCCTCGGCCGTCTGCACTCCGCCGGCCTCACCGTCCGCGCGGCCAGCGCCTGTCCCGCCGAACTGACCGTCCCGGCCGGAGTCGGGACCTACAAACTGGCCCTCGACCGGCCCGGGACCTTCGCCGCCGCACTGGACGGCGTGCGGCAGGTCTTCCTCTACCCCGAGCCCGCCGGCATCCAGGAGCTGGTCGCGGCCGCCGAGGACGCGGGCGTCGAACACGTCGTCCTGCTGTCCTCGTCCTCGGTACTCGGCCCGGGCGCCGAGAACGACCCGCTCGCCGGCCACAGCCTCACGGTCGAGCGCGCCCTCACCGCCTCCACCCTGACCTGCACCTTCCTGCGCCCGGACGCCTTCGCCAGCAACTCCTTCGGCTGGGCGTACTCCATCGGCCGGTCGCTGCCGGTCCAACTCGCCTACCCGGACGCCCACATCGCGCCCATCCACCCCGAGGACATCGCCGACATCGCCGTCGAGGCCCTCACGGGCGACTCCCTCACCGGCCGCCGGCTCACCCTGACCGGCGGCGAGTCGCTGACCTTCCGCCGCCAGCTGGCGATCCTCGCCGAGGCCATCGGCCGCGAGATCACCGTCGAACGGATCACCCGCGCCGAGGCCGAGCAGCGGATGGCGGCCCACATGCCCGCACCGATGGTCTCCTCACTGCTCGACCTGTGGGAGGCCGCCAACCACGGCCCCGCGCCCATCGCCGACACCACCGCGACCCTCCTCGGGCGCCCCGCCCGCACCTTCGGACAGTGGGCCCGCGAGAACGCCGCCGCCTTCACCGGCCGCTGAGCCGGGCTCCCACGCGCCCCCGATTCACCACCGCACGCCGTATGACGCAACGTAACCGCTCCTTACCGTCAGTCATGACAGCTGGTCGAGTGAGAGGAAGAGGCGGGCCATGACGATGCGAAGGACGGCGAGGCTGCTGGGGGCGTGCGCGGCGGCCGCGGTGCTGGCGCTGGCGGCTCCGGGCACGGCACAGGCGGCGGCTCAGGGGGTCCTGTACGTCGACGGCGTCCGGTACGACGACCCGGGCGGCTGCTTCCCGCTGGGGGACTTCGCCCCCTCGGAGGTCGCCAACCTCACCGACGGGGTGGCCTGGGTGTGGGACGGCCCGCACTGCGACGGCCGGGTGGTGCACGCGGTCCCCCCGGGCCGGATCGCGATCGGGCACGGCCTGAGCCTCTACATCGAGTGAACGAGGGGCCCCACCCTCCCCCGAGCCCGGGGCCGGTCCGCCCCGCGACAGGGACCCGCCCCTCACCCTCAGGACGTACACCGGGCGCCGCGCGGTGGACGGGCTTCCGGCCCGGGCACCGACTCGCGGTTTTCCGGGGGTCGGTGGGGCCGTACGTTTCTTTTGCTACGCAGTAACGAGGGAAAGCACCTTGCCCAACCCACCCAGCCCTCCCCGCCGGGGCCGCCTCACTCACACGGGTGAACAAGTCCAACTCGGCTGGATTTGGGACTGGTTGCGGGGCATATGCTCGCCCCGACCACCCCAGACATGAAGCGGCCCCCGCCGGGACGGCAATCCCGGACGAGGGCCTGACCAAGTAGGAAGTAAACGGCTTCCCGATGGCTCTCAAGCACACTAGCGTGCGCATGCGCGCGGCGTACGGCGTTCATCACTCCAACGTCCGTCACACGTCCCGGTACACCGTCATCGGGAACCACCTGCTCCAGCACCCGACCCTCTCGCTGACCGCCCGGGGCCTCGCCGGGTACATCCAGTCGCTGCCTCCCGGAACGCCCATCAGCATCAAAGAGCTGGTCAAGCGGGTGCCGGAGGGGGAGACCCGGATCGCGGCAGCGCTGCGAGAGCTGGAGGCGCACGGGTACCTGAAGCGGGTGCGGGAGCAGCTGCCGGACGGCCGGTTCGTCACCCGGACGGTGTCCTACAACCACCCCAGGGCCGCCGCCATGGCCCCCACCGAGCCGCCGAGCGCACCCGAGCCGGAGCCCGCACCGCAGCCGGAGCCCGAGCCGGAACCGCAGCCCGAGCCACAGCCGGAGCCCGAGCCCCTCGCGGAACCGGAACCGGAGCCCAAGCCGCTCCCGGAGCCGAAGCCGCTCCCGGAGCCGAAGCCGCAGCCCGGCGCCGACCCCGCCCCCCAGGTCCCGGCCGCCGGTCTGCCCGTGGCCGACGAGCCCTCCCCCGCCCGCCGGGCCGCCATGGCCCTGCTCGCCGAGCTGCGCCGCGTCGACCACCGCCTGCTGCTCGGCCGACGGGACATCGAGACGCTCTCCGGGAAGGTCGAAGTCTGGACGGAACGCGGGGCGAGCAAGGAGGCGGTGATCGCCGTACTGACGGCGAACATCCCCGATGCGGTCCACAACCCGGCCGGACTGATCGCCCACCGCCTCTCCGTCCAGGAACCCCCGTCCCTGGCGCCCCTGTTCCGCCAGGCCGCCTACGTCCCGCCCGACCCCTTCCAGAGCTGCGACACCTGCGACCGGGCCTTCCGCAGCCCCACCCCCGGCACCTGCGGCCCCTGTACCGACCGGACCGCGCCCGGCACGACGGCGGAGCGGAGCCCCACCCGCTGGGACTGAACCGACGGCCGGAGCCGTACGGCCGTGCCGGGTCAGCCGAACTCCGGCATCTCCCCGACCGTCGTCGACAGGTCGATCACCGCGAACGCCGCGCCCTGCGGGTCGGTGAGCGCCGCGAAGCGGCCGAAGGGGCTGTCCATCGGCCCGAAGTGCAGCTGCCCGCCGTGCTTCCTGGTCTTCTCGACCGCCTCGTCGCAGTTCGGCACCGCGAAGTACACCTGCACGTACGACGGGATCTCCGGCGGGAAGTCCTCCCCCATCCTCATGCGGCCCAGCACCGGGTTGTGCGGGCCGCCGATGCTGAAGACCTTGAAGTCCATTCCGGCCGCCTCCGGGTCGTCACCGGCCTCCATCTGCCGGGACTCGTACGGGAACACCTTCGACAGGAACGCGTCCGCCGCGTCGGGATCCCGGGTGAAGACCTCCGCCCAGGCGTACGAACCGGGCTCGCCGAGCTTCTCGAAGCCCTTGTGCTCGCCCGGCTGCCAGACGCCGAAGACCGCCCCGCTCGGCTCGCGGGCGATCGCCATCGTGCCGAAGGTGCCGACCTGCATCGTCTCCATCATCAGCGTCCCGCCCGCCGCCTTGATCTTCTCGGCGGTCGCGGCGGCGTCCCGCGAGGCGAAGTACAGGCACCACTGCGAGGGCGCGTCGCCACCGGGCATCGGCGGCACCACGGCCGCGACCGCCTTGCCGTCGGAATACGCCTGCGTGTAAGCGCCGTACTCGCTGCTGGCCTCACCGAAAGTCCAGCCGAGCACGTCGCCGTAGAACTCCTTGGCGGCCTCCACGTCGGTGAACATCGCGTCCACCCAGCACGGGGCGCCTTCCGGGAACTCAGCCATGGTCGATCGACTCCTGTGTCGTCCGTCGTCCGGTACACATGCTTGCCCTGCCGATCCCACGCTAGGCGGGGGGTCTGACAATCGCGCGGCGACCGCGTGCCGCCCGTGCCGCCGGGCCGTCCCGGGAGGAGGCTGGGGGCATGGACGACATCACCATCCGGCTCGCGCAGCAGCCCGAGGCCGACGCCCTGCTCGCGCGCAGCCCGCTGGCCGCGCTGACCGGCATGCTCCTCGACCAGCAGGTGCCGATGGAGTGGGCGTTCTCGGGGCCGTGGACCATCGCCCAACGGCTCGGCACCGACGACCTCGACGCGCACGCCATCGCCGCCCACGACCCCGAGGACTTCGCCGCGCTGCTGTCGCGGAAGCCCGCCGTGCACCGCTATCCGGGGTCGATGGCGAAGCGGATCCAGCAGCTGTGCGCGTACCTGGTGGAGCACTACGGCGGCGACGCGTCCGCCGTCTGGGCGGACGCCGCCACGGGCGCCGAACTGCTGGCCCGGCTGAAGGCGCTGCCGGGCTTCGGGGAGCAGAAGGCGCAGATCTTCCTGGCCCTGCTGGGCAAGCGGTTCGGGGTGCGCCCGGAGGGCTGGCGCGAGGCCGCCGGCGGGTACGGACCGGCGGGGGTCCACCGCTCGGCGGCCGACATCACGGGCCCGGAGTCGCTGGCGAAGGTCCGCGAGTACAAGCAGGCCCAGAAGGCCGCCAAGCGCTCCCCGTCCTGACGCGCGGGACGGGCGGGCCGCCGGGCGGGGACGGCCCCCGGCACCCGGACCCCGGGGCCCCCTGCGCCCGGGACGAACCCGACGGCAGCCCGCCCGCGTACGCCGGCCCCTACGCGGGGTGCGCCACCCGGGCCGGGCGGGCGCGCAGCACCGAGGCGTAGACCTCGTCGGCGTCGAGCCGCCGCAGCTCCTCCGCGATCAGCTCGGCGGTGCTGCGGATCTTGAGCGCGACCTTGCGGTCGGGCCAGCCGGGCAGGACCAGGGTGGCCAGCGAACCGGTGGGGCGGTCCACGACCACCTCCCCGGCGGAGGTCTCCAGCCGGACCCGGGTGATGAGCGGCCCGTCCGTCACCACCCGCGTCACCGGCACGCCCAGGCGGTCCTCCAGCCAGCGCGCCAGCAGCTCGGCGCTCGCGTTGTCGGCCTCGCTCTCCACCGTCGCGGCGGTCACCGGCAGCGGCCTCTGGTCGAACGCGCAGGCCAGCAGGGAGCGCCAGGGCGTGAGCCGGGTCCAGGCCAGGTCGGTGTCGCCGGGGGCGTACGAGGCCGCGCGCGCGTCCAGCGCGCCGACCGGGTCGGGTGCCGCCTGGGAGTCGGTGATCCGGCGCTGCGCCAGGACGCCCAGCTCGTCGCGGGCGGGATCGGCGGGGGCGCCGGCCGGCCACCACGCCACCACCGGCGCGTCCGGGGCCAGCAGCGGGAGCACCACCGAGCCGGCCTGGGTGGTGAGGTCGCCGTGCAGGCGCAGCAGCACGATCTCCCCGGACCCGGCGTCCGATCCCACGCGCAGCTCGGCGTCGAGGCGGGTCCGGCGGCGGCGTTCCGGGCCGCGGGAGGTCCGCTTGATCACCGCGATGATCCGGCAGGGGTGCTCGCGCGAGGCCTCGGAGGCCGCGCGCAGCGCGTCGTAGGCGTTCTCCTCGTCCGTGACGATGACGAGGGTCAGCACCAGCCCCATGGTGGGGCTGCCCACGGCGCGGCGGGCGTCGAGGAGCGCCCGGCCGATCTTGCTGGACGTGGTGTCGGTGAGTTCGGTCCGCATCCCCCGAGTCTGTCAGCGCCCGACGCGGGGCCGACAGCCGGTTCGCTCGACTCCGTCTGGAGGAGCGGCGGGGTGACGCGGGTTCAGCGGCGCCGCCGTGCCGTCCCGAAGACCGACCGCGAGATCTCCCGTCCCAGCTGTGTCCCGATCGACCGCGCCAGGGAGCGGAACAGTCCGCTTCCCACGACCTGTTGGACCAGCGAGGGTTCCGCTTCCGGCGCGCCGCGTGCGGCCCCGCCCGCCTTCCCCGCTTCCGCCGCGCGCTTGCGGGACTCCTCGGCCGCCGCGGCCGCCTCCGCCTCGGCCTCCGCGGCGGCCTGTTCGGCGGTGATCTTCTCGTACGCGGACTCGCGGTCGACCGGCTCGGCGTAACGCGCGTACAGGGGGGACGAGGTGACGGCCCGTTCCAGGGCGTCGGCGCCGACCGGCCCCATCAGCGACTGCGGTGCGCGCAGCCGGGTGGCCGCCACCGGGGTCGGGGCGCCCGTCTCGCTGAGCACCGTGACGACGGCCTCGCCGGTGCCGAGCCCGGTGAGCGTCTCCTCGAGGTCGTACGGGGAGCGGGGGAAGGTCTTCACCGTGGCCCTGAGCGCCTTGGCGTCGTCCGGGGTGAAGGCGCGCAGGGCGTGCTGGACCCGGTTGCCGAGCTGGGCCAGCACGTCCGCCGGGACGTCCTTGGGGGTCTGGGTGACGAAGAAGACGCCGATCCCCTTGGAGCGGATCAGCCGGACGGTCTGGGTGACGGACTCCAGGAACGCCTTGGAGGCCCCGTTGAAGAGCAGGTGCGCCTCGTCGAAGAAGAACACCAGCCTGGGCTTCTCCAGGTCGCCGACTTCGGGCAGCCCGCCGTAGAGGTCGGCGAGCAGCCACATAAGAAATGTAGAGAAAAGCTGTGGTTTGTCCTGAACGGCCGGGAGTTCCAGTACGGAGACCACTCCGCGCCCGTCGGCGGCGGTCCGGAGCAATTCGCTCGTGTCGAATTCGGGCTCGCCGAAGAATTCCGTCGCGCCCTGCTGCTCGAACGCGGTCAGGGCGCGCAGGATCACCCCGGCGGTGACCGTGGAGAGTCCGCCGATTCCCTTGAGTTCGGACTTGCCCTTGTCGGAGACGAGGAAGGCGACCACCGCCCGGAGGTCCTTGAGGTCGATCAGCTCCAGGCCCTTGGAGTCGGCGTAGTGGAAGATC
This sequence comes from Streptomyces sp. NPDC034086, assembly GCF_055575515.1. Classification (NCBI taxonomy): domain Bacteria; kingdom Bacillati; phylum Actinomycetota; class Actinomycetes; order Kitasatosporales; family Streptomycetaceae; genus Streptomyces; species Streptomyces sp. NPDC034086. The sequence goes on along the minus strand of NZ_JBVISM010000003.1, from coordinate 553,838 downwards.
AGGCCGAGGGACTGCTCCTGCGTCCGGTTCAGCTGGAGCACCTTGGACATCAGCACCGGGCCGAAGGCCGTCACGGTCGCACGGACCGGGATGCCGGGCCCGATCCCGCCCAGGGAGTAGAACTCGCCGGGGCATCCGGCCGCCTGCCACTCCTGCCCGACCTGCGCGGCCCGCGCCGCGGTCCTCCCGTCCGCCGCGCCCGGCGCGGTGATGCCGGAGACGTCGCCCTTGATGTCGGCCAGGAAGACGGGCACCCCCTGGGCGGACAGCTGCTCGGCGATCAGCTGGAGGGTCTTGGTCTTGCCGGTACCGGTGGCTCCCGCCACGAGCCCGTGCCGGTTGAGCATCGCCAGCGGGATGCGGATCTGCCGCTCGGGCAGGCACGTCCCGTCCCAGAGCAGGGCGCCCAGGTCGAGCGCCGGGCCCGTGAAGGCGTACCCGGCGGCGATGTCGGCGGCGATGTCCCCGGCGACCCCGGCGGCGGCCGGAGCGGACGCGCCGGACGCGCGGGGCGGTCCGGCCGCGCCGGCTTCCCCGGCCGGGCCGGTCGCGTCCGACGGATCGGGCGAGTCGGTGCCCTGGCTCATGCATCCCTCCCGGAATAGCCTTGTCTGCCACTTTTGCACCGACCGGGCGAGGCTGCGCCCGGAGGCACCGGCCCGGTAGGCTTTCCGTGTGATCTTCAAGCGCATCGGAAGCGGGCGGCCGTACCCCGACCACGGCAGGGAAACCACCCGGCAGTGGGCGGACGTCGCCCCGCGCCCGGTCCGGCTCGACCAGCTCGTGACCACCAAGGGACAGCTGGACCTCGAGACCCTGCTCGCCGAGGACTCCACCTTCTACGGGGACCTCTTCGCCCACGTCGTGAAGTGGCAGGGCGACCTCTACCTGGAGGACGGGCTGCACCGCGCCGTGCGCGCGGCCCTCCAGCAGCGCCAGGTCCTGCACGCGCGCGTCCTCGAGATGGACTGATTGCGCCTTTCGGGTCGCCCTCACCCGATCAACTCATCATTTAGTAGGCATCATTCCGGTACGGCACTACGCTGCCGCTCATGAGCATGCTCACTCCCCCCGGCATGGGCGGAAAGTACCGCGTCACGGGAGCTGCCTACCCCCGTATGAGCCGCCCCCGGCGGCGCCGGAAGATCGTCTTCGCCCTGCTGGGATGCGTCCTGGCCCTGGGCCTCCTCGGCTACGGAGCGCTGCAGCTCATCGACGTGTTCGGCGGCGACGGCAGCGGCGAGCGCACCACGGCGGCGGGCCGCGGGGACTGCCCGACGGCCTCCGCCAAACCCGCGAACGCCGTGAAGCCGGCCACCGCGCCCGACGCCGGTCCCGCCGCCTCCAAGGCCCCCGCGGTCACCCTCCCGCAGCCCGGCCAGATCACCGTCAACGTGTACAACGCGACCCCGCGCTCGGGCCTGGCCAAGGCCGTCGGCGACGAGCTGAAGAAGCGCGGCTTCACCGTCGGCCACGTCGGCAACGCCCCCGCCGACTTCGACAAGAAGGTCCAGGGCACCGGGATACTGCTCGGCTCGCCGCGCACCGACAAGGCGGCCTACTCCGTCCTCGGCACCCAGCTCACCGGGCTCACCACCCAGACCGACGCCCGTGAGGGCACGGACATCGACCTGATCCTCGGCGACGCCTTCAAGGAGCTCAGCACGAAGGAGGACGCGGACAAGGCGCTGGCCGTCCTGGCCAACCCCGCGCCCGCGCCCTCCGCGCGCTGCTGATCCCGCCCGGGGGAAGGACTACTCGGCCGAGCCGTACATGCGGTCGCCCGCGTCGCCCAGGCCCGGAACGATGTAGCCGTGCTCGTTGAGCCGCTCGTCCACGGCGGCCGTCACCACGGTCACCGGCGTGCCCGCCAGCTCGCGCTCCATGATCTCGACGCCCTCGGGCGCGGCCAGCAGCACCACGGCGGTCACGTCGTCGGCGCCGCGCTTGATGAGTTCCTGGATCGCGGCGACCAGCGTGCCGCCGGTGGCCAGCATCGGGTCGACGACGTACACCTGACGGCCGGAGAGGTCCTCGGGCATGCGCGTCGCGTACGTGGAGGCCTCGAGGGTCTCCTCGTTGCGGACCATGCCCAGGAAGCCCACCTCGGCGGTCGGCAGCAGCCGCACCATGCCGTCCAGCATGCCGAGGCCGGCGCGCAGGATCGGGACGACCAGCGGACGCGGGTGCGACAGCTTGACTCCGGTGGTCGGACCGACCGGGGTCTCGATGTCGGACGGCTCGGTGCGCACGTCACGGGTGGCCTCGTACGCGAGGAGCGTCACCAGCTCGTCGGCCAGCCGCCGGAACGTGGGGGAGTCGGTGCGCTTGTCGCGCAGCGCGGTGAGTTTGTGCGCCACCAAGGGGTGATCGACGACCTGCAAACGCACAACATCCTCCAAGACTCAGCCGGCTTCGATCTGCGATCCGCGAACTGCGAGACCCTGCCACCTGCGAAAACGGCCGCCTGTTCGCGACCCACTGACAAAAGGCTACGCGCTGTGCGCACCGCTCCGCGTCCGCCGCCGGCCCCGGGATGCGGGGCGCCGCGCCCCCCAGCACCCTGGAGTCGTGAGCAACGGACCGGTCATCGCGGCCGTCGACGGATCCGAGCACAGCCTCCGCGCCCTGGAATGGGCCCGCGGGGCGGCGGTGCGGCACGGCACCGGGCTGCTGGTCGCCCACGTACTGCCCGACGTCACCCAGCTGTACGCCGGCCGCCGCTCGGCCCTGCACGACCCGAACCAGCCCGAGGAGCACGCCGACCCGGTGACCGACCGCGTGCGCGCCGTCCTGGAGGCCTCCCCCGAACTGCCCCGGGAGGTCCGCTACGAGTCGCTGGAGGGCTCGGTGCCGGCGGCCCTGCGGGTGATCAGCGCCGAGGACTCGCCCCGGATGCTGGTGATGGGCTCCCGGGGGCGCGGCGGGTTCGCCGCCCTGCTGCTCGGCTCGAACAGCAGGGCCGTGGCCACCAGCGCGTCCTGCCCGGTGGTGGTGGTCCCGCACGCCGGCCGCGACGCGGCGTCCGGCGCCGCCGGGGAGGCGGCGGAGGCCTCCGCCGGCAAGGTGGTGCTCGGGCTCCACGTCACCGAGACCCCGGAATCGGTACTGGCCTTCGCCTTCGCGGAAGCCGCCGCACGGGCGACCACCGTCCAGGTGGTCTCCGCGTACGCCGTCCCGCCCGGCCCGACCAACCTGCTCGGCGCGCCCTTCGCGGTGGTCCCGCCCGAGGCGCTCGCCGACGCGGGGGACACGGTGCCGGCCGAACGGGAGACCCTGCGGGCCCAGACGCGGCGGCTGGAGCCGATGCGGGCCAGGTACCCGGACGTCCCCGTCGAGCAGGCCACCGAGCCCGGGAACGCGGCGGGGCGGCTGGTGGAGGCGTCCCGGTCGGCCGCGCTGGTCGTGGTGGGCCGCCACCACCCGCGCGTACGGTCGCTGCTGATCGGGTCGGTGGCGCACGCGGTGCTCCAGCACGCGCACGGCCCCGTGGCCGTCGTACCGACCCTCGCGGAGGAGGACGGCGGGCCCTGACGGCCGCCTCCCCGCCCCCGGTCCCGCGGCCCGACCCCTGACCTGGGGTGATCTGCGCGGAGGTGGCATCAAACGAGCCGGCCGGGGGAAGGTGGGCATCCGGGGGGTCTGCTTCGCGACGGCGGAGGAGGACGACCGGACCAGCCTGGGGTGGTGCCGATGCCGGAGACGCAGCCCAACGACACCGACGGGAGAGAGGCGTACGAGGCGCCGGAGACGGCGGCGCAGCGCAGGGCGCGACGCGCGCAGTTCCTGCGCGATCTGAACGAGGCCAGAGAGCTGCGCGACCGGGTCCAGCCTCGGCGCGCCCGCGCGGCCCGGATGCGGCAGCAGATGCGGATGCGGACCTTCCGCTGGTGAGCGGGGGTGCGCCCGGGCGCGTCGCGGCTCGCGCCGGCGGCGCCCGCCCCCCTCCCGGAACCGCCCCCGCGACCCGGCGTACGACCGGCGCCGCGACACGGCCGCCGTGCGGAAGACCTCTCGCAACGCCGCTGTTTCTGCCACGATGCCGATTGGGCGGGGTGCGGACGGCGGCGTCACGGCCGTGCACACCCCACCTTCCGGCCGGGGGGACCTCCAACCGGCACGCCTATGACCAGTGGGAGAGTCACGGTGTACTTCGCCGCACTGCTCGCGCGCACCGAAGACGGGTGGGAAGCGAGCGACATGGAACTCGACGACGTCGAGTCCCTCAGTGATCTGATCGATCTCGCACGGTCCGCCGCTGTCGACGACGACACGGTGGTCGCCCTCATCGAGCAGGAGGACGCCTGGTTCGGCGTCATCCGCGTGGACGGAGAGGAGGACCCTCGGTACTTCGTCTCGAACGCCTCCGTGGCCGACCGCAGCTCCTACGGATCGATGCTGACGAAGGAGCTGCTGGGCAGCGACGAGGAGGACGACGACCTCGACGCACTGGACCTGGACGGCACCGAGGACGGCGACGGTGAACCGGTCGCCGCCTACACGGACGAGACCGACGACGAGGACGACGAGCCGCGCTCCGGCTCCGAGCCCCTGCCCGCCGGCCCCCTCGGCGACCCCCGCCTGCTGGACGACCTCGGGGTGGGCCACAAGGAACTGCTGACCCTCGACGGAGACGCCCTCACGGAGATCGCCGACGCGCTCGGCGCCACCGAGGTACTGGAGGCCGTCCGCTAGTGATCTCCGAGCACCACACCCCGTACGACCCCGATCCCGTACGGGACCCCTGGCGGGACTCCATGCGCCTGGCGCTGAAGGAGGCCGCCCTGGCGGTACCGGCCGGCGACGTGCCGGTCGGTGCCGTCGTGCTCGGTCCCGGCGGGGAACTCCTCGCCACCGGGCACAACGAACGGGAGGCCGTCGCGGATCCCACGGCACACGCCGAGGTACTCGCGCTGCGCCGGGCGGCCGCCCGGCTCGGCGAGTGGCGGCTGACGGGATGCACACTGGTCGTGACCCTGGAGCCGTGCGTGATGTGCGCGGGCGCGCTCGTGCAGTCCCGCGTGGCGCGGGTCGTCTACGGGGCGGGGGACGAGAAGGCGGGCGCGGCCGGGTCGCTCTGGGACCTCGTGCGCGACCGCAGGCTCAACCACCGTCCGGAGGTGATCCGCGGGGTGCTGGAGGAGGAGTGCGCGCGGCAGCTCACGGACTTCTTCCGGGAGCGGTGAGCAGCGCCACGTGGCGCTGATTTGCAAACCACTCCCCACCGTGGGCTAGGATCTCTCTCGGTAGTGTGTCCGAGTGGCCGAAGGAGCTCGCCTCGAAAGCGAGTATGGGGCAACCCATCGGGGGTTCAAATCCCTCCACTACCGCTCTTGAGAGCCCCGGTTCGTACGAACCGGGGCTCTCGTGCGTCCCCGCCGTGACCGGCCGTCCGCTCGGCCGTTGACACGGCATGACCAAGACCCAGCGCATGCTCGCCGCCTTCGCCCTCGCGGGGGCCGCCGCGGGCCTCGCCGCACCTGCCGCCTCCGCCGCGCCCGTCGGCGTGACCCCCCTGGCCCTCCCGGACCTCCCGGCCGCCGCCCCGGGCATGCCCTCCGGCGCTCAGCCCTCCGTACCCGAGATCGGCGCGAAGCTGAGCGACGGGGCCAACCAGCTCAACCAGCTGGCCGCCCTGCCCGACCACCTGACCCCGGTCATCGCGCCCGTCGAGCCGGTCCTGGGCCTCCTGGGCGCCATCCAGTAACGCCGCCGCCACACCGGACGCCCCTCCCCCTTCCGCTACCCCGCCCCCTTCCCCGCCCCCGACGCGAAAAAGGCCCCGGCCGGAGCCGGGACCTTCGACGGTGGGGACGGGGGAAGTGGCCATCGGGGGGACGAGCCACTTCCCCCGGTGAGGACGGGACCCGCCAGCCCGGGCCGCGATCAGGGGGAAGCCCGCGGCCCGGACCCCGCAGTGAGGCCCGGTCCCTCACCCACCGGTTTCCTGCCAGAACCGGTGGGCTCGCGTTCCATCCTGCTGCTCCCCCGACCCGACGCTCAGCGGCAAAGGGCCCCAACCGGCGGGCCATTGGTCCTTAAAGGTCAGGTGAGTGACCAAACCTGACCGGTTAGACTCACCCGACTTTGCAGCGCCGGTTGGGGAGGCCGACACCGTTCATGGACACCAAGAAGCTCATCACGGGCGTCCTCACCGTGTTCGTCCTCTTCGTGATCATCACTCAGCCCAAGCGGGCGGCGGAGATGGTGGGAATAGGCTTCCAGGGCATATCGGACGCGGCCTCCGGCATCGGTGAGTTCATCACCGAACTGGTGAACTGAAACCGTACGCCGAAGCGATTTCCGGACTTCCAGGTCCCTCACTCCGACGGGTGGGGGATCTTTCGCGTTCACGGCCCGTGGAGCCGGTAAAAAGAATAACCCTAAATGCCCAACTTGCCCTCAACACGGCTATATACGGTGCTTGCACATAGTGCACATCTCTTGTGATGCTATGACCGCTTTTGACCGATGAGTTGACCGAAGGGGTGGCGTGACCGTGCCGGCCAGTACTGCGCCTCAGGTGCCTCCCCAGCAAGAGCTCCGCCCGCACGAGCCGCGCCGCCAGGAGCCGCGTACGTCGGAGCCGCGTACGAGCGAACCCCGGGCAGCGGAGCCGCGGGCGTCGGAGCCCCGGACGGGCGAGCCCCGGACGGCCGAGCCGCGGGCGTCGGAGCCCCGGACGGCCGAGCCGCGTACCGGGGCGCGTACCGGGTCCGGGCCGCACGAGCCGTGCCCCGAGTCCGGGCCGCAGGAGGCGTCCGAGGCCCCCTCGGAGCCCCTCCAGGACGCGAGCGAGGTGCCGGACGAGCCGCCGCAGCCTCCCGCGCGGCCCCAGGGCCGGGGCGCCGACACCAGGGCCCTGACGCAGGTGCTCTTCGGCCAGTTGAAGGGCCTGGAGCCGGGCACCAGCGAGCACCACCGGGTGCGCGGGGCGCTGATCGAGGCGAACCTCCCGCTCGTCCGGTACGCGGCCGCCCGCTTCCGCAGCCGCAACGAACCGATGGAGGACGTCGTCCAGGTCGGCACCATCGGCCTGATCAACGCGATCGACCGGTTCGACCCCGAGCGCGGGGTGCAGTTCCCCACCTTCGCCATGCCGACCGTCGTCGGCGAGATCAAACGGTACTTTCGCGACAACGTCCGGACCGTCCACGTCCCGCGCCGCCTCCACGAGCTGTGGGTGCAGGTCAACGCCGCCACCGAGGACCTCACCACCCTCCACGGCCGCACCCCGACCACCGCCGAGATCGCCGAGCGGCTGCGCATCGGCGAGGACGAGGTGCTGTCCTGCATCGAGGCCGGGCGCAGCTACCACGCGACCTCCCTGGAAGCCGCCCAGGAGGGCGACGGCATGCCCGGCCTGCTCGACCGGCTCGGCTACGAGGACCCGGAGCTGGCCGGCGTCGAGCACCGCGATCTCGTGCGCCACCTGCTGGTCCAGCTGCCCGAGCGGGAGCAGCGGATCCTCCTGCTGCGCTACTACAACAACCTGACGCAGTCGCAGATCAGCGCGGAGCTGGGCGTCTCGCAGATGCACGTGTCACGGCTGCTCGCCCGGAGCTTCGCCCGTCTGAGATCCGCAAACAGGATCGAGGCTTAACCGGAACGGGTGGAGCCGTCACCGCGTTTCCCTACAGAATCGGCTCATTCCGCTCGGTCGCCCCTCTGTCGCTGGAGATACTTGTCGACATGGCGCTACAGCGTGTTGCCGACATGTGACATTCTGCTGGAACCGCGTTTGCCGCAGCCCCGCCTCCGGTATTCAGGTGGAGGCTGCGTTCCTCCGACGGGCGCAGAGACGCGACCGTCCGCGACCTCAAGGGGGTGGCATGTCCGTAGAACAGGGCAGCTCCAAGGTGCTCACGCTCGACAAGCGTGAGCTGCCGGCAGTGGCCGACCGCTCGGAAGCCATCGACACCCGCACCCTCTCCCGCACGCTCTTCCAGCGACTCGCCGCCCTGGACGCGGACAGCCCCGAACGGGCGTACGTACGCGACACCCTGATCGAGCTGAACCTGCCGCTGGTGCGCTACGCGGCGGCCCGGTTCCGCAGCCGCAACGAGCCGATGGAGGACATCGTCCAGGTCGGCACCATCGGCCTGATCAAGGCGATCGACCGGTTCGACTGCGAGCGCGGCGTGGAGTTCCCGACGTTCGCGATGCCGACCGTCGTGGGCGAGATCAAACGATTCTTTCGGGACACCTCCTGGTCCGTCCGGGTCCCGCGCCGGCTCCAGGAACTGCGCCTCGCGCTGACCAAGGCGAGCGACGAACTGGCGCAGAAGCTGGACCGGTCCCCGACCGTCCCGGAGCTGGCGGCCGTGCTCGGCGTGTCCGAGGAGGAGGTCGTCGACGGCCTCGCCGTCGGCAACGCGTACACCGCCTCCTCGCTCGACTCGCCCTCCCCGGAGGACGAGGGCGGCGAGGGGTCCCTCGCGGACCGGCTCGGGTACGAGGACAGCGCGCTGGAGGGCGTCGAGTACCGCGAGTCGCTCAAGCCGCTGCTCGCCAAACTCCCGCCCCGGGAGCGGCAGATCATCATGCTGCGCTTCTTCGCGAACATGACGCAGTCGCAGATCGGCGAGGAGGTCGGCATCTCCCAGATGCACGTCTCCCGGCTGCTCACCCGGACGCTCGCCCAGCTGCGGACCGGCCTGATCGGGGACTGAGACAGGAGCGCGGGGTTCACATTTGACAGAGCGTCAGGAACACTGGCGCGATGCGAACGGGATCCCGCGCTGCGCTCGCCCTCGCCCTCACCCTCTGCTGCACGGCCTCCGGCGCCCTCACCGGCTGCGGCCGGGACCGCGCCGGCCACGTCGCCGTGGGCGCGGTCGCCGCAGGGCCCGAGCGGGGCGCGGGGGAGAACGTGCCGCCCGGGGGCCGGGTGGAGTTCCAGCCGCTGGCCTCCGCCGGATCGGCCGAATCCGCCGACGCCCCCGTTCCTACGCCTCCCGGCGCGCCCGGATCCCGGTCCCCCGGCGGCTCCGCCCAGGGCGGAGGGACGGCCGCCGCTCCGGGCGGCTCCGCGCCCGCACCCGGCACCCCGCCGGACCCGGGTTCCCCGGCCCTCCCCGGCGGCGCCGGGGGCGCGGGGACGGGCGGCACCGCCCCGGGCCCGTCCGGCACCCCGGGCCGGCCGGACCGGCCGACCCCACCCGGCACACCGAGCACCCCCGGCACCCCCGCCCCACCCACCCCACCGGCCCCACCGGCCCCACCCGCCCCCGAGCCGCCCGCCCCGCCGGCCACCCCGGCGCAGCTCACGCTCGGCGCCCCGGTCCGTACGGCGGCGTCCGACCGCTGGTGCGAGCGCGTCGCGGTGACCTTCACCAACACCGGCACCACGGCGGCCCGCTCCGGCACGGTCAGCTTCGCGACGCACGTCATCGGGGCCCTGGGCATCGACTGGGCCACGGTCACCACGACCCAGGCCCTGCCCGCCCCCCTCGCGGGCGGCACCTCGAAGACGCAGGTCTACACGGTCTGCGTGGAGCCCTGGCGGGTCCCGCTGGGCATGCACGTCGAGACCCGGAAGGTCACCGCCGCCTGGAACTGACCCCGGCGGCGCCCCCCGGCCCGACGGCGGTTTTCCGATTCCTTTACCGCTCCCACCCCCCGAATCATTTGCCTGTAGCAACCATGCGGTTCTATGGTTGCCTTAAGCAACAAGATGGGGGCGGTTCCCGGTGACCACGCAGACGGCCCAGCACACCCGCTACGAGGAGCTGGCCCGCCAGCTCACCGGAATCGGCGCGGTCAAACGCGACCTGGCCCGGATGCTGCCCGCGCAGTGCCCGCCCGGCTCGGCCACCGTCCTCACCATCCTCGACCGGCACGGCGAGATGCGGCTCAGCCGGCTCACCGAGTTCATGGGCGTCGACATCTCGGTCAGCAGCCGGCACGTCGCCCACGTGGCGCGCCACGGCTGGATCGAACGGGAGACCGACCCCGGTGACGGCCGCTGCCGGATCCTGCGCCTCACCGACGCGGGGCGCACCGTGCTCACCGAGCTCGGCGCCCGCTACACGGACGCGCTGGAGAGAGCCCTGGCCGACTGGCCGGCCGAGGACATCGACGTACTGAACACCCTGCTGGCCCGACTCCGATCGAGCTTCTAGGCAAAGGAAACACATGGCTACGACCACACCCGACGGTGTGCGGGGAGGCGGCCGGTCGGAGACCACGTCCGACGGCGCACCCATGACGCACCCGCAGATCATGAAGGCGCTGTCCGGGCTCATGCTCGGCATGTTCGTGGCGATCCTGTCCTCGACGATCGTCTCCAACGCCCTGCCCCAGATCATCAGCGACCTCGGCGGCACCCAGTCCTCCTACACCTGGGTCGTCACCGCCGCCCTGCTGTCGATGACGGCCGCCACCCCGCTGTGGGGCAAGCTGTCCGACCTGTTCAGCAAGAAACTGCTCGTCCAGATATCCCTGGTCATCTACGTACTCGGCTCGGTGATCGCCGGCATGTCCCAGAACACCGGGATGCTGATCGCGTGCCGCGTGGTCCAGGGCATCGGCGTCGGCGGCCTCTCCGCCCTCGCCCAGATCGTGATGGCCGCGATGATCTCCCCGCGTGAGCGCGGCCGCTACAGCGGCTACCTCGGCGCGGTCTTCGCCGTCGCCACCGTCGGCGGCCCGCTGCTGGGCGGCGTCATCACCGACACCGAATGGCTCGGCTGGCGCTGGTGCTTCTACGTCGGCGTGCCGTTCGCGGTGATCGCGCTGATCGTGCTCCAGAAGACCCTGCGGCTCCCGGTGGTCCGCCGCGACGTCAAGGTCGACTGGCTCGGCGCCTTCCTGATCAGCGGGGCCGTCTCGCTGCTGCTGATCTGGGTCACCCAGGCCGGGGACTCGTACGACTGGATCTCCTGGACCACCCTGGCGATGACCGGCGGCGCCGTGGTGCTCGGCCTGCTCTTCCTCCTGGTCGAGTCCCGCGCGAGCGACCCGATCATCCCGCTGCGGCTGTTCCGCAACAAGACCATCAGCCTGGCCTCCGCCGCCTCGCTCTTCGTCGGCATCGCGATGTTCTCCGGCACGGTCTTCTTCAGCCAGTACTTCCAGCTGGCCCGGAACGAGTCCCCCACCATGTCCGGCGTCCTGACCATCCCGATGATCGGCGGCCTCTTCGTCTCCTCCACGGTCTCCGGCCAGGTCATCACCAAGACCGGCAGGTGGAAGGCCTGGCTGGTCTCCGGCGGCGTGCTGCTGACCGCCGGGCTCGGGCTGCTCGGCACCCTGCGCTACGACACCCCGTACTGGCAGATCGCGCTCTGCATGGCGCTGACGGGGCTCGGCCTCGGCATGATGATGCAGAACCTGGTCCTCGCGACGCAGAACCAGGTGGCCCCCGAAGACCTCGGCGCCGCCAGCTCCGTCGTCACCTTCTTCCGCTCGCTCGGCGGCGCCGTGGGCGTCTCGGCGCTGGGCGCGGTCATGGCCAACCGGGTCACCCACTACGTCCAGGACGGGCTGGCCGCGCTCGGCCCGAAGGCGGCGGCCCTCGGACACGGCGGCACCGCCGGGGGCGGGATCCCCGACCTCGACAAGCTGCCCGCGCCGTTCCGCACCGTCATCGAGTCCGCCTACGGGCACGGCGTCGGCGACGTGTTCCTGTACGCCGCCCCGACCGCGCTGCTCGCGCTGCTGCTGGTGCTGTTCATCAAGGAGGTCGCGCTGAAGTCGAAGCCGTCCCTGCACAGCCCGGCCGCCGAGGGCGGCGGTACGGACGCCGCCGCGACGGCCGCCAGGAACCCCGCCTCGGACGCCGCCACGAACGCCGCCAGGAACCCCGCCACGGACACCGCCACGGACACCGTCCGGGCCGGGGCCTGAGCCGGACGGGCTGAAGCGGGCGGGCTCCGGGCGGCCCGGGCCGGGACCCCGACGGGGTTCAGGCCCGGGCCGCCGCCGTGTGCGCGGCCTTGGCCTGGATGCCGGCGATCAGGACGTCGAGGGCGAGGGCGAACTCCGCCTCGGCCGCCCGCCGGACCGTGCCGCCGCATCCGTTCAGGGCGCAGCCGCTGAGGAACTGGGAGACCGCCAGGTGCGCGCCGGTGCGGGCGGCGCCCACCAGGCCGGTGGCCTCCAGCATCCGGTGCAGGGCGGCGTCGAAGGCCCGGGCGTGCGGGCCGATGTTCGGGTAGGCGACGCTGAGCGGCGCCACCCACGGGTGTTCCGCGAGCAGTCGCCGGTAGCCGCGGGCGAGGGACCGCAGCCGGGCGGGCCAGCCGCCGCGAGGGGGCGGTCCCGCGGGCAGCCGCTGCTGGCCCAGCGCGCTGTCCAGGGCCAGTTCGAGCAGGTCGTGCTTGGTGTCCACGTACCAGTACAGGGACATCGCGGTGACCCCGAGTTCGGCGGCCAGCCGGCGCATCGAGAACCGGCCGAGCCCCTCCGCGTCCAGCAGCCGCACGGTGGCGGCGGTGATCCGGTCCCGGTCCAGGCCCGAAGGCGCCTCGCTGCGCCGTCTGGCGGGGGCGGCGGGCCTGGCGGCCAGCCACACACTGGTCCTGGTGTCGCCCGGATCGGCCTCGGTCACCATGGAGGCGCCCTCCTCACCACAAGGGGATCAGCCCGGAATGCCCGGTCCGCCCTCTTGATGCTAGGGGGTGGCGCGTGGATCGGGGGAGGATCAGGACGGGCCGGGGCCGGGGCAGGGGCGGGGCAGGGGCGGAAGAGGGGCGGGGCAGGGCCGGGAGAAGGACGGGGCAAGGGCGGGGCGGGGGCGGAAGAGGGACGGGGCAGGGGCGGCGCGGGGGCGGGGCGGGCGGGCGGGAGCCCTACTCGGCCGGTTTGATCAGGTAGCCGGCGCCGCGCCGGGTGTGGATCATCGGGGGCAGGCCGGTGCCGGCCTCCAGCTTCCGGCGCAGGTAGGAGATGTAGAGCTCCACCACATTGGCCTGGCCGCCGAAGTCGTAGGACCACACCCGGTCCAGGATCTGCGCCTTGCTCAGCACCCGGCGCGGATTGCGCATCAGGTAGCGCAGCAGCTCGAACTCGGTGGCGGTCAGCCGGATCTCCCGGCCGCCCCGGACCACCTCGCGGCTGTCCTCGTCGAGGCGCAGGTCGCCGACGGCCAGGACCGGACCGCCGCGCGCGGCCCGCGCCGCGCCGGAGCGGCGCACCAGCCCGCGCAGCCGGGCCACGACCTCTTCCAGGCTGAACGGCTTGGCGACGTAGTCGTCGCCGCCCGCCGTCAGGCCCGCGACGCGGTCCTCCACCGAGTCCTTGGCGGTCAGGAACAGCACCGGGACCTGCGGGAGTTCCCGGCGCAGCAGTCCCAGGACGGCCAGCCCGTCCATGTCCGGGAGCACGACGTCGAGCACCACCACGTCCGGCCGGAACTCCCCCGCCGCCCGTACCGCGCCGGCCCCGTCACCGGCGCCGCGGACCTCGCAGCCCTCGTAGCGCAGGGCCATGGAGAGCAGTTCGGACGGGGACGCCTCGTCGTCGACGACGAGGACCCGGCAGGGTCCGCCGTGCGGCCCCAGCAGGGCCGTCGGGGCGCCGGTGGACGGGGACGCGTGGGAAGTGGTCGTCGCGGTCATGACCCCACGTTGGCGTCCGCCCCTGAGAGCGTCCTTGCGCCTGTCTGTGAATCTCCTGAGAAACACCGGGCTCAGAGAGCGAGGCCGAACAGGCGGGCGCCGTTGTCGTGGCAGACCGCGCGCAGCCAGTCGTCACCCAGCCCGAGCCGTTCCAGGGCCTCAAGCTGGTGCTCGTAGGGGTAGGGGATGTTCGGGAAGTCGGTGCCCAGCAGGATCCGGTCCCCGAGGTCGGCGAGCCGCCCGAGCGCCCCGGACGGGAAGGCGCTGAGCCGCTCGGCGAAGTCGGTGAAGACCATGGTGGTGTCGAGGCGCACCTCGGGGTACCGGTCGGCGAGGTCGAGGAAGTCCGTGTACTCGGGCATCCCCATGTGGGCGACGACCAGCGGCAGCCGCGGGTGGCGGGCCAGCAGGCGGGCGATCGGCCCCGGTCCGGTGTGCTTGCCCGGGACCGGGCCCGAACCGCAGTGGACGACGGCCGGGATCCCCGCCTCGGCCAGCAGCCCCCAGACCGGCTCCAGCCGGTGGTCGTTGGGGTCGTAGCCGCCGACCTGGAGGTGCGCCTTGAAGACCCGCGCCCCGCCCGCCACGGCCTGAGCGGTGTACGCCGCCACGTCCTCCTCCGGGAAGAACGTCGCGGTGTGCAGGCAGTCGGGGGTGCGGGCGGCGAAGTCCGCGGCCCAGGCGTTGAGCCAGGCGGCCATCGCCGGCTTGTGCGGGTACAGCATGGAGGTGAAGGCACGGACCCCGAACTCCCGCAGCAGCGCCACCCGCTGCTCCTCCTCGTGGCGGTAGGTGATCGGCCACTCGACGCCGGTCAGCGGGCCGACGGCGTCGAAGTAGTCCCAGACCTTGTCCAGCACGCGCTCCGGCATGAAGTGCGTGTGGACGTCCACCAGGCCGGGCCGTCCGAGCCGCTCCCGGAAGGCGCGGACCGCGTCAGCCGTTGCGGGCAAAGCCGTGGCTCCGCTCGACGGTCGCGACGTGCAGGGTGTAGCTCTCGTACCACTGGGCGCGGCCCTGCTTCATAGCTGCCTGGTGCTCCAGGTCCTCCCGCCAGGCGCCGAGGGACTCGTGGTCGCGGAAGTAGGCGACGGTGATGCCGAGGCCGCCGGGCGTGCGGGCGGACTCGTAGCCGAGGAAGCCGGGGTTCTCCCGGACGATCTCGTTCATCCGGTCGCTGGTCTCCGGGTAGCCGCTCTCGTCAGAGGTGCGGACATTGCTGAATACGGCCATCACGTACGGCGGTTCGAACGCCGGAACGGGCTGAATGCTCATGCCCACACCCTCCGCGGAAGTCCCCTGGTGTGTCCACGAAAAGCGGCCTCCGCGGGCCAAAGGGATCCAAGTTTTGACCTTGCTCCCCGGAGCGGGAGGAGACCCGGGGGCGGACGGTGGGGGTCAGAACAGTCCGCCCTGTTCGGCCCCGGACGGCGCGGGCGCGAACACGGTGACGGGTGCGTCGGTCCGCGCCCCGTCCGGAGCGGCGGCGAGCTCCCATCCGGCCAGCAGCCGGGTGTCCACCACGAGCCCGTCCGCGAAGTGCAGGTCCGGCCCGGCGGCCCCCGCCAGCCGCCCCACGACGGCCGCGCCGGGCACCAGCTCCGTGACCAGGCGGACCGGGACCGGCAGCCCCGCCAGGGCGAAGGCCCCGGCATGGTCGGTGATCTCGCACCCCAGCCGTTCCAGGGACTCCGGCCAGCCGGGCAGCGCGGCGGCCCGCGCGTGCAGTGCGGCGACCTCCCGGGCCCGCTCGGGCTCCGGCGGCAGCTGGGCCCGTACGGCGCGCTTGCGGGCGTACGCGATCCGGTCGGGCACCCCCAGGGCGGCCCGCAGCAGCTCCTCGGTCCGGCGGGCCGCCATCAGCGGCCCGCGCCCCAGCCAGGCCCAGGTCACCGCCCCCTGCTCGAGCAGCCGCACCGGCCCGCGCTCCTCGGCGGTGATGCCGACCTTGACCATCCCCGGCCCGAACCAGGCCAGGTACACCCGATAGGTGCGCGGATCGGCGACGTTGGTGTCGGCGGCCACCGAGAAGGACCGGTCCAGCCGGGCGCACTCGGGGCACTGGGCACTCCCCGCGCGGCCCGGTACCGGGCGCGTCGCGGGACACGGCGTCCGCTTCCCGGCCCGCCGCACGCCCAGGCAGTGCCGCTCGCCGCGGGCGGCGAAGGCCAGCCGCTGCCCGGGGACGAGCGGGCTGCCGCGCTCCCCACGCCCGCACCACCCGATGGCGGGACCCCGCGCGCTCCACCGGATCCCGGTACACCACCAGCCCCCGGCGGCCGCGGTCACAGGGGGAGCGGCCGCTCGAAGAAGGTCTCCAGGACCACCGTGGCCTGCGTTCCGCTGACACCGTCGATGGCGTAGAGCCGGCGCAGGACGTCCTGGAGCTGCTCGGTGGTGGCCGTGCGCACCTTGACCAGCACCGAGGCGCTGCCCGCGATGATGTGCGCCTCCTGGATCTCGGGGATGGCGGCGAAGTCCTCCGCGGACTCGCCCATCCACGCGTTGGAGTCCACCATCACGTAGGCCAGCACCCCGCTGCCGACCGCGGCCGGATCCACGTCGACGGTGGTCCGCCGGATGACCCCGCGCTCGCGCAGCTTGCGTACCCGCTCATGGGTGGCTCCGGCCGAGAGGCCCACGGCCGCCCCCAGGGCGGCGTAGGACTGGCCCGCGTCCTGCTGGAGGCGCTGGACGAGCGCCCGGTCGATGTCGTCCACGCCGTCTTCCTCCCGTGGGGCCGCCGGCCCCTTGAGCCGCCTGAGACCTCGGTTCCGGCAAAGACGGTACCTGATCCTGCCATCGCGCCATCCAGCCGAACAGAATTCGGCGCTTCACCCAGCGGAGGGAATTCGGCGGATCATCCCTGACCCTCTTCCCGGACATCACGGACGACCACTCCCCGCACCGGCCACTCCCCGCACCGGCCGCGCGCCGACGGCCGCACCCGTCGGGCCCGGCTCCACGCCGGCTGCCGCCGCCCCGGAGCCGTTCGCCGCTCGGCCCGCACGGGCGTCCAGCCGACGTCCGGCTAGCGCGCGACGAACTGCGTCAGGACCGCCTGCATCTCGTAGATGTCGACGCCCTTGGTGAAGGTCTTCTCGATCGGCGCCGGGCTGCCGGATATCCAGATCTTCAGCTCGGCGTCGAGATCGAAATGCCCGGCGGTCTCCACCGAGAAGTGCGTGATGCTCCGGTACGGGATGGAGTGGTACTCCACCTTCTTGCCCGTCAGCCCCTGCTTGTCGACGAACACCAGCCGCCGGTCGGTGAACAGGATCGTGTCGCGCACCAGCAGGTACGCGGCGTAGACCTGCTCCCCGTTCCCCAGCAGCCGCGCGTAGTCCCGCTGCGCCGACGACGGGTCGACGGTGTGCGCGTTCCCGAACAGTCCCATGAGAGCCCCCCACCAAGGTTCGAACGATCTTCGAAACCCTAGCGGGGCGGCCGCGTGGTCCACGTCCCCCTCAGGAGCCATCCCGCCCCTGAGTTCTTCCGGGGGACCTCTCCCCCTCCGGTACTGCCACCGCACACGAAAGAGGCCCTCAGGACTTGTCCTGAGGGCCTCTCGGCTGTGCACTCGGCAGGATTCGAACCTGCAACCTTCTGATCCGTAGTCAGATGCTCTATCCGTTAAGCTACGAGTGCTTGGGCTTCCCGGGGTTTTTCGCCCCGTTGGCCTTGCGAGAACAACAATACATGGACCTCGCCGGGACGCGAAATCCATTAGCTCCAACGCCTCTGACCTGCGGAAACGCCCCGGGAGAAGATCATCCGGGAGGATCCACGACACAGCTCCGGGCCCGGCGGGCTACCCCTCAGGGGCCGCCCCAAACCCCTCCAAGGCCTGAACGCACCGGCGCGGCTCACGCCCGGCGCCCGTCGCCCCGCAGCCGCCGTGACGCACACACCGCCACCAGCCGTCGGCCCGCCCTGCGACTCCGACGCGCACCGGTGCCCGGAACGCACCGAAGCCCCGGTCCATCAGGACCGGGGCTTCGGTGAGGTGCGGAGGCGGAGGGATTTGAACCCTCGATGGGGTGTAAGCCCCAAACCGCATTAGCAGTGCGGCGCCATAGACCGGACTAGGCGACGCCTCCAGCACACCTTCGCGTACGAAGGTGCGTGCAGATGATGACACAGGCGCGGGGCCGGTCACCAATCCGCTCCCAACGGTACAAGGAGCCGGGGCCGCAGGGCAAAGGCTTAAGCACGCAACGTCCGGGCGGGAACGTCGTTGGTGAGGCGTACGACGTACGGACGACCTGGAGTGCCCCATGCTGCGTCTCGCCGCCTTCGCCGTCACCTCCGCCCTGGCCGCCGCGGCTGCCGGACCGCTGCCGCCTCTGCCCCTGGGACGGCTGCTGACCGCACCCGACCGGCTCACCATCGAGATCTCCAAGAGCGGCAACCGTCTCGTCGACGGCACGCACCGACTGGAGTGCCACCCCGCCGGCGGCGACCACCCCTTCGCCGAGAAGGCCTGCGCCCGTCTCGACACCCTGTCCAGGCAGGGCAAGGACCCCTTCGCCGAGCCGGACTCCAAGAACTGCTCCTTCCAGTACGGCGGGTCGGCCGTCGCCCGCATCACCGGAACGTGGCGCGGCGAGAAGGTGGACAGCACCTTCCAGCGCACGAACGGCTGCGACATCGCCCGGTGGAAGAACCTGGAACCTGTGCTTCCGGGGGAGCATTCCTGACCTGCGACGATGCGGCGGATGCGCGCTTTCCCCCGTACATCCGCCACCTCGCGGCAGGGCGGTGCCCTTAGACTCCTCCCGTGACATGCCGGTAGTCGTGGTCAGGGAGGAAGCTCGTCGTGAGCAGCAGGCCATCCCGAGGCGCTGCTCGCCTCGCAGCAATACTCGACGCGCTCCCGGACGCGCTGTTGCTCGTCAACGCCAACGGCACGGTCGTCAACGCCAATTCGATCGCCCTCGAGGTCATGGAGAGCCCCGGCACCGGGCTCGTCGGCCGAGGAGTGCTCGACCTCCTGCCGGAGTTCGACTCCAAGCAGATCCCGGGATCGATGCGCCGCCCCGGCGACCGCGAAGAGGGCCGTTCCCGGCCGAAACGGATGATCGCGCGCCGCACCGACGGCAGCGAGTTCCCCGTCGAGGTCACCAGCGCCCACCTCGACGGACGTGACGCCTACCGCGAGCCCCAGCCCTACACCGGCGACGAACTCCTGATGCTCGTCGTCCGGGACCTCTCCGAGACCGTGGACACCGAGGCCGAGCTGGCCCGCTCGCAGCGGCAGACGGAGATGATCCTGCGCGCCGCCGCCGAGGGCGTCGTGGGTACGGACACCGAGGGCCGCGTCGTCCTCGTCAATCCGGCCGCCGCGCAGATCCTCGGGTACCGCGCCACCGACCTCGGCAACCGCGAACTGCACGGGCTGGTCCAGCACTCGCGGGCCGACGGCTCGCCCTTCCCCTTCGACGAGTCCCCGCTCGCCGACACCCTGCGCAGCGGGCGCAAGCACCGGGTGCGCGGCCAGGTGCTGTGGAACAAGGCCGGACAGCCCGTCGCCGTCGACCTGACCACCTCGCCCGTACGGGACGGGGAGCTGCTCGTCGGCGCGGTGATGACCTTCACCGACCGCCGCCCGTACGACGCCCTCGCGGCGCGCCACGCCCAGCTGCTGGCCGTCCTCAAGGACTCCCTGCGCGGTCCGCTGGAGGAGCTGCGCGGGGAGCTGGCCACGCTGGCCGCGGACGACGGCGGACAGCTGTGGCCGGAGGCCAACCAGCTGCTGCACCATCTCGCCGCCGGCTACTCGCGCATGACCACGCTCGTGGACAACGTGCTCGAGTACCAGCGCCTGGACGCGGGCAGCGACAAGCTCAAGAAGAAGAACGTCCTCATCAACGCGGTCGTCGCGGCGGGCGTCGACGGTGCGGTCGAGCTGATCGGTCCCGGGCGGGCGCAGTTCGCCGTCCATGCCCCGACGATCGAGGCCGAGGTGGACGCGGAGCGGATCGCGGCCGCCCTCGCGCACCTGATCACGGATGTCGCCGGGGTGGACGCCACCGGCAAGACCGCCCAGGGCAACGGGTACGGCGACTCCACCATCGTGGTGGCCGCAGCCCAGCGGGGCGACGTCGTACGGATCGAGGTGCGCGGCCCCTACGAGGGCGGCAACCCGGTGCACGAGCCGATCGTGCGGGGCATCGTGACCGCGCACGGCGGGGTCCTGCAGACGGTCGAGGTGCCCGGCGCGCCCGGCGGGGCGTACGTGCTGGAGCTGCCCCTGGGTTCGGGCGCCGGGACGGTGACCCTGCCCGAGCCGGAACAGCAGCCCGCCATGGAGCCCGAGGCCGCCCCCGCGACGGTCTCCGGCGGCCGGCGGGGCAGGCGCGGCGTCGACGCCTTCCTGGAGGACGGGGCCGCCGGGGCGAAGGCCGCCGGGGCGCGCGAGGGCGGGGGCGCGCTCGCGCTGCCTTCGGGGCGTCGCCGGGTGGAGGGCGAAGTCCCCGCGCAGGCCGTCCCGTCCGGGCCGGCGGAGCTGGCGCAGTCCCCGGTGAACCCGGCGGGGCTCGGTACCGGGCGCCGGCGCGGCCGCGACGGCGATGACGCCCCGCACGAGCGGCCGGTGCCCCCGCAGGGCACCGCCATGCCCGCGCTGCCGCCCGTTCCGACGGTGCCCCCGGTCCCGGTGACCGAGCACCCGGCGGGCCGCCGCCGGGCGCTGGGGCCGGCCGGGGCGGCCGCGCAGCCCGCGGGCCCGGTGCCGGGAGCCGGGATCCCGGCTCCCGCCGCGCCCCGCCCCATCGCCCCCGAGGGTGGTTTCGCCCTGCCCGCCGGGCCCGCCGCAGGTTCCGCTTCCGCCGAGGCCGACTCCGACGGCCCGGGTGGGCGCCGGGGCCGACGGGTACTCGGGGCACCCGCGGCACCCGAGCCGCCGGAGCCGGCGGCCGGTGCGGAGCCCGGGCCTCCGACCGGACGGCGGCGCGCCCTGCCCTCGACTCCCGCCTGGCCGGTTCCCGCGGCCCGCACCGCTCCCGAGGACGGAGCAGCCGCCGGGCAGCCCGCCGTCCCCGGTGCCCGCCGGCCCGGTGAGGCTCCGGCGAACGGGGCGCAGCCGATCAGCGTGCGTGCTCTCGGCACCCTGGGCCAGGGCATCTCCGTGGACCCGGCCGCGGCGGGCGCGGAAGGTTCCGGTTCCGGCCGGCGCCGGCGCCTCGCCGAACCCGCGCCGCAGGGGCGGGCCTTCGCCATAGGGGCACCCGAGGCGGGCGCCGCCGAGGGTCCCGAGCCGCTGGACGGCCCCGGGGGTGCGGTCGAGGTGGTCAACCGGCCCGTGCCGCAGCCCGTGGACGACGAGCTGCCGCCGGAGCCGCTGGACAACCCGCGCCGGCTGCTGGTGTGGCCGGCTCCAGACGCGCAGACGCAGCAGGCACTCAGCGAGCGCGGCTACCGCCCGGTGATCGTGCACTCGCGCGAGGAGGTGGACGCGCAGATCGCGGCGTTCCCCGCCGCGCTGTTCGTCGACCCGCTCACCGGGCCGATCACCCGGACCGCCCTGCAGTCCCTGCGCCAGGCCGCGGTGGCCGCCGAGGTGCCCGTGCTGGTGACGGCCGGGCTGGGACACGCCACGCGCGAGGCGGCGTACGGCGCCGACCCCGCCGTCCTCCTCAAGGCGCTCGCGGCGCGCGACAGCGAGCAGCACCCGTCCCGGGTCCTGCTGATCGAGGAGCACGACGAGATCGCCACCGCGCTGACCGCCGCGCTGGAGCGGCGCGGCCTCCAGGTCGCCAGGGCGGGCGCGGACACCGACGCCGTGGAGCTGGCGACCCGGATGCGGCCCAACCTGGTGGTCATGGACCTGATGCAGGTCCGCCGCCGGCGGGCCGGGATCGTGGACTGGCTGCGCGGGCACGGACTGCTGAACCGCACCCCGCTGGTCGTCTACACGACCGCCGGGATCGGTCCGGCCGACCTGCCGCGGCTGGCCTCCGGCGAGAGCGTGCTGTTCCTCGCCGAGCGGGCCACCACCGCCGACGTGCAGGGCCGCATCGTGGACTTGCTCGCCAAGATCGGGACCAACTAGCGATCCTGGCCCCATGGCCATCACCGACGCGTCCGAGCGCCCCGTTCCCGCCGACAACGGGGAGGTCAACCTGCTCATCGCCCGGCAGGTGGAGCCCGGCCACGAGGAGACGTTCGAGGCTTGGGCCCACGGGATCCTGGAAACGGCCGCCGCGTTCCCCGGGCACCTCGGGTACGGACTGTTCCGGCCCGCCACCGAGGGCGGGCCGTGGTTCCTGGTGCACCGCTTCCGCGACCAGGCGGCCTTCCAGCGCTGGCAGGACTCCCCCGAGCGGGCCCAGTGGTTCTCGAACTGCCTGGGGCACCACCACACCGAGATAGCCCGCCGTGAACTGCACGGCATGGAGACCTGGTTCGCCAAGCCGGGTACGGCCCGGCCCGCGCCGCCGCGCTGGAAGATGGTGATCAGCTCGGGGCTGGCCATCTTCCCGATCTCGCTGGCGGGCAACGCGCTGCTCGGGCCGTACCTGGTGGACCTGCACTTCGTGGTGCGGACGGCCGCCTTCGCGGTCGTCTTCAGCACCCTGATGACCTACGTGGCCATGCCCGCCGTCAGCCGGCTGCTGAGGTCGTGGCTCACGCGCGGCTGATCCGGCGGGACAGGTCGGCTAGCCGAGCGTGGTGACGTCCAGCTCGCCGTCGGCGTACTGCTTGCGGATCACCTTCTTGTCGAACTTGCCGACGCTGGTCTTCGGCACGGCACCGACGATCGCCCAGCGCTCCGGGAGCTGCCACTTCGCGATCGACTGGGCGAGGAACGCGCGCAGTCCGGCGTAGTCCACGGTGGCGCCCTCCTTGAGGACGACCGTGGCCAGCGGGCGCTCGCCCCACTTGTCGTCCGGGACGGCGACGACCGCCGCCTCGGCCACCTCGGGGTGGGCCATCAGGGCGTTCTCCAGGTCAACGCTGGAAATCCACTCACCCCCGGACTTGATGACGTCCTTGGCCCGGTCGGTGAGGGTGAGGAAGCCGTCGGGGCTGATCACGCCGACGTCCCCGGTCTTGAGCCAGCCGTCCGCGCTGAACTTGTCCTCGGGACGGTCCGGGGCCCCTGTGGCGCCGCCGTAGTAGGAGGAGGCGATCCAGTTGCCGCGGACTTCCAGCTCGCCGGCGGACTCGCCGTCCCAGGGGAGGTGGTCGCCGTTGGGCCCGACGAGGCGGGCCTCGACACCGGCCGGGAAGCGGCCCTGGGTGACCCGGTACGGCCATTCCTCCTCGGCGGTCAGCCCGGCCGGCGGGTGCGCCATGGTGCCCAGAGGCGAGGTCTCCGTCATGCCCCACGCGTGGCAGAGGCGGACGCCGAGCTTGTCGTAGGCCTCCATCAGGGAGGGCGGACAGGCCGCGCCGCCGATGGTGACCTGCTTCATCGAGGTCAGGTCACGGGGGCGGGCGGTGACCTCGGCGAGCAGTCCCTGCCAGATGGTGGGGACTGCCGCGGCGTGCGTGGGCTTCTCCCGTTCGATCATCTCGGCGAGCGGGGCCGGCTGGAGGAACCGGTCCGGCATCAGCATGTTGATACCGGTCATGAAGGTGGCGTGCGGCAGTCCCCAGGCGTTCACGTGGAACTGCGGGACGACGACCAGCGAGGTGTCCCGGTCGGTGAGGCCCATCGACTCGGCCATGTTGACCTGCATGGAGTGCAGGTAGATGGACCGGTGGGAGTAGACGACGCCCTTGGGGTCGCCGGTGGTGCCGGAGGTGTAGCACATCGCCGCGGCCTGGCGCTCGTCCAGCTCGGGCCAGTCGTAGTGCTCGGAGCGGCCTTCCAGGAGTTCCTCGTACTCGTGCACGCGGACGCCGAGGCCGTCCAGGGCGGAGCGGTCGCCGATACCGGAGACGACGACGTGCTCGACGGTGGGCAGGTGCGGCAGCAGCGGGGCCAGCAGCGGCAACAGGGTTCCGTTGACGAGCACGACCTTGTCGGCGGCGTGATTGACGATGAAGACGAGCTGCTCGGGGGGCAGACGCAGATTGAGCGTGTGCAGGACGGCGCCCATGGACGGAATCGCGAGGTAGGCCTCGACGTGTTCCGAGTTGTTCCACATGAGCGTGGCAACGGGGTCGTCCTGCCGGACTCCGAGCTCGTCACGCAGGGCGCTGGCGAGGCGGGTGGCGCGGGCACCGATCTCGGCGAAGCTGCGGCGGTGCGGCTCGGCCTCCCCGGTCCAGGTCGTGACCTGGGACTTCCCGTGGATCGTCATCCCGTGCTGCAGTATGCGGGTGACGAGGAGTGGTACGTCCTGCATGGTGCTCAGCAAAGCGTCCTCCCGGTGAGCGCTGCGGCGCTGCGGTGGCTTTAGGGTGCAGCCGATTCTGCGCACGTACCGGTCGGCATGTCACTACCCGGGAGTACAAACGGAGCGGCTGATCATTGTGACCAACCCCTCTCCCGCCGTTGTTTCACGTGAAACGGCCATGGTTCAGGCGAAACAGCTAGCCGTTTCACGCCAGAAAGCCAGCCGTTTCACGTGAAACACCAGGCGCTTTCCATGGGAAAGGCGGTCCGTTTCACGTGAAACAACGCCGGGGATTCAGCGCACCGGAGTGAGTTCGGGGTCCTCACGCAGCTTGACCAGAGCCCGCGAGACCGCGCTCTTGACCGTGCCGACCGAGACACCGAGCAGTTCGGCCGTTTGCACCTCGCTCATGTCCTCGTAGTAGCGCAGGACGACCATGGCCCGCTGTCGGGCGGGCAGCCGGGTCACCGCGCGCCACATCGCGTCCCGCAGGGCCTGTGCCTCCGCCGGGTCGGTGCCCTCCAGCGCCTCGCTCTCCGGGATCTCGTCACAGACGAACTCGTCGACCTTGCGCTTGCGCCACTGTGAGGTGCGCGTGTTGACCAGGGCCCGCCGGACATAGCCGTCCAGGGCCCGGTGGTCCTCGATGCGGTCCCAGGCGACATAGGTCTTCGCCAGAGCCGTCTGGAGCAGGTCCTCGGCGTCACAAGGGTTGGCGGTGAGGGAGCGCGCGGTGCGCAGGAGGACGGTGCCACGGGTACGGACGTACGCCGAGAACGACGGGTACGGCGTCGGATTCGAGGCGAGCGTGCATACAGGCGTGGTCATGGCTCCACGCTAGAAGCGGCACGTCCCCCTGGGATCGGCCCCAGGTGCCGAAGCCGGATCCCTCTCAGGTTGTACGGCCGGGCCGCGGCCCACCTCCTGAAGGTGGAGGGCCCGCCCGGCCACCGGGACCGGGGTCAGAGCCCGGTCCCAAGGATCAGGCCGGAGGTCGGCACCCCCGTACCGGCCGTGACCAGTACGTGCTCCGCTCCGGGCAGCTGGTTGACAGAGGTGCCGCGCAGCTGGCGGACGGCTTCGGCGATCCCGTTCATGCCGTGCAGGTACGCCTCCCCGAGCTGCCCCCCGTGGGTGTTGAGGGGGAGCGCTCCGGCCGCCGTGAAGTCGGCGGCCTCCCCCGGGCCGCAGAAGCCGAACGCCTCCAGCTGCATGAGGACGAAGGGGGTGAAGTGGTCGTAGAGGATGCCCACGTCGATGTCCGGGGGCCGCAGCCCGCTGGTGCGCCACAGCTGGCGCGCTACCACGTCCATCTCGGGCAAGCCGGTGAGGTCGTCGCGGTAGAAGGAGGTCATGGCCTCCTGGCGGCGGCCGGCGCCCTGCGCCGCCGCGGTGATCACGGCGGGCTTCTGGCGCAGGTCACGGGCCCGCTCCGCCGTGGTGACGACGAGGGCCTGACCGCCGTCGGTCTCCTGGCAGCAGTCCAGCAGCCGCAGCGGTTCGACGATCCAGCGCGAGGCCGCGTGGTCGGCGAGGGTGATGGGTCTGCCGTGGAAGTAGGCGGCGGGATTGTTCGCGGCGTACCTCCGGCCGGTGACCGCGACGTGGCCGAAGGCGTCCGGGGTCAGGCCGTAGGCGTACAGGTAACGCTGGGCGGCCATGGCCACCCAGGACGCCGGGGTGAGCAGCCCCCACGGCAGGGACCAGCCGAGGGCCACGCCCTCCGCCGAGGGTTCTCGTTGCTGGACGCCGGACCCGAAGCGGCGGCCGGAGCGCTCGTTGAAGGCGCGGTAGCAGACCACGACCTCGGCGACCCCGGTGGCGACGGCGAGCGCGGCCTGCTGGACGGTGGCGCACGCCGCGCCGCCGCCGTAGTGGATGCGGGAGAAGAAGGAGAGCTCTCCGATGCCGGCCGCCTGGGCCACGGTGATCTCGGGGCTGGTGTCCATGGTGAAGGTGACCATGCCGTCGACGTCGGCGGGGGTGAGCCCGGCGTCGTCGAGGGCGGCGTGCACCGCCTCGACGGCGAGCCTCAGCTCGCTGCGGCCCGAGTCCTTGGAGAACTCGGTCGCGCCGATGCCGACGATGGCGGCCCGGCCGCCGAGGTCGTCGCGGCTGCGGACGCTCATGCCCCCGCCCCCAGGCGGACGGTCACGGTACCGGTGACATGGTGGCCGATGCGATTGGATCCGACGACCCGGATCTCGGCGGTGTCCCCGTCGATGGCGGTGACCGTGCCCGTGAGGGTCATGATGTCGCCCGGGTAGTTGGGGGCTCCGAGGCGGATGGCCACCTTGCGCAGGATCACGCGCGGGCCGAGGTGGTCGGTGATGTACCGGCCGACCAGGCCATTGGTGGTGAGGATGTTCATGAAGATGTCCGGCGACCCCTTCGCGCGGGCGAGTTCCGCGTCGTGGTGCACGTCCTGGTAGTCGCGGGAGGCGATCGCCCCCGCCACGATCAGGGTGCGGGTGACCGGGATCTCCAGCGGCGGCAGCGCGTCGCCGACGTTCATGCCTGTTCCCCCTCGGATAGGAGCGCGCCCAGTTCGGCCAGCAGCTCGCTGCCGCAGCCCAGGTAGGCGTCCAGCTGGCGGCCCCACAGGAAGTGCCGGTGGACGGGATGGTCGAGGTCGGCGCCCGTCCCGCCGTGCAGGTGCTGGCCCGCGTGGACGACCCGCTTGCCCGCCTCGGAGGCCCACCAGGCCGCCGTGAGGGCGTGCTCGCGGGCCGGGAGTCCTTCGTCGATCCGCCAGGCCGCCTCGTACGCGGTGACCCGGATCGCCTCCGTGTCCATGTGGGCGTCTGCCGCGCGGAGCATGACTCCCTGGTTCGTGGACAGCGGCCGCCCGAACTGCTCGCGCGTGGAGGTGTGTTCCACGGCGCGTGCCAGTGACCCCGCGCAGACCCCGGCCTGGAGTCCGGCGAAGGCGGTGCGGGCGGTCTCCAGTACCCGGCCGTAGGCCTCGGGGCCGCCGAGCCGCTCCGCCCGTGCCCCGTCCAGGGTGAGGGTTCCCGCCGACCAGGGCGCGGTCGTCTCCACCGGCCGTGCGGTGACTCCGGGCCCGTCCGTCCGTACGAGCCACAGGGACCGGCCGGTGTCGGGGACCAGCACGTGCGTGGCGTCGCGCAGCCAGGGCACGACGGGTGCGGTGCCGGTGAGGCGGCCGTGGGGCGTGGCGGTGAACCGGCCGCGCTCCGGGAAGGCGCCGGTGGCCACGGCCTCGCCGGAGCCGAGTGCGGGCAGCATCCGGGCCCGCTGTTCGGGGGTGCCGTGCGCGGCCACCGGCAGGACGCCGTACGCGCAGGTGGCGGCGTACGGGACCTGCGCGGTGGTGCGGCCCTGCTCCTCGAGCAGCAGCACCAGGCCGAGGAGGCCGATGTCCTCGACGGCGGCGGTCAGTCCGGCGGAGGTCAGGGCCTTCCAGAGCTCGGCGTCGCTGCCGGTGCCGGCGGCGGCGAGGCGCTCGTGGGTGGCGAGGTCGCCGAAGATCCTGGCGGCCAGACCGGCCGCGGCGGCCTGTTCCTCGGTGGGGCGGAAGTCCATGTCAGCCGGCCTCCGCCCGGAAGACGGGCAGTTCGAGGGAGTCGTCGACGCGCAGGAACTCCAGCTGTACGGGCAGGCCGATGCGGACCTTGTCGTGGGGGACGCCGGTGATGTTGCTGATCATGCGTACCCCCTCGGCCAGCTCGACCAGGGCCACCGCGTAAGGGCGCGCCGCGTCGGCGGGATCCTCGTGCGCGGTGAAGGCGGGGAAGGGCGGGTGGTGCATGACGACGTACGAGAAGACCGTGCCCGCGCCGCCGGCCTCGACGGTGTCCCAGTCGGGGGAGGAGCAGGCGTTGCAGCCCGGCAGCCAGGGAAAGCGCGGGGTCGCGCAGGCGGTGCAGCGCTGGATCAGCAGTCTGTGCTCGCGGACCCCGTCCCAGAAGCCCTGGTTGTCGCGGTTGATCACGGGGCGCGGCCGGGACGGGGCCCCGGAGCGGCTGCGTTGCGAGTGGGACCGGGTCTCCGGGCCGCGTTCCGGCCCGGCGGCCGGGGCGTATTTCAGAATGCGGAAGCGGTGGGTGCCGACGGGTTCGCCGTTCGCGCGGACGTCCATCCGGGTCGTCACGAAGTGACCGGTGCCCAGCTTGGTCGTCTTGCGCGGCGAGACCGACTCGATCACGGCGTCGAAGGTCACCTCGTCGCCCGGGCGCAGCGGGCGCAGGTACTCCTGCTCGCAGTCGGTGGCGACCACGGAGGTGCAGCCCTGGCCGTCGAGGAGGGCGAGCAGCTCGTCGTAGGCGCGGGAGCGGTCGGTGTGGCCGGAGAGGCCGCCCATCGTCCAGGCCTGGAGCATGGTGGGCGGGGCGATGGCGTCCGGTCCGGTGTAGGCGGGACTGGTGTCGCCCATCGCCTCGCACCAGTGGCGGATCATCGCCTCGTTGACGGCGTCCTTGGCCCGGCCGGCGGTGGCGGCGGGCAGCCCCTCGAAGGCCTTGAGCCGCTCGTGGAACCGGTCGCTGTCCCCGCCGGTCATCGCTTCCTCCCCTTCATTCCGAGCCGCGTCATGGCGACGATCTCCCGCTGGACCTCGCTGACCCCGCCGCCGAAGGTGTTGATCTGGGCGGCGCGGTTCATCCGCTCCAGCTCGCCGCCCGCGAAGGCCCGCGGGCCGCGTACGAGGGCCTCCTCGCCCACCGCCTCCTGGCAGATCCGGTACACCTCGACGGTGGACTCGGTGCCGAGGAACTTCACGCCGCTGGCGTCTCCCGGGGCGAGGGTGCCCGCTCCGACGTCCTGGACGAGGCGCCAGTTGAGGAGGCGTACGGCGGCCAGCCGGGCGTGTGCCTCGGCGAGCCGGGACCGCACCCAGGGGTGGTCGGCCGGACGCTCGCCGGTGGCGGGGTCCCTGGTGCGGGCGTGGCGCAGCGCCTGCTCGTAGAAGTCCTCGGCCTGCATGCCGATGGCGGCAAGGGCGATCCGTTCGTGGTTGAGCTGGTTGGTGATGAGGCCCCAGCCGCCGTGTTCGGGGCCGACGAGGTTGCCGTCGGGGACCCTGATGCCGTCGTAGTACGTAACGGTGGTGGTGAGGCCGCCGACGGTCTCGATGGGGGTCCAGGAGAAGCCGGGGCTGTCGGTGGGCACCAGGATGATCGATATGCCCTTGTGCTTGGGGGCCTGCGGGTCGGTGCGGCAGGCCAGCCAGATCCAGTCGGCGTTCTGGGCGTTCGAGGTGAAGACCTTCTGCCCGTCGATCACCCACTCGCCGCCGTCGCGGACGGCCCTGGTGCGCAGTGCGGCCAGGTCGGTGCCGGCCTCGGGCTCCGAGTAGCCGATGGCGAAGACGGTCTCGCCCCGCAGGATCCGGGGCAGGAAGTAGTCCTTCTGGTGCTGGGTGCCGTACCTCATGAGGGTGGGGCCGACGGTGTTGAGCGTGACCATGGAGACGGGGGCGCCGGCACGGTAGGCCTCGTCGAAGAAGACGAACTGCTCGTCGGGCCCCCGTCCCTGTCCTCCGTACTCGACGGGCCAGCCGAGGCCGAGCAGCCCGTCGGCGCCGATGCGGCGCAGCACCGCGCGCTGGGCGGCCGGGTCTTCGGGCAGTCCGTGGGAGAGCAGGTCCCGGAAGTACGCGCGCAGTTCGGCGCGCAGGCGTGCCTGGCCTTCGGACGGGGCGAGGTGCACGGCGCTGGCCTCCCGGCATCACATCGGACGCATTGACCTGACTGTCCGTCAGATTCGCTGTGGATGTCAAGGTCGCGCGAGCCGGCGGTCGGTACGCGCACGAGGGCGCCCGCACGACGGGACCCCAGCCGGTCCGGTCGTACGGGCGCCCTCATCGGCCAAGCGGCCAGGGCGGTGCCGCCTACCGCCGGGGGAGGCAGTTCACCGCGCGACGTTGGGGTTGGCCTGCTGGATCGCCGTGTACGCCGAGCCGTTGACCTGTGCGGTGTTGTTCCGGTGGGACGCTCCGGAGCCGGTGGCCACCTGCTGCGAAATGGCGTTGTTGCCGCTGTTGCCGCCGCCCACACCACCGCCGACGACGCTCGCGACGCTCACGTTCGATTGACGACGTCGCGGATCCAGAGTCGCCCACCGAATCCCCGCCAAACCGGCCCGCCCCGGACATGCCGAAAAGGGCCGCTCCGTCCGGGAACCCCACCGTCTCCCGGCCCTGCGGCCCTGCCGTACCAGCCTGCACACCCCCGCACGCCCCGGACGAACGCCGGTGCGGCCCCCTGCGCCTCACTCCCGGAGGCGCTGCGCGGCGCGCCCGCGCCGCATCCTGCCGTCCCTTGCCGATCTGCCGCGCGGCAGCTCCTGCCGCCGCTCCCCGCTAGGCGGCGAGGGAGAGCCGGCCCCGGTCACCGGAGGGAACGGGGGCGACGGGGGCCTCGGCGGTGACGGCGGTGGCGGCAGCATCGGGGGCGAGGGCCGGGACAGCGGCGGCGACGGCACCGGCGGCGCGGGAAGCGGCGGTGGTCGAGCGCCGGACCGACGGGGCCTTGCCGTGGGCCTCGGCCCGGATCCGCTGCTTGATCGTCGGCGGGAGCGAACCGCCCCGCATCACCGCCCGCCACGTCCGCCGCGCCACCGCACCCGGCCGCCGGCGCACCGTCGGAGCCGCGGGGGCGGCGACCGCTTCACCGGCGGCGGCCCGGGCCGCCTTCCCACCGAGACCGAGTGCGGCCAGGAGCGCCACGAGCGCGGCGAGGACGGTGGTCCAGATCGAGGCGATGCTGCGGTGCGACATGACGGGCCCTCCATTGCGGGATGTTCCGACGGGCGGATCTGCATACATTCGTCATGATGTGGCCGCAACCGCACGACCCCCACCTCGCGCGCCGATCTTCCGACAAACACCACCCGGAAGGCCCAGGGGCGGCCACCCCACCCCACGGGGACAGCACCTCACGCCGAAGGGGCGCCCCGGATCGGGACGCCCCTTCTTGGTCAGCGCGTGCGCTGAGGTGTGGCGGTGGGTGTGGGATTTGAACCCACGGTGACTCGCGCCACGACGGTTTTCAAGACCGTTCCCTTAGGCCGCTCGGGCAACCCACCTGGCCGGTACAGAGTACCGGGATGTGGGGGTGGGTGGGGTGGGTGTTCCGGGCGGCCGGGTCAGGAGGCCTGGGCCTTGTCGTAGGCCGCCTTCGCCTCGTTGCCGAAGTAGGGCCCGAACATCGTGTTCGGCAGGAAGGTGTAGCCGAAGCTGTTCACCGAGACCTGGGTGCCGAGGCCCGTGGACTCGTTGAAGTCCTGGAACCAGGGGCCGCCGCTGGAGCCGCCCGTCATGTTGCACGCCATGCTGTGGTCCTTGGTCAGCAGGAAGTCCTTGCCCGTGTTGGCGCTGCAGTAGACGAGCTTGGTGCCGTCGTAGGGCGCGGCCGCGGGGAAGCCGAAGGAGTACATGCGCTTGTTGTAGCCGCCGTTGAACAGGAGGCCCTGCGCGCCGACGACCTGGCTGAGCTTCTGGCCGTTCAGCGGGGCGACGACGGCGAGGCCGACGTCCATGTTCATGTCCTCGTTCGCCGCCCACTGGTCGGTGGCGAAGGTCTTGGTCGCCGGCCACTGGCCGAACGGGGCGTTGCCGTTGTCATACGCGGGCACGAAGATCCAGTTGGTGTGCCAGGCACCCTGGTACTTCACGCAGTGCCCGGCGGTGATCACGGTGCTGCCGTTCTGGCTGGTGATCGAGTCGCCGGAGCAGGAGGCCGTGCGGCCCTGGAAGGTGAAGAACACCCGGCCCGAGGTCCTCACCACGGCTCCGCCGCTCGTCCAGGCGCCGCCGGCCTGCGGGAACGCCATGACGGACGTGGGTGAGGTCGGGGGGATCCGGGTCGGGAGGGCCGTCGTCACGGGCGCCTTCGTCGTGGGCGCCGTACGCGCGCCGCCGGGGGCCGCCGTCAGGTCGAGCGGGGTGGCCTGACGCATCCGCTCGGCGGTCCAGAAGCCGGGGGTCTGCACGGGCCGGTACGAGGAGGGCGATTCGGCGGCCGCCGAGGGGGAGGCCGCCGTCAGGGCGCCCGCGAGCAGGGCGCCCGCGGCGAGGAGGACGGATGCCGCCGTGCGATGACGATTCACGCAGACTCCTTCTGCCGTGCCCGTGCCGGATCGACCCGGGCAGGGGTGGGGGTGAAGAGCTGTCGGTGCGGATCGGCCGTTCGACTTGCGGGGGCAGAGTCGCACGGGTTCCCGGAGATGTCAGCGGGCAGCCCGGACGTTCGGTCGGTTCAGGCCACGGAATGGCCAACTCGCCCCCTGTCGCGGCGTCATGTGGTCGCGAGGACCCCTGCGTACGAGACCCCGGCCACCACCACCCAGGCACCGAGCCCGAGCAGTGCGGCGCGTCCGCCGGTACGGGCCAGGGTCGGCAGGTGGACCGCGCTCCCCAGCCCGAACAGGGCCGCCGCGAGCAGGGCCTCCTGCGCCGTGTGGGCCCAGTCCAGTGCCGCGCCCGGAAGCAGACCCGTGGCGCGCAGCCCGGCCGCGGCCAGGAACCCGGCGACGAACAGCGGCACCGGCGCCGGACGCCGTCCCGAGGACGTGCGTACGCCGCGCCGCCGGGCCCGCATCGAGAACGCCACCGCCGCCACGAGCGGGGCGAGCAGGGCCACCCGCATCAGCTTGACCAGCACCGCCTCGCCGAGTGCCGCGGGGCCCGCCGTCTGGGCCGTCGCCACCACCTGGCCGACATCGTGGACGCTCGCCCCCACCCACCGGCCGAAGGGCAGTTCGGAAAGGCCCAACGGCCCCTGGAGGAGCGGGAGTACCGCGATAGCCAGCGTCCCGCACAGGGTCACCAGTGCCACCGACGCGGCCACGTCCTCCTCGTCGCTGCCGGACACCTCGCTCACCGCGCCGATGGCCGAGGCCCCGCAGATCGAGTACCCGGTGGCGATCAGCAGGGGCTGATCCCCCGGGAGCCCCAGACGGCGGCCGAGCCAGACCGTGCCGAAGAAGGTGGCGGCCACCACGGCGCTCACCATGGCCACCGTCGCCCAGCCCAGCCGCAGCACCTGGTCCAGGCCCAGACCGAGGCCCAGCAGGACGATGCCGATCCGCATCAGCCGCCGGCCGGCCAGGGACAGGCCCGGGCGGGCCGGTCCGCGCACGACGGTCCGTATGCCGGGGAGGTGGGCCACCGCGATCCCGAGCACCACCGAGGCGGTCAGCATCGGCACGCCGGGCAGCAACTGGTGCACGCCCCAGGCCACCAGCGCACCGGCGGCGGCCATTCCCAATCCCGGCCAGGAGGTGGGCGTTTCACGTGAAACATGGCGGACCGCCTGGCTGTGGGGGCGGTGGAGGAGGGCCATCAGTCGACAGGGAGCGTGTAGACGCGGCGGATGCTGCTGCCCAGGCGGGAGACGTCGGCACCGTAGACGTGGATCGATATCGCCTTGTCGGTACAGGAGTTGCGTACCTTGTGGATGTCCCCGGGCGGCGCGAAGCCACAGACCTCGCCCTGGGCGTTGACCACGTCCTCGGTGGCCACCAGGCGGGCGGCGTCCGCGCCGGGCGCGAGCCGGTA
Organism: Streptomyces sp. NPDC034086; assembly: GCF_055575515.1. NCBI lineage: Bacteria > Bacillati > Actinomycetota > Actinomycetes > Kitasatosporales > Streptomycetaceae > Streptomyces > Streptomyces sp. NPDC034086. The sequence continues at coordinate 520,467 of NZ_JBVISM010000003.1, read as the reverse complement.
GCGGCGCTCGCTCTCCTCGCCCTGGTGGACACCGGCCACACACCACGAGACGTGGTCGTGGATGCAGGTCTCCTGGCCGGGCATCCAGACCAGGGCCACGACCGAGAAGCTGCCGTCGGACTCCGCGTGCAGGATGTGCTGCCGGTAACGCTCCGGGTCGCCCTCCTGCTGCTCGGCGGTCAGCAGGTCAGGCGTGCCCAGGTGCGGGGCGAGCCGTTCACCGACCAGGTAGGCGGTCAGGTCGGGGGCCAGACCCCGGTCGACGACGCTGCGGATCTCACGGACGAGGGCGGCCATCCTCGTGGTCGTACGGGCCGGCGTGGTGGTGGTCATACAAGCAGCGTCCGTTGGCACATCCATCACGTCCAACGACAGTTATCACCTGAAATCCCAAGCGGAGCTTATGGATCTGACGGCCAGGGGATTCCTCAGTCAGGGCATTCCTCGGTCAGGGCATCCCTCGGTCAGGGCATTCCTCGGTCCGAGCCGGGGAGCCGTCGGGTCAGCAGCCGACGCGGTTGGACGCAACCCTCTTCAGCTCGTCGAGCACCACCGCCGTAGCCGGTATCCGCAGGTGGTCACGGTAGACGTACGCGGCGATGTGGCGGCGGGCGGCCGGCTCCAGCACCCGTCCGCAGACCCGGCTGAGGGAGAGGGAGGGGAGCACCAGGGCGGGCATCATCGCCACGCCCAGCCCCTGGGCGACCAGGCTCTGGACCACCAGGTTGTCGTCGGTCGCGAAGCGGATGTCGGGTACGAAGCCCAGCTCGGCGCACTCGTGCAGCAGGTTCGCGCGGCAGCGCGGACACCCCGCTATCCAGCGTTCCTCGGCGAGGTCGGCGAGGTGCACGGCCCTGCGGCGGGCGAGCGGGTGGCCGGTCGGCAGCAGCACCGTGAGCTGGTCCTCCAGCAGCCTGACCTCGGCCACCTCCTCCGGGACCTCCTCGTGCAGGCCGGGGTAGGTGAAGGCGAGGGTGATGTCGCACTCGCCCCGCTGGAGCCGGCGCAGGGACTCCGGGGGCTCGCCCTCCAGCAGTTCGACCTGCACGCCGGGATGGTCCTTGGCGAGGCCGCTGAGGGCTTCCGGGACGAGAGTGACATTGGCGCTGGGGAATCCGCAGACCCGCACCCGGCCGGTGCGCAGCCTCGTGTACGCCTTCAGCTGGGCCTCGGCGGCGGAGAGGCTGCCGAGGATCGACTCGGCGTGGCGGGCCAGGGACTCACCGGCCTCGGTGAGCTTCATCCGGCGGCCGACGCGGGTGAACAGCGGGGTGCCGACGGCGCGTTCGAGCGCCTTCATCTGCTGGGTGATCGCGGGCTGGGTGTAGCCCAGGACGCGAGCGGCCGCCGAGTACGAGCCCGCGGCGACCACTTCATGGAATGTCCGTATGTGCCGTGAATCGAACACGAGCGAAGCATAAGCAGATATTGGGAGGGACCGTAGGCGGAATCCCGGCCACGGCCCCTCCCATCAAGCCACTGTCGAGCGGCCGCTCGCCGCTTCGTCCGCGCGTCCGCCGCTGCTCGCGACCGCTCGCGGCTACGCGCGGCTTCTCACGACTGCTCGCGGTTACTTGTCACCGACGCGCGAGCCGAGCGTGATGTCGACCGTGGTCGGCTTGCCGGCGCGCAGGTAGGTCAGCTTCACCGTGTCGCCCGGCTTGTACGTCCAGATCAGGCTGATCAGGGTCGGGCCGCTGTCGACCTGCTTGCCGCCGAACTCGGTGATGATGTCGCCGGGCTTGAGGCCCGCCTTGCCGGCCGGACCGTTGGGGTCGACCAGCTCGTTCGGGGGCGCGCCCTGCTCGGAGATCTTGGCGCCGTCCACCTTGGACTGGAGGTCCACGGAGACGGAGATCACCGGGTAGACCGGCTTGCCCGTCTTGATCAGGGACTCCGCGACGTTCTTGGCCTGGTTGACGGGAATGGCGAAGCCGAGTCCGATCGAGCCGGCCTGGCCGCCGCCGAACCCGCCGTTGCCGGCGGACTGGATGGCCGAGTTGATGCCGATGACCGCGCCGCGGCCGTCGAGCAGCGGCCCGCCGGAGTTGCCCGGGTTGATGGAGGCGTCCGTCTGCAGGGCGCTCATGTACGAGTTCTTGCCGCCGGAGCCGTCACCGGAGGCGACCGGGCGGTTCTTGGCGCTGACGATTCCGGTGGTCACCGTGTTCGACAGGCCGAAGGGGGCGCCGATCGCGATCGTGGGATCGCCGACCGCGACCTTGTCGGAGTCCCCCAGCGGCAGCGGCTTGAGGCCCGCGGGCGGGTTCTTCAGCTTGAGCACGGCCACGTCGTAGCCCTGGGCCCGGCCCATCACCTCGGCCTCGTACTTCTTGCCGTCGGAGAAGGTCGCGGAGAGCTTGCCGCCGTTCGCGGCGGAGGCCACCACGTGGTTGTTGGTGAGGATGTGGCCCTGCTGGTCGTAGACGAAGCCCGTGCCCGTCCCGCCCTCGCCGTCACCGGCCGAGGCCTCGATGGTGACGACGCTGGGCAGGGCGTTCGCGGCGAGACCCGCGACGGAGCCGGCGTCGCGCTTGAGGTCCTTGGGGGTGTTGCCCGCGGTGATGGTGGTGGAGCCGAAGCCGCCGCTGTCGTTGCGCTCGGCCGCCCAGTAGCCGACGCCGCCGCCGACGCCGCCCGCCAGCAGGGCCGCCGCCAGGACGGCCGCCACCAGGCCGCCCTTGCCCTTCGGCTTGGGCGGCGGGGTGCCGTCGGTGGTGAGCGGGGCGCCCCAGGCACCACCGCCGTGGCCGCCGTGGCCGCCGGTCGCCCCGTACGCGGGGACCGCGGGCGGCGGCGGGGGCCAGGCTTCGGCGCCGTACGCCGTCTGAGCGGCGGGGGCCGGGGCCTGCGGGTGCCCGTAGCCGTAGGCGGGGGGCGCGGAGGGCGGAGCCGCCGGGGTGGGCGGCAGCTGCTGGGTGTGCTCGGCACCCTGCGCGGGGGCGGGCGCCGGGACCTCCGGCGGCCGTCCGGGCGCACCCTCCTGGGCCACCGCGGCGGCCACGGGCGCGGCCGGGGCGGACGGGGCCACGGGAGCGGCCTCCGGCGCGGCCGGGGCCTTCGCCAGGTCGGGGGTGGAGGCGGCCGGCGCGGGGGGTACGGACGGGGCCGCGGGGGGCGTCGGGGCCGCGGTGCCCTCGTTCTCGGTGCTCACAGCGCTCTCTCCTCGTCACACACGGCTTACAGGCTTACACGGCTGCACAGGCTCTGGGCGTCCCATGCTCTGGGCGTCCCAGGCTCTGGACGTCCGGCTCTGGTCATATCAGGCGAAACCGGGCCGACGCCCACCGGGCATCGGTCCGACTGAACGTTCGACGTGCCGTACAAGTTCCAGAGTGAAGCCTTTCCCATGACCCGTCAGGGCACTGTAAGCCGGACCTGTGCATCTCCCTCCATCCTTTATATCCGACATATCAGACGCATCCCCAGGACTCACCCCGACGCCGGAGGCTCCTCGGTGGCACCATGACCGGGTGACCCACGCATTGCCGAGTCCCATCCAGGTCGTCGCCCACCGCGGTGCCTCGGAGGACGCCCCCGAGCACACCCTGGCCGCGTACCGGAAAGCCATCGAGGACGGCGCCGACGCCCTCGAATGCGACATCCGGCTGACCGCCGACGGACACCTGGTCCTGGTCCACGACCGCCGCGTGAACCGCACCTCCAACGGCCGCGGCGCCGTGTCCGCCCTGGAGCTCGCCGATCTCGCCGCCCTCGACTTCGGGTCCTGGAAGGACCGCGAGGAGTCCCCCGACTGGGACGCCGACCCCGAGCGCACCTCCGTGCTCACCCTGGAACGGCTGCTGGAGCTGGTGGCCGACGCCGGCCGGCCCGTCCAGCTCGCGATCGAGACGAAGCACCCCACCCGGTGGGCCGGACAGGTGGAGGAACGCCTGCTCTTCCTCCTCAAGCGTTTCGGACTGGACGCCCCGCCCGCCGAGGGTCCGCACCCGGTCCGGGTCATGAGCTTCTCCGCCCGCTCCCTGCACCGGGTCCGCGCGGCCGCGCCGACGGTACCGACCGTGTACCTGATGCAGTTCGTCTCGCCGCGGATGCGCGACGGGCGGCTGCCCGCCGGGGTGCGGATCGCCGGCCCCGCCATGCGGATCGTGCGCAGCCATCCCGGCTTCATCCGCAAGCTCCAGGCCGCGGGGCACTCCGTGCACGTATGGACAGTGAACGCTCCTGAAGATGTTCAGCTATGCGCTGATCTGGGTGTAGAAGCAATCATCACGAACAGGCCACGCCAGGTTCTGTCACAACTCGGGCGCTGACGTCCCGATTTGCCCATGCGCCACACCCGCACCACGCGTGACAGGGAGTGCACCGGCGCATCCGCTCCGCATCCGACGGTCACGAATGCGTCAGGACGGTGTCAGTGGGCCTCCCCACGGCGGTTTCCGGTCCAGGCCATTGGGGCATCCAGACCATGGCGTGGGGCTAAGGAGGTTCCGGGGGTGGCGTTGGTGATGGCACAGGAAGTGCCCACGTCGTCGTGCATGGACATACGCCATGGTCCTGCGGGCGTGGGGGAGGCGAGGCACCGGATGCGCGAACAGCTGCGCATGACCGGCCTTTCCGAATCGGTCGTGGACGATGCCGAACTGATCCTTTCCGAACTGCTCAGCAACGCCTGCCGGCACGGCAGACCGCTGGGCCGGCGCGAGATCGGAGACGGTGAGATACGCGCCGCGTGGCGCGTCGACACGGCGGGGCGGCTGACGGTCGAGGTCACGGACGGCGGCGGCCCCACCCGCCCGATTCCGGCCACGCCTTCGGTCACCGCGCACGGCGGCCGGGGGCTGAACATCATCAGCGCGCTGGCCCAGGACTGGGGTGTCCGGGACGGAGCGGCGGGCGAGGTCACCGTGTGGGTGATCGTCGCGCGGGGGTCCCGGCACGACGACTTCGCTACGCGCGTCACCGCCCCGGCGATGGACTTCGTATCGGCCTTCGACGATCTGGACCCGTGAAGCGGATTCCCGGGCGGCCGTCCGGGAGCGCACGCCGACCGTGCTCCCGGCCGCACCCCACCGGTTCCGGCGGTACGAACGGCTAGGCTCGCGCCCAGAGACACCGCCGTACCGCCGCAACCGGGAGACACCCACGATGGCCAAGAAGCGCCCCGCCGCGAAGACCGCGAAGCCCCAGCTCGAGAACGGGGAGATCCCGGTCGTCGGCGCGCGCGAGCCCTGCCCCTGCGGGTCCGGGCGCCGCTACAAGGCCTGCCACGGCGCGGCCGCCTCGCACGCCGCGACCGAGCACGTGCAGCGCCCGTTCGAGGGACTGCCGGGCGAGTGCGACTGGGTGGCGCTGCGCGAGCTCGTCCCCGCGGCCACCGTCCCGCTGACCCTCAAGGGCGGTCTGCCCGAGGGCGTCCCCTCCGTCACGCTGGTGACCGTGCTGCCCATGGCCTGGCCGGCGCTGCGGCGTGAGGACGGCTCGGTCCTGCTCGGCCTGCAGAACGAGTCCAACACCGGCGACCTGTCCCGCGACATGGCCGACACCCTGGAGCGCGCGCTCGTCGCCGAGCCGGGCACCCCGGTCCCCGCCCGCCGGGTTCCGGCGGAGGGTCCCCGACTTCAGGATCTCCTCGATCCGGAGGGCGTTTTCGAGCCGGTTGTGCACACGGGCTTCGAATTCTGGATTCCGGAGGCGGAGAGCACCCAGAACGCCTCCCCGGAGATCGCCGCCTCGCTGGAACGCGCCAACGCCGCCGCCATCCCGACCGTCAAGCTGACGGGCGTGGACGCGGCCTACTGGTGCGAGACCCCCGACAAGAACCACCTGCGCTGGGTCATGCCGCACCCCGAGGAGAAGCTCCTCGACGCCCTCGCGCGGCTGCACGCGGCGGGCACGTCCTCCCTCGGCGAGGGCACGAAGCTCGTGGGTTCCTTCCGCGCCCACGGCCTCGTCGTCCCGGTCTGGGACCTGCCCACCGGGGTCTCCGCGGAGGACGTGGAGAAGCCCGCCGCCGAGTTCGCGGAGCGGCTGGCCACGGCCCTGTCCACCGACGCACCGCTGACTGCCGACGAGCGCCGGGCGCGCGGCGGGCTCACCAACCGCCAGGTCACGCTCAGCTGACGCACGGACAGCTACGGGTCCGGTGACTGGCGTCACAACTCCCGCTAATCGCCTGCAAATCGATGTCTGAATATCAGAGATCGAATTTGCGAACAGGCGATCTCTTGTTACCGTTCTTGTAGCCCGGTCGCTGGTGCATCCCCCGTCGCCAGCGACCGGGCCTTGTCTTTCCGGTGGCGCTCAACCTTCGCCCGCGGCCGGTGAGTTGCTCCCGGACCGCAGCAGCAGCCGCCCTTCATCATCCGGAACTGCAAACTCCGCTACAGCCGAGTACTCCTCCGGAGCCCCGGCGGAATCCGCGCGGGGCGTCTCGCACAGCCCCGGCTCGTCGCCCGCGCCCACCGCACAGCGGATCTGCACGGTGCGTCCGGCCGGCCCCATCACGGTCAGTACGGCGTCGAGCGCCCGCCCGCCGGTGTTGCGGTAGTAGCTGCGGCCCCAGGTCTTTCCCGCGCTCTCCAGGACGCACGTCTGCGCCTCCAGCCCCTGCGGAGCGGACAGTTCAGGGCCGCAGCGGGAGTCGGTGCGCGGCTGTTCGGCAGGCCCGGGCCGCGACGGCACCGTGGCGGGCCGCGCCCCGTCCGGCGCGCCGGAGTCAGGGGAAAGACCGAGCGAGGAGAGCAAACCCCCGCCTTTTCCGTCACTCTGACCGGCGAAATCCGGCCCGGCGATCGCTCCGGCCAGGGGAAGCGACAAGATGATCAGCACACCGGCACCGATACCGATCAGGCGGAGATTCATTCGCCGAAGATAGCGACGCGGGAAAGGGGCACGGAGATCCCCGCGCCCATTTCCCTGGGAAACTCGTCGTACCGGCACCCGTACGAGTGATCCGGCGACCTCCCGGACACCCGGGACGGGCCGGACTGACCGGCGGACCGGCGGGCCGGACTGGCCTGGGGCCGGCGGGCCGGACCGGCATGGGGCCGGGCGGGCCGGACTCGCCTGGGGCCGGACGGACCGGCGGACCGGGCGGACCGCCCCGGACACCCGGGACGAACAGCCGGGCCGCCCGTTCAGTACGCCAGCCGGCTTCCCCCGCCGGGCGCACCACTGCTCGCCTCGACGAGCGCGTCCACGACCGCCTCGACCTCCGGCAGCCACATCCCGTACGGCCCCGGCTCCGGCACGGGTTCCCGCTCCCAGCGGACCTGCCCGCCGCCGCTGGCCGTGGAGGGCGGCAGCAGCAGGTAGCCGCCCTCGCCGTGGAAGCGCAGCGAGGAGGGCACGTGGTCCTTCGCGTAAAGGAGTTCGCCGAGCCGCTCCAGCGAGTACGGCGCCACCAGCAGGGACCACCGGGTGGGCGTGGCGACGACCGGACCGAGCCGCAGGCCCTGCGCGTCCAGCCGTACGACGGCCCGTGCGGCCGCCCCGGCCGGCAGGCTCACCGCGCACGGCGCGTTCCCGCCGGTGGCCAGCAGCACCGGGGCGGCCGGCCGCCTGGTCCACCACCAGGCCACCATCCGGGCGTCGGTCGTGGCGGCGAGCAGCCCCGGGTCGAAGGGGTGCGCACCGGGCACCACGCAGTCCGGGTCCGGGCAGGCGCACCGCGCGCTGTCGGCGCCGGCCCGGCCCACACCCGGCAGTACGGGCCAGTGCCAGGCGGTGGCGCAGGTCAGCGCCCCGTCCAGCAGGGAGGCGGCGGGGGCGCCGTCAACGGCTGCCACGGCCGGGCGGGAGGCGGCCCGCGGGAATTTCAAACGATCGCGGAGCCGCTGGAGACGCCTTCCGAGGATCTCGCGCATGAGCGCTCGTTCCTTTCCGTTGAACGCCGAAGGGCCACATCACACCATGTATCCGGTGTTTCACCACACGTACACGTTTCGCGTCACTGTCCGCCAGAAGCAGGTTCACACGGTTCGTGCCGTTTTCTTACGGGTCCGTCAAACCCCCGGCGGGGACCCGGAGCGAGCGGTCCGGCCGACCCGCACCGGTCTCGAAACCGGCTGCCGCCGCTAAGGACGGCCGGCCGCGCCGGGCGGTTCCCGGCGGTGCCGGGAGGCGTCAACTGACCCCGGGCACCATCGAGTACGTACCCGGAGCCCCTGGAGCGCCCGTACAGTCGATCGTAAAAACCGTCTGCTCGGCGCTTTTTCCGGCCAAGTTTTAGCCCTGGCTGGACCGTGAGTTGCCGTCCCACGGACACCAGTATTCCCGCCTGGGCAATGCTGGACATCGATCCTCGTGTGCGTGTAGATGTGGATCCATTGATGGCGGCGCAGCACGATCTGGGGGTTTGCGATGCTATATGGCGAATCGCACCAGGTGGAAAGGCGGACGCCATGAGCGCCCCGCATCTGCCGAAAGTGGCTGGAATCGATCCAGCAGTTACAGCGTCAGCGCACACTGCGGCGCCCGCGCCCGGCTCCACTCCCACGACATCCACCCCCCCGGCCGCGCCGGGACCTTCCGGCTCCGCTTCCGCCAGGACCACCCCCGCCCCCGGCGCCCCGCCCGCGGCGAGCAGCGTCATCCAGGACCGGCTGGCGGGCATGGTCTCCGATCTCACCACCCTCCACGAGCTCACCGAGCGCCTCGCCCGGGCCGTTGACCTCGACTCCTCCCTGCGGGAATTCCTGCGCGCCGGAGCCGCCCTCGTCGGCGCGCGCCGCGGACTGGTGGTCCTCGAGCCCTCCGACGGCCTCGGCCCCGCCACCACCATCGGACTCGGCCTGGGCCGCGCGGACCTCGGACACATCGAGACGGTGCCGCGCAGCGCCACGTCGTACGGCCGGATCCTGGACGGCCTCCCCGACGCCCACGGCGGCTCCGAAGTGCTGCCGGAGCCGGGCGCCGCGGCGGTACCCGGAGCCGGTGGGCACGAGCCCCCCGTCGACCCCCGCCACCGCGAGGTCGCGGCCCGGCTCGGCTACGCCGCGAGCTACGCGCTCCCGGTGACCGCCGATGCCGCCGGCCGGCTCGGTGCCGCCGTCTGGCTGTACGACGAGCAGGCCGAGCCGAGCGACCGCCAGCGCGACCTGGCCGGGCTGTACGTCCGGCACGCCGCCGAACACCTGGCCCGGATGGTGGAGGTCACGCGCTCGCGCGACCGGCTCGCCACCATCGCCGAGGAACTGCTGCCCAGCCGGCTGCCGCGGATCCCCGGCGTGCGGCTCGCCGCCCGGCACCGCAGCGGGCCGCACGGCGGCGGCGACTGGTACGACGCGCTGCCGCTGCCCGAGGGCGCCATGGGGCTGGCCGTCGGGTCCGTCACCGGCTCCGGCCCGAGCGCGGTCGCGGCGATGGGACGGCTGCGGGCCTCGCTGCGCGCGTACGCCGTGATGGAGGGGGAGGACCCCGTCGCGGTCCTGTCCGATCTGGAACTGCTGCTGCGCCTGACGGAGCCCGCGCGCTCGGCGACCGCGCTCTTCGCGTACTGCGAGCCCGCCGCCCGCAAGATCCTCCTGGCCGGGGCCGGGCACACGCCGCCGCTGCTCATCGGGGAGCGCCGGACCGAGTACGTGGAGACGTCCCTCTCCGCGCCGCTGGGGATGCTGGCGTGCTGGGAGGCACCGAGCGTGGAGATCGAACCCGCGCCCGGAGAAACGGTGCTTCTCTACACCGACGGGCTGCTGCGGCGCACCGGTGACGCCATGGACCGGGCCTACGCCCGGCTGCACGCCGCGGCGGCGGGGGTTCCGCGCGGTGCGCGGGAGGACCCGGCCGCCATCTGCGAGCACATCCTGCAGACGGTGCTGCCCGAGGAGGGGGCCGGCGCGGCCGAGGAGTCCGAGGACGTCGTACTGCTCGCGGCCCGGTTCGACTGAGGCGGCGGCGGACCGCCCGCGTCCGCGGTCGGGGCCAGCTGCGGCGGCTCGCGGAGGCTTGCACCCGGTTTGACTGATATGTCACAGGTCGAGCCGGGAGCCTTCCCTCCGCACATACGATGGACGGGGTCCGCACCCGGTCCTTGCATGTCGTAGCAGCTGAGGAGAAGACGTGGCTGACGAGCTCACCCCGGAGACCCCGGAAGAAGAGCAGCCCCAGAAGAAGCACAAGCAGCGCAAGAACGGGCTGTACCCGGGCGTCAGCGACGAGCTTGCGGAGAACATGCGGACCGGCTGGGCCGACACCGAGCTGCACGGTCTGGAGCCCGTCGCCCAGGCCGGCCACACCGCCGAGCGGCGTGCCGCGCTGTCCGCGCGCTTCCCCGGCGAGCGGCTGGTCATTCCGGCGGGCCGCCTGAAGACCCGCTCGAACGACACCGAGTACCCCTTCCGCGCCTCGACCGAGTACGCGTACCTCACCGGTGACCAGACCGAGAACGGCGTCCTGGTCCTGGAGCCCACCGGGGAGACCGGCCACCAGGCCACCGTCTACCTGCTGCCCCGCTCCGACCGCGAGAACGGCGAGTTCTGGCTGTCCGGCCAGGGCGAGCTCTGGGTCGGCCGCCGCCACTCCCTCGCCGAGGCCGAGCAGCTCCTGGGCATCCCGGCCAAGGACGTGCGCGAGCTCCCCCAGGCCCTCACCGAGGCCACCGGCCCGGTGCGCGTGGTCCGCGCCCACGACTCCGTCATCGAGTCCGCCCTCACCGACAAGGTGACCAAGGAGCGCGACGAGGAACTGCGCGTCTACCTCTCCGAGGCCCGTGCCGTGAAGGACGCCTTCGAGATCGGCGAGCTGCAGAAGGCCGTCGACTCCACCGTCCGCGGCTTCGAGGACGTCGTGAAGGTGCTCGACAAGGCGGAGGCGACCTCCGAGCGCTACATCGAGGGCACCTTCTTCCTGCGCGCCCGCGTCGAGGGCAACGACGTCGGCTACGGCACCATCGCCGCCGCCGGTGCCCACGCCTGCACCCTGCACTGGGTCCGCAACGACGGCGCGGTCCGCTCCGGCGACCTGCTGCTGCTCGACGCCGGAGTGGAGACCCACTCCCTCTACACCGCGGACGTCACGCGCACGCTGCCGGTCAACGGCACGTACAGCGACATCCAGCGGAAGATCTACGACGCCGTGTACGAGGCCCAGGAAGCCGGCATCGCCGCCGTCAGGCCCGGCGCCAAGTTCCGCGACTTCCACGACGCCTCGCAGCACGTCCTGGCCGAGAAGCTGGTCGAGTGGGGCCTGCTGGAGGGCCCGGTCGAGCGCGTCCTGGAGCTCGGGCTGCAGCGCCGCTGGACCCTGCACGGCACCGGCCACATGCTCGGCATGGACGTCCACGACTGCGCCGCCGCGCGCACCGAGGCGTACGTCGACGGCACGCTGGAGCCGGGCATGTGCCTCACCGTCGAGCCCGGTCTGTACTTCCAGGCCGACGACCTGACCGTGCCCGAGGAGTACCGCGGCATCGGCGTCCGCATCGAGGACGACATCCTCGTCACCGAGGACGGCAACCGGAACCTGTCGGCCGCACTGCCCCGCACCTCGGTCGAGGTCGAGGCGTGGATGGCGCGGCTCAAGGGCTGACGCCGGCGACCCGACGTACCGGACGCACCGGACGAGGGCAGGGCGTACGGGTATACGGGCGGGCGTATGAGCGGGCGGGAACCGGTTGCGGTTCCCGCCCGCCGTCGTCCTACGAGACCCTCAGCAGCGCGTCGTCGCGCCACTTCAGCGTCTTGTCGAAGCTCACCACGGCGCCGCGGCCCGGCCGGTTGCGGAAGCGGACGTGGTCGGAGAGCTGCTCGATCAGGTGCAGTCCCCGGCCGTTCTCGGCCAGCCGGGGGCCGCGCGACCCCGGGCGGGCCACGGCCGAGGGCGGGAATCCCGGACCCGAATCGGTGACCTCGATGCGGCAGCGGTCCCCGTCCAGATAGGCCGTGACGTGGTACGCCTCCGTCCCGTCCGCGACGCCGCCGTCCGGTGTCCCGCCGAGGCCCCCGCCGGGAAAGCCGCCGCGGCCGCCGTGCTCGACCGCGTTCGCGCAGGCCTCGCTCAGCGCGACCGACAGGTCGTGGCAGATGTCCGGGTCCACCCCCGCGGTCTCCATCGTCCCCAGCAGCAACCGCCGGGCGAACGGCACGCTCGCGGCTTCGCGCCTCAAGTGGAGAGACCACCAGATGCTCATACGCATACCTATTGCCTTCCGTACCGGGCCGTAAGCGCACAGGAGCCGGCACAGCCCTCATTCGGCCGATGCGCGGTTCCCCGGCGGCGGTGTACGCACCCGTCGGAGCACGGCCGGCAGCGGGCGCCCGGCTGACCCGTCCCGACCCGGGACGGACCGGGCCCCGGCCCGAGACCGGAACCCGAGGGTCCCTCCAGCACCTGCCGTAGGCAGGGCCCCACCTCAGTGCGATGATGGCCCGGCCATGACTGCCACCCACACGACACGCCCCGGAGCAGGCCTCCGGATGACCCGGGCCGCGGTGTTCACCGCGGTCTGTGTCGTGCTGTCCGCAGCCGGCCACGCCGTGGCCTCCTGCGCGACCGTGCCGTGGTGGGCCCTGGCCCTGGCCTTCGTCGCCGTCTTCGCGGTCGCCGCCCCCCTCGCGGGACGCTCGCGACCGCTGCCCGGCATCGCCGCCGGGCTCGCCGTCGGCCAGCTCGGGCTGCACACGCTGTTCGGGCTCGGCCAGCACGGCACCACCGCCACCGCCGCCCAGGCACCGGCCGGCAACGGTGACGCCTCGCTCGCGGCGCTCGCCGCCCAGCTGGTCTGCGGGGGCAACTCCGTACCGCTGAGCGCGGCCGACGCCCGGCGGATCCTGGAGGCCGCCGGGCTGGACCCGGCCGCCGTGGTCGCCCAGGCCGCCGCGCAGGGCCACGCGGCCCACGCGCACCTGGCCGGGGACACCGCCGCCCCGGCGACCGGACTGTTCAGCCCGGCCATGCTGACCGGCCACCTGCTGGCCGCGCTCGCCGCCGGCTGGCTGCTGGCCCGGGGCGACGCCGCGCTGTGCCGGCTCCTCGAACTGTCCCGGCTCTCCGCCGAAGCCGATCCCGTACGTCCGCTGCGCGCCGCGCTGGCCTTCGTACGCGCCCTCGCGGCCGGACTCCCCGGCGCGCCCGCGCGCGGCCCCCGGGTCCGCCGGAGCGCCGACACCCCCGTCGCGCCGACCGGCCGGGACGCACTGCTGCACACCGTGATCCGGCGCGGCCCGCCGGCGACGGCGCTCGTCCTCGCAGCCTGACGCGGCACCCCGTCCGCTCCCCGGAACACCCGGCCGGAGCACCGGTGCCGCGACCTCCGCGCGCGCCCGTACGCGGAGCCACTGTCACCACTGCTTCCGTGGAGTGTTCACGCCATGAAGACCTCTCGCGTCTCCTTCGCCGCCGCCCTCACCGCCGGCGCCGTCCTCGCCCTGTCCGGTACCGCCTTCGCGCACGTCAGCGTGCAGCCCGGCGAGGCCGCCAAGGGCGGCTACGCGACGCTCAACTTCAAGGTCCCCAACGAGCGGGACAACGCCTCGACCACCCAGCTCGAGGTCAACTTCCCGGCCGACCAGCCGCTCACCTCCGTCATGCCGCAGGAACTCCCGGGCTGGACGTCCACCGTCGAGAAGACGAAGCTCGACAAGCCGCTGACCGTGCACGGCAAGCAGATCAACGAGGTCGTCACCAAGGTGACCTGGACCGGCGGCAAGATCGAGCCCGGCAAGTTCCAGCAGTTCCCGGTCTCCGTCGGCAAGCTTCCCGAGAACGTCGACAAGATGGTCTTCAAGGCGATCCAGACGTACGACAACAACGAGGTCGTCCGCTGGATCGAGGAGCCCAAGGAAGGCGCCGCGGAGCCGCAGACCCCCGCGCCGGTGCTGAAGCTGACCGCCGCCAAGGGCGGGGACGGCCACAACGACGGCGCCGCCAAGGCGGCTGCCGACGGGGCGAAGAACGGCGACTCGAAGGCCGCGAAGGAGGAGAAGGACGGACACGACGAGGCCTCGAAGAGCGCCTCCGACACGACCGCCCGCACCCTCGGCATCGTGGGCATCGTCGTCGGTCTCGCCGGCGTCGCCTTCGGCATCGCCTCGCGCCGCCGCGCCTCCTGAGGCGACGGCCCACCGGGCCGCCGGGCCTACCGGGGCCCGGTGCTCCACGCCGCACCACGACATCCGTCATCCCCGATCCCAGGGACATTTCCTCATGCGCACCACACGTGTGACGGTCGCCGCCCTCGCGGTGGCGACCGCGCTCGCCCTCACCGCCTGCGGCGGTGAGACCGCTCAGAAGACCGGTTCGGTCACCCAGATCTCCGGCGAGACCAAGGCCGGGGCCGCGACCGTCCTCGACCGCCCCTTCGACAAGCCGGACCTCGTCCTCACGGACACCACCGGCAAGCCGTGGAACCTGCGCGAGCAGACCAAGGGCCGGCCGACGCTCATCTACTTCGGCTACACCAACTGCCCCGACGTGTGCCCGCTGACGATGAGCAACCTCGCCGTCGCCAAGAAGGCACTCCCCAAGGCGGACCAGGACAAGCTCCAGGTCGTCTTCGTCACCACGGACCCGGAGCGGGACACCCCCGACTCCCTCGGCGCGTGGCTCAGGGCCCAGGACCCGTCCTTCACCGGACTGACCGGGGACTTCGCCACCATCCAGGCCGCCGCCCGATCTCTCGGCATCGGTATCGAGGCCCCCAAGAAGGAGGCCGACGGAACCGTCGTCTCCATGCACGGGGCCCAGGTCATCGCGTTCTCTCCCAAGACCGACGAGGGCTACGTCCTCTACGGCGAGGGGACGACCGTCGACGACTACACCAAGGACCTGCCGAAGATCGTCAAGGGAGAGAACCCGTGAACGCCCGCACCATCCGCACCATCGCCGCCACCCTCTCCCTGACGGCGGCACTCGCCATATCGGGCTGCTCCTCCTCCGACTCGGACTCCGGCCCCGGTGCCGCCGCCTCGGCCGGCACCAAGGCCTCCGCCGACACGAAGGCCCCCGCGGGGGCGGAAGCCGGCAAGCCCGCCCTGACGGTGAGCGGGGCCTTCATGCCCGAACCGGTCAACGACAAGATGGCCGGCGCTTTCATGGTCATCAAGAACGACTCGAAGGCCGCCGACAAGCTGGTCTCCGTCACCAGCCCGCTCTCGGACGATCTCCAGATCCACGAGACCAAGGACCAGAAGATGCAGCAGGTCCAGTCGATGGACGTGCCCGCGGGCGGCGAACTGCGGCTGCAGCGCGGCGGCAACCACATCATGTTCATGGGGCTCAAGAGCCAGCCGAAGGTCGGCGACAAGATCACCATCGAGCTGCGCTTCGAGAAGGCCGACCCGGTCAAGGTCGAGCTGGACGTCAAGGAACGGACGTACAACGCGCCGAACTCCAATGCCCACTGACGGACCGAGGAACTGACACGCCATGACGGCCACCGCCCCCGCTCCCTACCCGGCCCGCGCCCGGGCCACGGCACTCCTGCCGCGTCTCGCGCTGGTTCTCGCAGCCCTGCTGGCCACCCTGTTCACCACGGCAGGCCCGGCCGCAGCGCATGCGGCACTCACGGCGAGCGACCCCCAGGACGGGGCGGTGGTCGCCACGGCGCCCGCCCAGGTCACCCTCTCCTTCTCGGAGCAGGTCGCCATGGGTGACGACTCGATCCGCGTCATGGACCCCCAGGGCAAGCGCGTCGACACCGGCGAGCTGCGCGACATGTGCAGCGGATCCGTCATCCGCTACGGCACCGCCCTGCACTCGGGTCTGCCCAACGGCACGTACACCGTCGCCTGGCAGGCCGTCTCCGCGGACAGCCACCCCATCTCCGGCGCCTTCACCTTCTCCATCGGCGCCCCGTCGGCGACCAGCGTCACCCTTCCCACCCAGAAGGTGGGTGGCGGTCCCGTCGGCATCGCCTACGGCATCGCCCGCTACGCCGCCTACGCCGGGTTCACCGTCCTCGTCGGCGGTGCCGCGTTCATCCTGCTGTGCTGGCGCCGGGGCTCCGCGGAGCGCCCGCTGCAGAAGCTGGTGGTCCGCGGCTGGGTCACCCTCACCGCGGCCACCCTGGCGATGCTGGTGCTGCGCACCCCGTACACGGGGTCGGGGAAGTTCGCCGACGCCTTCGACCTCGACGGACTCAAGGCCGTCCTGGACACGAAGACCGGTGCCTCCTTCCTCTCCCGGCTGCTGCTGCTCGGTGCGGCCGCGCTCTTCATCGCCGTGCTCTTCGGTGCTTACGCCCGCCGCCAGAAGCTCTCGGCCGACCTGACGGGGGCCGACGGCTCCGAGGGTCGCGCCGAGGAAGAGAAGGAGACCAGCGACCTCGCCTTCGGGCTCGGCATCGGCGGGACGGTCGTGGCCGGCGGCATCGCCGCCACCTGGGCCCTTTCCGAGCACGCCTCCACCGGCATCCAGCCGGCGATCGCGATGCCGGCCGACATCCTGCACCTGCTGGCGATGGCCGCCTGGCTCGGTGGGCTCACCGCACTGCTGATCGCCTTGCGCAAGGTGCCGGACATCGAGCGGGAGGCCGTCCAGCGCTTCTCCCGGGTCGCCTTCGTCAGCGTCCTGGTCCTCGCCGTCACCGGCGTCTACCAGTCCTGGCGCCAGGTCGGCAGCTGGTCGGCCCTCACCGGCACCAGCTACGGCAGACTGCTGCTGATCAAGGTCGCACTCGTCGCCGTGCTCATCGGCATCGCCTACCTGTCCCGGAAGTGGACGGCTCGGCTCGGGGAGGTCCGGGCCGAAGAGCCGGCGAAGGTGCTCGCGGGAGCCGATGTTTCACGTGAAACATCGACCGGTACCCGTGCGGCCAGTTCGGCCGGAACCGGAGCATCGGAAGGGACCGCAGGGGTTGCAGGGGCCGGCTCCGACGGCTCCGGCTCCGACGGCTCCGGCTCCGGCTCCGACGTCGAAGCCGACGCCGCCAGCGCTGCCGCGGGCGCCGACCCGAAGCGGGCCGCCCAGCTCGCCCGGCAGCGGGCTGCCCGGGACAAGGCCCGCGAGACCCGCGCCCGCGATGCCGATCCGGGCCGTGCCGGGCTGCGCCGCTCCGTACTCGCCGAGGCCGGTGTCGCCGTCGTGCTGCTGGCCGTCACCACCGTCCTGACCAGCACCGAACCCGGCCGTGCGGTGGAGCAGGAAGCCGGCCGGGGCGGTGCGGCCAGCACCGCCGTACCCAACCGCCCGGTCAAGATCACCCTGCCCTTCGAGACCGGCGGCCAGAACGGCAAGGGCACCGTCCGGCTGGAGCTCGACCCCGGCCGGGTCGGCGCCAACACCCTCCACCTGTTCGCCGACGGCCCCGACGGCAAGCCCATGGACCTCCCGGAGGTCAAGATCGCCTTCACGCTCCCGGCCAAGGAGATCGGTCCGCTTCCGATCAACCCGGACCGGGCCGCTGCGGGACACTGGACCGCCTCCGGGGTCCAGCTGCCGCTCGCGGGCGAATGGCGCATCGACGTGACCGTACGCACCTCCGACATCGACCAGACGACCGTCCAGAAGAACGTGAAGATCGGCTGAACAGCGTGACCGACAGCACCACCAGCTCCCCCGACATCGAGATCTCCCGGCGCCGACTGCTGGGCACGGTCGGCGCCACGGGCGCCGCAGGGCTCGCGCTCGGCGCCACGGGCGGCGCGCTCGTACGGTCAGCGGTCTCCGACTCACCGGCCGGCTCCCCCGGAGCCGCCGGCTCCCTCGCGTCCCTCGGTGCCACCCAGGTCGCCTTCCACGGTGACCACCAGGCCGGAATCACGGACCCGCTCCAGGCCAAGGGCCACGTCCTCGCCTTCGACCTGGCACCGGGCGCCGGGCGCAAGGAGGCCGCCGCACTGCTGCGCCGCTGGTCCGAGACCGCCCGGCGGCTCATGGCGGGCGAACCCGCGCCGACCGCCGACAGCGGGATCGCCCTGGACGCGGGGCCGTCCTCCCTCACCCTCACCTTCGGCTTCGGCCACTCCTTCTTCGACCGCACCGGCCTCACCGCCCGGCGCCCGGTGGCCCTCGATCCGCTGCCCGACTTCTCCTCGGACCGGCTCGACCCGCAGCGCAGCAACGGCGACCTGTGGGTCCAGATCGGTGCCGACGACGCACTGGTCGCCTTCCACGCCCTGCGCGCCGTACAGAAGGACGCCGGGGAAGCCGCCCGCGTGCGCTGGCAGATGAACGGCTTCAACCGGTCCCCCGGAGCCACCGCCTCGCCCATGACCGCCCGGAACCTGATGGGCCAGGTCGACGGCACCGGGAACCCCCGGCCCAAGGACCCCGACTTCGACAAGCGGATCTTCGTACCGGACGCCGGTCCCGGGCCGGCCGAGCACGCCTGGATGGCCGGGGGCTCGTACGCCGTCGTCCGCCGGATCCGGATGCTGCTCGACGACTGGGACAAGCAGTCCCTCGCCCAGCAGGAGCAGGTCATCGGCCGGACCAAGGCCACCGGAGCGCCGCTGACCGGCGGCGACGAGAAGACCGCGATGGCCCTGGACAAGCTCGGGCCGGACGGCAAGCCGGTCATCCCGTCCAACGCCCACGCCCGGATCTCCGCCCCCGCGCAGAACGGCGGGGCGGCCATGCTCCGGCGGCCCTTCTCGTATCACGACGGAATCGGCCCCGACGGGACGCCCGACGCCGGGCTGCTCTTCATCTGCTGGCAGGCCGATCCCCTGCGCGGGTTCGTCCCCGTCCAGCGCAAGCTCGACCGCGGCGACGCCCTGTCGGCGTTCATCCGGCACGAGTCCAGCGGGCTGTACGCCGTCCCGCCCGGGCCGCGCGACGGGGAGTACGTCGGGCAGCGCCTGCTCGAAGGGTGAACAGCGCCGCACCGGCGGGTGGCACGGCATTAGGCTGACCGCATGTCGGCCACCCGCTTCACGTATCTCGGTCCCGAGGGCACTTTCACCGAAGCCGCCCTGCGCACGCTGCCGGAAGCCGCCACCCGGGAACTCGTCCCGATGGTGTCGGTTCCGGCCGCCCTGGACGCCGTGCGCAACGGCGAGGCCGCGGCGGCGCTGGTGCCGATCGAGAACTCGGTGGAGGGCGGGGTCACCGCCACGCTCGACGAACTGGCCTCCGGCGAACCGTTGATGATCTACCGCGAGGTGCTGCTGCCGATCGCGTTCGCGCTGCTGGCGCGGCCCGGGACGAAGCTGTCGGACATCAAGACGGTCACGGGGCATCCCGTCGCCCAGCCGCAGGTGCGCAACTGGCTGCGGACGCACCTGCCCGACGCGGTGTGGGAGTCGGCGGCCTCCAATGCCGACGGCGCCCGGCTGGTGCAGGAGGGCCGCTTCGACGCGGCCTTCGCGGGCGAGTTCGCCGCCGCCACCTACGGCCTCGAGGCGCTGGTCACCGAGATCCACGACGCGCAGAACGCCGAGACCCGCTTCGTACTCGTCGGGCGGCCCGCCCGGCCGGCCGCCCCCACCGGTGCCGACAAGACCTCCGTCGTCCTGTGGCTCGGCGACGACCACCCCGGTGCCCTGCTGGAACTGCTCCAGGAGTTCGCCGTCCGCGGGGTGAACCTCATGCTGATCCAGTCCCGGCCGACCGGCGAGGGCATCGGCAACTACTGCTTCGCCGTCGACGCCGAGGGCCACATCTCGGACCGCCGGGTGAGTGAGGCGCTGATGGGGCTGAAGCGGACCTGTCCGCAGGTCCGCTTCCTCGGGTCCTATCCGCGTGCCGGTGTCACGCCGAGCGAGGTGCGGGCCGCGCGGCCGGGAACGTCCGACGGCGACTTCACCGAGGCTTCCGACTGGCTGACACGTTGCCTCGACGGCCGGGCCTAGGGCTCCTTCCACTGTCCACAGAGTTATCCACAGGCCGAGACGGCGACCTGGGGACAAGTCGACAGAGCAGCGCGACAAGGTCGACATATCGGCCGGGTGGCTCAGGTTTCGCGCGAGGGAGCGGCAGGTGAACGGCGTCACCCCTGTATCACCGATCAACTCTTTGGGGCGAGCCATTCCCACCCGAATGAGTGTGTGAGGGCGGTTTGAACCCTGATCGGCCGAGACCGGTCCGGGGTCCCTATTGATCTCATTCGATGTCCACAGATCCGGCACACAGCCTGTGGATAAAAGGGGTTCCGAGAGAATTCCTGTGGACAAGGTCCCCCCTCCAGCCGCTCTCCCGCCCTGTTCAGGCACCTCGCGAGGGTTACCGTTGTGCCCCCTTTTCGGGGAAAGGGGCGGTTTCTATCGCGGGGCCCGCAGGGGCTGGATCCGGCCGCTGCGCGCGCGTGCGACGAGCAGCGACCGCCCCTTTCCATTCGCCCCAATCGGGGCATAGCGACACGCAGCGTGATATCGGTGTGAGCCCGGGAAGCCCAGCCCGGTAGCCTGGAGGGGTGATTGACCTCCGGCTGCTCCGTGAAGACCCCGACCGTGTCCGCGCCTCGCAGCGCGCCCGTGGAGAGGACGTCGAACTCGTCGACGCACTGCTCTCCGCCGACGAGCGCCGCAGGTCCTCCGGCATGCGCTTCGACGAACTGCGCAACGAGCAGAAGTCGCTCGGCAAGCTCATCCCCAAGGCGTCTCCGGAGGAGCGGGCCGAGCTGCTGACCAAGGCCGAACAGCTGAAGCAGGACGTCAAGGCGGCCGAGGCCGAGCAGAACGAAGCGGACGAGGCTGCCAAGCGGCTCCTGCTCAAGCTCGGCAACATCGTCCACGAGGACGTCCCCGTCGGCGGCGAGGAGGACTTCACCATCCTCGAGACGCACGGCACCGTCCGCGACTTCGGCGCCGAGGGCTTCGAGCCCAAGGACCACCTGGAGCTCGGCGAGGCCCTGGGCGCCATCGACGTGGAGCGCGGCGCCAAGGTGTCGGGCTCGCGCTTCTACTACCTCACCGGCGTCGGCGCCCTGCTCGAGCTCGCCCTGGTCAACGCGGCGATCGCGCAGGCCACCGAGGCGGGCTTCATCCCGATGCTGACCCCGGCGCTGGTCCGCCCGCGCGCCATGGAGGGCACCGGCTTCCTCGGCCAGGCCGCGGAGAACGTCTACCACCTGGAGAAGGACGACTACTACCTGGTCGGCACCTCCGAGGTACCGCTCGCCGCGTACCACATGGACGAGATCATCGACGCCGACAAGCTGCCGCTGCGGTACGCCGGCTTCTCCCCGTGCTTCCGCCGCGAGGCGGGTACGTACGGCAAGGACACCCGCGGCATCTTCCGCGTCCACCAGTTCGACAAGGTCGAGATGTTCTCGTACGTCGCGCCGGAGGACGCCGAGGCCGAGCACAAGCGGCTCCTGGAGTGGGAGAAGCAGTGGCTGACCAGCCTGGAGCTGCCGTTCCAGGTCATCGACGTCGCGACCGGCGACCTGGGCGCCTCCGCCTCCCGCAAGTTCGACTGCGAGGCCTGGATCCCGACCCAGGGCAAGTACCGCGAACTGACCTCCGCCTCGAACTGTGACGGCTTCCAGGCCCGCCGCCTGGCGATCCGCTACCGCGACGGCAAGAAGACCGCTCCGCTGTCCACGCTGAACGGCACCCTGTGCGCCGTCCCGCGCACCATCGTCGCCATCCTCGAGAACCACCAGCAGGCCGACGGCTCCGTGCGGGTCCCCCCGGTGCTCCGCCCCTACCTGGGCGGTCGCGAGGTCCTGGAGCCGATCACCAAGTGAGCCCCGCTCCGTTCCCGTACAAGCTCGTCGCGACCGACCTCGACGGGACGCTGCTGCGCAACGACGACACCGTCTCGGAGCGCACCCGTGAAGCGCTCGCCGCGGTCACCGCGGCGGGCGCGGCGCACATCGTCGTCACCGGCCGTGCCGTGCCCTGGACCCGGCACGTGCTGGACGATCTCGGGTACCGCGGGATCGCCGTGTGCGGGCAGGGCGCCCAGGTCTACGACGCGGGGGCGCACCGGCTGCTCACCTCGGTGACCCTGGACCGGCAGCTGGCCGGCCTGGCCCTGTCGAAGCTCGAGGCCGAGGTGGGGCCGCTGGCCCTGGCCGCCAGCCGCGACGGGGTGGAGGGCGAGGTCCTCTTCGGCCCCGGCTACCAGGTGCAGGGGGGCCTTCCGGCGCTCTACCTGGAGGACACGGCCGAGGTCTGGACCGCCCCGCTGAACAAGCTGTACATCCAGCACCCCGGGATGGGCGAGGACGAACTCGTCAAGGTGGCCCGGGAAATCGTCGGCAACCTCGTCGACATCGTCATGGCGGGCCCGGGGATAGTGGAGATCCTTCCGCTGGGCCTGAGCAAGGCCACCGGCCTGTCGCTGGCCGCACGGCGCCTCAAGGTCAAGGCCGCCGAGACCATCGCCTTCGGTGACATGCCCAACGACATCCCCATGTTCGGCTGGGCCGCGCACGGTGTGGCCATGGCCAACGCCCACGCGGAGCTGAAGGCGGTGGCGGACGAGGTGACGACCTCCAATCAGGAGGACGGTATCGCCGTGGTCCTGGAGCGCCTGCTGGGCGCCGGCTAGGAGCGGACGCAGCTCCCGGGAACCCCGCACCCCGGGATCGGACGGACGTACGAGAGGTCCGGGACGGCCCGCGCCGTGAGGCGCGCTCGAAGTGGCCGTCCCGGACCTTTTGTTACTCCCCGCACCACTCACTGTGCCCCTGCCGAACGGCCCGTACCAGCGAATTTCCCGGTCGGCCGCCGGTTCGGGGCGTCATCGGCGTGCCGACGCGGAGCGTGTTTCACGTGAAACGTCGTACGGGAGATCGGGGTCAGCTTCGTGTTTCACGTGAAACATCGGCCGTCCATCGGCGCCCCTGAGGGCCCCGGTGCAGTGTCAGCGGCCAGGCGAGGAGGCCGACGGCGAGCGAGACGGCATGGCCGTAATCGGTGAAGGTGCCGCCCGTGAGGAGGGGAAGGCCGAAGAAGGCGACCGCCCCGATGAGGTAGAACCACCGCCAGGGGCCGGGAAGCCGGTAGGTCAGCACGCCGACGGAGGCCGCCAGCCCGTAGCTGACGCCGATGTCGACGACGTGGGTCATGCTGTGGGGCGCACGGTGGTCCTGGATGGCCATCAACAGCAGCTTCTGGCTGACGAGGGTGGCGACGACATGAGCGGTCGCGACGATCAGGAGCCAGCGCAGGGTGCCGAGCCAGCGCTCGACGGGGGCGTGGAAGAACTCGAAGAGTGCGGCGTAGAGGGCGAGCGAGGCCGGGTTCTCGATCCAGAAGGCACTGCTGAGCAGCGCCCGGACCGGATACCTGTCCAGCTGGTGGATGTTGCTGCTGCTGCGGTGGAGCAGCACGTGGTCGAGCCGGTCCGGAGCGAGCGCGACGACCAGGCTGGTGACGGCCACGATCAACAGCCATATGTGCGTGCCGGGCGAGGACCGAATCCAGGACCGCACGGGCCTGGACGCCTCAGGCTCGGGGCGCTCGATCATGCACCGATGATGCCTGGCGAAGCTGTGCCCCGCCTGGCCGGTGGGCCGGGCGGGGCACGGTCGTCGACGCGTTCGCCGGCGCGGTGTGCGGCGGGTTCGCGGTGGGGCTCGCAGCGCGGTGTGCGGCGCTCCTACTCCTCGCCGGCGATGGTGAGGCGGCGCAGCTTCTGGCCCGCGTACAGGGTGGCGCCGACGGTGACCGCCAGGAGCAGGATCACCGCGGTGGGGAGGCCGACGCTCGCGTCGACGTACCCCTGTCCGGCGACCTTCTCGGCGAGGGCCAGGGCCCACTGCTGGACGCTGAGCGTCTTGGCTCCGGAGACCAGGCTTCCGAAGAGGGACTCCCAGATCAGGGCGTAGACGAGACCGAAGACGACCGCGTGCCGGCTGACGGTGCCCAGCAGCAGGAACAAGGCACTGTAGGCGATCGAGGCGACGAGGGCCGCGACCGTGTAGGCGATGGCGATCTGCTGGCCGTTGCCGTTGAGGATGAGGCCCGCGATCAGGGTGGGGATCGCGGAGAAGGCCATCGTGACCGCGATCGCGACGATCAGCTTGGTCATGATGATCGTCGGACGCTTCACCGGCTTGGAGAGCAGGTACACGATCGAGCCGTCGTCGATCTCGGGACCGATGGCGCCGGTGCCGGCGATGACACCGATCAGCGGGACCATCGTGGCGAGGGCGAAGCCTCCGAGGAGATCGGCCGCCACCTTGTCGTCCACCCCGGTGAAGAAGCGGACGGCGAGGGAGATGACGATCAGCAGCGCGGGCAGTGCGAAGAGGATCAGCGCACGGCGGCGGCCGAGCAGGGCGCGGTAGGTGAGCCGGGCGACGGTGGGGTTGTACATGGGTGCCAGCTCCTTCAGGCCGCGACGAGGTAGGAGAAGACCGACTCGAGGGACTCGTCGGAGGGCGAGACCGTCAGCAGCCGGATGCCGTGCGCGCGGGCGACGCGCGGCAGCAGCTCGGTGAAGCGTCCGAAGTCGACGGCCTGGATGCGCAGGGCGCCTTCCTGGAGGTCGACCTCGATGCCGGCGGTGGACGGGTCGGCGATCAGGGCCGCGGCGAGGGCCCGGTCGTCGGAGGAGCGGACGAGGTAGCGGTGCGGGCGGTCCGTCATCAGGCGGCGGATCTTGCGGAAGTCGCCGGATGCGGCGTGCCGGCCGGCGACGACCACCTCGATGTGGGAGGCGAGCTGCTCGACCTCCTCCAGGATGTGGGAGGAGAACAGGACGGTGCGTCCCTCGTCGCCCATCCGCCGCAGCAGGTCCATGAGCTGCATGCGCTGACGCGGGTCCATGCCGTTGAAGGGCTCGTCGAGAAGGAGCACCGACGGGTCGTGGACGAGGGCGGAGGCCATCTTCACGCGCTGGCGCATGCCCTTGGAGTACGTGGAGATCTTGCGGTCCTGGGCGTACTCCATCTCGACGGTGGCGAGGGCCCGGGCGGCCGCCGCGTCGTCGAGCCCGTGGAGTTCGGCGTTGGCGACGACGAATTCCCGGCCGGTGAGGAAGTCGTACATCGCCTCGCGCTCGGGTACGACGCCGATCTGCTGGTAGACCTGCTCGTTGCGCCAGATCGGTGCTCCGTCGAGGGTGACGGTGCCCGTGGAGGGGGCGAGGAAGCCGCCCATCATGTTGATGAGGGTGGACTTGCCCGCTCCGTTGGGGCCGAGGAGTCCGGTGACGCCGGGACCGATGCGCATGGTCACGTCGTTGACCGCGACGACGTTCCCGAACCAGCGGGAGGTGTGGTCGATGTCGATGATGGTCATGGGCGCGGCCCATTCCTTAGGGGGGTGGTGGTGGGCGACGGGTGGGAGGTCACAGCCCGGCCTTCCGGTAGCGGGCCATCAGGGCTGCGTAGGAGCCCACGATGAGGCCGAACACGACGAGCAGGTACACGATGCCGGTGGCGGCGGAGGGCCCCTCGCCGCCCGGGAAGGCAGAGGTGGCGCCGAGGAACGCGGTCTGTACTCCGTCGATCAGGGAGACCGGGGAGAACAGGCCCATCCACTCGATGGCACCGTTGTTCCCCGTGGAGTAGGCGACGGCCTGGATGGTGGAGACGGCCCCGTAGGGAATGAGCAGCAGGGCGATGACGGCGGCCACGCCGAAGCCGCGGCGCGGGGTGAGTGCGGCCATGACCAGGCCGAGGCCTGCGAAGAGCAGCGACAGCAGCAGTACCGACACCAGTCCCTGCCCGAATCCCTTGGTCTGGTGACCGAAGTCGAACTTCGCCAGCAGCGAGCCGATCCACATGATCAGCAGCGGGGTGGCGGTGAGGATGAAGAGGGCCGACGCCATGGCGGCGTACTTGGCCAGCACGTAGTCGACCCGCTCGATGGGCCGCGAGAAGTACAGCGGCACCGTCTTGAAGCGCAGGTCCCGCGAGACCGACTGGGGCGCCTGCGAAGCGAGATAGAGGCCGATGACCACCTGGGTGGTCAGGGCGTACGTCGTGTACTTGATCGGCAGATCGCTGGAGCCGGGGACGGCGATGGCCACCGCGACGATGATCAGCGCGGGTACGCACATCACCGCGAAGAGGATCATCGGCAGCACCTTGGACTTCGCGGAGCGGCCGAGGCCGTAGGCACCGCGCAGGGACTGCGAGAACAGCGAGGTGCGGGCGTATCCGCGGCCGAGCCGGGGCCCGTCGTAGGACCGGTAGCCGATGTTGTGGATCTGGGTCGAGGTCTCAGGCGCCATCGGAGCCGGCTCCCTTCGGGTGGGCGGGGGCCGAGGTCCGGTCGCTGTCGCGGAAGACCTCGGCGATGTGGTGCCGGCGCTGCTCCATGCGGACCAGGCCGAGGCCGAGGTCGGCGACGGTGTCGCGGACGGTGTCGTACGTGTCCTCGCCCAAGGCCTCGACGAGGAGGATGTGGCCGGCTCCGGGCAGGCCCTGCTCCTCGCCCGCGTGGAGGCTGACGCCCGCGGCGGTGAGTGCCTTGCGCAGGGCAGCCGTGCCGTCCGGGTGGGCGTCGGAGTCGGTGACCTCGACCGCGAGGGTGGTCGTGGTCTGGGTGAAGTCGCTGGTGGAGCTGGAGCGCAGCAGCTTCCCGCCGTCGACGACGACCACGTGGTCGCAGGTCCGCTCCAGCTCGCCGAGGAGGTGGGAGGTGACCAGGACCGAGATGCCGAAGTCGGTGTGGACGCGGCGGATCAGGCCGAGCATCTCGTCGCGGCCGACCGGGTCGAGGCCGTTGGTCGGCTCGTCGAGGAGGACCAGCTGCGGGTCGTGGACCAGCGCCTGCGCGAGCTTGACCCGCTGCTTCATGCCGGTGGAGTAGCCGCCGATGGGACGGTAGCGCTCCTCGTACAGTCCGACGTGGCGCAGCGTGTCGGCGGTCCGCTCACGGGCGGCGGTCGGCGGGAGCCCGGACATGCGCGCCATGTGGACGACGAACTCGGTGGCCGAGACGTCGGGTGGCAGGCAGTCGTGCTCGGGCATGTAGCCGACCCGCTCCCGGATGGCGCTGCCGTGCGTGGCGACGTCCAGTCCGAGCACGGCGGCGCGGCCCTCGGTGGCGGGGGACAGTCCCAGCAGGATCTTGATCAGCGTGGACTTGCCGGCTCCGTTGGCGCCCACGAGTCCGGTCACGCCGGGCCCGATGTCCAGGGAGAGCCGGTCGAGGGCGGTCACTCGGGGGTACCGCTTGCTCAGGCTTTCGGTCGCGATGACAGTCACGGCTTCGACGTTAGTGCTGCGGGGACCGCGGATCGTCAGACCTGGAGCGGGAACGCGTATCAGCCTTGAGGACTACGAACCCTGACGGAAGGCTGATGCGCCGGAGTTTTCCACAGGTCGGTGCATGGGCCTTGACGCGGTCTCCAGGCATTGTCACATTCATCAGTGTCAAGTTTCGGGAGCGTCGGGCCACAGGGACGGACGGGCGGCATGACTGGGGACACCAAGCAGCGCACCGCGCACGACTCCGGGCAGCTCTCCGCCGGACTGCGCGGCTTCAGAGAGGTCCAGCGGCTCGCGTACGAGTGCGCGGAGACGGTGGCGGCGCAACTGCGCCCCGGGGTGACCGAGCGCGAGGCGGCGCGGATGCAGCGCGACTGGCTGCGCGAGCGCGGGGTGCGGGACTGGTTCCACCTGCCCTTCGCCTGGTTCGGGGACCGGACCGCCTTCGCGAACTTCAGGATCCCGCTCCAGTTCTTCCCGACCTCGCGGCGGCTGGAGCCGGGGATGCCGTTCATCCTCGACATGGCCCCGGTGTACCGGGGTTACGCGGCCGACATCGGTTACTCCGGCAGTCTCGGCCTGAATCCGGTGCAGGACCGGCTGATGTCCGACCTGCGCCCGCACCGGGAGCTGATCCTGGAGCAGGTGCGCGAGCGCCGGCCGTTGCGGGAGATCTACGAGAACGTGGAGCGGCTGATGACCCGGCAGGGGTACGCCAACCGGCACCGCGCCTACCCCTTCGGCGTCATCGCGCACAAGATCGACCGGGTCAGGGAGCGGCGCTGGTCCCCGACCGTGTTCGGCTTCGGCGGCCAGTCCCTCAAGGGGCTGGCCTCCGACGCCCTGCACGGGCACCGGGAGGGCTGGTCACCGCTCTGGAGCCCCTACCGCTTCTCCGACCATCCGCCGCGGCCCGGGCTGTGGGCGGTGGAGCCGCACCTGGGCTTCCGGGGGACCGGCGCGAAGTTCGAGGAGATCCTGGTCGTCACCGACTCCAGGGATCCCGCGGAGAGCGCGTTCTGGCTGGACGACGACCTGCCGCACGTGCGGCGCTGGGCTGAGGAGAAGGCGGCATGAGCGGGATGAGCGGGACGGCACTGGAGGGCGCGCGCGAGCGCCGCGTGAGCACCGGCGGGATCGAGCTGTGCGTCGTGGAGCTCGGTGACCCGGACCGGCCGACCGTGCTGCTCGTGCACGGCTACCCGGACAGCAAGGAGGTCTGGTCGGAGGTCGCGGAGCGGCTCGCTCCCCGCTTCCACGTGGTGCTGTACGACGTACGCGGCCACGGGCGCTCCTCGGCTCCGGTGCCGCTGCGCGGGGGTTTCACTCTGGAGAAGCTGACCGACGACTTCCTCGCCGTGGTGGACGCGGTCAGTCCGGACCGTCCGGTGCACTTGGTCGGACACGACTGGGGTTCCGTCCAGGGCTGGGAGTTCGCCACGGTCGCCCGTACCGAGGGCCGGATCGCCTCCTTCACCTCCATGTCGGGGCCCTCCCTCGACCACTTCGGGCACTGGATCAAGCAGCGGATGGCGCGCCCCACCCCGCGGCGGGCCGCCCAGCTCCTGGGTCAGGGCGCCAAGTCCTGGTACGTCGGCATGCTGCACACGCCGGTGCTGCCGGAGCTCGCCTGGCGCGGGCCGCTCGCCAAGCGCTGGCCGAAGGTCCTGGAGCGGTTCGAGGGCATCCCGGCCGGCCCCTACCCGACGGCTTCGCTGCCCTCCGACGCCGCGCACGGTGCCTGGCTCTACCGGGACAACGTGCGGGCCCGGATGAGCCGTCCCCGCACCGACGCGTACGCGCACGTACCGGTGCAGCTGATCGTCGCGACCGGGGACGCCTTCCTCTCCGAGCGGCTCTACGACGACGTGGAGCACTGGGCGCCGGACCTGGTGCGGCGGACCGTGCCCGCGAAGCACTGGCTCCCCAGGACCCGGCCGGACCAGGTTGCGGCGTGGATCACCGACTTCGTCACCGCCCGCGAGGAGCCCGCCGCACGGGCGCCGGAGCTGCGTGCGCCGGGCAGGTACGCGGACCGGTTCGGGGGGCAGCTGGTGCTGGTCACCGGAGCGGCCAGCGGGATCGGGCGGACCACCGCGTTCGCGTTCGCCGAGGCCGGGGCCCGGATCGTGGCCGTGGACCGGGACGGGGAGGGCGCGGCGCGCACGGCCGAGATGGCTCGGCTCGTCGGCGCCGCCGAGGCATGGGGGGAGTGCGTCGACGTCAGTGACGAGCAGGCGATGGAGAAGCTCGCGGTGAAGGTCGCCGCCGAGTACGGGGTCGTCGACGTGCTGGTCAACAACGCGGGGATCGGCCTGTCGGGCTCCTTCCTGGAGACCGGCTCCGAGGACTGGAAGAAGGTCCTCGACGTCAATCTGTGGGGGGTCATCCACGGCTGCCGGATCTTCGGGAGGCAGATGGCCGAGCGCGGACAGGGCGGTCACATCGTCAACACCGCCTCCGCCGCCGCCTACCTGCCCTCCTCGTCGCTGCCCGCGTACAGCACCTCCAAGGCCGCGGTCCTCATGCTGAGCGAGTGCCTGCGCGCGGAGCTGGCGTCCAAGTCGATCGGGGTCTCGGCGATCTGCCCGGGCATCGTCAACACGAACATCACCGCCACCGCCCGGTTCGCCGGGGTGGACGCGGCGGAGGAGAAGCGCCGCCAGGAGCGCTCCTCTCGGTTGTACGGGCTGCGCAACTTCCCCCCGGAGAAGGTCGCGGACGCGATCCTGCTGGCCGTGGTGAAGAACCGGGCCGTGGTACCGGTGACCCCGGAGTCCAAGGCCGCCCTGTGGATGTCCCGCTTCGCCCCGAACACCCTGCGCCGGCTCGCGAGGCTGGAGCCCCGGCTGTGAGGCCGGCACGCCGCGGGCGGGTCCGCGCGGCCGGAGGGGCGGCCGCGGGGGCGTCGGCCGGCGGGCGTGTCCGCGCCGCCGGAGCGGTGGCCGCGAGGCCGGTCGCCGGCGGGCCGGGCACGGGCATACCCGGCTCCCGCGCGCGGTCGTACCATCCCACGCAGGAGGGCTCGCTGCTCGAGGCGGTCGAGCCCCCGGCGGCGTCTCCTGCCGCGCGGACCGCGGCGGGCGCGGTCGGCCGAGCCGCCATGTCGTAGGGAGCCGGGATTGTCCGATCAGGCGGTAGCCGAGTACCGGATCGAGGATCTGGCGCACCACAGCGGGGCGACGGTGCGCACGATCCGCGCGTACCAGGACCGCGGCCTGCTGCCGAAGCCGGAGCGCCGGGGGCGGTCCAACGTCTACCGGGACACGCATCTGGCGCGGCTGCGCCAGATCGCGGACCTGCTGGACCGCGGCTACACCCTGGCCTCCATCAAGGAGCTGCTGGAGGCCTGGGACGCCGGGCGGGGGCTGGGCGGCGTACTGGGCCTGGTCGCGGAGGTGCACGGGCCCTGGACCGACGAGGAGGCCGACCGGATCAGCCGGGCAGACCTCAACGCGCGGTTCGGCGGCCTGCCCGACGACGACGCGGTGGACGAAGCCTGCGAGCTGGGGGTCCTGGAGCGGATTCCGGGGCGTCCGGACGAGTTCCTCGTGCCCTCGCCGCAGGAGCTGGCGGTGGCGGCCGAGCTGTACGCGGCCGGGGTGCCCCTCGGGGCCATCACCGGGCACCTGCGGGAACTGCGCGGGCAGGTCGAGCACATCGCCTCGCGCTTCCTGGAGTTCACCACCGAGCACGTGTTCGCCCGCTATCTCGGGCAGGTGCCGCCGACGGACGCGGACGCGGCGGAGGCGGCGACGATGGTGCGCCGACTGCGGCCCCTGGCCCAGCAGACGGTCGACGCCGAGCTGGCACGGGCGATGCGGCTGTTCGCGACCCGGCACCTCCAGCGCCATCTGGGGGCACCCGGTGCGGCGCGGCCGGCCGGCCCCGCCCCGGTGGCCCTGCCCGCCGGGACCGTGCGGGCGGTGCAGGAACTGGTGGGTGCGGACCATGTGTCGGAGTTCGTCCGGGCCGCGACGGAACGGGAACTGCAGGCCCGGACGATGAACGATCTGGCGAGCCGAGGCGGCCGGTAATGCTCGATCGGTAGTCCACAGGAGGCCCGGGGGGCGAATCGCTCAGACAGCACCGAAACCCGCTGAAACGGCTGTGGACAACCCCCTTCCCCCTGTGGGCAACGTGGGCTATCGCCTAGACGATGGCCTCGAAGGCCCCGCTCGCACGCGGCATATCGGCCACCACGACCTCCGTCTCGGGCTGCCCGGAGCGCGGCGCTCCGGTGCCGTCGTCGTGGCGCTCGCGCCCGTAGAGGAGTACGGCCAGGGCGAGTCCGAGAGCACCGCCGAGCAGCTGCGCC
The DNA here is from genome assembly GCF_055575515.1 of Streptomyces sp. NPDC034086. Lineage (NCBI taxonomy): Bacteria > Bacillati > Actinomycetota > Actinomycetes > Kitasatosporales > Streptomycetaceae > Streptomyces > Streptomyces sp. NPDC034086. The sequence continues at coordinate 489,190 of NZ_JBVISM010000003.1, read as the reverse complement.
ACGACGAACCCGGGAAGGGACTGCGGGGCGATGCCGGTGAAGGAGTCGCTGAAGGCGCGCCCGATGGTGCCGGCCGGGTTGGCGAAGGACCCCGACGAGGTGAACCAGATCGCGGCGGCGATGTACCCGGCGACCGCGGCGGGGATCAGCTTCGGCCGGCTGATGCGCCCGAGGCCCTGGATGACCAGGACCAGTCCGGCGGTGGCGACGATCTCGCCGATCAGCAGGTGGCCCCCGTCGCGGACCTGGGTGGAGAAGGTGCCCGGGGTGCGGCCGAACATCGTCTCCGCCAGTACGGCACCTGCGATGGCACCGGCGGTCTGGGCGGCGGCGTAGGCGAAGGCCTCCCGCGCGTCGAGGCCGTCGCCCCCGGTGCGCCGCGTCCACCAGGCGGTGAGGGTGACGACCGGGTTGAGATGGGCACCGGAGAGGGGCCCGAACAGGGTGATGATCAGGCCGAGGCCGATCGCGGAGGCGAGCGAGTTGGCGACGAGGGCGACACCGGTGTCGCGGCTGAGGTTCGCGGCCTGGATGCCGGAGCCGATCACCACCACGAGCAGGCCTGCGGTGCCGATGAGTTCGGCAGCCACACGCCGAAGCAGTGAGGCCTTATCGGTCATAGTTTCTCCCTCTGGATACGTCGTGATGCGGAAAATGTATTCCGTATCTTGGAAATGCGATAGAGGGACGTGGGCCCCGCCCGGCCTGGAAAATCGCTGCTGCGAACCGCCTCGAGCCGCCAAGCTGGGCACATGGATGACCGACGCACCGTGAAGGTGTCCAGATACGTCTCGAAACACCTGCGCCACCAGCCGGAACGGATCGGACTGGCGCTCGACCCCCACGGCTGGGTGGAGATCGACGACCTCCTGCGGGCCGCCGCGGACCACGGATTCCCCTTCACCCGGGCCGAGCTCGACCATGTCGTCGCCGCCAACGACAAGCAGCGGTTCGCCGTCGACGGCACCCGCATCCGGGCCAGCCAGGGACACACCGTCGCGGTGGACCTGGACCTGCCGGAGGCCGAACCGCCCGCGCACCTCTACCACGGCACCGTCGCCGCCGCCCTGGACGCGATCCGCGCCGAGGGCCTGCGCCCGATGGGCCGCCACCACGTACACCTCTCGCCCGACCGCGAGACGGCGACCCGGGTCGGCGCGCGCCGGGGCCGGCCGGTGGTCCTCACCGTGGACGCCGGAGCGATGCGGGCGGCCGGGCACGTCTTCCGGATCAGCGCCAACGGGGTGTGGCTGGCGGAGGCCGTCCCGCCGCAATTCATCCGCTTCCGCTGACGGACCGGGCCGTCGGGGGAGCCGCCGGGCCGGTGCGGAATTCGCGGAGTGATTGTCGGATCGTCCACCTACTCTGTTCCTCGTTCCGGCATCAGTGAGGGGGGTACCTCGCGATCGCCGACCACCACGCGAGCAAGCGAGCTGATGCCTGATGACCTCCGTGTCCCCGTCCCCGTCCCCGTCCGAATTCCCCGCCGGTCCACCGGCCGAGGGCGCCGTCAACAACTTCCAGGTCGACCTGCGCGGCCTCGTCGACCTGCTCTCCCACCACCTCTATTCCAGCCCCCGCGTCTACGTGCGCGAACTCCTCCAGAACGCCGTCGACGCCGTGACCGCCCGCCATGCGCTCGAACCGGGCGCGGAGGTCCGCATCCGCCTGACCGCCACCGCCGGCCGCGTCACCATCGAGGACTCCGGCATCGGACTGACCGCCGCCGAGGCCCACTCCCTCCTCGCCACCATCGGCCGCAGCTCCAAGCGCGGCGGTGACGGTGCCTCCGCCGCCGAACTGCACGGCCTGGAGACCACCCGCCAGCAGTTCCTGGGCCAGTTCGGCATCGGCCTGCTCGCCTGCTTCGTCGTCGCCCGCCAGATCCGCGTCGTCACCCGGTCCGCCCGCGACCCCCGGGCGGCGCCCGTCGAGTGGCTGGCCACGGACGACGGCTCCTACACCGTGCGCGAACTGCCCCACGACGCCCGCCCCGAGCCCGGCACCACCGTCCACCTGGAAGCCCGCCCGGGTGCCGAGGAGTGGACCGAACCCGCCCGGGTCGAACGCCTCGCCCGCGACTACGGCTCCCTGCTCCCCCACCCGATCACCTTCGACGACGGCACCGGCGGCGCCCCCCGGCCCGTCACCGACCGGCCCGCCGTATGGGACCGCGCCCACCCCACCCCGGCCGCCCGGCGCGTCGCACTCGCCGGGCACTGCGCGCAGCTCTTCGGCTTCACCCCGCTCGACAGCATCGACCTCGACCTGCCGGTGGCGGGCGTGCGCGGGGTCGCGTACGTACTGCCCGAACCGACCAGCCCCGCCCACCGGGCCGGCCACCGCGTCCACCTCAAGGGCATGCTGCTCACCGACCAGGCCGACAACCTGCTGCCCGACTGGGCCTTCTTCGTCCGCGCGGTCCTCGACACCGACACCCTGCGGCCCACTGCCTCCCGCGAGAACCTCTACGACGACGAGACCCTCGCCGCCGTACGCGAAGCCCTCGGCGCCCGCATCCGCTCCTGGCTGGCCGAACTCGCCGCGACCGAACCGGAGCGGCTGGCGGCCTTCCTGAGCGTCCACCACCTCGGCGTGAAGTCCCTCGCCCGGCACGACGCCGAACTGCTCGGGCTGATGCTGCCCTGGCTGCCGTTCGAGACCAGCGACGGATCGATGAACCTGGAGGAGTTCACGGCGGCCCACTCCGAGATCCACTTCACGCGGACCGTCGAGGAGTTCCGCCAGATCGCCCCGATCGCCGCGGCGCACGGCCTCGGCGTCGTCAACGCCGGCTACACCTACGACGCCGACCTGCTCGCGCTGCTGCCCTCCGTACGCCCCGATCTGAAGGTCACCGAGCTGGACGCGGGAGCCGTCACCGACCGCCTCGACCCGGTCCCCACCGCCGCCGAACTGTCCCTCGCCTCCTTCCTCTCCACCGCCCGCACCCGTCTGGAAGCCCAGAGCTGCGACGTGGTGCTGCGCGCCTTCCAGCCCGTGGCCGTACCCGCGCTCTACCTCGACGACCGTCAGGCACGTCAGGAGCGGGACCGGACCACCGCCCTCGAGTCCGCCGACTCCCTGTGGAGCGGAATCCTCGGCTCGCTGCGCGGCTCCGGCCCGCGCGCCCGTCTCGTCCTGAACCACAACAACCCCCTGGTCCGGCGCATCGCGGGGCTCGCCGATCCCACGCTCGCCGGCACCGCCGTCGAATCGCTCTACGGCCAGGCCCTGCTGATGTCCCAGCGGCCGCTGCGCCCGGCCGACTCGGCCCTGCTCAACCGGGCCTTCATCGGGCTCCTGGAATGGGCGACCCACTCCGCCGAGACCCCGGCCGGCACGTCCCAGGAGGACGAGAAGTGAGCACCTTGACCCCCGAGGAGATCCGGCGCGCCCTGCGCGAGAACCGCGGGCTGCCCCACGGCGCCGCGCGCAACGCCCAGGCCGAGGCGCTGACAGCCGCCGCCGAGGTGTGCGGTGACAGCGAGGTGTTCCGGATCGCGCTGATCAACCAGATCGACTCCTACGAGTACAGCGCCGAACGGAGCCGGATGGTGGTCCCCTTCGCCCGCCTGCTCCAGGAGTACGACCGCGATCCGTCGGCCTTCACCCCGAACGACGCCCACTCCCTCTTCTGGCGCTTCAAGTGGGTCTCGGGCCAGATCATCAGCTCTCCCGACGTACCGGTCTCCTCCGTCACCGGCTACCTCGACGACATGGAGAAGCGCTACCGGATCGCCGGCTACAGCGAGCGGGCGGTACGCCAGTCCGAGTACTTCCTCGCGGACGCCATCGGCGACGACGAGCGCGCGGAGCGGGCCATGGCCCGGTGGCGGGCGGCCGACCGGGACGGGATGAGCGACTGCCACGCCTGCGAGACGAACTCCCAGGGCGTCTTCTGGGCGACCAAGGGCGAAGACGCCAGGGCGATCGAGGTATGGGGGCCCGTACTGAGCGGCGAACAGACCTGCATGGAGGAACCGCACCGGGTCCTCGCCCGGTCGCTGCTCCCCCTGCTGCGCCTCGGCCGCACCGATGAGGCCCGCTCGCACCACCTGCGCGGCTACCGGATGGCGCGGGGCAAGGAAAGCCTGCTGCGCGCGATCGGCCAGCACATCGAGTTCTGCGCCCTCACCGGCAACGAGGCACGCGGCGTGGAGATCCTCGCCGAGCACGGCGCGCACCTGCGGCCGCTCGTGGACGTCAGGACGCAGATGGACTTCTACGCCGGAGTCGTCGTCCTGCTGCGGCGCCTCGTCGACCTCGGCCACGGAGCCGACCCGACGGTGCCGTACGAGGGCTCCGCGCGCACCGTCGGTGAGCTGCACGGCGTCCTCCGCGGGGAGGCCCTCGGCATCGCGGGGCGGTTCGACGTGCGCAACGGCACCACCCGGGTCTCCGACCGGCTCCTGGAACGGCTCTCGCGGGCGCCGCTGGCCGACGCCCTGCCCCTGGGCGTACGCAGTGCCGCGCTACCGCAGCCGACGGCCCCGATCCCGGCACCGGCCGCCGCGGCGGTGCCGGTGAGCGCCACCGAGTTCGCCGGGCTCGTTGAGCGTGCCCGCGAGGCCCGCGACGCGGGCCACCCGGACGCGGACCGGCTGTGGGCGGAGGTGGCCGTACGGGTCTCCGCGCTGCCGGAACCGGAGGTGCACCCGTTGCTGCGCGCCGAGGTGGCCGACCACCGGGCCCTGACGGCCGCACGGGCCGGAGCACCCGAGGCGGCGGAACTGCTGGCGGCCGTCCGCGACGGCTACCGCGCGCTCGGGCAGGCCGAGCGCGCCGCCCTGGCCGAGCTGCGGCTGGCGAGCGCGGCCGCGCAGGCCGGGGCCGCGCCGGAGGAGGTCCGCGCGCTGCTGGCGGCGGGACTGCGGGCCGCCGAGGCGCTGGACGCGGCGGAACCGCTGCGGACCCGCCGGATCGCGGTCGCGGAACTGTCCGCGCTGCGGCTGGAGCCGTACCTGCGCTCGGCGGAGGCCGCCCGGGAACACGCGGCGGATCACGGGGACGGCCACCACGGGCACGACCACGGGAACGGGGACGGGGACGGTCATGACCACGGCCACGAGCTGCTGACGGCCGAACTCTCCGCCTTCGTCTCCTCTTACGGGCAAGCCCTCCCCGACCTGGCGGCCGAAGCCGAGGAGATGCTGGGCCGTCTGTCCCTCTCGCAGGGTGACACCGACCGGGCCCTGGAACTGCTGGCCTCCGCCGCGGAACGTGCCGTGGGGGCCGGGCGGCCGTGGCAGGCGGTGGATCCCCTCGTACTGCGGGCCGGGGTACTGCTCTCGCTGGGACGGACCGAGGAGGCCGAGGCGGCGGCGCGGTCCGGCCTGGAGCACTCCGCCGAGGAGACCGACCCCGAGCAGCATGGTCTCGTACGCCTCACCCTCGCGGACGTCCTGCTGCGCGGGCAGGACACGGTGACGGAGGCGGCCGAGCACGCCCTGGCGGCGGCGCACTGGTTCGACCAGGCCGGTCTGGCTGCCGACGGCGGGGCGCAGGCGCGGCGGATGCTGGCCCAGGCCTACGCCCGGGACGGCCGGACCGCCGACGCGGCGGAGGTGCTCCAGTCGGCGCTGCCCGACCTGCTGGAGCACGGCGAGGGACAGGCCGTCTCCGCCCGGGACTTCCTGGGGAATCTGCTGCGCGACCTGCGCGAGTCCCGGGCGGCCGCGGAGCAGTTCCTGCTGGCCGCCGAACTGGTGAAGGACTGGGAGGACCCGCGGCCGCAGGCACGGTTCGCGCAGGCGGCCGCCGACTGCCTTTCCGACGCGGGCCTGGACGAGGAGGCCGTCGCCGCGTACCGGCGGGCCCTGGAACTGCGCCGGCTGACCGGGGATGCGGTGGTCTCCGAGGTCCGGATCCTGCGTTCGCTGGCCTGGCTGGGGATGCGCGAGGAGGTCACCGAGGAGACGGTGGCAGCCGCCCGGGTCCTGATGGACGAGGCCGCCGAGGTCCTGGAGAAGGCCCTGGCGGCCGATGGCTCGCGGGATCCGGAACTGCTCTCCGAACTCGCTCAGACCTGGCACCAGCTGGCGCAGGTGCTGGACCGGCTGGTGAGTGCCCGACAGCCGGAGGGGGCGGGGGAGTCCCCGGCCGGGGACTCGCTGAGCCCGGCGGCTGTCGAGGCCCTGCGGCTGGAGGAGATCCGGTTGTGGGAGCGCGCGGCCGAGCTGTACGCGAAGCTCGGGCTGGAGCACCTCCAGGACCGCTTCCAGTGCCTGAACAACGCCGCCTGGACCCATCACGAGCTGGGCCGTCCCGCCGTGGGCGCCGCCCTCATCACGGCCCTGTTGGAGGAGGTCGAGACCCTTCCCGAGGGCATGGCTCCGGAATGGGTGGCCCCCCAGGCCCGGCGGGTCATCGCGCAGCTGACGGCCTGAGCCCCTGCCCGGCCCGGCCGGGCCCCGTCGCGTGACGGGGCCCGGCCGGGCCATGGGGTGCCTCAGCCGTCCAGCTGGGCGAGCGCCTCGGTGGCGATCCGCTCGAAGACGGCCTCGTCTGCGGCGAAGACGGAGTCCGGGATCGGCGCGTGGATGACCAGCTCGGTGAAACCCAGCTCGCGGTGCCGGCCGGCGAAGTCGACGAACGCGTCCACCGACTCCAGCAGGGTGCCGCGCTCCGGCGTGAAGCCGGTCAGCAGCACCTTCTCGATGGAGTCCGAGTCCCGTCCGATCTCCGCCAGGGCCTTCTCAAGACGCCCGTGCTGGACGCGCAGGGCTTCCAGCGACTGCTCGGGCGTGCCCTCGAAGACCTTCGGGTCGCCGGCGGTCACCCAGGCCTGGCCGTGGCTCGCGGCGAGCTTCACACCGCGCGGGCCGGTGGCCGCTACGGCGAACGGCAGGCGCGGGCGCTGGACGCATCCGGGAATGTTGCGTGCCTCGTGGGCGGAGTAGAAGGTGCCGTGATGCGTGACCGCCTGCTCGGTCAGCAGCCGGTCGAGGAGCGGTACGAACTCCGCGAAGCGGTCCGCCCGCTCGCGCGGGCTCCACTCCTCCTGTCCCAGCGCGGTGGCGTCGAAGCCGTTGCCGCCCGCGCCGATGCCGAGGGTGATGCGCCCGCCCGAGATGTCGTCCAGCGACATCAGGTCCTTGGCCAGGGTGACGGGGTGGCGGAAGTTCGGCGACGTGACCAGGGTGCCCAGACGGATCCGCTCGGTGACGGAGGCGGCAGCGGTCAGCGTGGGCACCGCGCCGTACCAGGGGCCGTCGCGGAAGGTCCGCCAGCTGAGGTGGTCATAGGTGTAGGCAGTGTGGAACCCGAGGCGCTCGGCCCGCTCCCACTGGGCACGGCCTCCCTCGTGCCACGGACGTACCGGCAGGATCACAGTGCTCAGGCGCAGAGTCATGCCTGCGAGCGTACGGTGGTCCGTGGCGCGTACACCAACCACCTGGGCGCCTGTTTCACGTGAAACATCTGCTGGAACGGCAACGGCCCGAGACCGTTTCACGTGAAACATCTGTCGGCGCAGGCACGGAGCCGCCTTCGGCATCGGGCAGGGAACCCGTCGAAGCCGGGAATGACCTCTCTTCTGGATCATGGTCCGGCGGCAGGGGCCCATGGGCGAAGATGGAGCGGTGACCTCGGCTTCCCAGCGCCCGGACGGGCCAATCCCCGTACCCCGGCTCATCGCCACCGATCTCGACGGCACCCTGCTCCGCGACGACAAGTCCGTCTCGCTCCGCACGGTCGCCGCGCTCGCCGCTGCCGAGGAGGCCGGGATCGAGGTCTTCTTCGTCACCGGCCGCCCGGCCCGCTGGATGGACGTGGTCGCCGACCACGTCCACGGCCACGGCCTGGCGATCTGCGCGAACGGCGCCGCCGTCGTGGACCTCCACGCCGGACGGGAGTTCGTCCAGGTCAGGGCGCTGCCCAGGGCCACCGCCCGTACGGTCGTGACCACCCTGCGGGAGGCCGCTCCCGGCACTTCCTTCGCGGTCGAGATGACCACCGGCATCAACTACGAGCCGGCCTACCCGCCGTTCTTCCAGGACCCGGGGGCCACCGTCGCCACCGCTGAGAAGCTGCTCCAGGAGGAGTCCGAAGACCGTGCGGCGCCGGTGCTGAAGCTGCTCGCGCACCACGCCGATCTGGCGCCGGACGAGTTCCTCTCCCTGGCCCGGTCCGCCGCCGGCGCCTACGCCTCGATCACCCGCTCCAGCCCCACCGCACTGCTGGAGATCAGCGGGCTCGGCGTCTCCAAGGCCAGCACGCTGGAGCTGTGCTGCGCGGAGCGCGGCATCTCTCCCGCCGAGGTCGTCGCCTTCGGGGACATGCCGAACGACGTGGAGATGCTCCGCTGGGCCGGGACCTCGTACGCGATGGGCAACGCCCACCCGGATGTGATCGCGGCCGCGTCCGGCCGTACAGTCGCCAACAACGAGGACGGGGTCGCCGTCGTCATCGAACGGATCCTGGCCGCACACGCGGCACGCGGTTAGGCCGTCTCTTTCGGATCTTGCCGGTCAAGCCCGCGGTGTCCGGTGCCGTGCATCGCAAGGCGGAGCGGCTCCCGATTACTGGACGTCCTCGGGTGCCTCGACAACGCGGCGAGGTGCGGTGCCGGGCAGCGCGGGTCAGGCAAGATCCGGAAGAGACGGCCTAAGCCGCCTGGCCGGGTCGCGTGGGGCGGCTCGGCCGACCTGGCCGGTCTCCACCAACACGACCGCCCCGCTCACAGCGGGGTCTCCCACACCAGGGTGGTCCCGCCCCCGTCCTCCCCGATGCCCGGCCCGTACCAGCTGGCCCCGCCGAGCGACTCCGCCCGGCGGCGCAGGTTCCGCAGCCCGCTGCGCCGACCGCCCTCCGGCATGCCCACGCCGTCGTCGGCGACCTCCAGCCGTACCCCGGGCCGGCCCCCGGGCAGGCTGACGGTGGAATCGACCAGCACCTCGATCCGGGAGGCGTCCGCGTGCCGGAACGCGTTCGACAGGGCCTCGCGCAGGGCGGCGATCAGGTTCTTTCCGACCAGTTCGCCGACGGCCGTGTCGACCGGGCCGACGAAGCGGTGCGCGGGCTTGAAGCCCAGCGGCACGGCCGCCATGTTGATCTCCCGCAGCACGCGGGTGCGCAGCCCCGACGGCGCCTCCGCCGGGCCCTGCTGGAGCGCGAAGATCGCGGTGCGGATCTCCTGGATCGTCACGTCCAGTTCGTCCACGGCCTTGCCCACCCCGTCACGGACCTCCGGGACGACGGAGCGTCGCTGCGCGCCCTCCAGCATCATTCCGGTGGCGAACAGCCGCTGGATGACGAGATCGTGCAGGTCCCGGGCGATCCGGTCGCGGTCCTCGAACACCGCGAGCCGCTCCCGGTCGCGCTGTGCCTCGGCCATCATCAGCGCCAGGGCCGCCTGGGAGGCGAACTGCGTGGCCAGGGTCCGCTCCGCCTCGGTGAAGGGCCTCTCGCCCCGGGAGCGCGGGGTGACCAGCGCACCCAGCACCCGTCCGCCACTGTGCAGCGGCAGCATCATGCAGGGCCCGTACGGGCTGGTCAGCGTACTGATCGTGCGGGGGTCGACGGCGGCGTCCTCCACGAAGACCGGCTCGCCCCGCAGCAACTCCTCCACCACCGGGCTCTCCGCGGGAACGACCACACCGAGCGAGGTGGCCGGGTTGTCCGCCGAGACCGCGACGATCTCCATGCCGCCCTCCTCGGCAGGCAGCATCACGATCCCGGCGGCGGAGTCGGCCAGACGGCGGGCCTGTTCGGCCACCACCGCAAGGGCGTCGTCCGCGTCCCCGCCGGACAGCAGGGCGGTGGTGACGGCCACCGAGCCGTCGATCCAGCGTTCGCGCTGGGTGGCGGCCTCGTACAGCCGGGCGTTGCCGATGGCGATGCCCGCCTCGGTGGCCAGCACCCGGACCATGTGGATGTCGTAGTCGTTGAACTCCACTCCGCCGTTCTTCTCGGCGAGGTAGAGGTTCCCGAAGATCTCCCCCTGCACCCGGATCGGGACGCCGAGGAAGGTCTTCATGGGCGGGTGGTGCGCGGGGAACCCCGCCGACCGGGGGTCCTTCGTCAGATCGGCGAGCAGCACGGTGTCGGGATGGGAGATGAGCGCGCCGAGCAGACCGCCCTTGCCGTCCGGGCGGTGCCCGATCCGATCTGCCAGCTCACCGCTGACACCGAAGGTGACGAAGTCCGAGAGCCCCTGGCCGTCCGTGTCGACGACCCCGATCGCCGCGTAACGGGCGTCCGCGAGTTCGGCGGCCGTCTCGCAGATGCGGTCGAGGGTGGAGTGCAGTTCGAGGCCGGTACCGACCGAGCGCATGGCTTCCAGCAGCTGCGGGACGCGCGCGGTCAGCTCGGTGGACAGCCCGTGCAGGCTGCGCGTGGCCCGGGCGGCGGCCTCCAGGGGATCCGGTGCGCCCCCACCGGATTCCGGTGATTCCTGCGACTCCTGCACTGACATGCTCTTGAGCCTAGTTAGTCCCGTTTAGGAGGGAAAGTCAGCCCCCGGTACGGGCGAGGGACCGATCCGCCTCCCGTTCCCGCTCCAGGAGGCGCCGCAGCGGCCCCTCGACCGCCGCCAGCTCGGCGTAGCCGCCCCGCTGCACGACTTCCCCCCGGTCCAGGACGAGTACCTCGTCCACCGCCGTCAGTCCGGCGAGCCGGTGGGTGATCAGCACGGTGGTCCGGCCCTCGGTGGCCGCCAGCAGATCCGCCGTCAGGGCGTCCGCCGTCGCCAGGTCCAGGTGCTCGGCCGGCTCGTCCAGGACGAGGACGGGGAAGTCCGCGAGCAGCGCCCGCGCCAGGGCCAGCCGCTGGCGCTGCCCGCCCGAGATCCGCTCCCCGTGTTCCCCGACCAGGGTGTCCAGCCCGTCGGGAAGGCCGTCGGCCCACTCCAGCAGCCGCGCCGCGGCGAGCGCCTCGCGCAGCTGCTCCTCGCTCGCGTCCGTACGGGCCAGGCGCAGGTTCTCGCGCACCGAGCTGTCGAAGAGGTGCGCGTCCTGCGCGCACAGGCCGACCATCCGGCGTACGTCGTCGCCGTCGAGCGCGCGCACGTCCGTCGCGCCCACGGTGTACACACCTTCGCGCGGGTCCAGGAACCGCAGCAGGACCTGCGCCAGCGTGGTCTTGCCCGAACCCGACGGTCCGACGACGGCGATGCGCCGGCCGGCCTCCAGGGTCAGGTCCAGCCCGTGCAGCGCGTCCCGCTCCTGCCCGGCGTGCCGGGCGGAGAGCCCGGTCAGCCTCAGCGGGAACGGTGAGGCCGGCAGCGCACCGGGCTCGGCCGGCTCCGCGACGGGCAGCGGAGCGTCGATGACCTCGTACACCCGCTCGGCACTGCGCCGTACCCGCTGGCGGTACTGGACGGCCAGCGGCAGCCCGGTGACGGCCTCGAAGGCGGCGAGCGGGGTCAGCACCACCACCGCCATGGCCACCCCGGACAGCCTGCCGTCCGCGACCGCCTCCGCACCGGCGAGCGCGGCGCACACCACGGTGAGCCCGCACACCAGGGCGGACAGCCCGCTGCCGAGCCCGGTGGCCGCGGCCCCGCGCGAGGCGATCCGCGTCAGCACGCCGTCGCTCTCCCGCGCCCGCTCCATCCGGCCGGACAACGCCCCCGCCACGGTCAGTTCGGCGGTGCCGGTCAGCAGGTCCGTGACCCGGGTGGCGAGTTCGCCGCGAGCGGGCGCCAGCCGCCGCTCGGCACGCCGCGCGCAGGCCCCGCTGACCAGCGGCACCCCGACCCCGGCCGCGAGCAGTCCCGCCGCGAGCACGGCCCCCGCCTCCGGCAGCATCCAGGCGGTGAACGCCACCGACCCGGTGCCCACGAGCACCGCGGTGCCGACGGGGAGGAGCCAGCGCAGCCAGTAGTCCTGGAGCGCGTCGGCATCGGCCACCAGCCGCGACAGCAGGTCCCCGCGCCGCTGCTCGCGCAGTCCGGCGGGGGCGATCCGCTCCAGCCGCCGGTACACCGAGACCCTCAGGTCGGCGAGCATCCGCAGGACGGCGTCGTGCGACACGAGCCGCTCGGCGTAGCGGAAGACGGCCCGCCCGATGCCGAAGGCCCGCGTCGCCGTGACGGCCACCATCAGGTACAGCACCGGCGGCTGCTCGGAGGCCCTGGAGATCAGCCACCCGGAGACGGCCATCAGCCCGACGCTGCTCCCCACGGCCAGCGCCCCGAGGAGCAGTCCCAGCCGGAACCGGCCCTGCCAGGCCGCGGCCACGGCCCGCACCCGCCGCAGCGGGTCGCCGCCGGAGCCGGTACCGCCGGCATTCCCGCCGGTCCGGCCGCCCTCGGTCCCTTCGGCTGCGGCTCCGAGGATCCACTTCCCGGGACCGGAGTTCACCGCCGCCCCGCGCGAAGCCGGGCCGTCCGCGTCGTCCCGGGCCGCGCCGCCGCCGGCGCCCGCGTCCGAGGCCGAGTCCGAGTCCGCGTCCGCGTCCAAGTGCGAGGCCGAGTCCGCGGCAGCACCCCCGGCCGTCTCCACCTCGGTGCCGGAAGGCGCGGCCGGCCTGCCCGGGGCGCCCTCGCCCACCGCCACCACCCGGTCCGCCACCGCCAGCAGCGCCGGCCGGTGCACCACGAGCAGCACGGTCCGCCCGGCCGCGAGTCGGCGTACGGCCTCCACGACGGCGGCTTCGGTCTCGCCGTCCAAGGCCGCGGTCGGTTCGTCGAGCAGCAGCACCGGCCGGTCCGCGAGGAACGCCCGGGCCAGGGCGAGGCGCTGGCGCTGCCCGGCGGACAGCCCGGTCCCGCCCTCTCCGAGCAGGGTCCGCGCCCCGGCTGGCAGGACTGAGACGAACTCCCACGCCCCGGCATCGCGCAGCGCCGTCTCCACCGCTTCGTCGGTGGCCCCGGGCCGGGCCAGGCGTACGTTCTCGGCGATGCTGCCCGCGAACAGGTGCGGCCGCTGCGGCACCCACGCAATCCGTTCCCGCCACTGGCCGAGGGAGAGTTCCGCCAGGTCCGCGTCCCCGACGCGCACCCGCCCGGCCGTCGGCGTGACGAAGCCCAGCAGGACGTTCAGCAGTGTGGACTTGCCCGCTCCGCTCGGCCCGGTGAGGGCCACGCACTCGCCGGGTCCGACGACGAGCGAGACGGGTCCGGGCGAACTGGCGCCGCGTCCCTCGTACCGGACCTCGACCCCGTCGAGCGAGATCCGCAGTCCGGTGACCGGCACGTCGGCGCCGCCGCCCGGTGCCGGGGCGGGGGTCTCCAGGACCTGGAAGATCTCTTCCGCGGCGGCCAGCCCCTCGGCGGCCGCGTGGTACTGCGCCCCGACCTGCCGCAGCGGCAGATAGGCCTCCGGCGCCAGGATCAGGATGACCAGTCCGGTGTACAGGTCCAGTTCCCCGTGGACGAGCCGCATGCCGATGGTCACCGCGACCAGTGCCACCGACAGCGTGGCGAGCAGTTCCAGTGCGAAGGAGGAGAGGAAGGCGATGCGCAGGGTACGCATCGTGGCCTGGCGGTAGTCGTCGGTGATCTTGCGGATCGACTCCGCCTGCGCCTTGGCCCGTCCGAACACCTTCAATGTCGGGAGGCCGGCCACCACATCGAGGAAGTGTCCCGACAGCCGGGACAGCAGGCGCCACTGGCGGTCCATCCGGCTCTGGGTGGCCATACCGATGAGGATCATGAACAGCGGGATCAGCGGCAGGGTGACCACGATGATGGCCGCCGATACCCAGTCCTCGGTGACGATCCGGGCGAGGACCGCCACCGGGACGACCACGGCGAGCCCCAGCTGCGGCAGGTAGCGGGAGAAGTAGTCGTCGAGGGCGTCCACGCCGCGGGTGGCCAGGGACACCAGGGATCCCGTGCGCTGCCCGCTGAGCCAGCCGGGCCCCAGTCCGGTGGCCCGGTCCAGCAGTCGGCCCCGCAGCTCGGACTTCACGGCCGCGCTCGCCCGGTGCGCTGCCAGCTCCGTCAGCCAGGCGACGAGCCCGCGCCCGAGCGCCACCGCCGCGAGCAGCAGCAGTGGCGTCCGGAGCGCGGCACCGTCGAGTCCCTGTTCGAAGGCTCCGACCACGATCTCGGCGATGAGCATCGCCTGACCGACGACCAGCCCCGCCCCGGCCAGGCCGAGAGCCACCACCGCTCCCAGGAAGAGCCGGGTGGAACGGGCGTACCGGAGCAGGCGCGGGTCGATCGGTTTCACGTGAAACATCCCCTCGGCAGGGTCGGGCAGGAGTGACGCGCGGCGCTCAGTGCGCGTCGACGATGTGCTGCGTGCCGATCCGCTTGCGGAACACCCAGTACGTCCAGCCCTGGTAGAGCAGGACCAGGGGCGTGGCCACGGCGGCGCACCAGGTCATGATCTTCAGGGTGTACGGGGTGGACGAGGCGTTGGTGACCGTGAGGTTCCAGGCATCGTTCAGCGAGGACGGCATGACGTTCGGGAACAGTGTCAGGAAGAGCATCGCGACGGCTGCCGCGATCGTGATCCCGGACAGGGCGAACGCCCAGCCCTCCCGGCCCGCCAGGTTGAACCCGAGGGCCGCGACCAGCGCGAGTACGGCGACGGCCATCGCGACCAGGCTCCATACGTCGCCGCGCGAGGCCTGTGTCCAGATGAGGAAGACCAGGGCCAGCACCGCCGTCACCCCGCCCAGCCGGGTCGCCAACGCCCGGGCGCGACCGCGGATGTCCCCGACGGTCTTCAGGGCGGCGAAGACGGCGCCGTGGAAGGTGAACAGGGAGAGGGTGACCAGGCCGCCGAGGACCGAGTAGACGTTGAGCAGGTCGAGGACGTTCCCGACGTACTCCATGTCCCCGTCGATCTTCACGCCCCGCGCGATGTTGGCGAAGGCCACGCCCCACAGGAAGGCGGGGATCAGCGAGGTCCAGAAGATCGCGTTCTCCCAGTTGGCCTGCCACCGCTCCTCGGACCGCTTGTGGCGGTACTCGAAGGCGACACCCCGGACGATGAGACAGCCCAGGATGAGCAGCAGCGGCAGGTAGAAGCCGGAGAAGAGGGTCGCGTACCACTCCGGGAAGGCGGCGAAGGTGGCACCGCCCGCAGTGAGCAGCCAGACCTCGTTCCCGTCCCAGACGGGGCCGATCGTGTTGATGAGGACCCGCTTCTCCGTGCGGTCCCGGGCGAGGAGCTTGGTCAGGACACCGATGCCGAAGTCGAAGCCTTCCAGGAAGAAGTAGCCGGTCCACAGGACGGCGATCAGTACGAACCAGACGTCGTGAAGTTCCATGGTGTGGTCTCCTCAGCCTCAGTACGAGAAGGCCATCGGCCGGTCGGGGTTCTTGTCGTCCCCGCCGATCCGGGTGGGCGGGTTGAGGTCGGCCTCGGTCAGCTCGGGCGGTCCGGCCTTGACGTACTTCACGAGGAGCCGGACCTCGATCACGGCGAGCACCGCGTAGAGCAGCGTGAAGCCGATCATCGACGTGAGCACCTCGCCCTGTGAGACGTTCGGCGAGACCGCGTCCCTGGTGCGCAGCACTCCGTAGACCACCCAGGGCTGGCGGCCCATCTCGGTGAAGATCCAGCCCCAGGAGTTGGCGATCAGCGGGAAGAGCATGGTCCAGAGCGCGGCGATCCAGTACAGCCGGGAGAACCGGGGACCGAGCGGCTTCTTGAAGAGGACCAGACGGGGGACCTCGTCCTCACCGGTGCGCAGCGCCGGCGGCAGCAGGAACCGCTTGCGGGTCAGCCACAGACCGAGCATGCCGATCCCGAGCGAGGCCATGCCGAAGCCGATCATCCAGCGGAAGCCCCAGTACGCAACGGGAATGTTGGGGCGGTAGTCGCCGGGGCCGAACTTCTCCTGCTCGGCCTTGTTGACGTCGTTGATGCCCGGGACGAAGGAGCTGAAGTCGCCGTTGGCGAGGAAGGACAGCACGCCGGGGATTTCGACGGCCACCTTGTTGTGGCCCTTCTCCACGTCTCCGTAGGCGAACACCGAGAAGGGAGCCGGCGCTTCGCCGTCCCAGAGGGCCTCGGCGGCGGCCATCTTCATCGGCTGCTGCTTGAACATCACCTTGGCCAGCAGGTCACCGCTGATCGCGGTGCCCATACCAGCGATGATCATGACGACCAGGCCGAGCCGCAGCGAGCTGCGCATCACCGGGACGTGCTTCTTGCGCGCGAGGTGGAAGGCGGCGATGCCGACCATGAACGCGCCGCCGACGAGGAACGCGGCCGTGATGGTGTGGAAGAACTGGGTGAGCGCCGTGTCCTGGGTGAGGACCGCCCAGAAGTCGGTGAGCTCGGCCCGGCCCCGCTCCCCGTTGAGGCGGTACCCGACCGGGTGCTGCATCCAGGAGTTGGCCGCCAGGATGAAGTAGGCGGACAGGACGGTGCCGAGGGAGACCATCCAGATGCAGGCCAGGTGGATCTTCTTCGGCAGCTTGTCCCAGCCGAAGATCCACAGGCCGATGAAGGTCGATTCGAAGAAGAAGGCGATCAAGGCCTCGAACGCCAGCGGGGCGCCGAAGACGTCCCCCACGAACCGCGAGTAGTCGGACCAGTTCATGCCGAACTGGAACTCCTGGACGATGCCGGTGACGACACCCATCGCGATATTGATCAAGAAAAGCTTGCCCCAGAACTTGGTGGCCCTGAGGTACTTCTCCTTCTCCGTCCGGACCCACGCGGTCTGCAAGCCGGCGGTCAGCGCGGCGAGCGAGATCGTGAGCGGCACGAAGAGGAAGTGGTAGACGGTGGTGATGCCGAACTGCCAGCGAGCCAATGTCTCAGGCGCCAAAGCTAGGTCCACGTCGTCTTCTCCTTGTCGTCGCCGTGGTCACAGCGGGCAGTCTGCCTGGCGGGTTCCCTCCCATACAGGGAGGAAGCAGGACACGCTTGTGAACGCGTTCACATTCACAAGCATTATGACGCACCACCTCCGGCCGGAATCAGCCGGGGTCCCCTTATCGGCCACTAGCCAAGAAATTCAACAGATTGTTGAATGTGGCCATGCAGATTCGAATCTCCTGGCCCGCGGGCCTGCTCACCGCGACCCTCGACGACACCCCGACCAGCAAGGCGCTGGCCGCGGCCCTGCCGATCTCCGCCTCGGCCCACACCTGGGGCGAGGAGGTCTACTTCGACACCGGGGTCTCCGTGGCCCTGGAGGAGGACGCCCGGCAGGTCGTCGAACCGGGCACGGTCGCCTTCTGGACCGAGGGCGACGCGCTCGCCCTGCCCTACGGCCCCACGCCCATCTCGCGCGGGGGCGAGAGCCGCCTGGCGAGCCCCTGCAACGTGCTCGGCTCGTTCGACGGCGACCCCCGCCTCCTGGCCACCATCCGCGACGGCGACCCCGTCCGCGTGGAACTCGTCTGACGACGGTCCCCGCGCGCACGACGGTGTCGGCCCCGGCTCCCGGGACCGGCCCCGGCTACAGCTCCTTGAAGAACGCCTCCGCGGTCTGGAGGAAGAGGTCGTTCGCCTCGGTCTCACCGATCGTGACCCGCAGGCCCTCGCCCGCGAAGGGCCGGACCACCACACCGGCCTTCTCGCAGGCCGCGGCGAAGTCGGCGGTCCGCTCCCCCAGCCGCATCCACACGAAGTTCGCCTGGGTGTCCGGAACCGTCCAGCCCTGCGCCAGCAGCGTCTCGTGCACCCGGTTGCGCTCGCACACCAGCGTCCCGACCCGGCCCATCAGCTCGTCCTCGGCCCGCAGCGACGCGACCGCCGCGTCCTGGGCGAGCTGGCTGACGCCGAAGGGAACCGCCGTCTTCCGCAGCGCCGCGGCCACCGGCTCGTGCGCCACCGCGAAGCCGACGCGCAGGCCGGCCAGCCCGTACGCCTTGGAGAAGGTCCGCAGCACGGCCACGTTCGGGCGGTCGCGGTAGAGCTCGATGCCGTCCGGAACGTCCGTGTCGCGCACGAACTCCCGGTACGCCTCGTCCAGCACCACCAGGACGTCCGACGGCACCCGGTCCAGGAACCGCTCCAGCTCGGCGCGGCGCACGGCGGTGCCGGTGGGGTTGTTGGGATTGCACACGAAGATCAGACGGGTCCGGTCGGTGATCGCGGCAGCCATCGCGTCGAGGTCGTGGACGTCCCCCTCGGTCAGCGGCACCTGCACCGACTTCGCGCCGGAGATCTGCGTGATGATCGGGTACGCCTCGAAGGACCGCCAGGCGTAGATGACCTCGTCACCCGGGCCCGCCGTCGACTGGATCAGCGACTGGGCCACGCCCACCGAGCCGGTGCCCGTGGCGATGTGCTCGACCGGCACCCCGAAGCGCTCCGCCAGCTCGTTCACGAGGCCCGTGCACGCCATGTCGGGGTAGCGGTTGAACCGGCCGGCCGCCGCGACCGCGGTCTCCAGGACCCCGGGGAGCGGCGGGTACGGGTTCTCGTTCGAGGACAGCTTGAACGCGACGGCCCCGCCCGCGGCCGCGGGCTTGCCCGGCTTGTAGGTGGGGATGCCGTCCAGCTCGGCGCGCAGCTTCGGGCTCTTCTCGCTCACCGCAGGTCCTCCTCGACCGTCCCGTCGACGTCTCCGTCGACTCAATACTGCTCACCTTATGAGGATTCCGCCGATCCGAGAATGGCGGGCGCCAGGAACGCAGGGGGAGCGCGCGCATATATGCGTGCGCCGGTGGCCTGCGCCGTGGCGCGCGTCCCTCGTGCAGGTGAGTTGAGAGCGGCCCGGGACGGCTCCGTTTTGGCATGCTCGTACCCGCCCACAAGCCTCACCCTCAGTTCCGAGCGCCAGAACCCTTCAATTCCAAGGTCATTGGGGGTGGCGAACCATGCAGAATCGTGCCTGTCAACGCGTGCATATGCACCTGAACCACCCTGGCCCCCGAGCCCTACTATCGGCTCGCCATGACAGCAGCAGGGAAGCATCAGGTGAGCCGGACCGAGACCACCCGGCGGGCCGGCGGCCGACAGAGCCGGGCCGGAATCAGGGACGTGGCCGCCGCGGCGGGCGTGTCCATCACAACCGTCTCCGACGCGCTCAATGGCAAGGGGAGGCTGCCGGACGCCACCCGCCGCCACGTCCGCGAAGTCGCCGACCGGCTGGGGTACCGCCCCTCCGCCGCGGCCCGCACCCTCCGTACCGGCAAGTCGGGCCTCATCGGCCTGACCGTGACCACGTACGGGGATGAACCTTTCACCTTCACCGAATTCGCCTACTTCGCCGAGATGGCGCGGGCCGCGACCTCCGCCGCGCTCGCCCGCGGCTACGCCCTCGTCATCCTGCCCGCCACCTCACGACACGACGTCTGGTCCAACGTGGCCCTCGACGGCACCGTCGTCATCGACCCCTCCGACCACGACCCGGTCGTCAGCGAGCTGGTCCGCCAGGGCCTGCCGGTGGTCTCCGACGGCAGGCCGGCGGGCACCCTCCCCGTCACCGCCTGGGTGGACAACGACCACGAGGCCGCCGTACTGGGCCTCCTCGACCACCTCGCCGCCGCGGGCGCCCGCCGCATCGGGCTGCTGACCGGAACCACCACCGACACCTACACCCGGCTCTCCACGACCGCCTACCTCAACTGGTGCGAACGCGTCGGCCAGGACCCCGTCTACGAGTCCTATCCCGCCCACGACCCGTGCGCCGGCGCCGTCGCCGCCGACCGGCTCCTCGCCCGCCCCGACCGGCCGGACGCCGTGTACGGGCTCTTCGACCCCAACGGCACCGACCTGCTCGCCGCCGCCCGGCGCTACGGGCTGCGGGTCCCCGAAGACCTGCTCCTCGTCTGCTGCAGCGAATCCACCGTCTACGCCAACACCGAACCTCCCATCACCACGCTCTCCCTCAAGCCCCGCCGCATCGGAACCGCCGTCGTACAGCTGCTGATCGACGCGATCGAGGGAGTGGACACCGGACGCCCCGTCGAACAGGTCGTGCCCACCGAGCTGATCATCCGCACGTCCTCCCAGCGCAGGACGCCCCGGACGACCGTCAGCCCGCCGCGCACACCGGCCCAGGACTGATCTCCGCACCCTCATACCCGGGGCCGACGGCACCGCCGAGGATTTCAACAACACTGAAATCGGGAGAAAAGGGCAGGAAGGAACGGCTCCGGCCAGGATTCACCACCCCTGGTGCGTCACAGAGCGCGAGCCGCATTCCTATGATGGGCGCACGACATCACGGACCCTCCGCCCAGGAGGTGAGGGGGTCCGCAGGTGTACGGCAGCGCGACGGTGGTGGAGGGGTCGATGACTCAGGGGGCCGGTCAGGGACCCGCGATGCGGACGGACACGCTGCGGGACTTCCGGGTTCCGGTCACCGAACCCGCGCCGTACGCCGTGCCCGCCACGCTGTCCGGCGAGCCCCCCGCGTACGGCGAGTACCCCGCGTACTACGAGGAGAGCGCGCCGCCCGCGCCCCCTCGGCCCGGGTACGCCCCCGACCGGCCCACCGCGGCTCCCCACGCCCGCCCCGGCACGGACACCGTTCCGCAGCAGCGCGCCGCGGGCGACGTCGAGTACGAGGACACCGACGGCGCCGACGACGGCTACACGCCCACGCAGCGCGATCTCCCCGTCATCGGCCGCGGCGCGCCGAGCGGGCCCGGCCACACCGTGCAGGTCCAGTACGTTCCCCAGGAGGCCCCGGGCTCCGGACCCGGCCCCCTCTACGTCGTCGGTGACGTCCACGGCTACCTGGACGAGCTCATCAGCGAACTCCAGGCGCAGAACCTCATCGACGCCGAGTGCCGCTGGTCCGCCGGCAACGCCCGGCTCTGGTTCCTCGGCGACTTCACCGACCGCGGCCCCGACGGCATCGGCGTCATCGACCTCGTCATGCGGCTCTCCGCCGAGGCCGCCGCCGCCGGCGGCTACTGCAAGGCCCTGATGGGCAACCACGAGCTGCTCCTCATCGGGGCCAAGCGCTTCGGCGACACCCCCGTGTCGTCCGGTGCCGGCACCGCCACCTTCCAGGCCGCCTGGCTGCTCAACGGCGGCCAGCGCGCCGACATGGAGCGCCTGGAGGACGTCCACCTCCAGTGGATGTCCCGCCTCGACGCGGCCACCCTGCAGGACGGCCACCTGCTCCTGCACTCCGACACCACCGCGTACCTCGACTACGGCGACTCCATCGAGGACGTCAACGACACCATTCACGAGCTGCTCAACCGCAACGACGCCGACATCACCTGGGACCTCTTCCGCAAGTTCACCAAGCGGTTCGCCTTCCGCGACGAGGAGACCGGTCCCCAGGCCGTACGGGAACTCCTGGCCACCTACGGCGGCGGCCGCGTCGTCCACGGCCACAGCCCCATCCCCTACCTGCTCGGCGAGGTCGGCACCGAGGACGGCGACGACTCCCACGGCCCCGAGGCCGTGGACGGGCCGCACGTGTACGCCGACGGGCTGGCCATCGCCATGGACGGCGGCGTGACGATGGCGGGCAAGCTGCTCGTCGTTCAACTACCTCTGCGCGACTGAGCGTTCTCGGAGCGGGGTATTTCAGCAAAGCCCTTGTCACGGCGTGGCAGGGGCGCTCTACCATCGCTCTATCCGTAGCAGGCTCTCCTCCGTTTACGCCGGATCCCCGGATCTACGCGGGCATACCGGCACGTACGGAGCATCGGGGGATGCACATGACCAGCGCTCCGCACCTGCTCACCGAAGACCGACCGGAGTTCGATCGGCTCCTCGACGAGGCGCTGCGCACCGCGGACCAACGGCCCGAACTCGCCACTCTGGGCGAACGGCTGAACGCCGAACAGTTGCGCACCATGGCCCAGGCCGCCACCACACTGCTGACCGCCGCCGCGGCCGCCGAGTACGACCACTACGTGCACGTGCGGGAGCAACTGCGCGACGCGGTCCTGTCCGCCCCGGTGACGGACGCCGAGGACGGCGCCGAGGACCAGGACGACGGGGCCGGCGTGAGCGCGGTCGTCGGCGTCCTCGCACCGGTGCTGGCGGGCACCGCGATGCTGATCTTCCTGTTGGTGGGGTACGCCCTCAAGATGATCGAGCCCGCCCCGGCCTTCGCCGAGACGATGCTGACGGCGGGCTGGCTCTTCGGCGGACTCACCGTGGCCGCCCTGCTCTTCGCGGTGATCGCGCTGCTCGTGACGGCCCTGCGCAACAGCTCCACGGAGGTGCCGGCGGAGGAGAGCGCGTCGATACCCGACGAGTTGTCCCGCGCGCGGGAGGCCTGGCGCAACGCGCTGCTGGAGCGGGGCATCGTGCCCTTCCTGCGCGACGCCCTGGCCGACCCGACCGCCGGACCGGGGTACCCCGTGCCGCGCACACCGGGCGCCGGGCGCATCCCCAGCCTGGGGTACACCCCGCCGGACTTCACCAGCCCCGGCCCGGCCTCCGGGGGACCCCGCCCCGGCTACAGCCCGCCGGACTTCACCAGCCCGGACTTCGGCGGCACGGATCACGACCCTGAGTGAAGCGTCGGCCCCCGGGGGCCCGTTTCACGTGAAACATTCGCCCGGGTCCGCCGGTTGTCCCGGCTGGGGAGAGGGCTGACCGACGACTCCCCCCGGAATCCCGTCGGTCAGCCCTCCCCCACGGATCAGTCGGCCAGCGGCAGGTAGACCCGGTTGCCCGAGGCCGCGAACTCGGCGGACTTCTCCGCCATGCCCGCTTCGATCTCATCGGCCTTCAGGTCACCGCCGTGCTCTCGGCGGATGTCCTGCGAGATCTTCATCGAACAGAACTTCGGACCGCACATGGAGCAGAAGTGCGCGGTCTTGGCCGGCTCGGCCGGGAGCGTCTCGTCGTGGAACTCACGGGCGGTGTCCGGGTCGAGGGCCAGGTTGAACTGGTCCTCCCAGCGGAACTCGAACCGCGCGTCCGACAGGGCGTCGTCCCACTCCTGGGCGCCCGGGTGGCCCTTGGCCAGGTCCGCCGCGTGCGCGGCGATCTTGTAGGTGATGACCCCGGTCTTCACGTCGTCCCGGTTGGGCAGGCCCAGGTGCTCCTTGGGCGTCACGTAGCAGAGCATCGCGGTGCCCCACCAGGCGATCATCGCGGCGCCGATGCCCGAGGTGATGTGGTCGTAGGCGGGCGCCACGTCCGTGGTCAGCGGGCCGAGCGTGTAGAACGGCGCCTCCTCGCAGATCTCCTGCTGGAGGTCGATGTTCTCCTTGATCTTGTGCATCGGGACGTGGCCCGGGCCCTCGATCATCGTCTGGACGTTGTGCCGCTTGGCGATGGTGTTCAGCTCGCCCAGCGTCTTCAACTCCGCGAACTGCGCGGCGTCGTTGGCGTCCGCGATGGAGCCGGGGCGCAGGCCGTCACCCAGCGAGTAGGTGACGTCGTACGCCGCGAGGATCTCGCAGAGCTCCTCGAAGTTCGTGTAGAGGAAGTTCTCCTTGTGGTGCGCCAGGCACCACGCGGCCATGATCGAGCCGCCGCGGGAGACGATGCCGGTCTTGCGACGGGCGGTCAGCGGCACGTACGGCAGCAGCACGCCGGCGTGGACGGTCATGTAGTCGACGCCCTGCTCGGCCTGCTCGATGACCGTGTCCTTGTAGATCTCCCAGGTCAGGTCCTCGGCCCTGCCGTCGACCTTCTCCAGGGCCTGGTAGAGCGGCACGGTGCCGATCGGGACCGGAGAGTTGCGCAGCACCCACTCGCGGGTGGTGTGGATGTTGCGGCCGGTGGAGAGGTCCATGACCGTGTCGGCGCCCCAGCGGGTCGCCCAGGTCATCTTCTCCACCTCCTCCTCGATCGAGGAGGTGACGGCGGAGTTGCCGATGTTGGCGTTGACCTTCACCAGGAACCTCTTGCCGATGATCATCGGCTCGATCTCCGGGTGGTTCACGTTGGCCGGGAGCACCGCGCGGCCCGCGGCGATCTCCTCACGGACGACCTCGGGGGAGACGTTCTCGCGGATCGCGACGTACTCCATCTCCGGGGTGATCTCGCCCCGGCGGGCGTACGCGAGCTGCGTGACGGCGGCCCCGCCGCGGCCCCGGCGGGGCTGGCGCGGGCGGCCCGGGAAGACCGCGTCGAGGTTCTTGAGACCCCCGCGCGGAGAGGTGTGCTTGATGCCGTCGTCCTCCGGGCGGACGGGGCGCCCCGCGTACTCCTCCGTGTCGCCGCGGCCGATGATCCAGTGCTCGCGCAGCGGCGGCAGACCCCGGCGCACGTCGGTCTCGATCTGCGGGTCGGTGTACGGCCCGGACGTGTCGTAGAGCGTCACGTCCTTGCCGTTGGTGAGGTGGACCTGGCGGACCGGCACCCGGATGTCCGGGCGGGAGCCCGCCAGGTATCCCTTGTGCCAGCCGGGCTGGCGCTCGGTCTGGCCGTCGGCGTTCTGGCTGACGGCAGGCGTGCGTGCGTCCTGAATGGTCATGAGACCTGATCTCCCTACGCCGGCATTACCCGGTAACAGGTTCGGCGGTCGGCGCAGCCTCCTCCCGTACGCATGCTCATGCGCGTACGGTGATCAGCGCCCTCTCAGCCCGGTGCTCCGAGCTCCCGCGTTGTGCAAAGTAGCCCCCACGTTAGCGTCGTGTGTGGCGTGCTGAACAGTGGGCCCCCTCATCTCTTGCGATGATCTGCCGGTGACGTCCTCGCCGCAGCCCCCCCACGAGCCCACCGAGCCCATGGGCCACACCGGCCCCGAGCACGCGTCCCACGGGAGTGCGGGCGCGCCCCCTCAGGGGCACTCCTCCGGCCACGCCCACGGGCACGGACACAGCCACGGCCACGGGCCGGCGGCTCCGGTCTCCAAGCACCTGCGCAAGGTGATCGCCGCCGTACTGATCCCCTTCGCAGCCGCCGTCTTCGTCGGGATGGCCGTGCTCTGGCCCGGCGGCGCCCCCGCGCACGAGCGCACCGGGGTGGGCTTCGACCGGCAGACCCAACAGGGCGAGGTCGTCGCCCTCGCGAAGGTGGACTGCAAATCGGTCAACGCCTCGCAGGTTCCTCCCACGGGCGACACCTCCACCCCCGAGGGGCGCGAGGCGCAGGCCGCCAGGGCCGGCGAGTGCAAGAAGGCCACCATCGAGGTGACCAGCGGACCGGAACGGGGCCGGGCCTTCTTCGAGATCGTCCAGCCCGGTGCGCCGCGGCAGTTGGAAAAGGGCCAGGAGGTGGTGGTGGCGTACGCGCCGGACGCGCCCCGGGACCTCCAGTACTCGGTGATCGACCTCAACCGCAAGCTCCCGATGGCCCTGCTGGCCGGCATCTTCGCCGTCGCGGTGGTCGTGGTGGGCCGGATGCGCGGCCTGTTCGCGCTCATCGCGCTCGTCGTCAGCTTCGGGGTACTGACGCTCTTCATCCTCCCGGCGATCCTGCAGGGCTCGAACCCGCTGCTCGTCGCGGTCATCGGAGCCAGCGCGATCATGCTGATCGCCCTCTACATGTGCCACGGTCTGACGGCCCGGACCTCGGTGGCCGTCCTCGGCACGCTGGTCTCGCTCCTGCTGATCGGCGTGCTGGGCTCGCTGTTCATCGGCTGGGCGTTCCTGAGCGGCAACACGGACGACAACACCGGGCTGATCCACGGGCTCTACCCGAGCATCGACATGAGCGGCCTGCTGCTCGCGGGCGTGATCATCGGATCGCTCGGCGTACTGGACGACGTGACCGTCACTCAGACGTCGGCCGTATGGGAACTCCACCAGGCGGACCCGGCGATGGGCCCGCGCGCCCTGTACCGGGCCGCCATCCGGATCGGACGCGACCACATCGCGTCGGTGGTGAACACCCTCGTACTGGCGTACGCCGGTGCCGCGCTGCCGCTTCTGCTGCTGTTCTCGATCGCCAACAGCAGCATGGGGACGGTGGCCAACAGCGAGCTGGTCGCCGAGGAGATCGTACGGACCCTCGTCGGCTCCATCGGGCTCGTGGCCTCGGTGCCCGTGACCACCGCCCTGGCGGCGCTGGTGGTCTCCGCCGACCGGCCGGGGACCGCGGGCGGCGTGGCCGCGGGACCGGCCGCCGGACCGGCCCGCGGCGGCCGGGGCCGGCGGCGGCGCAAGCGCTGAGGGAACCGAAGGACTCGATGAGGCGGCGCCGTTGCGGCTCCGCCCCTCAGCCGGCCTTGCGCTCGTCCTGCTGCGACTCGGAGAGGATCTTTCCGAGCGCCTGGTCGAGGCTCTCCTCGAAATCACCCAGACTGCGCTCCTGACCGAGCGGCACGAGCCGGTCGGTCCGGTCGAGGAAGGCGACGAGCGGCCCCGCGCCCGCGCGGAAGAGGGCCCGGTCCCCGCCGACCTGGAGACGGATGTGGACGTCGGACAGTTCGTCCGGGTCGGTGGGCGCGATGTGCACGTCACCGTCACCGCTCGGCTTGTTGATGCCGTCGAGCAGCAGTTCCCGGCCGAACGCCCAGGTCACGGGCGCGTCTCCGGGAAGGTGGAAGGTGAGGCGGACCGCGTAGGGGTCACGGGCGTCGTACCGCAGCTCCACCGGGATCCGGAACGCGAGCTCCTCGGAAACGAGGAAGCTCATCATGACCTCTGCCTGTACCGAATCGCGCATTGCCTACCCCTGTAGTGGAAGTGGCCAGGAATGATCCCCCAGGGCCTCTTGACAAGAGTGGTGGAAGCGGCGCCAGATCACAAGGAGTGAGTTTTCAGATACTGATAGAGAAGGAGAGGGTGCTCAACAGCGCGCCTACTTCACTCCGTAGTCGTTCGACAGCAGAGAGCAACCGATCTTCCTGGTGCAAGGGGAGAGAAATGGCCACGGTCGCGGCGATGTCGCCGACGGTGATCGGGATGGCCGCGCAGACGGTGCCCAGGGCGTACTCCTGACGCTCGATCACGGCTTGCGTGCGTTCCCGGGATCCGATCCGCTGCTCCAGGGCGTGCGCGTCGCGCACGGTGTAGGGCGTGACGCTCTCGACCGGGTGCCGCTCGTAGTAGTCCTTGCGCGTCTTCTCGTCGAGCTGGCCCAGCAGGCACTGGCCGATGGCGTGGGCGTGGCCGGTCGCGCGGACGTCGGCCCATTCCTCGCAGACGGGGTGGGCGGGCGTGTCCGAGACACCCACGATCTCGATCTCACCCTCGCGGAACACCGCGAAGTAGACGGGAGCCCCGACCGTGTCGCGGAAGTGGGCGAGCGAGTCGAGGATCATGCTGCGACGTTTCTGCTGGAGCCCGCCGCCCGCCAGCCGGCCGGCCGCGTCACCGAGCACGAACACCCCGCGCTGCCGGCGAAGATAGCCCTCGTGCGTCAGCGTGCGCAGCAGGTGGTACGCGGTGGGGAGCGGGAGCCCGGCCTCGCGCGCCAGCTGTTTCGCCGGAGCTCCCCCGCTATGCGACCCCGCCGCTTCCAGCAGCCGCAACGCCCGCTGCACCGAACCGATCAGGGTCGGCACACCGGGATTGTGAACGGAAGACAAAGCTCACCCCCAGGCGTGGCGGCGGGCCTCGGGGTGGCCCGCCCTGCGGGGGCCGCCCCCGCGTGTGCCGCGGCTCCTGGGGGTCGTGCTCAGCAGTTGCCCCGACGCGACCGCCCGTTCCGAGCGGAGGTATCGGCGCCCAGGGAACGGCACAGATTGCCACTGTATCCACCGGTTCCCGGCGTGTGGGCGGTGTGGCCGGTCCCGTTCCCCCGCCTGGGTTAATCCCCTTACCCGTTGGGGGTGGCGGACGGGCCCGGTGCTACCAGTCGCCCGAGGAGGCCTTCGAACCGGTGCCGGTGAACTTCTTCACCACGAACACCAGGCCGCCGACGAGGGCGACGAAGAGCAGCAGCTTGAAGGCGAACGAGATCAGCGTGCCGAGGATGGAGGTGATCACTCCGCCGAAGACGAAGAGCGCCAGCAGCGGAACGGCGACCCACTTCACCCACCAGGGCATACCCGCGAACATCGCTCGGATCCCGTCCATGTTCCTACCTCTTCCTCGTCCGTTGCTTTCCTCGC
Organism: Streptomyces sp. NPDC034086; assembly: GCF_055575515.1. Classification (NCBI taxonomy): domain Bacteria; kingdom Bacillati; phylum Actinomycetota; class Actinomycetes; order Kitasatosporales; family Streptomycetaceae; genus Streptomyces; species Streptomyces sp. NPDC034086. The sequence goes on along the minus strand of NZ_JBVISM010000003.1, from coordinate 461,452 downwards.
TCTCGATGCTAGGAGCCGGCCGCGCCGCGCAGGGGGCCCCGAGCCCCCGGAACCCCCTGACCCGCCCCTTAGGGGGATCGGGGACACGACCCTCAGGCCGGCGGCCGCCGGCGTGTGCTCAGCCCTCCGGCGGGGCGAAGACCACCATCACCTTCAGGGGCTCGGTGATGTGGTGGAACTTGTGCGGTACCCCCGCGGGGACGTAGACCACGCTGCCGTTCGCCACCACCGTCGTCTCCTCCCCGACCGTGATGGAAGCCCTGCCGCTCACCACGAAGTACACCTCGTCCTGACGGTGCGGCTGCTGCGGGTCGCTCTGTCCGGCATCGAGCGCGTACAGCCCGACCGACATGTTCCGTTCCCTCAGGAACTGCAGATAGGCGCCGTCGTTGGCGACCCGCTCCGCCTCGAGCTCGTCCAGCCGGAAGGCCTTCATCTTTCGCTTGCCCCTTGCTCTTGCCCGGTGGTGCCCGGGGATCCGCCGATCTGCCGATGCCCGGCCCGGATCTTCTCTGCCACGATCAGACACATGACGAATTTCGTAGTCAAGACGCTCGCCAACGCGGCGGCCCTGGCCGTCGCCATCTGGCTGGTCCCCTGGATCACGCTCGACGACGGCAGCAGCCTGGGCCGCCGCGCGCTGACGCTGATCCTGGTCGCGCTGGTCTTCGGACTGGTCAACCTCATCGTCAAGCCGGTGGTGAAGCTGCTCTCGTTCCCGCTGTTCATCCTCACGCTCGGCCTGTTCACCCTGGTCGTGAACGCCCTGATGCTGCTGCTCACCTCCTGGCTGGCCGAGCAGTTCGACCTCAGCTTCCACGTGGACGGCTTCTGGGCCGCCGTACTCGGCGCGCTGATCATCTCCGTCGTCTCCTGGGCCGTGAACCTGGCCCTGCCCGACAAGCACTGAGCGGGCCCGCGAGCACCGGTCCGCCGGCCGACGTACGCACCGCCGTGAAGGAGCACACCCCGTGACAGAGCACACCCCCGGCCGGACCGCCGGACCGCCGGCCGGGTCCGGCCCGTTCGGTGACGGCACGCGCGCCGTGCGCGCCGGGCTGCCGGAGCCCGTCAAGAACGAGCCGCCGCTGCCCGGACCGGTGTTCGCCGCCCACTTCCACCTCCCGGGCGAGGTCTCGGGCCCGTACACCTACGGCCGCGACACGAACCCCACCTGGACCCTGCTGGAACGGGCCATCGGGGAACTGGAGGCACCGGACGGGGAAGGGGCGGAGACCGTCGTCTTCGCCTCCGGAATGGCGGCCGTCTCCGCCGTCCTGCTCTCACAGGCCCGCACCGGCGACACCGTCGTCCTGCCCTCCGACGGCTATCAGGCGCTGCCCCTGGTCCGCGAACAGCTCGAGGCGTACGGAGTCCGCGTCCGCACCGCGCCGACCGGCCAGGACGCGCAGCTCGCCGCCCTCGACGGGGCCCGGCTGCTGTGGATCGAGACCCCGTCCAACCCGGGTCTCGACGTGTGCGACGTACGCCGCCTCGCGGGGGCCGCGCACACGGCGGGCGCCCTCGTCGCCGTCGACAACACCCTGGCGACCCCGCTCGGACAGCGGCCCCTGGAACTGGGGGCGGACTTCTCCGTCGCCAGCGGCACCAAGGGACTCACCGGCCACGGGGACCTGCTGCTCGGCTACGTCGTCTGCCGCGACCCGGAACTGGCCGCGGGCGTCCGCCGCTGGCGCAAGATCGTCGGCGCGATCCCCGGGCCCATGGAGGCCTGGCTGGCCCACCGCTCCCTGTCCACCCTCCAGCTGCGCGCCGAACGGCAGTGGGGCAACGCGCTGGCGGTGGCCGAGGTGCTGGCCGGCCGGCCCGAGGTGACCGGGGTCCGCTATCCGGGGCTCGCCTCAGACCCCTCCCACGAGACGGCTTCCCGGCAGATGCGGGGATTCGGCTCGGTGGTCTCGTTCGTCCTCCCGGACCGCGCCCACGCCGAGCGCTTCATGACCGCTCTGCACCTGGTGGAGGACGCCACGAGCTTCGGCGGAGTCCGGTCCACCGCGGAACGGCGCGGACGCTGGGGCGGCGACGCCGTGCCGGAGGGCTTCATCCGTTTCTCCGCCGGGGCCGAGGAGGCCGAGGACCTGGTCGCGGACGTGCGCCGGGCCCTCGACTCGGCGGCCGCCGGGGCCTGAGCGGCGGAGGAAGAAGGCAAGCGGTCCGAGCCTCCCCCCTGGTGGCTCGGACCGCGCCGGGTTCCCCGCGAGAAGAACCACGCTGACAAGGCTAGTTGACTCAGCGTCAGAGTCCAATCACGGTAACGACAGGGGCCTATCGGCATATTTATAGTTGAAGGCCCCCACCGAGAGGGGCCGCCATGGACCTGGCCCTGCTGCGTACCTTCGTCGCCGTGCACCGGGCCGGCTCGTTCACCCGGGCCGCCACGCTGCTCGGGCTGTCACAGCCCGCCGTCACCTCGCAGATCCGCACCCTGGAACGGCAGCTCGGCCGGCCCCTGTTCCACCGGCGCGCCCGGGGCGTCACCCCAACGGCCGTCGGCGACGAGCTGGCCCACAAGGCCGCCCCACACCTCGACGCGCTGCTCCGGATCGCCGAGACCGAGCGGGAGGCCGCCGGGACCCTGCGGACCCTGCACCTCGCCGGGCCCCCGGAGTTCCTCTGCCTGCGCGTGCTGCCCGCGCTCGCGCCCCTGGTCGGTCAGGGGCAGACCCTGCGCACCGCCCTCGTGCCCGGCGCCGAGGAGAACCTCGCCGGACTGGCCGCCGGGCAGCACGACCTGGTCGTCACCACCTCCCGTCCGCGTGGCGGCCCCTTCACCGCGGGCGCCCTCTGCGACGAGGAACAGGTGCTGGTGGCCGCGCCCTACTGGGCCGCCCTGGCCGACCCCGCCGCCCTGAACACGTCGGGCCCCGCGGCGCTCGACGGGATCCCGGTCGTCGAGGTCCACGAGAGCCTGCCGCTGGTCACCCGCTACTGGTCCACCGTCTTCGACTCCGTGCCCGACACCGCCGCCACGGTGGTGGTCCCCGACCTGCGGGCCGTCCTGGAATGCGTCCTGGCCGGCGCCGGGCTCGCCGTCCTGCCCCGCTACCTGTGCCAGGACGCCCTCGACCGCGGTGAGGTCGTCTCCCTGCTGGATCCAGCCGTCCCGCCGCTGCGCACGTGGTTCCTCGTCGTCCGGACGGGCAGCCTGGCGCTCGCCCACCTGGCCCGGGCCCACGACCGGCTGCTGCGCGCCGCCGCGCACTGGTGAGCCGACCGTTTCCGGCCGCCGACGCGTTTCAGACGGGCGGGCGCGGGCCACTCTTCTCCCATGACCGAACGTCCCGTGGTCAAACGCACCGCCCGCGCGATCCTGCTCGACGGTGACGACCTGATCCTCATCAAGCGCACCAAGCCAGGCGTCGACCCGTACTGGCTCACTCCGGGCGGTGGCGTGGAGGCCTCGGACCACACCGTCGTCGACGCCCTCCACCGAGAAATCCACGAAGAACTCGGCGCCAAGATCACCGATGTGGTGCCGTGCTTCGTCGACACCGTCGAGCACATCACCGACGGGGGAGTGACCGGGGTGAAGGTGCAGCACTTCTTCGTCTGCCGTCTCGAATCGATGGACCCCGGCCAGCGGCACGGCCCGGAGGTCGACGACCCCCAGGGCGAGTACGAGATCGTCCGCGTGCCCTTCAGCCGGGTCGGCATCGCCGCCGTCCACCTGGTTCCACTCTCACTGCGCCACTACCTCGACGGCAACATCGAGGGGGTCCGCGCCATGCACGCCCCCGACCTGGGCTGACGGGACCGGGGGCGGGCGGCTCCGTACCGCTTCAGCCGGCCACGCCCGCCAGCTCCTCGAGGGCGTCGTAGCGGATGCGCTCTCCGGGGATCCCGATCCGCTTGAGGGCGTCCACACCGTTGCGGATCATCGCGGGCGGTCCCGAGATGAAGGCGTCGTACGAGCTCCAGGGCCCGTTCTCACCGACCGCCTGCGGCAGCTGCCCGGCCAGCCCTTCGCCGACCACCGGCCGCACCGACAGCCACGGGTGCGAGCGCTGCAACCCGAGCAGGGTGTCCTTGTCATAGAGGTCGTGATCGCTGCGCGCCCCGAAGAAGACCTCCATCGGGCGCCGCTCACCGTGCTCGGCGACGTCCTCGATCAGCGCCTTGATCGGGGCGATGCCCGTACCGCCGCCCAGGCACAGCATGCCGTTGTCGGTGCTGTGGTCCACCACCATCGAACCGGCCGGCGGGCCCAGCCGCAGGACGTCGCCCGGCCGGGCGCGCCGTACCAGGGCGTTGGACACCCAGCCCGCCGGGACGGCCTTCACGTGGAAGGACAGCAGCCCGTCCGCGCGGGGCGCCGAGGCGAAGGAGTAGTGCCGCCAGACCCGGGGCCACCACGGGGTCTCCAGGCTGGTGTACTGGCCGGCGAGGAAGGGGTACGGCTGGTCGGGGCGGACCGTCAGCACGGCGATGTCCGAGGTGCGCAGGTCGTGCGCGACCACCTCGGCGTGCCACCAGGCCGGAGCCCTGGCCTCGTCCTCCGCCGCCGCGTCGATCATCGTCTGCGAGATGGTGGTGTACGCGCGCACCCAGGCCGCCTCGGCCTCCGGCCCCCAGGTGAGCTCCGCGTACCGGGCCAGCGCGCCGATCAACGCCTCTCCCACCACCGGGTAGTGGGAGGGGACGGTGCCGTACTTGCGGTGGCCGGCGCCGAGCCGGTGCAGGTACGGAGCCAGTACGGCCGGGTCGTCGATGTGCTCGGCGGCGGTCAGCAGGGCCTTCAGCAGCCGGTCGCGCTGGACGTCCATGGCCGGGGGGAACAACTCCCGGACCTCGGGGTGGCTCGTGAAGACCAGCGCGTAGAAGTACGAGGTCACCTTGTCGGCGACGGGTGCGATCTCGGCCAGGGTACGGCGGATGAGAACCGCGTCCGGGGAGGGCTCCATCGCACCGCCCCCGGAGGGTATCCAGCCCGTCGGTCTGGCCGATCTGGTGGGCGGAGCGTCCATGCGGTGCCTCGCTTCGAACTTCTCGGTCGGGTCTCACGCGCCACGGCCTCGAATCCGTGGTTCCGGGTTCACAGCGTGCCAGCCGGCCGCGAGCGCGGCGGGGGGAATGGAAAAAACGGTGCTTCGAACCCCCTTTTCCCCTTAAGATGCCTCGACTTCGGGGCGTGCCGCGCCCAGGAGCTGGTATGCCTCCCGCAGGTCACGGCCCTCGTAGACATGGGTGGCCCGCTCCGCCAGGTACGGGCGCGCGTTCACCGCGACCGAGCGCGGCACCACCTCGAAGAGCACCGCGTCCGTCATGGAGTCCCCGTAGGCGACACAGTCCGTACGGCCCACCCCGAACCGCGCGCAGAGCTGGTCCGCGATCTCCACCTTGCGCTCGGGCGTCAGGATCCCGGCCACGTCGACGGGCCGGGTGAAGGGCACCTCGGGGAAGACCGAGCCGTGCGCGGCGTGCGCGCCCCACTCCAGCAGCAGCTCCACGAAGAACGAGGGGGACAGCGAGATCACCGCGCAGTAGTCACCGCGGCCCCTGATCTCCGTCCAGACCTCCTGGATCCCCGCCAGCCACGGTGCTCCGTCGAAGGCCACCCGGACGTGCGCCGGCGTCAGTTCCGCCCACAGCTCCCGGGCCGCCACCGAGAACTCGTGCGGGCCGATCTTCCGCGCGCTGAAGGCGCGCTCCAGCGCGGCGATCTCGGTGTCCACCCCGAGCTGCCGGGAGATCTCCACCGGCGCGGCCGAGCCGTACATCAGGGTCCCGTCCAGATCGAACAGGTGCAGCGACGTCATAACCGCCGAGGCTAGCGGCTCCGTTCCGCCAGGGGCACTCCCCTGGCAGCGGCCGGGGGAAAGGGCGTGGCCCGAGGCACGACCGACGTGGTGGCGCCGCCATGTTTCACGTGAAACAGGCGAAGGGCGACACGAGCGGAGACGGCAACACCCGTGCGGGACGCGGGCCCTGTGCGGAACGAGCCGGTGTTTCACGTGAAACATCGGCTGACGGATCCCCGAATTCCCTGGACTCCTCCCAAGCACGTGATCCACTCTGGGCCGGTGACACCACCACAGCTCATCGACCTGCCGATCCGCGCACTGACCATGACAGACCTCCGGCACTGCGCCGATCTGTCCGAGGACCGCGGCTGGCCGCGCGAGGACCACAAGTGGGGGCTGCTCCTCACCGCCGGCGACGGCTACGGCATCGACGCACCCGACGGTCAGGGGCTCGCCGCCGCCTGTGTCGTCACCCAGTACGGCGAAACCGTCGAGAAGCCCGAACTCGCCGCCATCGGGATGGTCCTCGTCGCCGACCGCTACGCCCGCAAGGGTCTGGGCCGGCGCCTCATGAAGCACGTGTGCGACGGCCTGCTCGCCGGTATCCCGCTCACCCTGCACTCCACCCCCTACGGACGCCCGCTCTACGAGGAACTCGGCTTCGTCGCCACGGGTCGCGCGGAGATGCTCCGGGGCGCCTTCCGTCCCGAACAGGACTGTCCGGCTGACGGCCCTGCCGGTGTCCACGTCCGGCCGGCAGCCGCCGAGGACCTCCAGGGAATCATCCGGCTGGACACGGAGATCTTCGGGACCGACCGGACCCACCTCATCACGCGACTGCCGGCATTCAGCGACAGGCTGCTCGTCGCCGAGGACCCCTCCGGTGCCCTCATCGGCTACGCCGCGATCTGGCCCAACATGGACACCCATGTCGTCGGCCCCCTGATCGCCCGCGACACCGCCGTCGCCCAGGCCCTGGTCGGCGCATTGGCCGCGGGCACCGAACGGGACCTGCGCACCGATGTGGACGTGCGCCACGAAGAACTCCTCGCGTGGCTCAAGGCACGCGGCCTCGAGTCCGTGGCCTTCAACGCCGTCATGACCCGGAACCTCCCCAGCCTGCCCGGCGACTGGTCCCGCCGCTGGGCTCCCCTCACGGTCGCCGCCAGCTGAGACGAGGACACCTGCCCATGACCGAAGCACCCGACCTGCTCATCCGCCCCGCCACGGAGGCCGACCTTCCCGAGATCGTCGCCATGCTCGCCGACGACCCGCTCGGCGCCACCCGCGAGTCACCCGACGACCTGACCCCGTACACCGCGGCCCTGAAACGGCTGACCGACGATCCCCACCAGCACCTCGTCGTCGCGGTCCGCGGTGACCGGGTCGTGGGGACGCTCCAGCTCACGATCGTCCCCGGGCTGTCCCGCAAGGGCGCCACCCGTTCCATCATCGAGGGCGTCCGGGTCCACGCCGACGAACGCGGCAGCGGCCTGGGAACCCGGTTCATCGAGTGGGCCGTCGAACGGTCCCGGCAGGAGAACTGCCAACTGGTCCAGCTCACCTCGGACGTGACCCGTACCGACGCCCACCGGTTCTACGAGCGGCTCGGCTTCACCGCCTCCCACGTGGGGTTCAAGCTCCAGCTCTGAGCAGCCCGGCACGGGCCGGGCCGCCGTCGGTGGCCCGGCCTACGATCGGGAGGATGAGCCCCAGCCTCCCCCTCATCACCACCGCCGAGCGTCGCCACCGTCTGGGCCGGCGGCACCGTCTGGTTCCCTCCGCCCGCGCCCGTACCGCCAGCCAGGCCGCCGACGCCGTCGTAGCCCTGCACGCCACGGACGCCGCGACCGTCTACCTGTCCGTCCGGGCCCGGCTGGCCGAGGGCGGGCCCGACGTGATCACGCACGCCCTGTACGAGGACGTCAGCGTGGTCCGCATGCTCAGCATGCGCAACACCCTCTTCGCCGTCTCGGCCGGACTCGCCCCGTACGTGGACGCGTCCACCGCCCGCGGGATCGCGATGAAGGAACGCAGGACGCTGCTCAAGCACTTGGAGGAGGACGGCCGGGGCCTCGACGCCGACTGGCTGGCGCACGCGGAGGCCGCCGCCCTCGAGGCACTCGACGCCCGCGGCGCTTCGACGGGCAGCCAGCTCTCCGCGGCGGTACCCGCCCTGCGGCAGAAGATCACCATCGCCCGGGGCAAGAAGTACGAGACCGAGACCGGCGTGGCCACCCGCGTCATCCGCCTCCTGGCCGCCGACGGCCGCATCCGGCGGGACCGGCCCCGCGGAACCTGGACCTCCAGCCAGTTCCGGTGGGTCCACAGCCAGCCCTGGCCCTCCGTGCCCGCCGCCGAGGCCCGCGCGGAGATCGCCCGCCGCTGGCTCCACGCCTACGGCCCGGCCACCGAGGCCGACCTCAAGTGGTGGACCGGCTGGAGCCTCACCGACGTACGCGCGGCGCTGGCCGCCGTGGGCCCCGAGCAGGTCCGCCTCGACGACGGTGGAACGGGGCTCGTCTGCCCGGGAGACACCGGGCCCGAGCCGGCCCCTGAACCCTGGGCCGCCCTGCTGCCCGGCCTCGACCCCAGCGCCATGGGCTGGGCCGACCGGGGCTTCCACCTCGACCCGGCCCACCGCCCCGCCCTGTTCGACTACGCGGGCAACATCGGGCCCACCGTGTGGTGGAACGGCGAGATCGTCGGCGGCTGGGCCCAGCGTCCGGACGGGGAGATCGTCTGGCGACTGCTGGGCAGCCCCGGCCGGGCCGCCGAGGAGGCGGTCGCGGCCGAGGCGGCCCGGCTCGCCGACTGGGTGGGCACCGCCCGTGTCACCCCCCGCTTCCGCACCCCGCTCGAGCGTGAACTGGCCGCCTGAACGCCGCGGCCGAAGGGGGCGGCCCGGGAGACGTCAGCCGATGCCCCGCCAGCCCCGCGGGTCCACCCCGCCGGGCACCGGGGCGCCGGGGTCATAGGGCTCGCGCGTGAAGACGAAGGAGGCGAGGTCGAGGTGGCTCACGGAGCCGTCCTCGCGCCTGACGGCCCGCAGCGTCTCGCCCGCGTAATACCCCGTCACACCGGTCCAGGTGCCGTCCGGTCCGGCCCGGAAACGGGCCGGCCGGCCGGTGGCCCCGACCGGGCTCAGCTCCAGGGATCCGTCCGAGTTCAGCCGGAGGACCTGCGCCGAGGTACCCCAGTACCAGGGGCCGCACAGTTCCAGCGACACCTGGTCGTCCTCCTTGAACGGACGCCACGGTTCGGGGATGCGCGGCTCCGCCTCCGCGACGATGGCGATCAGGTCGGTGGCCACCGTCGAGGCCGGCAGGCCGGACGTGCAGTTCGACAGTACGACCGCGGCCACGTCGTCCGCCTCGCTGAACCACAGTCCCGCGACGAACCCGGGCAGCGAACCACCGTGCCCGGCGAGCCGGCGGCCGCCCTGGTCCGCCAGCTGGAGGCCGAGCCCGTATCCGAGTTCCGCCATGCCCGGCTCGGGAGGAGCCGCAGAGGTGCGCATCTCCCGTGCGCTCCCGGCGCTCAGCACCCGGTCGTCGCCCCGCATCAGCAGCCGCGCGAACCGGGCCAGGTCGCCGGTGGTGGACCAGAGCTGTCCGGCCGCGGCCATCAGCCCCAGGTCCTCGGACGGCTCCGGCATCATCACGTCCGCCCACGGGTGCACCGCCCAGCCGCCCGCGTGCGGGGCCCGCGGCTGCGGGCTCGTACGGTTCAGGCCCAGCGGCTCCAGCACCTCGGCGCGCAGCACCTCCTCCCACGGCTTCCCGCGCAGCGCCTCGACGAGCGAACCGAGCAGGGTGTAACCGGGGTTGGAGTAGTGGTGCCGGGTACCCGGCACGTGCTTGAACGGCTCGGCCCCGAGCACGTCGGCGAGTTCCGGCCGCAATGCGGCCGACGAGCGCTCCCACCACTCACCCGGGGTCTCCGCCGCGAGACCGGAGGTGTGCGCCAGCAGCTGTCCGATGGTCACCTCGTCCGCGCCGCTGCCGGGGAGGTGCTTGCCCAGCGGATCCGACAGGTCCAGCAGGCCTTCGTCCCGCAGCCGCATCACCAGGACGGCGGTGAAGGTCTTGGTGATCGACCCGATCCGGTACTGGACGTTCCCGTCCGGCCCGTGCCCCTCCACGGAGGTCCGGGATCCTTCCCAGACCACCTCCCCGCCGCGCACGACGGTCGCCACCAGCGAAGGGGTCCGCCCCTCGCGCTGGGCGACGGCGATCCGGTGCCGGAGGGCACGCCGGGTCGCGGGGAGCAGTTCCAGGTCTTCAGAGAGCGCGTCCATGATCGGGATGCTACGTGTTGGCCATGTCCACGAACCGCGAATAATGGCCCTGGAAGGCGACCGTGATGGTGGCCGTCGGGCCGTTTCGGTGCTTGGCGACGATCAGGTCCGCCTCGCCGGCGCGGGGCGATTCCTTCTCGTACGCGTCCTCGCGGTGCAGCAGGATCACCATGTCGGCGTCCTGCTCGATCGAGCCGGATTCACGCAGGTCGGAGACCATCGGCTTCTTGTCGGTGCGCTGCTCGGGACCACGGTTCAGCTGGGACAGCGCGATCACCGGGACCTCCAGCTCCTTGGCCAGCAGCTTGAGGTTTCGGGACATGTCGGAGACCTCCTGCTGGCGGCTCTCGGGACGGCGCGAGCCGCCCGACTGCATCAGCTGCAGGTAGTCGATGACGACGAGCGAGAGGTCGTTGCGCTGCTTGAGCCGGCGGCACTTGGCCCGGATCTCCATCATCGACAGGTTGGGGGAGTCGTCGATGTACAGCGGGGCGGCCGAGACGTCCGGCATCCGGCGGGCGAGCCGCGTCCAGTCGTCGTCGGTCATGGTGCCCGAGCGCATGTGGTGGAGCGCCACCCTGGCCTCCGCCGAGAGCAGGCGCATGGCGATCTCGTTGCGGCCCATTTCGAGGGAGAAGATGACGCTCGGCAGGTTGCTCTTGATGGAGCAGGCGCGGGCGAAGTCCAGCGCGAGCGTGGACTTGCCCATGGCGGGCCGGGCGGCGATGACGATCATCTGGCCGGGGTGCAGACCGTTGGTCAGGGAGTCCAGGTCGGTGAATCCGGTGGGGACGCCCGACATCTGGCCGGAGCGCGAACCGATCGCCTCGATCTCGTCGAGCGCGCCCTCCATGATGTCGCCGAGCGGCAGGTAGTCCTCGGAGGTCCGCTGCTCGGTGACGGCGTAGATCTCGGCCTGGGCGCTGTTGACGATCTCGTCGACGTCTCCGTCCGCCGCGTAGCCCATCTGAGTGATCTTCGTACCGGCCGCGACGAGACGGCGCAGGACGGCCCGCTCGTGGACGATCTCGGCGTAGTACTCGGCGTTCGCCGCGGTCGGAACGGACTGCACCAGGGTGTGCAGGTACGAGGCGCCGCCGACCTTGCTGATCTCGCCGCGGCGGGTGAGCTCGGCGCCGACCGTGATCGGGTCGGCGGGCTCGCCCTTCGCGTAGAGGTCGAGGATGGCCTGGTAGATCGTCTCGTGCGAGGGCCGGTAGAAGTCGTGCCCCTTGAGGACCTCGACCACGTCGGCGATCGCGTCCTTGGACAGCAGCATGCCGCCGAGCACCGACTGCTCGGCGTCCAGGTCCTGCGGCGGAACGCGCTCGAAGCCGCCTCCTCCGCCGTCCCAGGAGCCGCCCTCCCGTCCCCGGTCCTGCTGGTCGTCCCCGCGGCCGCGGCCGTCGCCGCCGCGACGCGGACGGGCGGGCAGACGGTCACTGGGACCACTGTCGGCCCAGGGGTCGTCCATGGGCTCGGGCATGCTCACCGGGCCGCCTCCTCCGTCCGCGAACGCGGACCCTCGCCGTGGCACTCTTTCTACGACACGGCTCTGACATTTGGGACACCCGAAGCGGCTCTGGGCGCGTCGGGCAACGCACAACGGTAGGGCCGCGAGCGGCGTCAGCCAATCTTGTTATCCACAGGCTGTGTGGATGAGATGTGGACGACGGAGCCAATGCTGTGGGTAAGTCGCCCGAAGCTGTGCACAGAGCGGGGGACGGCGCTGTGGACAAAATCACCCGGCCACCCCCTGCACCCCGTTTGACCTGCAATTTCCCCACCGCGCGGACCCGGGGAAGAAAATTCTTGGCCACTGTCTCAAGATCGCCCCCAACGGGCCGGAAAGAACGCCCAAGTCAGCGGCTTAGTAAGGGTCCTAGGGACCTTGTATCCATTACCTGTGGAAGATTAGATTGAGCACATGACACAGGCCCCCACCACCACGAAGGCGACCGGGAAGCGGTACGACCGCGAGATCCTCGCGCTGGCCTTGCCGGCCTTCGGCGCACTCGTGGCCGAGCCGCTCTTCGTGATGGCCGACAGCGCCATCGTGGGACACCTCGGCACCCCCCAGCTGGCCGGCCTCGGCATCGCGGCGGCACTGCTCACCACCGCCGTGAGCGTCTTCGTCTTCCTCGCCTACGCCACCACCGCCGCCGTGGCCCGGCGCGTCGGCGCGGGCGACCTCCAGGCAGCCATCCGGCAGGGCATGGACGGCATCTGGCTCGCCCTGCTGCTCGGCACCGCCGTCCTCGTCGCCGTCCTGTTCACCGCCCCCGGCCTGGTCTCCCTCTTCGGGGCCTCGGACACCGCCGCTCCGTACGCCGACACCTATCTGCGGATCTCCGCGCTCGGCATCCCCGCCATGCTCGTGGTCCTGGCGGCCACCGGCGTCATCCGCGGCCTCCAGGACACCCGCACCCCGCTCTACGTGGCCATCGGCGGCTTCGCCCTCAACGGTGCCCTCAACGTGGCGCTGGTCTACGGCGCGGGTCTCGGCATCGCGGGATCCGCCTGGGGCACGGTCATCGCCCAGTGGGCCATGGCCGGCGCGTACCTCTTCGTGGTCGTCCGCGGCGCCCGGCGCCACGGCGCCTCCCTGCGGCCCGACGCGGCGGGCATCCGTGCCTGCGCCCAGGCGGGAGTGCCCCTGCTGGTCCGCACCCTGTCCCTGCGCGCCATTCTGATGATCGCGACAGCCGTGGCGGCCCGGCTGGGAGACGCCGACATCGCCGCCCACCAGATCCTGCTGTCCCTCTGGAGCCTGCTCGCCTTCGCCCTGGACGCGATCGCCATCGCCGGCCAGGCCATCATCGGCCGCCACCTGGGTGCCGGCGACACCGAGGGAGCCCGGGCCGTGTGCCGCCGGATGCTGATGTGGGGCATCGTCACCGGCGTCGTACTGGGCCTGCTGGTCGTCCTGGCGCGTCCGGTGTTCATCCCCCTGTTCACGAGCGACCCCGTGGTGGAGGACACCCTGCTGCCCGCCCTCCTGGTCGTGGCCCTGAGCCAGCCCGTCTGCGGAGTCGTCTTCGTCCTGGACGGAGTGCTGATGGGGGCCGGTGACGGGCGGTACCTGGCGTGGGCGATGCTGGTGACCCTGGCCGTCTTCGCGCCGGCCGCCCTCCTGGTCCCGGCCCTCGGCGGCGGTCTGACCGCGCTCTGGTGGGCCATGACCTTGATGATGCTGGTCCGGATGGTCACCCTCCAGCTCCGCGCGCGCTCGGGCCGCTGGCTGGTCGCGGGGGCGACCCGATAACGGCCGGTGGATGTTTCACGTGAAACGGGAGACCGGTTCCCATGGAAACGCAGGCCGTTTCACGTGAAACAGCGGGCCTGAGGGCAGCGAGCCGTTTCACGTGAAACATCGCTTCCCGGAAACGACGAAGGGCCGCACCCCGGAGGGTGCGGCCCTTCATGCGCTGCCCTTAGGCAGCGACGACCTCGATGCCCACGTTCGCGACGACCTCGGCGTGCAGACGCACGGAGACCTGGTACGAACCGAGGGTCTTGATCGGGGAGCCCAGCTCCACGCGACGCTTGTCGACCTTCGGGCCACCGGACGCCTCGACCGCGGAAGCGATGTCGGCCGGGGTGACGGAACCGAAGAGGCGACCGGCGTCACCCGCGCGGGTGGCCAGACGGACCTTCACGCCCTCGAGCTTGGCCTTGACCTCGTTGGCCTGCTCGATGGTCGCGATCTCGTGGATCTTGCGGGCGCGGCGGATCTGCGCCACGTCCTTCTCGCCACCCTTGGTCCAGCGGATCGCGAAACCACGCGGGACCAGGTAGTTGCGAGCGTAACCGTCCTTGACGTCGACGACATCGCCGGCGGTGCCGAGGCCAGAGACCTCGTGGGTCAGGATGATCTTCATTAGTCGGTCACCCTTTCCTTATCGCGCGGTGGACGTGTAGGGCAGCAGCGCCATCTCACGGCTGTTCTTGACGGCCGTGGCGACGTCACGCTGGTGCTGCGTGCAGTTGCCGGTAACGCGGCGGGCACGGATCTTGCCGCGGTCGGAAATGAACTTCCGCAGCATGTTCGTGTCCTTGTAGTCCACGTAAGCGGTCTTGTCCTTGCAGAACGCGCAGACCTTCTTCTTAGGCTTGCGCACAGGCGGCTTCGCCATTGTGTCTCTCCTGTGTGATCAAGAAGTTTGGAAGGAGCTGCCCTAGAAGGGCGGCTCGTCCGAGTAGCCACCGCCGGAGCCGCCGGAGCTTCCGCCCCAGCCGCCCCCGCCGCCGCCCTGCTGGCCGCCGGCCGGCGCGCTGGACGCCCACGGGTCGTCGGAGGGAGCTCCGCCGCCCTGGGGACCAGCGCTGGGGGCTCCGCCCCAGCTGCCGCCGCCGCCCTGCTGCTGGCCGCCGCCGCCGTATCCACCCTGGCCACCGCGACCGGTGGTCTTGGCGACCTTGGCCGTGGCGTTCTTGAGGCTGGGGCCGACTTCCTCGACGTCCAGCTCGTAGACCGTGCGCTTGACACCCTCACGGTCCTCGTAGGACCGCTGCTTCAGCCGGCCCTGCACGATGACGCGCATGCCTCGCTGAAGGGACTCGGCGACGTTCTCAGCCGCCTGCCGCCACACCGAGCAGGTCAGGAACAGGCTCTCGCCGTCCTTCCACTCGTTGGTCTGACGGTCGAAGGTGCGGGGGGTGGACGCGACACGGAACTTCGCGACCGCCGCACCCGAGGGGGTGAAGCGCAGCTCGGGGTCGTCGACGAGATTGCCGACGACCGTGATGACGGTCTCGCCTGCCATGGATGGAAACCTCTCGGCGGGGATTGCTGCTGGGCTGCTGTGCTACTCGGTCCCGATTACCGCTGAACCTGGGTTCAGTGGGTCTCGGGGCGAAGGACCTTGGTCCGGAGAACCGACTCGTTCAGGTTCATCTGGCGGTCGAGCTCCTTGACGACCGCAGGCTCGGCCTGCAGGTCGATGACCGAGTAGATGCCCTCGGGCTTCTTCTTGATCTCGTAAGCGAGACGACGACGGCCCCAGGTGTCGACCTTCTCGACCTTTCCGTTGCCCTCACGGACGACGGAGAGGAAGTTCTCGATCAGCGGGGAGACAGCGCGCTCCTCGAGATCGGGGTCGAGGATGACCATCACTTCGTAGTGACGCATGTGGAACCCACCTCCTTTGGACTCAGCGGCCACGGTCGTTCCGTGGCAGGAGGGTCGTGATGCGTGCCGCACGGCGTCCGAGAGCAGACACCGCGCAGACCGTACAGACTACCTGCTCGCCTCCTTCCGGTTGAAATCCGGCGGGAGGAGGCCACACTCTGTATGCGTCGGGTGTGCTCGGTGCCACGTCCCCGCCCCAGGTCGGAGGCGCGCCGCGCACCGCTCTGCGTCAGCCAGGAGGTGCCTTCCGATGGCACAGGCCATGCATCGCCAGTCCTCGCCCCCGCCGATCTCGCTCTTCTCCACCGACGGCAAGTCCCATCCGGTCCAGGACACCCTGATGGTGGTCACCCTGGTCCTCGGCGCCGTGGCGTTCGTCACTGCGTTCTTCCACCATCTGCACCTGCTCAGTTCCTGGGCCGGGCTGATCGGGATCGGGACCGGGCTGTACGGGCAGTTCATCTCCGCCACCACCCGCGAGCGCTTCGTGCTGATCATCGGCCTAGGCGCGTCTGCCATCGGCTTCATGCTCGGAATGGCGCACGGCGGCCTCTTCGGTGGCTGGCTGGGCTGACCGGGCGACCTCCGGGACGGGGCGCCGTCCTTCCTCCGGCCCAGGCACCGGCCCGTACCGGCCTGTCCCCCAGATGGGTGGCGCCACCGTCGCAGTAGGCTTCGCGCCATAGCAGCGAAGCCGCCGGAGGAGACACCCCGCATGAGCCTGTCCCTGAGCACCATCAGCCGCGAGCAGCATCTGGCGTACCTCCAGAGCCTGCCTTCGGCTAGCCACTGCCAGGTCCCGGCATGGGCCGACGTCAAGAACGAGTGGCGTTCGGAGAACCTCGGCTGGTTCGACAAGAGCGGCCAACTCGTCGGGGCGGCGCTCGTGTTGTACCGCCAGCTGCCCAAGGTGAAGCGCTACCTCGCGTACCTCCCCGAGGGCCCCGTCATCAACTGGTACGCCCCGAACCTCGAGGAGTGGCTCCAGCCGATGCTGGCCCACCTCAAGCAGCAGGGCGCCTTCACCGTGAAGATGGGCCCGCCCGTCGTCATCCGCCGCTGGAACTCGGCCGCCATCAAGGCCGGCATCCAGGACCCCGAGGTCAAGCGCCTGCGCGATGTGGAGGCCTCGTACATCGAGCCCCGCGCCTTCGAGGTGTCCGACAAGCTGCGCCGCATGGGCTGGCAGCAGGGCGAGGACGGCGGTGCCGGTTTCGGCGACGTCCAGCCCCGCTACGTGTTCCAGGTCCCGCTGGCCAACCGCTCCCTGGACGACGTCCTCAAGGGCTTCAACCAGCTGTGGCGCCGCAACATCAAGAAGGCCGAGAAGGCCGGCGTCGAGGTCGTCCAGGGCGGTTACGAGGATCTGCCGACCTGGCAGTACCTCTACGAGATCACGGCCGAGCGCGACAAGTTCCGCCCGCGCCCGCTCAGTTACTTCCAGCGCCAGTGGACGGCCCTCAACTCCGAGGACCCCAACCGCATGCGGCTGTACATCGCCAAGCACGAGGGGGAGCCGCTCGCCGCCGCCACGATGCTCACCGTCGGCCAGCACGTCTGGTACTCGTACGGCGCCTCCGCCAACCACAAGCGCGAGGTCCGTCCCTCGAACGCGATGCAGTGGCGCATGCTGCGCGATTCGTACGCGCTGGGTGCCAGCGTCTACGACCTGCGCGGCATCTCTGACACGCTGGACGAGAACGACCACCTGTTCGGCCTGATCCAGTTCAAGGTCGGTACGGGCGGCGAGGCCGTCGAGTACGTCGGCGAGTGGGACTTCCCGCTCAACAAGGTGCTCCACAAGGCGCTCGACATCTACATGTCGCGCCGCTGACCCAGCTGTTTTTCGAGAGAGGTTCCGGACGGGCATGGCGCTCACGCTCTACGTCGACACCGCGCGCTGGCGTGCGCACCAGAAGCAGATCACGGACCAGTTCCCCGGTCTGATCCCGGTCTGCAAGGGCAACGGCTACGGCTTCGGCCACGAGCGGCTGTGTGAGGAGGCGACCCGGATGGGCGCCGACATCCTGGCCGTCGGGACCACGTACGAGGCCGCGAGCATCAAGGACCACTTCGGGGGCGACCTGCTCGTCCTCACCCCCTTCCGGCGGGGTGAGGAGCCGGTGCCGCTGCCGGACCGGGTGATCCGCTCGGTGTCCTCGGTGGACGGGGTCCGCGGACTGGTCGGGGCCCGCGTGGTCATCGAGTGCATGAGCTCGATGCGCCGCCACGGCATCTCCGAGCAGGACCTGGGCCTGCTCCAGTCGGCGATCGAGGACGTCCGGCTGGAGGGCTTCGCCCTGCACCTGCCGCTGGACCGCCCCGACGGCTCGGACGCCGTCGAGGAGGTCATCGGCTGGATGGACCGGCTGCGGGCGGCCCGGCTGCCGCTGCACACCATGTTCGTCAGCCACCTGCGGGCCGAGGAGCTGGCACGGCTCCAGCAGCAGTTCCCGCAGACCCGGTTCCGGGCACGCATCGGCACCCGGCTGTGGCTGGGCGACCACGACGCCACCCAGTACCGGGGCTCGGTCCTGGACGTCACCCGGGTCGCCAAGGGTGACCGCTTCGGCTACCGCCAGCAGAAGGCCGCCTCGGACGGTTGGCTGGTCGTGGTCGCGGGCGGCACCTCGCACGGAGTGGGCCTGGAGGCCCCCAAGGCCCTCCACGGGGTCATGCCGCGCGCCAAGGGCGTCGCACGGGCCGGGCTGGCCACCGTCAACCGGAACCTGTCGCCCTTCGTCTGGGCCGGCAAGCAGCGCTGGTTCGCGGAGCCGCCCCACATGCAGGTGTCGATCCTGTTCGTGCCCTCGGACGCGACCGAGCCGAAGGTGGGCGACGAGCTGGTGGCCCACCTGCGCCACACCACGACGCAGTTCGACCGGGTGCTCGACGCCTGAGCCGCCGGGGACCGGCCGGGCCGGCGGGGCCCGGTCAGTCCTTGACGTCCACGCCCCAGGCGACCCGCTGTCCTTCCGAAGGCGCCGCGTACCGCGGCGCCTTCGCCTTGTCCGAGAGGGTGAAGACGTCCTCGGCCCCGTCCAGGACCCCTCCGGAGGGGTCGTCCGAGCCGTCGCGGCGCACGACGTCGCGCTCGGGCAGCAGGACGTCCCGTACGACGACGGCGCAGAGGTAGAGGGTGGCCAGCAGGTGGGCGGTGATGGCCAGCTGGTAGCCCTCCACGGGCAGGCCCTGGTGCTTGTCCCCGCTGCTGGTGTAGGCGAGATAGAACCAGATCCCCAGGAAGTAGGCGACCTCTCCCGCCTGCCAGATCAGGAAGTCACGCCAGCGGGGCCGGGCCAGGGCGGCGAGCGGGATGAGCCACAGCACGTACTGGGGTGAGTACACCTTGTTGGCCAGGATGAAGGCGGCGACGACCAGGAAGGCGAGCTGGGCGAAGCGCGGGCGCCTGGGGGCCGTCAGGGTGAGCAGTCCGATGGCGAGGCACAGCAGCAGGGTCAGCCCGGTCGCATAGGTGTTGGCCCCTTCGAGGGGGTTGCCGGTGCGCTGGGAGATCAGCAGCCAGACGGAGCCGAAGTCGATGGGCCGCTCCTGGCTGAACTCGTAGAACCGCTTCCAGCCGTCCCAGGCGACGTACATGACCGGCCCGTTCACGAGGAGCCAGGAGACCGCCGCGCCGAGGACGGCGGCTCCGTACGCCCGCCATTTCCCGGCCCGCCAGCAGAGGACGAAGAGCACCCCGAGCAGCAGGACCGGGTAGAGCTTGGCCGCGGTCGCCAGGCCGATGAGCACGCCGGCGAGCAGGGGCCGGCCACGTGACCACATCAGCATCGCCGCGGCGGTCAGCGCCACGGCCGGCAGGTCCCAGTTGATGGTGGCGGTCAGCGCGAAGGCCGGCGCGAGGGCGAGGAGCAGGGCGTCCCACGGCCTGCGGCGATGGGTGCGGGCGACGCAGACGGCGATGACGGCGGCGCAGGCCATCAGCATGCCCGCGTTGACCATCCAGTACATCTGCTCGCGGTGCTGGATGGAGCCGGAGGTGGGCGTCATCCACGACGCGACCTGCATGAAGGCTCCGGTCAGCACCGGGTACTCGAGGTACTGCATGCCGCCGTACTTCGGGTCGGTCACGATGTCGGGGAACTTGTCGCGGTACGGCACCATGCCCTCGGCGAAGCCGCGGGCGGAATACAGGTGCGGGATGTCGGAGTAGCAGGCGTGGGTGTACTGGGAGCCTGCTCCGCGGAACCAGGCCCAGTCGTAGCAGGGCACCTTCTGCGCCATGCCGAGCGCGAACATGCCGAGGGCCACGAGGACCACGACGCGGACCGGGTTCAGCCAGAGCCCGGCCGGCCGGGCGCGGCGGCCGGCCGGTCCCCCGATGAACTCGCTGCCGGCCATGGCGACCTCGTCCTGCTGCGTGGGCGGGACGGGCCGGTCCTCGTGCACCTTGGTCATGGCGCCCATCCTGCCGTACCGCGCCGCGCACGGGGGAGGGCCGCCGCACGGTGTGCGACGGCCCTCCGGGTAGGGGACGGGGCCGGGATCAGCCGGAGGCGCCCATGATGCTTCCCCAGCTGGTCGACCCGCCCGGCCGGCCGGGGCGGGGAGTGGTCGGGGACGGCATCGTGCTGGTGCCGCCGTCCGGGAAGCCGCCGGAGGTGGTTCCGGCGTCGGTTCCGGCGTTCTGACCGCCGGTGACCGTCGGGTCGCAGTTCAGGTTCCAGGGCCTCGGCTTGCAGGACGGCTTGCCGTTGCCGGACGGCGACGGGGATACCGACGGAGAGGTGCTGGGCGAGGGCGAGACCGAGACGGAGGGCGACGGTACGGCCGAGGGCGTGGGCTGCGGGGCTCCGGCCGCGTCCGCGATGACGCCGATGTCCTCGGCCTCCGGGAAGTCCTTGACCGGGGTTCCCTTGAGTGCCTCGCGCATGTACTCGGTCCAGATGGCGGCCGGGATGTCACCACCGTGGATGGAGTCGACCCCGCCCACGTGGTTCATGGACATGAGCTCCTTGTTCTTGGAGGTCGGGTCGTTGCGGAAGAGGGCGACCGAGGTGGACAGCTCGGGGGTGTAGCCGACGAACCAGGCCGACTTGTTCTGGTCGGTGGTGCCCGTCTTGCCGGCCGCGGGCCGTCCCAGCTTCTTCGCCTTGGTTCCGGTGCCGTTCTCGACGACGTTGCGCAGCACCTTGGTGATGTTGTCCGCGATGGAGTCGTCCATGGCCCGGGCCTCCTTGGGCGGCTCGAAGCCCGGCAGCGCCTTGCCGTCCTTGACGACCTTCTTCACGGAGAAGGGCTCGCGGTGGGTGCCGGAGGCGGCGAAGGTGGCGTAGGAGTCGGCCATGCGGATGGCGCTGGGCGTCGAGGTGCCGAGGGCGAAGGAGGCGTTGTTGTTCTTGTCCATCGACTCCTCGAGGATGCCGGTGGCCTTGGCGACCTCGCGGACCTTGCTGTGGCCGACGTCGAAGACGAGCTGGGCGAACGGCACGTTGATGGACTTCTCCATCGCCTCGTTGAGGGTCACGTAGCCGTAGGGGTACTCGCTCTCGTTCTTCTGCCGGAACGGCGTCCCGTCGTTGGCGAGCAGCGGCTTGCCGTCCCGGTTGTTGATCACGGTGCGGTCGTTGGCGTTGTACTTGCTGTCGACCGAGATGCCCGAACCCTTGGAGTTCTGCGTGCCGTACTGCATGGCGGCCGCGAGGACGTACGGCTTCCAGGTCGAGCCGACGGGCACGCCGGAGGTGTTGGCGTTGTTGGCGAAGTACTTGTGGTCCCAGCCGGGGCCGCCGTACAGGGCGACGATCGCGCCGGTCCTCACGTCCACGGAGGCGGCACCGACCTGCACGAAGGTGTCGTACTGGGGCCGCTTCTTCTCGTCGAGGAAGTCTTTGCGCGTGTCCTCGACCGCCTTGACCAGGGCGTCCACCCTGGGCTTCTCGAAGGTGGTGGTGATCGTGTAGCCACCGAGCGCCATCTTCTCGGCCGTGATGCCGGTGGTCTTCATGACGTACTGCTTGGCCACCTCGACCAGGTACCCGGTCTGGCCGGACATGCCGCGGGCCTGCTCGGAGTCCACCCGGGCGGGGAACTCCCGGTACTTGTCCCGCTCGGACTGCGCCATGCGTCCCACCGCGACCTCGCGGTCGAGCACCCACGCCCAGCGCAGCCGGGCGCGCTTCTCGTTGGCCTCGGGGGTGGCGGCCGGGCCGATGCCGCCGTCCGGGTTGTAGAGGTTGGGGCCCTTGAGCATGGCGGCGAGGAAGGCGCTCTCGGACGGGTTGAGGTCCTTGGCGTCCTTGCCGAAGTAGGCGCGGGCGGCGGCCTGGATGCCGTAGGCGTCACGGCCGTAGTAGGCGGTGTTGAGGTAGCCGGCGAGGACGACGTCCTTCTCCTCGGTGACGCCCAGCTTGATCGCGATGAAGAGCTCGGTGACCTTGCGCTTGAGGGTCTGCTCGGAGTCGAGGTACGTGTTCTTGACGTACTGCTGGGTGATCGTCGAGCCGCCCTGGGTGGAACCGCCCGTGGCCATGTTCACCACGGCCCGTGCGATGCCCATCGGGTCGACGCCCTTGTCCGTCTCGAACGACTCGTTCTCCGCCGCGATCACCGCATTCCGCATGGACAGGGGAATCTGGTCGATCGGGACGATCTGCCGGTTCGTGCTGCCGCCGGTGGCGACCATCTGGGTGCCGTCCGCCCACTGGAAGACGTTGTTCTGCGCCTTCGCGGCCTTGTTCGCGTCCGGGGTGCCCACGCTGGCGATACCGATTCCGGCGCCCGCGAAGATCACCGCGAAGAAGCCCAGGAAGGTCCCGGAGACCAGCTTCCAGGACGGTACGAAACGCTTCCAGCCGGCCTTGCCCGCGCGCGGGTAGTCGATGAACCGGCTGCTGCCCTTGTCGCCCCTGCCTCCCTTCCCGCCTGCGCGTCCGCGTCCGGCAGCGGCCCGCTGGGCGGCTCGCCGGGCATCGGAACGGCCTCCGTGCGCACCGTGCTCCGCGTACGGTCCGCCGGGCGGTGCGGCGGGGGCGCCATGACCGGGCCCGGCGCCCCTGCCGGGGTGCTGCGGTGCGGCTCTGCGGGACGCGGCGCGGCCGCCGCCCTGGGGCTGCGGCGGTTTACGGCGGTGCTCGCTCATCGAACGACTACTCCTCGGGCAGGCGAGTGGCCTGGAAGCGGCAGGTGATTCCGGTTCCCCCCGGTGGTCCTTCCGCACAGCCTACGCACGGCCAAAACCCAACCAGTGCCGAAGTTCACCCCAAATCAGGCAACTTGCGTCGCGCGAATCGGTGATGTGACGCCGGTCACCACGTCACCGCTTGTCGCCGGGAGCGGGCCGTTCTATCGTCTGGATGTATCGAGCCGATACATCAGCTCGACATAAACTCCGGGGCAGAGAGGGGCAGGCGGATGAGCAGGCGCTCAGGCATCCTCGAGTTCGCCGTCCTCGGCCTGCTCCGTGAATCCCCCATGCACGGTTACGAGCTCCGCAAGCGGCTCAACACCTCGCTGGGAGTGTTCAGGGCGTTCAGCTACGGGACTCTCTACCCCTGCCTCAAGACTCTGGTCGCAAACGGCTGGTTGATCGAAGAACCGGGGAACGCCCCGGAAGACGCTCTCGCCGCTTCACTCGCAGGGCGCCGCGCCAAGATCGTCTACCGGTTGACGGCAGCAGGTAAGGAGCACTTCGAAGAGCTCCTGTCCCACACCGGCCCAGACACCTGGGAGGACGAGTCCTTCGCCGCCCGCTTCGCCTTCTTCGGCCAGACCGAACGAGACGTGCGCATGCGGGTGCTGGAGGGCCGCCGCAGCCGGCTGGAGGAGCGCCTGGAGAAGATGCGCGCCTCGCTCGCCCGTACACGGGAGCGCCTGGACGACTACACGCTCGAACTCCAGCGGCACGGAATGGAATCCGTGGAGCGTGAAGTGCGCTGGCTCAACGAGCTCATCGAGAGCGAGCGGGCGGGACGGGATCGGCGACGATCCGGGCCGCCCGACGAAACTGCAAAGTGAGGCCTGTATTTCGCAGGCCTCGTTCCGAGAACAAACAGGGAGCAACCGGAATGGGTTCGGTTCGCGTAGCCATCGTAGGCGTGGGCAACTGCGCCGCCTCGCTGGTGCAGGGCGTCGAGTACTACAAGGACGCCGACCCGGCGTCGAAGGTCCCCGGTCTGATGCACGTCCAGTTCGGCGACTACCACGTGCGTGACATCGAGTTCGTCGCCGCGTTCGACGTCGACGCGAAGAAGGTCGGCCTCGACCTCTCGGACGCCATCGGCGCCAGCGAGAACAACACCATCAAGATCTGCGACGTCCCGAACTCGGGCGTGACCGTCCAGCGCGGCCACACCCTGGACGGCCTGGGCAAGTACTACCGCCAGACCATCGAGGAGTCCGCCGAGGCTCCGGTCGACGTGGTCCAGGTCCTCAAGGACCGCCAGGTCGACGTCCTGATCTGCTACCTCCCGGTCGGTTCCGAAGAGGCCGCGAAGTTCTACGCCCAGTGCGCCATCGACGCCAAGGTCGCCTTCGTCAACGCCCTCCCGGTCTTCATCGCCGGCACCAAGGAGTGGGCCGACAAGTTCACCGAGGCCGGTGTCCCGATCGTCGGCGACGACATCAAGTCCCAGGTCGGCGCCACCATCACGCACCGCGTGATGGCGAAGCTGTTCGAAGACCGCGGTGTCCGTCTCGAGCGCACCATGCAGCTCAACGTCGGCGGCAACATGGACTTCAAGAACATGCTCGAGCGCGACCGCCTCGAGTCGAAGAAGATCTCCAAGACGCAGGCCGTCACCTCGCAGATCCCCGACCGTGAGCTCGGCGAGAAGAACGTCCACATCGGCCCGTCCGACTACGTCGCGTGGCTCGACGACCGCAAGTGGGCCTACGTCCGCCTCGAGGGCCGCGCCTTCGGCGACGTCCCGCTGAACCTCGAGTACAAGCTCGAGGTGTGGGACTCCCCGAACTCCGCCGGTGTCATCATCGACGCCCTGCGCGCCGCGAAGATCGCCAAGGACCGCGGCATCGGCGGCCCGATCCTCTCGGCCTCCAGCTACTTCATGAAGTCCCCGCCGGTCCAGTACTTCGACGACGAGGCCTACGCGAACGTCGAGAAGTTCATCAAGGGCGAGGTCGAGCGCTAGTCACCCCAGGGGTCCTCGGACACCTGGTCTTCGACCGCTCTTCCACCGAGGGTCCCCGGGCAAAGTGTCCGGGGACCCTCGGTGTGTGTGACCCTTGCCCTCATGCCCGTCGTAGGTGATCTGCGCATACTCCTGCGCCTGAGGGACTTCCGGAACCTGCTCGCCGTACGGCTGTTCTCCCAGGCCGCCGACGGCGTCTACCAGGTCGCGCTCGCCACCTACGTGGTCTTCTCCCCCGAGAAGCAGACCTCCCCCGCGGCCATCGCCTCGGCCATGGCGGTACTACTGCTGCCCTATTCGGCGATCGGACCCTTCGCCGGGGTGCTGCTGGACCGGTGGCGCCGGCGTCAGGTCTTCCTCTACGGCAACCTGCTGCGGGCCCTGCTCGCCGGTGTGACCGGCCTGCTGATCGTCGTCCAGGTCCCCGACTGGCTCTTCTACGCCTCGGCCCTGTCCGTGACCGCGGTCAACCGCTTCGTCCTGGCCGGGCTCGCCGCGTCCTTGCCCCACGTCGTCCGCGCCGACCAGCTGGTCACCGCCAACGCGCTCTCTCCCACCGCCGGCACGCTCGCGGCGGTCGCCGGCGGGGGTCTGGCCTTCCTCGTCCGGATCCTGGCCTCGGGGTCCAACGCCCTCGTCGTGCTGCTCGGAGCCGCCCTCTACCTGTGCGCGGGACTGGTCGCCCTGCGCCTGGCCGTCGGGCTCCTCGGCCCCGACCACCGGAGCGGGCCCGACCATCCCACGTTCGCCGAGGGGATCGCCCTGACCGTGCGCGGCATGGCCGAGGGCCTCCGGCACCTGGCGGGCCGCCAGGAGGCCGCGCGGGCACTGACCGCGATGACCCTGATGCGGTTCTGCTACGGCGCGCTGACGGTGATGCTGCTGATGCTCTGCCGCTACTCCTGGTCGGACAACGAGTCCGACGGGCTGGCCCTCCTCGGGATCGCCGTCGGGGTCTCCGGGGCCGGGTTCTTCGCGGCGGCCCTCGTCACGCCCTGGCTGGTGAACCGGCTCGGTCCGCTGGGCTGGATCGTCGTCTGCTCGGCGGCCTCGGCCGTGCTGGTACCCGCGCTCGGG
This sequence comes from Streptomyces sp. NPDC034086, assembly GCF_055575515.1. NCBI lineage: Bacteria > Bacillati > Actinomycetota > Actinomycetes > Kitasatosporales > Streptomycetaceae > Streptomyces > Streptomyces sp. NPDC034086. The sequence goes on along the minus strand of NZ_JBVISM010000003.1, from coordinate 436,072 downwards.
CTGTTCTTCGCTCCCGAGCCCATGCTCGCCGCCGCCTTCGTCCTCGGCCTCGCCACCCAGGGGGCCAAGATCTCCACCGACACGGTCCTGCAGTCCCGGGTGGACGACGATTTCCGGGGCCGGGTCTTCTCCGTCTACGACGTGCTCTTCAACGTCGCCTTCGTCGGGGCCGCCGCGGTGGCGTCCCTCATGCTGCCCGCCGACGGCCGCTCCGTCGCCCTGCTCGTCAGCGTGGCCCTGACCTACGCGGCCACGGCCGGAGTCCTGCGGCGGGGCGGCGTTTCACGTGAAACATCGCCCCGCTGACATGCACGGGAGAGCCGGCGCCCACGCGGCGCAGCGCTGTTGCCCGAGGCCGATGTTTCACGTGAAACAGCGCTGCGGTGGATCACACGTCAGGCCTGCGGAGCCTGGTCCGCCCACCATTCCTTGAGGGCCGCGACCGCCTCCTCGCGGTCCATCGGCCCGTTCTCCAGCCTCAGCTCCAGCAGGTGGGCGTACGCCTTGCCGACCATCGGGCCCGGGCCGATCTCCAGGATCTGCTGGATCTCGTTCCCGTTGAGGTCGGGCCGGATCGCGTCCAGCTCCTCCTGTTCCTGGAGCTGCGCGATCCGCTCCTCCAGGCCGTCATAGGTCCGGGAGAGGGCATTGGCCTTGCGCTTGTTGCGCGTGGTGCAGTCCGACCGGGTCAGCTTGTGCAGCCGGTCCAGCAGCGGACCCGCGTCACGGACGTAGCGCCGGACGGCCGAGTCGGTCCACTCCCCGTCGCCGTAACCGTGGAACCGCAGGTGCAGCTCCACCAGCCTGGACACGTCCCTGACCATGTCGTTCGAGTACTTCAGCGCCGTCATGCGCTTCTTGGTCATCTTCGCGCCCACCACCTCGTGGTGGTGGAAGGAAACACGGCCGTCGCTCTCGAAGCGGCGGGTGCGGGGCTTGCCGATGTCGTGCAGCAGGGCAGCCAGGCGCAGCACCAGGTCCGGTCCGTCCTCCTCCAGGTCGATGGCCTGCTCCAGGACGATCAGGGAGTGGTCGTAGACGTCCTTGTGCCGGTGGTGCTCGTCGCGCTCCAGCCGCAGGGCCGGCAGCTCCGGCAGGATCCGGTCGGCGAGGCCGGTGTCCACCAGCAGCCCCAGGCCCTTGCGGGGGTGTGCGGACAGCAGCAGCTTGTTCAGCTCGCCCTGCACGCGCTCGGCCGAGACGATCTCGATCCGGTCGGACATCGCCTTCATGGCCGAGACGACCTCGGGGGCGACCTCGAAGTCCAGCTGCGCGGCGAACCGGGCGGCGCGCAGCATGCGCAGCGGATCGTCCGAGAAGGAGTCCTCCGGCGTGCCCGGCGTCCGCAGCACACCGGCGGCCAGGTCCTCCAGGCCGCCGTGCGGGTCGACGAACTCCTGCTCCGGAAGAGCGAGGGCCATGGCGTTGACGGTGAAGTCCCGTCGGACCAGGTCCTCCTCGATCGAGTCGCCGTAGGAGACCTCCGGCTTGCGCGAGGTGCGGTCGTACGCCTCGGAGCGGTAGGTGGTCACCTCGATCTGGAACCCGTCGCGCTGGGCCCCGACGGTGCCGAAGGCGATGCCGACGTCCCAGAGCGAGTCCGCCCAGGGCCGCATGATCTTGAGGACGGCCTCGGGACGCGCGTCGGTGGTGAAGTCGAGGTCGTTGCCGAGACGCCCGAGCAGCGCGTCGCGGACGGACCCGCCGACCAGGGCGAGGCGGAAACCCGCCTCCTGGAACCGGCGGCCGAGCTCGTCGGCGACAGGAGCGACCCGCAGCAGTTCACTGACCGCGCGGCGCTGCACCTGACTCAGGGCACTGGGGTTGTCTTCATTGGCGTTCGGCACAACAGAAAAGGGTACGTGGCCCGCCCGGCGCGGGCTCCCCCGTTTCACCGGCACCCCGCCGAGGGCCGCGCCGAAGCGGAACCGATCATGTGGAGCAAGGCGCGGCACTCGCGCACAGCGCTCCTCGTTACCATGCGTGGACGCAGAACCGACGACCACTGACACTTCGAGGGACGGGCGAACGCGTGGCCGAGGCGGCAGAGATCCAGGGGACGGCCTCCGTCCCTGCCCGGCGCCGCTGGCTGCGGCGGGCAGTCGTCCTGCTCAGCGGGACGCCGGTACTGGCCGCCCTGATCTACGCCCCCGCACCGCCCGCCCAGGCGGCCGAGTCCTCGGTCGACGTCCAGCTGACGGAGGTCTCGCCGAGCGCTCCGGTCAAGACCGACACGCTCACGATCACCGGCACCGTGGTCAACAACGGCTCGGAGACGATCAAGAACGCCCATGTGGGCCTGCGGGTCGGACCCAGGCTGGGGGACCGGTCGGCGATCGGTGAGGTGGCGGACCGCAAGGGCTTCCGGCCCGGTGTGGACCCCGGTGAGATCGACTCGGCCTTCGCCGTGAAGATCGACTCGCTCACCTCCAAGGTGGGCCGGCAGTTCACCATCAAGGTGCCGGTCAACAAGCTCGACCTCGGCGCGGACGGGGTGTACCAGCTCGGGGTCTCCCTGTCCGGGTCGACCGACGGCCGCCCGCACGAGCAGGTTCTGGGCATCCAGCGGACCTTCCTGCCCTGGCAGCCGGACCCGGCCGCCAAGCGGTCCTCGCTGGCCTACGTGTGGCCGCTGATCTCCACCACGCACGTCACGGCGGAGACCGGCTCGGACGAGCTCCAGACCCCCGTCTTCCTCGACGATTCCCTCGCGGACGAGCTGCGGCCGGGCGGCCGTCTGGAGCGGATGGTCGCGCTCGGCAAGGACCTGCCGGTCACCTGGGTGATCGACCCCGATCTGCTCACCGCGGTCGACGCCATGACCAAGGGCTACCGCGTCCGCAGCCCCGGTCCGAACGGCAAGCCCGTACAGGGCCGGAACAAGGCCGTCGCCGAGCAGTGGCTGAGTGCCCTCGAAGCGGCCGTACAGGGCAAGAAGGTCGTCGCGCTGCCCTTCGCCGACCCGGACATCGCCTCCCTCGCCCACCGGGGCAAGGACGTCTCGGGCACGCTGGGCCAGCTGAGGCCGGCCACGGACAAGGCGAAGCAGGCCGTCGAGACGGTGCTGCACGTCACCCCGTCCACCGACTTCTCCTGGCCGGTGGACGGTGCCATCGACCCCGCAATCGTCAACGTCGCCACCTCGGCCGGCGCCCACCACGTCCTCGCCCGCAGTGACAGCCTCCAGGAGACCGGCGCCCTCGGCTACACCCCCTCGGCCGCCCGTCCCATCGGGGCGGGCACCACCGCCGTGGTGGCCGACGCTGATCTCTCCACCGCCTTCGAGGGCGATATGGCCACCGCCGGGAACTCCACGCTCGCCGTCCAGCGGTTCCTGGCCCACAGCCTCGCCCTGAACCTGTCGAACAGTGACGAGCAGCGCAGCTACGTGGTCGCACCCCAGCGCCGGCCGACCGCCAGCCAGGCGGATTCGATGGCCGTCGCCCTGCGCGGGCTCCAGGCGGCCCGCTGGACGCAGCCCTCCGACCTGGAGGCGGCGGCCGCGGCGAAGCCCGACCCGGGCGCCGCGACCCAGGTCCCGGGCGCGGGCCAGTACCCGGAAGCCCTGAGCAAGCAGGAGCTCCCGGTGTCCGCCTTCGAGAAGATCCGCACCACGCAGACGACCCTCGACCACTTCAAGGTCATCCTCTCGGCGCCGGACCGCGTCGAGATCCCCTTCGGCAACACCATGAACCGGGAGATGTCCACCTCCTGGCGCGGCCGCCCCGAGGAGGCCGCCGGCTACCGCGAACAGGTCCAGTCGTACCTGGTCGGGCTGACCGACAAGGTCAAGGTCATCCCCAAGTCCAACGCCACGCTGTCCGGCCACAGCGCGACCATCCCGGTCAGCGTCCAGAACAGCCTGGTCCAGGACGTCCAGAACCTCGTGCTGCGGGTGAAGTCCGCCAACCCCACCCGTCTGATGTTCGGTGACAGTGGTGAAACGGAAGAGGAAGTCACCGTTCAGGGCGGACACAGCCAGACGGTAAAGTTCACCGCCAACGCCACCGCGAGTGGTCCGGTCGAGGTCACAGCACGCCTTTTCACCAAGGACGGCGTGCCGTACGGCAAGGAACGCAAGTTCACGGTCGAGGCCACCGAGATCACCCCCACCGTCATGCTCGTCATCGCCGGCGGTGTGCTCCTCCTCGTTCTGGCGGGCATCAAGATGTACGCCAGCCGCAAGCGCGTCGCCGCGCGCGCGGCCGCCGAGGAGAGCACGCAGCCGAGTGACGAGTCCACGGACACCGGACCGCAAAGCGCTGAGGGGTCCGGCACGGGTGAGACAGTGGACCGTTGAGCGATGCCGTGGCCGGTCGGCCTGGGGACGATGAGGTGGGGTTGCGATGAACGCGCCGTACGACGGTGACCGCGCGCGGGGCACTGGTGGGCCCATGCCCTCCCAGGGCACTGCCCCGGGCGCTCCGGTGCCCGGACAGGTTCCGGCGCCCGCGCCCGCGCCGGACCACGACCCGTACGTCCAGGACGCCTACGACTACGACCCCTACCGGTCGCAGGACCTGTCGGCCCAGGACCCCGTGACCGAGGCCCTCTACGACCGGGCCTCGCACCCCCCGCCGCCGCCGGGCACCTACCAGGAGCCGGGTCCGCTCTACGCGGCCCCGCAGGCACCCTCGCACGGCCCCGACCCGCGCGTCTGGGCCCAGACCCCGCCGCCCGAGCCGGACGGCCCCTCCCGCCACCTGCCCTACGGTGACCACGCGACGACGACGCAGTTCGTCGGAGTGGACTCGCTCGTGACCAGCGCGTCGGAGGAAGACCCGGAGACCGACGCCTTCACGCACCTCTACCGGGACCAGCAGGCGGTTCCCGGCGCCCCGGCCGAGGAGGCCCCGGTCGCGGCCCCCGCGCCGAGCAAGCCCGCGGGCAAGGCCGCCGGCCTGCTGAAGTCGAGCGCCCTGATGGCAGCCGGCACGATCGTCTCCCGCATCACCGGCTTCGCCCGCACCCTGGTGATCGCCGGCGCCATCGGCGTCGCGTCCCTCAACGACTCCTACCAGGTCGCCAACACCCTGCCGACGATGATCTACGTCCTCGTCGGCGGCGGCGCCCTCAACGCGGTCTTCATCCCCCAGCTCGTACGGGCCATGAAGAACGACGCCGACGGCGGCGAGGCCTACGCCAACCGCCTGCTGACCCTCGTGGTGGTCCTGCTGGGCGCGGTCACCACCATCTGCGTGTTCGCGGCCCCGCTCTTCATCGGCATGATGTCGCAGAAGATCGCCGACAACCCGCAGCGCATGGACATCGCGGTCGCCTTCGCGCAGTACTGCCTGCCCACCATGTTCTTCATGGGCGTGCACGTGGTCCTCGGTCAGATCCTCAACGCCCGCGGCCGGTTCGGCGCGATGATGTGGACCCCGGTCCTCAACAACATCGTGGTCATCGCCACCTTCGGCGCCTTCATCTGGGCCTTCGGCGGCTTCACCGCCACCGGGGTCTCCGAGGCGACGATCACCCCCGAGGGCGTCCGCCTGCTGGGCCTCGGCACCCTGCTCGGCCTCGTCGTCCAGTCCCTGGCGATGCTGCCCTACCTGCGCGACGCCGGCTTCAGGATGCGGCTGCGCTTCGACTGGAAGGGCCACGGCCTGGGCAAGGCCGCCGGTCTGGCCAAGTGGACGTTCTTCTTCGTCCTCGCCAACCAGCTCGGCCTGGTCGTCGTGACCCAGCTCGCCACCTGGGCCGGTGAGATCGCCGACAAGCAGGGCCACGGCGGTACCGGCATCACCGGCTACAACTACGCCCTGCTGCTCTGGCAGATGCCGCAGGCCATCATCACCGTCTCCGTCATGACGGCCGTGCTGCCCCGCATTTCGCGCTCGGCCCACGACGGCGACGCCGCGGCGGTCCGCGACGACATCTCCTACGGCCTGCGCACCTCGGCCGTCGCGATCGTGCCCTGCGCCTTCGCCTTCCTCGCACTCGGCGTCCCGATGGCGACGCTGCTCTACGCCAGCACGGGCGCCGACGACGCCACCAACATCGGTTTCATCCTCATGGCCTTCGGCCTCGGCCTGATCCCGTACTCCGTCCAGTACGTGGTCCTGCGCGGCTTCTACGCCTACGAGGACACCCGGACCCCGTTCTACAACACGGTCATCGTGGCCGCCGTCAACGCGGGCGTCTCCGCCCTGGCCTTCTTCGTCCTGCCGGCGCGCTGGGCCGTCGTCGGCATGGCCGCCGCCTACGGCCTGGGGTACGCGGTCGGTGTCGGCGTGGCCTGGCGCCGCCTGAAGGCCCGCCTCGGCGGAGACCTCGACGGCGCCCACGTGATGCGTACGTACACCCGTCTGATCGGCGCCTGCGTCCCGGCCGCCGCCGTGGCGGGCGCCGCCGCCTACGGGGTCACCCGGTGGCTGGGCAACGGAGCCCTCGGTTCCCTCGCCGCCCTGGTCGCGGGTGTCATCGCCCTCGGCGCCGTGTTCCTCCTCGCCGCCAAGCGGATGCGGATCGAAGAGCTCAACTCCATGGTCGGAATGGTCCGCGGACGTCTGGGGCGCTGATGCGCACAACCGTCACCCCCCTTCGTGTGTCGTGCATAGCGGCGGACTGTGGGCACAATTGGCATGGCTTCGCAGACTGGCCGACAGCGCGCAACGGATGGGGAGGCAGGGACGACGGTGGCGGAACGTAGCACGGCTGCCGTCGACGTGGCCGACAACAGCGGCGAGCAGCCGCTGGCCGCAGATGCGGCCAAGGCCACGGCCGACGGGGTGGACGCCCAGAACGGAAAAGCCTCGGACGGACCCATGCCCGAAAAGGACGGCGAACGCAGAAGCGCGGCGCCCACGGCCGCACCGGAACTCCACAGCGGGCACAAGCTCGCACGGCGCTACCGCCTGGAGGAGTGCGTCACCCGTTTGGACGGGTTCAGCAGCTGGCGGGCCATGGACGAGAAGCTGCGCCGCGCGGTGGGGGTCCACCTGCTGCCCGCCGACCACCCCCGGGCCCGCAGCGTCCTGGCCGCCGCCCGCTCCTCCGCCCTGCTCGGCGACCCGCGCTTCGTCCAGGTCCTCGACGCCGTGGAGGAGAACGACCTCGTCTACGTCGTCCACGAGTGGCTGCCCGACGCCACCGAACTGACCTCCGTCCTCGCCGACGGCACCCTCGAACCCCACGAGGCCTACCAGCTGGTCAGCCAGGTCTCCCAGGCGATGGCCGCTGCCCACCGCGAGGGCCTGGCCCACCTGCGCCTGACACCCAGCGCGATACTGCGCACCTCCTCGGGCCAGTACCGCATCCGCGGCCTCGCCGTGAACGCCGCCCTGCGCGGCATCACCAGCGACACCCCGCAGCGGGCCGACACCGAGGCCATCGGCGCCCTGCTGTACGCCGCCCTCACCCAGCGCTGGCCGTACGAGAACGACGCCTACGGGCTGCGCGGCCTGCCCAAGGGCGTCGGTCTGCTCGCCCCCGACCAGGTCCGGGCCGGCGTCCACCGGGGGCTCGGCGAACTCGCCATGCGCGCCCTCGCCAACGACGGGGCCACCGCGTCCCGGCAGGAGCCGCCCTGCACCAGCCCGGAGGAGCTGGCCAAGGCCGTCGCCGCGATGCCCCGCATCCGCCCGCCCGAGCCCGTCTTCACCGCGCCGCCGGAGTACCAGCACACCACCTACCAGCAGGGCACCTACGGCAGGCCCGTCCCGGCCGGCCTGCCCTCCACGCAGGCGGTCGCCTCCGTCCCCCCGCCACCGCTGCAGAGCCGCACCGGCCGGGCCCTGAAGTGGGGCGTCGCCGCCCTGCTGATCGTCGCCCTGGGGCTCGGCAGCTGGCAGCTCGCCGACACCCTCCTCCGCGGCAAACCGGACGGCGGCGAGAACACCCAGACACAGCAGCAGGGCCCGAACGACACGGCTCTGAAGAAGGAACCCGTCCCGCTCTCCATCAAGGACGCCAAGGAGTACGCGCCGGACGGCACCCCGCAGAACGCCACCACCGTCGGCATGACGTACGACGGGGACAGTTCCAGCTACTGGCGGACCAAGAGCTACGCCGACGGCCCCGAGTTCAAGATCAAGGACGGCGTCGGGATCGTCTACGACCTCGGTTCCGAGCAGGACGTGAGCGAAGCGTCGATAGCGCTGAAGTACCAGGGCGAACGCAACACCCTGGCCCTGTACGCCACCGACACCCTCAACCCCCAGGGCAAGGTCGGCTCGATGAAGAAGATCGCGGGCACGACCACCAAGAGCAACAACGTGAAGCTGACCGTTGAGAAGCCGGTCAAGACGCGCTACGTCCTCCTGTGGATCACCGCCATGCCCTACGCCCCCGACGAGGACTACAGCAAGGCCGGCTACAAGCAGGGCATCACGGACGTGAAGTTCAAGGGCTGACGCGAAGCAGGGAGGGGGCTCACCGTTGGACGACTCCGCGACCGGCGAGCGCAGCGACCAGGATCTCCTGGCCCTGCACGTCGCGGGCGATCCCGACGCCTTCGGCGAGCTCGTACGGCGCCACCGCGACCGGCTCTGGGCCGTCGCACTGCGCACGCTCGGCGACCGCGAGGAGGCCGCCGACGCCGTCCAGGACGCCTTGGTCTCCGCCTACCGGGCCGCCCACACCTTCCGGGGCGATTCCGCCGTCACCACCTGGCTGCACCGGATCACCGTCAACGCCTGCCTCGACCGGGCCCGCAAGGCCGCCTCCCGTCGGACCGCCCCCCTCGACGACACGGACCGCCTGGAGCGGCTCCTGGAGCCCCACGAGTCCGCCGAGGCCCCCGCTGAGCGCCAGGACCTCCACCGCCAGCTCCTGGCCGCCCTGGCCACCCTCCCCGCGGAGCAGCGGGCAGCCCTCGTCCTGGTCGACATGCAGGGGTACCCCGTCGCCGAAGCCGCCCGCGTCCTCGACGTCCCCACCGGCACCGTGAAGAGCCGGTGCGCCCGCGGCCGGGCCAAACTCCTCCCGATGCTCACTCATCTGCGCGCGAACGCCGGGGATAACGGCACCTCGGAGCGGGGAGGGAACCGGACGCCGGGGACAGCCGTCCCACCTGCGGCAGACCCCAGGAATCCCCAACCGGATCCAGACGCTGTGAAGGGCGGAGGTGGACGACCGTGAGCCCCACGAGCGGCACGACCGGCACTGCCGGGACGACCTGGCACCCGGAGGTCTCGGAGATCTCCGACCTCACCGAAGGGCTGTTGCCCCCCTCCCGCACCGCCCAGGTGCGCCGCCATCTCGGCGGCTGTGCCCTGTGCGCCGACGTCCTCGCCTCCCTGGAGGAGATCCGGTCCCTCCTCGGCACCCTGCCGGGGCCGCCGCGCATGCCGTCCGCCATCGCCGGCCGGATCGACGCCGCCCTCGCCGCCGAGGCGCTCCTCGACTCGACTACCTCCCGGACCGAGGCAGCCGCCCCCGACCCGCGTCCCGTCGGCGATGTTTCACGTGAAACATCGCCGATGACCGCCAGCCCCTCCGATCGCTCCGGCCGCTCCGATCGCTCCGGCCGGACCGAGGCCCACCGGCCCACTGGTCACCCGTCCGGCCCAACCGGTCCCGGCCGTCGCCGCGCCCGGCGCCGTATCGCCGTCCTCAGCGGCCTCGCCGGGGCAGCCGCCTGCGCGCTCGGCGTCTTCCTGTTCACCGGGCTGGGCGGTACCGGCTCGCACGACACCGCCACGCGCAACGACACCGCGAGGGCCTCCGCAGGCTCCTCTACCCCCGGGGGGTACACGGCTCAGGGGCTCCGCCAGAACGTCCGGCAGCTCCTCGCCGGGGAAGCCGCCGGAAACGCCCCGAAGACCGCCCCGGGCGAGACCGACAAGTCCCTGGGGCTGGAGGACACCTCCCCCGGCCTGGCACCCGCCGACCGGCTCGCCTCACCGCAGTCCGAGCCGGACCGCACACCGGTCCCGCCCTGCGTCCAGCGGGGAACGGGCCGCACCGAGGCACCCGTCGCCGCCGAACGCGGCAGCTACCAGGGCACTCCCGTCTACCTCGTCGTACTGCCCCACCCGGGTGACCCGGCCCGGGTGGACGCCTACCTCGTGCCTGCGGGCTGCGCCGACCATGCGGTGCCGTCCCCGGCCAAGCCCCTGCTGACCAGCACGTATCCCCGCAACTGACGGGCTCGCGGGGTGACGACCCGCCCTTTGGGGGACTGGAGGGGACAAGCGGGGAATGTGCGCGCCGTAGGATCCGTTGGGTGGGGTGAGAGTCCGCACCGGCCCCCGGTAGGCAGCACGAAGTCCGCAGAGACGAGGAAAGAACCCGTGAGCGACGTACGAAACGTGATCATCATCGGCTCCGGGCCGGCCGGTTACACGGCCGCCCTGTACACCGCACGCGCTTCGCTCAACCCCCTGGTCTTCGAAGGTGCCGTCACCGCCGGCGGCGCGCTCATGAACACCACCGAGGTCGAGAACTTCCCCGGCTTCCGGGACGGCATCATGGGTCCGGACCTCATGGACAACATGCGCGACCAGGCGGAGCGCTTCGGCGCCGAGCTCGTCCCGGACGACGTCGTCGCCGTGGACCTGACCGGTGAGATCAAGACCGTCACGGACACGGCCGGCACGGTGCACCGCGCCAAGGCCGTCATCGTCACCACCGGTTCCCAGCACCGCAAGCTCGGCCTGCCCAACGAGGACGCCCTCTCCGGACGCGGTGTCTCCTGGTGCGCCACCTGCGACGGGTTCTTCTTCAAGGACCAGGACATCGCCGTCGTCGGCGGCGGTGACACCGCGATGGAGGAGGCCACCTTCCTCTCCCGGTTCGCCAAGTCCGTCACGATCGTCCACCGCCGTGACAGCCTGCGCGCCTCCAAGACCATGCAGGACCGCGCGTTCGCCGACCCGAAGATCAAGTTCGCCTGGGACAGCGAGGTCGCCGAGATCCACGGCGAGCAGAAGCTCTCCGGCCTCACCCTGCGCAACACCAAGACCGGTGAGACGTCCGAGCTGCCCGTGACCGGCCTGTTCATCGCTGTCGGACACGACCCGCGCACCGAACTGTTCACCGGCCAGCTCGACCTGGACGACGAGGGCTACCTCAAGGTCGACGCCCCCTCGACGCGTACCAACCTCACCGGGGTCTTCGGCGCCGGTGACGTGGTGGACCACACCTACCGTCAGGCCATCACCGCGGCCGGCACCGGCTGCTCCGCCGCCCTCGACGCGGAGCGCTTCCTCGCGGCCCTCGCGGACGCCGAACCGGCGACCGCGACCGTCTGATCCCGCCCCCTCCCCACACCCCACACCCCGTAGAAGAGAAGGAGGCCGCTGTGGCCGGCACCCTCAAGAACGTGACCGACGCGGACTTCGACGAAGTCGTCCTGCGCAGCGACAAGCCCGTGCTGGTCGACTTCTGGGCCGAATGGTGCGGCCCGTGCCGCCAGATCGCGCCTTCGCTGGAGGCCATCGCCGCCGAGCACGGCGAGGAGATCGAGATCGTCAAGCTCAACATCGACCAGAACCCGGCCACGGCTGCCCGGTACGGCGTCATGTCCATCCCGACGCTGAACGTCTACAAGGGTGGCGAGGTCGCCAAGACCATCGTCGGCGCCAAGCCCAAGGCCGCCATCCTGCGTGACCTCGAAGGTTTCATCCAGGCCTGACAGGCATGAAGGCCTGACAGGCCTGAGGACCCAGGCGCTCCGCTCATCGGTAGCGGGGTTTCACGTGAAACGGGGCCGCCCCACCAGGGGCGGCCCCGTTCCGCGCCGGCTGCTCACAGCGGGCGCAGTGCCGGTTCCTTGCGGGCCCTGGCTCCACCCAACAGGCGGTCCAGGGCCAGCTCCACGTCTTCCTTCCACGACAGGGTCGTGCGCAGCTCCAGCCGCAGCCGGGGGTGGGCCGGATGCGGGCGTACGGTCTTGAACCCCACCGACAGCAGGTGGTCGGCCGGCAGCAGACAGGCGGGCCGCTCCCACCGTGCCTCCCCGAACGCCTCGATGGCCTTGAAGCCTCGCCGAAGCAGGTCCTTCGCGACCGTCTGGACCATCACCCGGCCCAGCCCCTGCCCCTGATACCCCGGCATGATCCAGCCCGTGATCAGCTGTACCGCGTCCGGAGACACCGGGCTCGTCGGGAAGGACGCGGCCCTCGGCACATACGCGGGCGGGGCGTACAGCACGAACCCCACCGGGACCTCGTCCACGTAGACCACCCGGCCACAGGATCCCCAGTCCAGGAGGACGGCGGAGATCCAGGCCTCCTTCTCCAGCTCCGGAGTTCCCGCCTTCACGGCGGCCTCACCGGTGACGGGATCCAGCTCCCAGAACACGCAGCTCCGGCAACGCCGGGGCAGGTCCTGGAGGTTGTCCAGCGTGAGCGGTACCAGCCGACGACCCATGACCACATCGTAAGCACTGCCCCCTGCTTCTTCGAGTGTGGACATCTCGAAGAAGCAGGGGGCAGTGAGGGGAACGACCCGGGTACTACTCCCCGGAGAGACCCTGTTCGAGAACGCGGCCCTCGCCCGGTGCCAGGGTCCCCAGGATCCGCTCCAGGTCCTCCATCGATGCGAACTCGACGGTGATCTTGCCCTTCTTCTGGCCCAGGTCCACCTTCACCCGGGTCTCGAACCGGTCCGACAGACGCGTCGCCAGCTCACTCAGCGCCGGAGACACCCGAGTCCCCGCCCGCGGGCCCTTGGGCTTCACGGCGCTCGCCGGCTCCGAGCCCATCAGCTGCACGATCTCCTCGACCGAACGCACCGACAGGCCCTCGGCCACGATCCGCTGGGCAAGACGGTCCTGCTCGTCCGAGTCCTCCACCGACAGCAGCGCCCGCGCGTGCCCGGCAGACAGCACTCCCGCGGCCACCCGGCTCTGCACCTTGGGCGAAAGCTTCAGCAGACGCAGGGTGTTCGAGACCTGCGGACGGGATCGACCGATCCGGTCCGCCAGCTGGTCGTGGGTGCAGTTGAACTCCCGGAGGAGCTGGTCGTACGCGGCGGCCTCCTCCAGGGGGTTCAGCTGGACCCGGTGCAGGTTCTCCAGGAGGGCGTCCAGCAGGAGCCTGTCATCGTCCGTCGCCCGGATGATCGCGGGGATGCGATCCATCCCGGCCATACCGCAGGCCCGGAATCGCCGCTCGCCCATGATCAGCTCATAGCGGCCGGGCTCCGTCTCGCGGACCACCACGGGCTGGAGCAGGCCCACCGTCTGGATGGAGGAGACCATCTCCGCCATGGCCTCTTCGTCCAGCTGCTCCATGTTGCGCGGCTGGGACGGGTTGGGCGAGATCGCGTCCAGGGGAAGCGCCGCGAATCTCGCCCCCGGCACTCCCTCGATCGCCGGCCGCGGCGCCCGCTCCTCGACCGGGTGCGATGTTTCACGTGAAACATCGGCCTGCACCAGAGCGGCGAGCTTCGCCGCGGCGACCCCCCGCTCCGAGGGCAGTACCGGCAGCGCCGACGGAGACGTCGACCCCGTACCCATCACCGGCTCCTGAGGAGCGGCCGGGATCAGCGCGCCGAGCCCCCGCCCCAGGCCCCTACGTCGCTCGCTCACTGGATCCCCTCCGCCACACTCTGCGTGCTGTTCATGCCCGCGCCCAGATGGGCGTGCTGGGCGTCGTAATGGATTCCGGCACCCCGCAGCGCCATCTCGCGCGCTGCCTCCAGGTAGGAAAGGGCACCGCTGGAACTCGGGTCGTACGTGAGAACCGTCTGCCCGTAGCTCGGAGCCTCCGAGATCCGCACCGACCGCGGGATGCTCGTGCGCAGCACCTCCTTGCCGAAGTGGGTGCGCACCTCATCCGCCACCTGCGAGGCCAGTCGCGTCCTGCCGTCGTACATCGTCAGCAGGATCGTCGACACGTGCAGGGCCGGGTTCAGGTGGGCCCGCACCAGCTCGACATTGCGCAGCAGCTGTCCCAGGCCCTCCAGCGCGTAGTACTCGCACTGGATCGGGATCAGCACCTCCGCCCCGGCCACCATGGCGTTCACCGTCAGCAGGCCCAGAGAGGGCGGGCAGTCGATGAGGATGTAGTCGAGGGGCTGCTCGTACGCCTGGATCGCCCGCTGGAGCCGGCTCTCACGGGCCACCAGCGACACCAGCTCGATCTCCGCGCCCGCGAGGTCGATCGTGGCGGGGGCACAGAACAGGCCCTCCACGTCCACCACCGGCTGGACGACCTCCAGCAGGGGCCGGCTGTCGACGAGCACGTCGTAGATGGACGGCACCTCCGCGTGGTGGTCGATGCCCAGGGCGGTGGAGGCGTTGCCCTGCGGGTCGAGGTCGATGACCAGGACCCGGGCACCGTGCAGGGCCAGCGAGGCCGCCAGGTTCACGGTCGTCGTGGTCTTGCCGACGCCGCCCTTCTGGTTGGCCACGACCATGATCCGGGTCTGCGCCGGCCGCGGGAGGGCGGTACCGGTGCGCCCGATGGCCTCGATCGCCTGCTGGGCGCCACGGCCGATCGGGGTGTCCTCGATGTCGTCGTTGTCCACGAGGGACGGGGAGGACGTGTCTCCCCCCGCTACCGCCGGGGGTGTTCCCAGGGGGACTCCCCCACCTGGCGATTCAGAGCGGGGACCGGGGACCGGATCGGCCATCGGCCCCGCGAGGTTGGCGTCGGACCGCACGGTGTCACTCTCCTCGGCAGCGGGCTCGCGATGAACAGAGACTGCCATGCCACCCGGGTCGCGAACCAGCGGGGCCCGTTCTCCTGTGGATGAATCCACCGTTGTGGACAACTCCGTCACCCCCGCGTCCTTACGGTCGCGGGGGGCCGCAGCAGCACGGCCGCGGCTGATGATTCCGTGCAGCAGAGAGCGACGTTTCACGTGAAACACGATGCCCGGACGGAGTCTGCAGCCCGCTACGACACTCCGAAATCCATACCTATAGGGCCCAACCCTCCCCGAAGGACACCCCCGGCGGCACGGATCACCGACGCCTGCGCGTCCGCCCCACCCGCGCGGCCTTAGCCCGCTTGGCCGCGAACCTCACTCCGCCGGGGCTTTCGCCCACCTCCACCCGGACCACCGTGGACAGGGGGTCGACGACGCCCTCGCCCACGTGGAGCACCGAGGTCTTCACCACACCGAGCTTGGTCAGCGCCACCTTCGCCGCGACCAGCTCCTCCTCGGCGGTGTCACCCTTCAGGGCCAGCATCTCCCCGTAAGGACGCAGCAGGGGCACACCCCATCCCGCCAGCCGGTCCAGCGGAGCCACGGCACGGGCGGTCACCACGTGCACCGGCTGGAGCTTGCCGAGTACTTCCTCGGCCCGGCCGCGCACCACGGTGACGTGGTCCAGCCCGAGCAGCTCCACGGCCTCCTGGAGGAAGGTCGTCCGGCGCAGCAGGGGTTCCAGCAGAGTGATCTTCAGGTCCCGCCGCACCAGGGCGAGCGGGATACCGGGCAGGCCGGCACCCGAGCCCACGTCGCACACCGTGACGCCCTCGGGCACCACCTCGGACAGCACCGCGCAGTTCAGCAGGTGCCGCTCCCACAGCCGGGGAACCTCACGCGGCCCGATCAGGCCCCGCTTGACCCCCGCGTCCGCCAGCAGCTCCGCGTACCGCACCGCTTCCGGGAAAAACTCACCGAACACCGCGCGCGCCTGTTCGGGCGCCGGGGGCGCCTCTTCAGGCGCTGCGGGAAGCTCCGCTGCCTCCGTCACGGGGACCGTCCTTCCGTACAGAACCGCTCACGCCAGAACCGTGTCGTTCAGCCGTGTCGTTCAACTGCCAGGCTTACAAACTTCGGCCCCGCCTGCGACACAGGCGGGGCCGACGCACCACATTCCGGTCAGGCCGGGAGCACAACGACGAAGCGCTGCGGCTCCTCGCCCTCGGACTCGCTCTTCAGACCGGCGGCCGCCACGGCGTCGTGGACGACCTTGCGTTCGAAGGGGGTCATCGGGGCCAGCTTCAGCGGCTCGCCCGAGGCCTTCACGTCCGCTGCGGCCTGGGCGCCCAGCGCCGCCAGTTCCTCGCGCTTCTTCGCCCGGAAGCCCGCGATGTCCAGCATCAGCCGGCTGCGGTCGCCGGTCTCCCGGTGCACGGCGAGACGGGTCAGCTCCTGGAGGGCCTCCAGGACCTCGCCCTCGCGGCCCACGAGCTTCATCAGGTCGCGGCTGGAGGAGTCGCTGACGATCGACACCGCGGCACGGTCGGCCTCGACGTCCATGTCGATGTCGCCGTCCAGGTCGGCGATGTCCAGCAGACCCTCAAGGTAGTCGGCCGCGATCTCACCCTCCTGCTCGAGGCGGGTCAGGGTGTCGCCACTCTCAGCGGCGGCGGTGGTGGTGCCTTCCGTCACGGGAGGGACTCCTTCTACTTCTTGGAGGGCTTGCTGGGGGGCGTCTGACGCTTCGACTTCGACTGCCGCTTCGGCTGCTGCCGCTTGGTGGCGACACCGCCGCTCGCCGCGTCCGAGTCGGCCGTGGCCTCAGAACTCTTGATCACGGAACCGTCCGGCTGCGCGGCCATGCCCTGCTTCGTCAGCGCGGTGATGAACTTCCGCTCGTTGTCGTTGCGGTCCGGACCCTTGGCCACGATCGCCGCGACGATCTTCTTCTTGCTGCGGCCCTTGACGTTGCCGTGGGTGCTGACGTGCTTCAGCAGGCGGGTCAGGTACTGGTCCTGGGCCTTGCTGCCCGGCGTCGGGTTCTGGTTGATCACGTACATCTGCTGGCCCATGGTCCACACGTTGGTGGTCAGCCAGTAGACGAGGACACCGACGGGGAAGTTGATGCCCATCACGGCGAAGATCACCGGGAAGATGTACATGAGCATCTTCTGCTGCTGCATGAAGGGCGTCTTGACCGAGAGGTCGACGTTCTTCTGCATCAGCTGGCGCTGCGTGTAGAACTGCGACAGCGACATCAGGATGATCATGATGGCGGTCACGACGCGCACGTCGGTGATCGAGGCGTTCAGGCTCGCGACCTTGTCGGCGGAGTCCGTGAACTTCGCGGCCAGCGGGGCACCGAAGATGTGGGCCTGCCGGGCGCTCTCCAGCAGCGACTGGTTGATGACACCGACGGTCTTGCCGTTGGCGATGCTCGCGAGCACGTGGTAGAGCGCGAAGAAGAACGGGGACTGCGCCAGGATGGGAAGGCACGAGGAGAGCGGGTTGGTACCCGTCTCCTTGTACAGCTTCATCATCTCTTCGGACTGACGCTGCTTGTCGTTCTTGTAGCGCTCCTGGATCGCCTTCATCTTCGGCTGGAGCGCCTGCATGCCCCGCGTCGCCTTGATCTGCTTCACGAAGAGCGGGATCAGGCAGATGCGGATCAGGACCACCAGGGACACGATGGACAGGCCCCAGGCCCACCCACTGTCCGCACCGAAGACCGCCCCGTACAGCTTGTGGAACTGGACGATGATCCACGACACGGGTGTGGTGATAAAGCTGAACAGACTGGCAATCGTGTCCACTAATCAGGCTCCTTGAGCATTGCGAGATCTACGCAACGCACTGCGCAGCTGCTCGTGCCAACGCGGGCGTTTCCGGGGTGGGACATGATCCACACCGCCCGGGGACCACGGATTGCACCGCAGGATCCGCCAGGCGGTCAGAGCCGTCCCCTTCACCGCACCATGCCGGTCGATGGCCGTGAACCCGTAGTGCGAACACGACGGGTAATAGCGGCACACCGGCCCGAGCAGCGGACTGATCGTCCACTGGTACAGCTTGATCAAAGCGAGCAGCGGGTACTTCATCGAGCCACGCCTCCCAGCAGCCGCGCCAAGGCGGCGTCCAGGTCGCGGGCCAGCTCGTCGACACCGGCGTCAGCGGCTCCGGGCAGGGCCCGCACCACCACCAGGCTACCGGCGGGCAGCTGTGCCAGCCGATCACGCACGAGATGACGGAGCCGGCGCTTGACCCGGTTGCGGACGACGGCGATGCCGACAGCCTTGCTGACGACGAAACCCGCACGCGGCGAGGGATCTGCATCCCCCGGCTCGTGCGGGTCCGTGGCACCGCTTGTACGTAGGTGGACGACGAGGAACGGGCGACCGGCCCGGCGTCCTCGACGCACCGCGCTCGCGAAGTCCTCGCGCCGCCTCAGCCGATTTTCGGGAGACAGCACGACGTCACGACCTGCGCGTTGTTACGCGGAAAGGGCGGCGCGGCCCTTGCTGCGACGGTTCGCGAGGATCGCGCGACCGGCACGGGTACGCATCCGGAGACGGAAGCCGTGGGTCTTGGCACGACGGCGGTTGTTCGGCTGGAAGGTGCGCTTGCTCACTCGGGGGCTCCAGAGAATGAATCGTTGTGGCGGTACATCGCCTGGCTGTCACCGTGCGCCCACGAGGAACTCGCGTGTTCGCCCGAGTGGACACCGCTAAACGATCACAATGCGTGATCTTCGCCCATCGGTAGGCAGGCGGCAGCAGCCATCGACAACTCGACCTCGTTACGGTACGCGCGGCTACGCCATCCGGTCAAACCGAGCGCCCCTGCCCCACACTGTGCACAGGCTGTGGACAACGACTTGAACCCTGGCCACCGGCCTGACTACCGTTGACTGATCCCGGATTTTTTGTCCCGACCGTCCCAAAGAACCACACATTCGTGGGACGGGACCTGTGAGAGAGCGTGCTCTGTGGCTGACGTACCTGCCGATCTTGCCGCAGTGTGGCCACGCGTGCTCGAGAAGCTGCTCGGGGAGGGCCAGCAGGGGATCGAACCCAAGGACAAGCAGTGGGTGGAACGATGCCAGCCGCTGGCCCTCGTCGCCGACACCGCCCTGCTCGCCGTCCCCAACGAATGGGGCAAGCGCGTCCTCGAGGGCCGTCTCGCCCCCCTCATCAGCGACGCGCTGAGCCGCGAGTGCGGCCGCCCGATCCGCATCGCCATCACGGTCGACGACTCCGCGGGCGAGCCCGCCCCGCCGGCCCCGCCCGCCTCCTCCCCCCGCGAGGGCTACGAGCCGTACGGCGGCCAGCGCCCCGGCGCCGGCGAGGACCTGCCCGCTGCCCGCCCCGCCTACCCGGACTACCAGCAGCCGCGCCAGGAGCCCGGCTCCTGGCCCCGCGGCGGCCAGGACGAGTACGGCTGGCAGCAGCAGCGCCTGGGAGGCTTCCCCGAGCGCGACCCGTACGCCTCGCCGCAGCCCGGCTACCTCCAGCAGCCCGACCAGGGCTACGACCAGGGCGGCTACGAGGGGCAGAAGTACGAGTCCCAGAAGTACGACCCCCAGAAGTACGAGCAGCCCTCGTACGAATCCCAGCCGTACGAGCCGCAGGGCTACGAGCAGCAGCAGTACGAGCAGTCCGCCCCGCGCTCCGCGCCCGGCCGCCCCACCCCGGCGCCGCCGCCGTCGGCGCCCTCCGGCGGCTCCACCTCGGGCCCGCTCGAGCCGACCGCCCGGCTGAACCCGAAGTACCTCTTCGACACCTTCGTCATCGGCGCCTCCAACCGCTTCGCGCACGCCGCCGCGGTGGCCGTCGCCGAGGCGCCGGCGAAGGCGTACAACCCGCTGTTCATCTACGGGGAGTCGGGGCTCGGCAAGACGCACCTGCTGCACGCCATCGGGCACTACGCGCGGAGCCTCTACCCCGGCACCCGCGTGCGGTACGTGAGCTCGGAGGAGTTCACCAACGAGTTCATCAACTCCATCCGCGACGGCAAGGGCGACGCCTTCCGCAAGCGGTACCGCGAGATGGACATCCTGCTCGTCGACGACATCCAGTTCCTCGCGAGCAAGGAGTCGACGCAGGAGGAGTTCTTCCACACCTTCAACACGCTCCACAACGCCAACAAGCAGATCGTCCTGTCCTCCGACCGGCCGCCCAAGCAGCTCGTCACCCTGGAGGACAGGCTCCGCAACCGCTTCGAGTGGGGCCTGATCACGGACGTCCAGCCGCCCGAGCTGGAGACCCGGATCGCGATCCTGCGCAAGAAGGCCGTCCAGGAGCAGCTCAACGCCCCGCCGGAGGTACTGGAGTTCATCGCCTCCCGCATCTCGCGCAACATCCGCGAGCTGGAGGGGGCGCTGATCCGCGTCACCGCCTTCGCGAGCCTCAACCGGCAGCCGGTGGACCTGGGGCTCACGGAGGACGTCCTCAAGAACCTGATCCCGGGCGGCGAGGACAGCGCCCCCGAGATCACCGCCTCCGACATCATGGCGGCCACCGCCGACTACTTCGGGCTGACCGTGGACGACCTGTGCGGGTCCTCCCGCAGCCGCGTCCTGGTGACCGCGCGGCAGATCGCCATGTACCTGTGCAGGGAACTGACGGACCTGTCGCTGCCCAAGATCGGGGCCCAGTTCGGCGGCAGGGACCACACCACCGTCATGCACGCGGACCGCAAGATCCGCGCCCTGATGGCGGAACGGCGCTCCATCTACAACCAGGTCACCGAGCTCACGAACCGCATCAAGAACGGCTGACTCGGGCCCCGTGGAGGCCTGCTGGCGGCCCCTCACACCTCACGACAGGGCGCTTCCGGCGTGGACCGGGGGCGCCCTTCTTCGTCCGTGCGCCCCTGCTCTGTTCGAATGCGCCCCCGGGAGGGGCCGTCATCCACAGATTCCCCCGGTTTCTTCCGTCCACAGCCTGAGGACAGGCGGCGTCGCCCACAATCTGTCCACAGGTCTTCGGGTTGAGACCCCATCAGGCCAGGTCAGATGCCTGTGGAATTGTGCGCAAGCGTCATCCACAGCCTGTGGACAGAAAAACCGTCCACAGGCTCGTCCACTCCTCTGTCCACCGCCGGCCCACAGGTTCCCGCATCCTGTGCACAGGTTCCCGGCGGTTCTCCACACCGTTGTCCACTGTTCGGCAACGGCACACCCGCGCTCACCGCCCCGAGTGAAAGCGGTCACACGGATGTCGACGTTTGCTCTGTGGACTTCTGGGGAAAAGCTGGGGACACACCTGTGGAGTAGTGGGGGTCTCCTGGGGACGGCCTGTGCAGAACTTTTCGTTCTCCACAGAGACACCGGGTTGTCCACCGGTGCCACCCACAGGGTGTGGGGATAAAAAACGCGGGTTGACCTGCGAGAACGGGCTTATCCACCGTTTCCACAGGCCCTACTACTACCCCCATGGAGAGTTAGGCCGGTTTCGGTTTTCAAGCAGGGCCTGTGCACAACTCGTCTCCCGGCCGCCCCGCCTCCTCGCTCCCGACTTGACCGCCGGCCGCGACGACTGTCGGCGCCGTACGTCAGACTGGTCCCCGGCATCGGTCGAGGCATCGACGGGCCGACGACGAAGGCCGGCAGACGAGCGAGCAACAGCAGGAGGCGGTTCCGGTGAAGATCCGGGTGGAGCGCGACGTACTCGCGGAGGCGGTGGCCTGGGCTGCACGCAGCCTCCCGGCCCGGCCGCCGGTGCCCGTACTCGCGGGCCTGCTGCTGAAGGCCGAGGACGGCACCCTGTCCCTCTCCGGCTTCGACTACGAGGTCTCGGCCCGCGTCTCCGTCGAGGCGGACGTGGAGGAGGACGGCACCGTCCTCGTCTCCGGCCGGCTGCTCGCCGACATCTGCCGCGCCCTCCCCAACCGCCCGGTGGAGATTTCCACAGACGGTGTACGGGCGACCGTGGTCTGCGGCTCCTCCCGGTTCACACTCCACACCCTGCCTGTGGAGGAGTACCCGGCGCTGCCCCAGATGCCGACCGCGACCGGCACCGTGCCCGGCGAGGTCTTCGCCTCCGCCGCCGCCCAGGTGGCCATCGCCGCCGGCCGTGACGACACGCTGCCCGTGCTCACCGGTGTCCGCATCGAGATCGAGGGCGACCGCGTCACCCTGGCCTCCACCGACCGCTACCGCTTCGCGGTCCGCGAGTTCCTGTGGAAGCCGGAGAACCCGGACGCCTCGGCCGTGGCCCTGGTGCCCGCCAAGACCCTCCTGGACACCGCCAAGTCCCTGACCAGCGGTGACACCGTCACCCTGGCGCTCTCCGGCTCCGGCCAGGGCGAGGGCCTCATCGGCTTCGAGGGCGCGGGCCGCCGCACCACCACCCGGCTGCTCGAGGGCGACCTGCCGAAGTACCGCACCCTCTTCCCGACGGAGTTCAACTCCGTCGCCGTGATCGAGACCGCGCCGTTCGTCGAGGCCGTCAAGCGCGTGGCCCTGGTCGCCGAGCGCAACACCCCGGTCCGCCTCAGCTTCGAGCAGGGCGTGCTGATCCTGGAGGCCGGTTCCAGCGACGATGCACAGGCTGTGGAGCGCGTCGACGCGAACCTCGAGGGCGACGACATCTCGATCGCCTTCAACCCGACCTTCCTGCTGGACGGCCTGAGCGCGATCGACTCGCCCGCCGCGCAGCTCAGCTTCACCACGTCGACCAAGCCCGCCCTGCTCAGCGGCCGGCCCGCGGTGGACGCGGAGGCCGACGAGGCCTACAAGTACCTGATCATGCCGGTCCGCCTCTCCGGCTGACCGCTCCGCCGTACGCCGGCACCGGGCCCGGTCTCGCAGCCGCGAGTGCCGGGCCCCGCGCCGTCCGGAGCGGCCCGGCGCCACGGCCCGGCGTAGGCTCGGATCCGGCGGGCGGCCCGGAATGGCCACCGGAGACCACCGGTGCCGGGAAGCCCCTGTACAGACGGCCCCAACGCTTAAGGAACCCACCTGATGGAGCTCGGTCTCGTCGGTCTCGGCAAGATGGGCGGCAACATGCGCGAGCGCATCCGCCGCGCAGGCCACACCGTCATCGGATACGACCGCAACCCGGATCTCGCCGATGTCCACAGCCTGCGGGAGCTTGTGGACGGCCTGCAGGCCCCCCGCGTCGTGTGGGTGATGGTCCCGGCAGGAGCGGCCACGCAGTCCACCGTCGACGAGCTGGCCGAGCTGCTCTCCCCCGGCGACATCGTCGTCGACGGCGGCAACTCGCGCTGGACCGACGACGAGAAGCACGCCGAGGAGCTGAAGGCCAAGGGCATCGGCTTCGTCGACTGCGGCGTCTCCGGTGGCGTGTGGGGCCTGGAGAACGGCTACGCGCTGATGTACGGCGGCGACGAGAAGCACGTCGCGGCGGTCCAGCCGATCTTCGACGCGCTCAAGCCGGAGGGTGACTTCGGCGCCGTGCACGCCGGCAAGGTCGGCGCGGGCCACTTCGCGAAGATGGTCCACAACGGCATCGAGTACGCCATGATGCAGGCCTACGCCGAGGGCTGGGAGCTCCTGGAGAAGGTCGACTCGGTCACCGACGTCCGCGAGGTGTTCCGGTCCTGGCAGGAGGGCACGGTCATCCGTTCCTGGCTGCTGGACCTCGCCGTCAACGCGCTGGACGAGGACGAGCACCTGGAGGGCCTGAAGGGCTTCGCCCAGGACTCGGGCGAGGGCCGCTGGACCGTCGAGGCGGCCATCGACAACGCGGTCCCGCTGCCGGCGATCACCGCCTCGCTGTTCGCCCGGTTCGCGTCCCGTCAGGACGACTCGCCGCAGATGAAGATGATCGCCGCACTGCGCAACCAGTTCGGCGGCCACGCGGTCGAGAAGAAGTAGCACCACCCAGCACCACAGAGCACAGCAGCAGGAAGCCGGGGGAGGTCGGCGCCGTATGCATGTTTCGCATCTCTCATTGGCCGACTTCCGCTCGTACGCCCGGGCCGAGGTACCCCTCGCCCCGGGCGTCACGGCTTTCGTGGGCCCCAACGGCCAGGGCAAGACGAACCTGGTCGAGGCCATCGGCTACCTCGCCACCCTCGGCAGCCACCGCGTCTCCTCGGACGCCCCGCTCGTGCGGATGGGCGCCGACCGGGCGATCATCCGGGCCGCCGTCACGCAGGGGGAACGCCAGCAGCTGGTCGAGCTGGAACTGAACCCGGGCCGCGCCAACCGCGCCCGCGTCAACCGGTCCTCGCAGGTCAGGCCCCGCGACGTGCTGGGCATCGTGCGCACCGTGCTGTTCGCCCCCGAGGACCTCGCGCTCGTCAAGGGCGATCCCGGGGAGCGGCGCCGCTTCCTCGACGAGCTCGTGACGGCCCGCTCGCCCCGGATGGCGGCGGTCCGCTCCGACTACGAGCGGGTGCTCAAGCAGCGCAACACCCTCCTGAAGTCCGCCGCGATGGCCCGCCGGCACGGCGGCCGCTCCATGGACCTCTCCACCCTCGACGTCTGGGACCAGCACCTCGCGCGCGCGGGCGCCGAGCTGCTCGCCCAGCGCCTCGACCTGATCGCCACCCTGCTGCCGCTCGCCGACAAGGCGTACGAGCAGCTCGCGCCCGGCGGCGGCCCGCTCGGGCTCGCGTACAAGTCCTCGGCCGGCGAGCCGGTCGACACCGGCGCGGCGCGGACGCGCGAGGAGCTCTACGAGGTGCTGCTCGGCACCCTGTCCGAGGTCCGCAAGCAGGAGATCGAGCGCGGGGTGACCCTGGCCGGCCCGCACCGCGACGACCTCCTGCTGCGCCTGGGCGAGCTGCCCGCGAAGGGGTACGCCAGCCACGGCGAGTCCTGGTCGTACGCCCTGGCCCTGCGCCTGGCCTCGTACGAGCTGCTGCGTTCGGAGGGGGCCGAGCCGGTGCTGGTCCTGGACGACGTCTTCGCGGAGCTGGACGCGCGCCGCCGGGAGAGGCTCGCGGAGCTGGTCGCGGGAGGCGAGCAGGTGCTGGTGACGGCGGCGGTGGACGATGACGTTCCGGGCGTGCTGACGGGAATGCGCTTCGGGGTGTCCGGCGGTGAGGTGACCCGGCTGTGAACGAGGCGGAGCGGCACGAACGCAAGACCCCGGAGCCATCCGGGGTGGACCTGGCCCGCCAGGCCCTCGCGGCCGCGCGCGAGCAGGCCCGCGCGCGGGGCAACGCGGTGAGCGGGCGGGGACGCCGGCAGCAGCCGGGGCTGCGCTCGGGCGCCCGGGCCGACGGCCGGGACCCCATGCCGCTGATGGCGGCGCTGGACCGGCTGCGCACGGAGCGGGGCTGGGAGATGCCGATCGCCGTGGCCGGGGTGATGGAGCGCTGGGCGGAGATCGTCGGCCCGGAGATCGCCGCGCACTGTGAACCGGAGCGCTACGAGGAGCGTGAACTCCTCGTGCGGTGCGATTCCTCGGCCTGGGCCGCGCAGCTGAAGCTGCTGGCCCCGCAGCTGGTGGCGCGGCTGAACGCGGACCTCGGCCAGGGCACGGTCCGGCTGATCAAGGTGCAGGGCCCCGGCGGCCGTCCCAAGCGGTACGGGCCGTGGCGCGCCCCGGGCAGCAGCGGGCCGGGCGACACCTACGGCTGAGCGGGCCCGCGTCCTGCCTCCGGCCGGTACCCGGCCGAGGCGGTTCCGGCCGCCGCCCACGGGCCCGCGTACGCCCGCACGACGGCCGGCCGGGGGCTGCGCGCGGCCCCGGAGCGGCCCCCCGACGGCCCCCTCGGCCTTCCCGAGGCCTTCCTCCGGCGGCCTCGCGGAGCCCGGTGCGGCGGCGCCGGCGGAGCCTGTCGGCGCGGGCGGCGCGGGTGGTGTCCCCCACGGTAGTGGAAGGTTGACAGCCCGAAGCGCTGGATGCCCGCGTGAGCCTCTTTGAGCCCCTGCCCGGATATGGGGAGTCGGAAGGTGGAGGTTCAGGGCGGCACATGCGTACTCAGGTACCGGCAAACCCCCATTCATGTCAGTGGTACCGGTAGACTGGAGGGAATCCCGCCCGTTCGCGGGATCACACATACAACGCAGATCGACGCGGCCGCTCCGCCGGTGCACCAGCTGGTCCGGAGTACGGGCTGCGCTGTGCCAGAAAGGGCGCTTCGTGGCCGATTCCGGCGACTCCAACGAGAAGAATTACGACGCCAGTGCGATCCAGGTCCTCGAGGGCCTGGACGCGGTCCGCAAGCGGCCGGGTATGTACATCGGCTCGACCGGTGAGCGCGGTCTGCACCACCTCGTCTACGAGGTCGTCGACAACTCGGTCGACGAGGCGCTGGCGGGCCACGCGGACACCATCGACGTGACGATCCTCGCCGACGGCGGGGTGCGCGTGATCGACAACGGCCGCGGCATCCCGGTCGGCATCGTGCCGTCCGAGGGGAAGCCGGCCGTCGAGGTCGTCCTGACGGTCCTGCACGCGGGCGGCAAGTTCGGCGGCGGCGGCTACGCCGTCTCCGGCGGTCTGCACGGCGTCGGCGTCTCCGTCGTGAACGCCCTGTCGACCAAGGTCGCGGTCGAGGTCAAGACGGACGGCTACCGCTGGACCCAGGACTACAAGCTGGGCGTGCCGACGGCTCCGCTGGCCAGGAACGAGGAGACCGACGAGCACGGCACGTCGGTGACGTTCTGGGCCGACGGCGACATCTTCGAGACCACCGAGTACTCCTTCGAGACGCTGTCGCGGCGCTTCCAGGAGATGGCCTTCCTCAACAAGGGCCTGACCCTGACGCTGACCGACGAGCGCGAGTCGGCGAAGGCCACGGCGGGCGCCGACGACCCGGACGCGGACGCGGCCGAGCCCCAGGCGCGCACGGTGAAGTACCACTACGAGGGCGGCATCGTCGACTTCGTGAAGTACCTCAACTCGCGCAAGGGCGAGCTGATCCACCCGACCGTCATCGACATCGAGGCCGAGGACAAGGAGCGGATGCTCTCGGTCGAGATCGCGATGCAGTGGAACTCGCAGTACACGGAGGGCGTGTACTCCTTCGCGAACACGATCCACACGCACGAGGGCGGTACGCACGAGGAGGGCTTCCGTGCGGCGCTGACGGGCCTGGTCAACCGGTACGCGCGCGACAAGAAGCTGCTGCGCGAGAAGGACGACAACCTCGCCGGCGAGGACATCCGCGAGGGTCTGACGGCGATCATCTCGGTCAAGCTGGGCGAGCCCCAGTTCGAGGGCCAGACGAAGACCAAGCTGGGCAACACGGAGGCCAAGACCTTCGTGCAGAAGGTCGTCCACGAGCACCTGAACGACTGGTTCGACCGCAACCCGGTCGAGGCCGCGGACATCGTCCGCAAGTCGATCCAGGCGGCCACGGCGCGCGTCGCGGCCCGCAAGGCCCGTGACCTGACCCGCCGCAAGGGGCTGCTGGAGAGCGCCTCGCTGCCGGGCAAGCTGTCCGACTGCCAGTCGAACGACCCGACCAAGTGCGAGATCTTCATCGTCGAGGGTGACTCCGCCGGCGGCTCCGCGAAGTCCGGCCGCAACCCGATGTACCAGGCCATCCTGCCCATCCGCGGCAAGATCCTGAACGTCGAGAAGGCCCGGATCGACAAGATCCTCCAGAACACCGAGGTCCAGGCGCTGATCAGTGCCTTCGGCACGGGTGTGCACGAGGACTTCGACATCGAGAAGCTCCGCTATCACAAGATCATCCTGATGGCGGACGCCGACGTCGACGGCCAGCACATCAACACCCTGCTGCTGACCTTCCTGTTCCGTTTCATGCGGCCGCTGGTCGAGGCGGGCCACGTGTACCTGTCCCGCCCGCCGCTGTACAAGATCAAGTGGGGCCGCGACGACTTCGAGTACGCGTACTCGGACCGTGAGCGCGACGCCCTGGTCGAGCTCGGCAAGCAGAACGGCAAGCGGATCCGGGAGGACTCGATCCAGCGCTTCAAGGGTCTGGGCGAGATGAACGCCGAGGAACTGCGCGTCACCACCATGGACGTGGACCACCGCGTGCTCGGCCAGGTCACGCTGGACGACGCGGCGCAGGCCGACGACCTGTTCTCGGTGCTGATGGGTGAGGACGTCGAGGCCCGGCGCTCCTTCATCCAGCGCAACGCCAAGGACGTTCGCTTCCTCGACATCTGAGTCGGCTCAGCTGACCGCCTGAAAGGACTTCTGACCAGCAATGGCCGACGAAACCACCCCCACCGCAGAGAATCCCGCGGAGGAGCAGCCCGTGCTGCGCATCGAGCCCGTCGGGCTCGAGACGGAGATGCAGCGCTCCTACCTCGACTACGCGATGTCCGTCATCGTCTCGCGTGCGCTGCCCGACGTGCGGGACGGCCTCAAGCCGGTGCACCGCCGTGTGCTGTACGCGATGTATGACGGCGGCTACCGGCCCGAGAAGGGCTTCTACAAGTGCGCCCGCGTCGTCGGTGACGTCATGGGTACGTACCACCCGCACGGTGACTCCTCGATCTACGACGCCCTGGTCCGCCTGGCCCAGCCGTGGTCGATGCGCATGCCGCTGGTGGACAGCAACGGCAACTTCGGCTCTCCGGGCAACGACCCGGCGGCCGCGATGCGCTACACCGAGTGCAAGCTGATGCCGCTGGCCATGGAGATGCTCCGGGACATCGACGAGGAGACCGTCGACTTCACGGACAACTACGACGGCCGCAACCAGGAGCCGACGGTCCTGCCGGCGCGCTTCCCGAACCTGCTGATCAACGGCTCGGCCGGTATCGCGGTCGGCATGGCCACCAACATCCCGCCGCACAACCTGCGCGAGGTCGCGGCCGGCGCCCAGTGGGCGCTGGAGCACCCCGAGGCCTCGCACGAGGAGCTGCTGGACGCGCTGCTCGAGCGGATCAAGGGCCCGGACTTCCCGACCGGCGCGCTGGTCGTGGGCCGCAAGGGCATCGAGGAGGCGTACCGGACCGGGCGCGGCTCCATCACGATGCGCGCGGTGGTCGAGGTCGAGGAGATCCAGAACCGCCAGTGCCTGGTGGTCACGGAGCTGCCGTACCAGACCAACCCCGACAACCTCGCGCAGAAGATCGCCGACCTGGTGAAGGACGGCAAGATCGGCGGCATCGCCGACGTCCGCGACGAGACCTCGTCCCGGACGGGCCAGCGCCTGGTGATCGTGCTCAAGCGCGACGCCGTCGCCAAGGTCGTGCTGAACAACCTGTACAAGCACACCGACCTCCAGACGAACTTCGGCGCGAACATGCTGGCGCTGGTGGACGGGGTGCCGCGCACCCTGTCGATCGACGCGTTCATCCGCCACTGGGTGCAGCACCAGATCGAGGTCATCGTCCGGCGCACGCGCTTCCGTCTGCGCAAGGCGGAGGAGCGGGCGCACATCCTGCGCGGCCTGCTCAAGGCGCTGGACGCGATCGACGAGGTCATCGCCCTCATCCGGCGCAGCAACACCGTCGAGATCGCGCGCGAGGGCCTGATGGGCCTGCTGGAGATCGACGAGATCCAGGCCAACGCGATCCTCGAGATGCAGCTGCGGCGCCTGGCGGCCCTGGAGCGGCAGAAGATCGTCGCCGAGCACGACGAGCTCCAGGCCAAGATCAACGAGTACAACGCGATCCTGGCCTCGCCGGAGAAGCAGCGCTCGATCGTGAGCGAGGAACTCGCGGCGATCGTCGAGAAGTACGGCGACGACCGGCGTTCCAAGCTGGTGCCCTTCGACGGGGACATGTCCATCGAGGACCTGATCGCCGAAGAGGACATCGTCGTCACCATCACGCACGGCGGCTACGTCAAGCGCACGAAGACCGAGGACTACCGCTCGCAGAAGCGCGGCGGCAAGGGCGTGCGCGGCACGAAGCTGAAGCAGGACGACCTGGTCGACCACTTCTTCGTCTCCACCACGCACCACTGGCTGCTGTTCTTCACGAACAAGGGCCGCGTCTACCGGTCCAAGGCGTACGAACTCCCGGACGCCGGCCGTGACGCGCGCGGGCAGCACGTGGCGAACCTGATGGCCTTCCAGCCGGACGAGAAGATCGCCCAGGTGCTCGCGATCCGCGACTACGAGGCGGCGCCCTACCTGATCCTGGCCACCAAGGGCGGCCTGGTGAAGAAGACGGCGCTCAAGGACTACGACTCCCCCCGCTCGGGCGGCGTCATCGCCATCAACCTCCGGGAGACCGGTGCCGACGGCACCGACGGCACCGCCGACGAGCTGATCGGCGCGGAGCTGGTGTCCGCCGAGGACGACCTGCTGCTCATCAGCAAGAAGGCGCAGTCGATCCGCTTCACGGCGACCGACGAGGCGCTGCGTCCGATGGGCCGTGCCACCTCGGGCGTGAAGGGCATGAGCTTCCGCGAGGGTGACGAACTGCTCTCCATGAGCGTTGTCCGGCCGGGTACGTTCGTCTTCACCGCCACCGACGGCGGTTACGCGAAGCGGACGGCGGTGGACGAGTACCGCGTCCAGGGCCGTGGCGGTCTGGGCATCAAGGCGGCGAAGATCGTCGAGGACCGCGGCTCGCTGGTCGGCGCGCTGGTGGTCGACGAGACGGATGAGATCCTCGCCATCACGCTCGGCGGTGGTGTGATCCGTACGCGCGTCAACGAAGTCAGGGAGACCGGCCGTGACACCATGGGCGTCCAGCTGATCAATCTGGGCAAGCGCGATGCCGTGGTGGGCATCGCCCGCAACGCCGAGGCCGGTCAGGAAGCTGACGAGGTCGACGAGATCGAGTCGGAGACCGAGTCGGAGATCGACGCCGCGGCGGCCGACGCACCGGCCGCCGGGGTGGCCGAGGGCACGGAGCCCTCGGCCGGGGAGCACGAGGAGTAAGTCGTGAGTGGAGCCACGGGCGCCGGACCGGCCAAGACTGGAGCGAACGGTGCCCGTGGCCCCGCCGCGGACTCCCAGGGGGGAACCGTGACGGACACCCGAGAACCGGAACCCAAGCCGAAGGCGCAGGGCAAGACGCAGGAAAAGGCGCAGGAAAAGGCGCAGGACAAGGCGCAGGACAAGCAGGACAAGGCCAAGGACCAGGTGAAGAGGCAGCAGCCCCAGAAGGCCCCGCAGGCCTACGCGGCGCCCTCGGGCCCCGGGGCGCAGCGCGGGGCCTCCCAGGCGGTCCGTACGGCCCCCAGGACCCGCAAGGCGCGGCTGCGGGTGGCGAAGGCCGACCCGTGGTCGGTGATGAAGGTCAGCTTCCTGCTCTCCATCGCCCTGGGCCTGTGCACCGTCGTCGCGGCGGCGGTGCTGTGGATGGTCATGGACGCCATGGGCATCTTCTCGACCGTCGGCGGCACCATCAGCGAGGCGACCGGCTCGAACGAGGGCAACGGGTTCGACCTCCAGTCGTTCCTGTCGCTGCCGCGCGTGCTGATCTTCACGTCGGTGATCGCGGTGATCGACGTGGTGCTGATGACGGCGCTCGCGACGCTGGGTTCCTTCATCTACAACCTGTCGGCGGGCTTCGTGGGCGGCGTGGAGCTCACGCTGGCCGAGGACGAATGACCCGCTGACTGACCTGCGGCGGAGGCCGCCGGCAGCGGATTTTGGCTCGACCGCGTCTGTGCGCTAATCTTCAGGAGTCAGCGCGCAGCGCGGATGGGGCTATAGCTCAGTTGGTTAGAGCGCATCCCTGATAAGGATGAGGCCACAGGTTCAAATCCTGTTAGCCCCACAGAGTCGAAGACCCCCAGGCCAAGGCCTGGGGGTCTTCGTCGTTGGGCCGTGCGGGGGAGTCCCAGGTAACCGATCGGTATCGGTCGGTGTGTATTGTTGGCCGCCAGAAGTCCCCAACGTCTACGAAAGACGAGGTCGCGCCGTGAAGAAGCTGCTCCTGGTCGCACTGGCCGCCATCGGCGGGCTCCTCGTGTACCGCCAGATCCAGGCGGACCGCGCCGAGCAGGACCTGTGGACGGAGGCAACTGACTCCGTGCCCTCCGGTTCCGGTGTGTGAGCCCCACGATTGATTCCGCGAAGCCCCGGCCGCCGCTGCTGCCGGGGCTTCGTGCCGTTCCGGGGGCGTCCCGCGGGCCCGCTCCCCGGTGACGTTCGGTTTCGCGAAGATGTGACGTGCTGGAGCGAATTCGGGGGTGGGTGGGATGGTTCGGGTGCGGCGGACGCCGCGGGCGCCGCTGGCCGGGGCGGCGGCCCTGGGACTGGCGGCCTGGCTGGTGTGGCTGCCGGGGACGGCGTACGCGGTGCCGGCCGCCGGGCCGGCTGCCGGACCGTCAGGCGGGCCTTCCGGCGGGGCTTTCGGGGCCGGGCGGGCGTTGCCGGAGTACCGGCCCGCCCCGGGCGCCGCGCCGGTCCGGGGCACGCCCTCGACGGCGGACGCCCCGCTCCTGGACGCCGGCACGTTCTACGCGGACACCCTCGCCCCGGGCGAGCGCTTCTACCGGCTCGGCCTGGACGACGCCTCCACCGTCTACGTCTCCGCCGTGCTGCACCCGCCCGTCGGCGCGAAGGCCGGCTACGGCGACGACCTCGAGGTCGAGATCATGACCAGCGCCGGCCGGGCCTGCCCGCCGGGCCCCGGCCGGGCCTCCTTCGGCTACGACGCCGTCCCGCTCGGCGCCGTCGGCCAGCGGCGGCTGGCGGAGGACGCCGAGTGCCAGGGCGCGGGCACCTACTACGCGAAGGTCACCCGGAGCGCGGGCAAGGACTCCGACCCGGCGGCATGGCCGGTGGAACTCCTCGTCATGCGCGAGCCGGCCCCGGCCGCGGGCACCGCCCCCACCGCCGCGCCCAGCGTCCGGCCCTCGGCCTCCCCGGCCCTGCCGGGCGCGGACCCGGTGCCCCGTACCGGGGGCACCGGCTTCAACGACGCCCGCGCCCTGGACTCCGGGGTGTGGCGCGACGACCTGCGCCCCGGGCAGACCCGCTTCTACCGGGTGCCGCTGGACTGGGGGCAGCAGCTGGGGGTCGGCGCCGAGATCGCCAAGGCGCGGATGACCAAGGACTACGGCTCCGCCTCCAACGGCCTCACCGTCTCGCTGTACAGCCCGTACCGGGCGCTCGTGGAGTCCGGGGACACCTCGTACGACGGCAGGCAGGCGGCCGTGACGCTGCCGAAGACCGCGCCGGTGGCGTACGGGAACCGCTTCTCCGACGTGGCCGCGGTACGGCCCGTGGGGCTCGCCGGGTGGTACTACGTCGCCGTGACCCTGGGCGGGAAGGTCGGGGAGTTCACCGAGGACGCGACCCCGGTGCCGCTCACGCTGCGGCTGGCCGTCACCGGCGGTCCGGCCGCGGCGCCGGCGTACGGGGAGAGCCTGGCGGCCGCCGGGTTCGGGGTCGGCCGGGCCGAACGGGCCGCCGCGAAGGAGGGGCTCACCGCCCCGGAGGCGGCGGCCGCGCGGGACACGGCCTCGGCGATGCGGGTCGTGGCCGGCGCGGGGTTCGGGACGGGGACGGTGTTGCTGCTCGTGCTCGCGGTCTGGACCCTCCTGGCCCGGCGCGGGACGGCCCGGGGGACCTAGGCCGAAAGAGACGGCCTAGAGCCGCGTCAGCGCCCAGACGCCGACCGCGAAGCACAGCAGGGCCGCCGTGAGGAGGCCGGCGGTGACCTTCGCCGGGGGCGGGGCGATCCCGCCGGAGCGGGCCGGTGAGGGCGCGGGCGGAGCGGCGGCCGGGGCGGCCGGGGGCGCGGGGGACGGGAACGGCGGGGTCGCGGCGACCGGGGTCGCGGCGGGTGGTGCCAGGTGGAAACCGCTCGTGTCCCGGGACCCCTCGGCCCCGTACGCGGCCGGCGGTGGTCCGAACCCCGCCGGGGCCGCCGCCGGGGCCGTCGCGGGCCCCTGGGGGCCGAAACCGGCCGGCAGTGGCCCGAGTTGGTCGAACACCTCCACCGGATCCTCGTCGGCGGCGGGCTCGGGCAGCAACTGGGCGGCCTCGGCAAGGGCCTTGCGCGCCCCCGTGGCGGTCCGGAAGCGGCTGTCGGGGTCGGGGTGCAGGAGGTTCGAGATCACGCCCCACAGCGGCGCGGGGACGCCTTCGGGGGAGTCGGGGGTGCCGTGCGCCCGCCAACGCTCCACCAGCGCCGCCGAGTCGGGCTTGCGGCCCCGCAGCAGGTACAGGGCGACCAGTCCGACGGCGAAGAGGTCGGCGGGGAAGTCGGGCTCGGCGCCCCGCAGTTGCTCGGGCGCGAAATAGCCGGGCGTACCGACGACGTGGTCCGTCTCCGTGAGCCGGGGCTCACCCTTGCGCATGGCGATGCCGAAGTCGGACAGCCGCAGGTGCGGCCGCCCGGTTCCGGTGGCCTCCATCAGGATGTTGGCCGGTTTGATGTCGCGGTGGACGACGCCCTCCGCGTGCACCGCCGCCAGCCCCGACAGGAGCTGGTCGAGCAGGACGCACACGAATCGCGGCGGCAGCGGCCCGTAGTCCCCGATCACGTGGGCGAGGGAGCCGCCCGCGACGAGGTCCATGGTGAACAGGACCTTGTCGTCGTCCGCCGCCCAGCTGGCCGGGGCGAGGACGTGGGGGTGGTCGATGCGCAGGGCCTGCTCGCGCACGAACCGCAGCAGCATGTGCGCGTCGCCCTGGAGGAGGACCTTGGCGGCGACGTACCGCCGGCGGCGCCGGTCCCAGGCCCGCCAGACGGCGCCCGCGCCCCCGCGCCCGATCGGATCGACCAGCTCGTACCGGCCGGCGAAGACCTCACCCATCGCTGCGCCCGTCCCCCGTCGACCCGTGTGTGTCAGTTCTGGTGTGCCTCGTAGTGGGACACCGCCTCGGAGGTGCGGCCCGCCCCGTAGACCCGGAGGAACTCTGCCAGTTCGGGATGGGTGGGTGCGAGCGTGTCCGCCGCCTCGATGATGTCGCCGGCCGCGGCGACCGAGCGCAGCAGCGACTGGATCTCGCGGACGACCCGCTTGACGGTGGGGGCTCCCGAACCCGTGCTGGTCTGCCCGCTGTTGCTGAGGACGGAGCCGCCCTGGGTGTGCTTGATCTCGTCCATCCGGTCGGTGGCCTCGGCGGCGCTGACGCTGCCGTCGGCCACCTGGCCCGCGAGGTCCTGGAGGGCCTGGACCCGCTGGACCACGGCCGGGTTGCCGATCTTGGCGCGCTGCCCGCTCATCAGCTGGGACAGCATCGGCGCCGAAAGCCCGAGCACGGCAGCGAGGCGGGCCTGGTTGAGACCGAGGTCATCTATGAGCCGCCGGAACAGTGCGCCGAGCGGCTCCCCGTACCAACTGCGCTGGAGTTCCCGGGCTCTGGCCGTGGCCTCCTGCTGTACTGCGTCCACTCTTCCTACTCCCCTTCGCTGGTGCGAACCTCGCGAGCATCTTACGGAGCGTGGTCGCGGGGCGGGAGTCCCCATCATTTTGCGGGATGCGGGGGTGCACCGGGTACTCTGTCCTGCGGAACGGACACTCTCTTCCCGGGGAGGTCCGCGTCCGGTTGCTCGGGGCCTTAGCTCAGTTGGTAGAGCGCTGCCTTTGCAAGGCAGATGTCAGGAGTTCGAATCTCCTAGGCTCCACTTCACAAAGACCCCCTGACCAGCGTGAATGCCGGTCAGGGGGTCTTTTGCGCATGCGCGGTCAGGCTCCGGGGCGCGGTGTCAGCGCGTGCGCGCGGGGCGCGGGAGGGCGGCCGCGAGGGCGGTGGCGGCCAGCAGGAGGGCGGCGCCGACGGCGAAGGCCAGCTGGTAGCCGGAGGTGAGGGCCTCGGGCCGGGCACGGCCGGCGGCGGTCAGGTCCCCGGTGCGCGAGGCGGCCAGGGTGGAGAGGACGGCCACGCCGAGGGCCATGCCGATCTGCTGGGTGGTGTTGAACAGGCCCGACGCCAGCCCGGCGTCGCGCTCGCCGGCCCCCGACATCGCCAGCCCGGTGAGCGCGGGCAGGGCCAGGCCGAAGCCCGAGGCCAGCAGCATCACGGGCAGCAGGTCGGTGACGTAGTCGGCGCGCACCGGGAGGCGGGTCAGCAGGGCGAGACCGGCGACCAGCAGGGCGAGACCGGTGAGCAGGACGCCCCGCTCCCCGAAGCGGGCGATCAGCTTCGCCGCCCCGCCGAGGGAGACGCCGCCGATGGCCAGCGCGGCCGGCAGCATCGCGAGGCCGGTCTCCGCCGCCCCGTAGCCCTGGACCTGCTGGAGGTAGAGGGCGACGAGGACCTGGAAGGAGAACAGCGCGGCCACCATCAGCATCTGGACCAGGTTCGCGGCGGCCACGGTGCGCGAGCGGAGGATCCGCAGGGGCATCAGCGGGGTGCGGGCCGTGGCCTGGCGCAGCAGGAAGGCGGCGACCAGGACCAGGGAGAGCGCCCCGAGACCGAGGGTGTGCGCGGAGGCCCAGCCGTGCTCCTCGACGCGTACGACGGCGTAGATGCCCGTCATGAGGCCGGCGGTGACGAGTGCCGCGCCCGGTACGTCGGCCCCGGCGCGCAGTCCCAGACCCCGGTCGGCGGGCAGCGCGGGCAGGGCGGCCAGCAGGGTGGCGATCCCGATGGGCAGGTTGATGAAGAAGATCCAGTGCCAGTCGAGGGCATCGGTGAGGACGCCACCCAGCACCTGACCGAGGGAGGCTCCGGCCGCTCCGGTGAAGGAGAAGACGGCGATGGCCCTGGCGCGTTCGCGGGGCTGGTCGAAGAGGGTGACCAGGATTCCGAGGCCGACGGCGGAGGCCATGGCGCTGCCCACGCCCTGGAGGAAGCGGGCCGCTATGAGCAGGGCGGGGGAGCCGGCGAATCCGGCGAGCAGCGAGGCGGCCGTGAAGACGGCGGTGCCCGCGAGGAACATCCGCTTGCGGCCGATGAGGTCGCCGAGCCGGCCGGCGAGCAGGAGCAGGCTGCCGAAGGCGATCAGGTAGGCGTTGACGACCCAGCTGAGGCCCGCGGGGGTGAAGCCGAGGTCGTCCTGGACGGCCGGCATGGCCACGGTGACGATGCTGCCGTCGAGGACGGTCATCAGCATGCCGGTGGAGAGCACGGCGAGGGCGGTCCGGCGCGAGCGCGGCGGGCGCGGAGGGCGCGGCCGGCCCTCCCGGGCGGTCGGGGCGGGGGGTTCCGTAACGGCGGTGGTCATGGGTCTCTCCGGTCGTCGGCGGGCCTCGGTGAGCCATCGGCGGTCCACTGATGCGACCGTAGCAGATAGTTTTGTTGCAGACTATTTTCTTCGGATCGAATTGCTAGGCTGGTCCCATGACCGCGATGGGATCCCCCGGGACCGAGCCCGACCTGTCCTTCCTCCTGGACCGCACCAGCCACGTCCTGCGCACGCGCATGGCCGCCGCCCTCGGCGGAATCGGACTGACCGCCCGGATGCACTGCGTCCTGGTGCACGCGCAGGAGGAGGAGCGCACGCAGGCCCAGCTCGCCGAGATCGGCGACATGGACAAGACGACGATGGTCGTGACGGTCGACGCCCTGGAGAAGGCCGGGCTGGCCGAGCGCCGGCCCTCCACCAAGGACCGGCGGGCCCGCGTCGTCGTGGTCACCGAGAAGGGGGCCGCCCTGTCGGTGGAGAGCCGGCGGATCGTCGACCAGGTCCACGCCGACGCCCTCGCCGACCTCTCCGAAGAGGACCGCGCGTGTCTGCTGCGGGTCCTCGGCCGCCTCGCGCAGGGGCCGCTGGGCGTGCCCGCCGAGGGCCCCCGCCCGGCCCGCCGGGCCCGGCAGCGGTAGCCGCCGGGGCGGGGTCCCCCGTACGGACCGGTCACGGGGCCGAACGGCAGAGGGTGACCGACAGTGGGGTGAGGCCATGAGGCCAGGGGGCAACAGCACGCCGGAGGCGCACGCGATGGGACTCTTCGATTTCCTGAAGTCGGACAAGAAGAAGCAGGACGAGGCCGCCGAGAAGGCGAGACGGCAGACGGAGCGGCAGGGGCCGAAGACCGGCTCCGACGCGGGCTCCCCGTACGCGGACTCCTACGCGGACGCCGCCTCCGCCACCAGGGCGGCGGCCGAGCGGATGGCCGCCGCCGCGCCGCCCAAGGCGCCGCCCGCGGCGGCCCCACCGACGACGCCCGCCACGCCGAGCCCCGCCTCGGCCGCGCACAAGGCCGTGCCGGTTCCCCCCAAGTCGGTGTCGCCCAAGCCGGTGCCGCCGAAGTCCGCGCCCGCCAAGTCCGCGCCGGCCAAGCCCGCGCCTGCCAAGCCCGCGCCCGCCGCCAAGAAGCGCACGTACACCGTCAAGCCGGGCGACTCCCTCTCCGCCATCGCCCGCCACGAACTCGGCAACGAGGCCCGCTGGCGCGAGCTGTACGCGATGAACCGGGGGGTGGTCGGCTCGAACCCGGACCTGATCCGCCCCGGGATGGTGCTGACCCTGCCCGGCTAGGCCGGGTCGTCACCGCTGCCTGACGAACGAAGGGGCCCGGATCCGCCGAGCGGATCCGGGCCCCTTGCGCGCGCGGGCGGACGTCAGGTGTTCTTGCCGCCGTTCGCCTCGCGCTCCTTCTCCGCGAGCTCCTTCTCCGCCAGCTCCTCGTCGAGGCCGCCGGCCGGCGCCGCGTCCTGGGCCGACAGCTCGGTGGCCGCCGGGGGTTCCACCAGCCAGTCCGGGTTCGACTGCTGGTCCCACCACTTCCACGCCGCGAAGGCGCCGCCCGCCAGCAGCCCGACCAGCGCGGCGCCCTTGACCCACCGGCCGTACCGCGCCCGGCGCTCGTGCCGGCGGACCAGCCGTCGCACCTCCTTGGCCGACACCTGCCCGCGCAGCGCCGCGAGCGCGGCCGTCGAGCGGGACGCGGCCTCCTCGGCCACCGGCCGGCTCGCGGCGATCGCGCTCTCGATCCGGGGCGCCGTGTAGTCGGCCGCCTGGCGCGCGGCCAGGCGCGTGTGGTGGGCGGCCTTCACCGCGGCCCGGTCCACGTTCGGGGGTACGTGCGTGCGCGCCGCCTGCATCCTCGGATGGAGGTGGCTGTCGTACGCCGCGCGCGCGTGCATCGAGGCCTGGCCGGCCGCGTGGGAGACCTTCGGCGCCAGTCGCTCGTTCGCCTCGTGGGCGTAGTGGGCGGCCGCGTCCATGGCGGTTCCCGCGTACGGCGCCACCACTTCCGCTGCGTGCTTCACGGCGTCCCTGGCGTTCTCGGCGGCCAGGCGCACGCTGTCCTTGCGGGTCACGGGATCCTCCTCCTCGGTGGCGGACACAGTTCACCTTTCCACCCTTTGTCGGATCATGCCTGTCACCGCGCTGCCGGCGCATGCGTGACAGGGCATACGGGTGGAGGATTTCCGTGGAGTTCTGCCCTCCGTGGGAGGATCGGGCCGACAGTGATGACGAGGGAAGGCAGACCCGTGGCCGAGAAGCTCTACGCCACCCTGAAGACCAACAAAGGCGACATCGAGATCGAGCTGCTGGAGAACTTCGCTCCCAAGACGGTCCGGAACTTCGTCGAGCTCGCCACGGGCGCGCGTGAGTGGACCCGCCCCACGGACGGCCAGAAGACCACCGCCCCGCTCTACGACGGCACCGTCTTCCACCGCGTCATCAGCGGCTTCATGATCCAGGGCGGTGATCCGCTCGGCAACGGCACGGGCGGCCCCGGCTACCAGTTCGCCGACGAGTTCCACCCCGACCTGGCCTTCACCAAGCCCTACCTGCTGGCCATGGCCAACGCCGGCCCGGGCACGAACGGCTCGCAGTTCTTCATCACGGTCGCCCCCACGGCCTGGCTGACCCGCAAGCACACCATCTTCGGGGAGGTCACCGACGCGGCCAGCCGCAAGGTGGTGGACGCCATCGCCTCCGGCGCCACCAACCCGCGCACCGAGCGGCCGCTCGACGACGTCATCATCCAGTCGGTCTCCGTCGAGCGGCGCTGACCGGCGGGGCGGCGGGGCGGGAACCTTCGGACCCCGTCCGTCCGTACTCGGTGTGTACTGGACCGGCGGGGCGCACGCCCCGCCCGCCGCCGACCGAGGGGACCGATGGACACCGACCGGCTGCCGGGCTGCTACCGCCACCCGGACCGCGACACGGGCATCAGCTGCACCCGCTGCGAGCGGCCCATCTGCCCCGAGTGCATGATCAGCGCCTCGGTGGGCTTCCAGTGCCCCGAGTGCGTCAGGGGCGGCTCGGGGACCGGGCACTCCCCCGCGGCCAACGCCCCGCGCACGGTCGCGGGCGGACTGGTGACCGCCGATCCCCAGCTCGTCACCAAGGTCCTCATCGGGATCAACGCGGCGGTGTTCCTCGCCGTCCTGGCGGTGCCGGGGCTGGCGCTGCGGCTGGAGCTGCTCGGCCGCTACGTCGAGTACGCCGGGGCGCCCGTCGAAGGGGTCTCCACCGGGCAGTACCACCGGCTGCTGACCTCGGTGTTCCTGCACGTCGAGTGGTGGCACGTCGTCAGCAACATGCTCGCCCTGTGGGTGATCGGCGGACCGCTGGAGGCGGCCCTGGGCCGCGCCCGCTACCTCGCGCTCTACCTGCTGTCGGGGCTGGGCGGCAGCGCCCTCGTCTATCTGCTGACCGCGCCGAACACCCCCACCCTCGGGGCCTCCGGCGCCGTCTGCGGCCTGCTCGGCGCCACCGTGGTGCTCGCCCGCCGGCTCCGCTACGAGCTGCGGCCGGTGCTGATGACGCTCGGGCTCATGCTGTTCGTGACCTTCGCGCCCATCGGCCTGTCCGTGTCGTGGCAGGCGCACATCGGCGGCCTGGTGACCGGCGCACTGGTCGCCCTGGGGCTGCTCGTGCCCGCCACGGGGCGCGGGCGGGCACTCGTCCAGACGGTGGCCTGTGCGGCGGTGTTCCTGCTGGCCGTGGCGCTGGTGATCGTCCGGACGGCCGCACTCACCTGATCACACCGGCGTCAACTCTCCACAGAGTTATCCACAGATCTTCTGTCTTTTCCTCAGGTGTGGATGACGCTGTGGATAACTCATGGGGAGAGCTTGCGCCGACCGGCTGCGCCGGTATGGTGCGTGGCGCTACTTCCACTGGGTGGAGACACCGAAACCGGCCGCGATGAAACCGAAGCCGACCACGATGTTCCAGTTGCCCAGCGCCTCCACCGGCAGCTGGGTGTCGGTCACGTAGAAGACCACGATCCACGCGAGACCGATGAGGAAGAAGGCCAGCATGACCGGGGCGACCCAGCTGCGGTTGGTCAGCCTGATCGCCTGCGCCTGCTTCGCCGGCGGCGGCGTGTAATCGTCCTTCTTGCGGATACGTGACTTCGGCACGAGGGGCTCTCCTGTCGATGCGCTGGGGGACCTTGCCTGCCCCGGGCGTCCGTTAGCGTAGTGGACCTCTGGCGTTGAAGGAGAAGGGTACGTTGCGCGATTCCGACGACTCCTCCACGGGTGCCCCCCGCCGCCGGGCCAGGCCCGCCCGGCTGCTGACGGCCGCCGTCTTCGCCCTCGCCGGGCTCATCTTCGTCACCAGCTTCAACACCTCCAAGGGTACGAACATCCGCACGGACGCCTCGCTCCTGAAGCTGTCCGACCTCATCCACGAGCGCAGCGCCAAGAACGCCGAGCTGGAGAAGAGCGCCGCCGGCGCCCGCGCCCAGGTGGACGCCCTCGCCGAACGCGACAACGGCAGCACCAAGGCAGAGGAGGCCAGGCTCGCCGCCCTGCGCGCCGCCTCGGGCACCGAGGAGCTCACCGGCAAGGGCCTGACCGTCACCCTCAACGACGCGCCGCCCAACGCCACCGCGCGCGTCCCCGGAGTCCCCGAACCGCAGCCCAACGACCTGGTGATCCACCAGCAGGACCTCCAGGCCGTGGTGAACGCCCTGTGGCTGGGCGGCGCCGGCGGCATCGAGGTGATGGGCCAGCGGCTGATCGCCACCAGCGCGGTCCGCTGCGTCGGCAACACGCTGATCCTCCAGGGCCGGGTGTACTCGCCCCCCTACAAGATCTCCGCCGTCGGCGACCCCGGCGCGCTGCGCAAGGCCCTCGCGGCCTCCCCGGCCATCCAGAACTACCAGCTGTACGTCAACGCGTACGGGCTCGGCTGGAAGGTGGACGAGGAGAAGAGGCTGACACTGCCCGGCTACTCGGGCACAGTGGACCTCCACTATGCGAAGCCGCTGGAGTCCGCCGCGTCCTGACGTCGTACTGCGCCTGGTGGTGCGGACGTTCAGCGAGGTGTGCCTGACGGCCGGGACGCTGATCGTGCTGTTCGTGGCGTACGTCCTGCTGTGGACCGGCGTCAAGGCCGACCGGGCGGCGCAGGACGAGCGGGACCGGCTGCACGACCGCTGGGCGGCGGCCGGGGCGGCCGCTCCGGCTCCGGTCCCGGCTCCGGCTCCGGTCCCGGCTCCGGCTCCGGCTCCGGAGGAGTCCCCGGCACGGCAGGGGCCGGCGTCCTACCCGCCCGGCCGCGCCTTCGCCGAGCTGTACGTCCCCCGCTTCGGCAAGGACTGGAGCCGGCCCGTCCTGGAGGGCACCGACCCCGGACCGCTGAAGAAGGGCCTGGGCCACTACACCGGCTCGGCCCGCCCCGGCGGGGACGGCAACTTCGCGGTGGCCGGACACCGGCGCACCTACGGCGACCCCTTCAAGGACGTCCCCCAGCTGCGCCCCGGGGACACCGTGACCGTCCGGGACGCGACCGGCTGGTACACGTACACCGTCCGGGCCGCTCCGCTGCGGGTCCTGCCCACCGAGACCGGGGTGGTCGCCCCGGTGCCGCGCCGCTCGCCGTTCGCCACCCCCGGCAAGTACCTCACCCTGACCACCTGCGAACCCGAGTGGGGCCACAGCCACCGGCTGGTCGTCTGGGCGGAGCTCACCGGAACCCGGGCCGCCGCCCCCGCCGGAAACGGGTGATTGGCCCGCCGGCCCCCGCCGCGGCCCCCCGGCCCTTAGGCTGGTGCGGTACCGCCCCCGCGGTACGAGGAACCAACGTGGACGACGAAGGAAACAGACGGAATGTACGGCTGGATCTGGCGGCATCTGCCGGGCAACGCGTGGGTGCGCGCGCTGATCTCTCTCGTACTGGTCCTGGCGGTGGTGTTCGTGCTGTTCCAGTACGTGTTCCCGTGGGCCGAGCCGCTCCTTCCGTTCAACGACGTGACGGTGGACGAGGGATCGGGAGCCACTCCGTGAGCGCGCGCATTCTGGTTGTCGACAACTACGACAGCTTTGTCTTCAATCTGGTCCAGTACCTCTACCAGCTCGGCGCCGAATGCGAGGTGCTGCGCAACGACGAGGTGGAGCTCGCGCACGCCCAGGACGGCTTCGACGGCGTCCTCCTCTCGCCCGGGCCCGGTACGCCGGAAGAGGCGGGCGTCTGCGTGGACATGGTCCGGCACTGCGCCGGCACGGGCGTCCCCGTCTTCGGCGTCTGCCTCGGCATGCAGTCCATGGCGGTCGCCTACGGGGGCGTGGTGGACCGCGCGCCCGAGCTGCTCCACGGCAAGACCTCGCCCGTGGTCCACGAGGGCGTCGGCGTCTTCGCCGGACTGCCGTCGCCCTTCACCGCGACCCGCTACCACTCCCTCGCGGCCGAGCCGCGGACCCTGCCCGACGTGCTGGAGGTGACCGCGCGCACCGAGGACGGGATCATCATGGGCCTGCGGCACCGGGAGCACGATGTGGAGGGCGTCCAGTTCCACCCCGAGTCGGTGCTGACCGAGTGGGGGCACCGGATGCTCGCGAACTGGCTGGTGCGCTGCGGTGACGCCGGCGCCGTCGAGCGGTCGGTGGGGCTGGCCCCGGTGGTGGGCAAGGCCGTCGCGTGACGGCGGTCGCGCCGTCCGTGCCCAGCGAGGGCCGGGCCGCGCGGCGCAAGGCAGCGCAGGAGGCCGCGAAGCGCTCGCACGCACGCGCCCGCAGGCGCGGCGGGAGCGGCCGGGGCCGCAGGCGCGCCCGCCCGCGCTCCGGCGGTCCGGTGGTGGTGCTCAGCAGGGCCGCAGGCGAGCTGTTCATCACCGCCGGGGTGGTGATGCTGCTCTTCGTCACCTACCAGCTCTGGTACACGAACGTCCTGGCGGAGCGGGCGGCGGACGGCGCCGCGGGCTCGCTCGAGCAGACCTGGGAGCGCCCTGCGGGGACGGGTGCGCCGCCCCCGGCGGCCGCCTTCGAGCCCGGCCAGGGGTTCGCGATCATGCACATCCCGAAGCTGGACCTCAAGGTGCCGGTGGCCGAGGGGATCAGCAAGGCGAAGGTCCTCGACAAGGGGATGGTCGGCCACTACGGCGAGGGCGCGCTGAAGACGGCGATGCCCTCCGACCGGCAGGGCAACTTCGCGGTCGCCGGACACCGCAACACGCACGGGGAACCGTTCCGCTACATCAACCAGCTGGTTCCGGGGGACGCGATCGTCGTGGAGACCCGGGACGCCTACTACACGTACCAGGTGACCTCCGCGCTGCCGCAGACCTCCCCGGCCAACGTGGCCGTGATCAAGCCGGTGCCGGAGGGCTCCGGATTCACCGGACCCGGCCGGTACATCACGCTGACGACCTGCACCCCGGAGTTCACCAGCACCTACCGGATGATCGTATGGGGCAGGATGGCCGATGAACGCCCCCGAAACCAGGGCGCCCCGCCCGCACTGACCAGCCCGTAAGGACGAATCCGCAGTGTCTCGTGCCCGTCGCCGCTCCGCGCAGCAGCCCGCCGACCGCAGTGTGGTCGCCGGGGCCCTGAGCCTGCTGGGAGAGCTCCTGATCACGGGAGGCCTGGTCCTGGGCCTGTTCGTGGCGTACTCGCTCTGGTGGACCAACGTCCTCGCCGACCGGCAGGCCTCCGCGCGCGGCGACGAGATCCGCCAGCGCTGGCAGGGCCCCGCGCCCTCGGCGAGTGCTCCCGCGCAGCCGGGTGCCCTGGACACCGAGGACGGGATCGGCTTCCTGCACGTACCGACGATGAAGAACGGCGAGGTGCTGGTCAAGCAGGGCACGGCGCCGGACGTCCTGAACGACGGCGTGGCCGGCTACTACACGGAGCCGGTGAAGTCCGGGCTGCCCTGGGACGCCCAGGGCAATTTCGCGCTGGCCGCGCACCGCGACGGGCACGGGGCGAAGTTCCACAACATCGACAAGGTGAAGAACGGCGACTCGATCGTCTTCGAGACCAAGGACACCTGGTACGTCTACAAGGTCTTCGCCGAGCTGGCCCAGACCTCGAAGTACAACACGGGTGTGATCAACCCGGTCCCGAAGGAGTCGGGGAAGACCTCCCCGGGCCGTTACATCACCCTGACGACCTGCACGCCGGTCTACACCTCGAAGTACCGGTACATCGTCTGGGG
Source organism: Streptomyces sp. NPDC034086 (assembly GCF_055575515.1). Lineage (NCBI taxonomy): Bacteria > Bacillati > Actinomycetota > Actinomycetes > Kitasatosporales > Streptomycetaceae > Streptomyces > Streptomyces sp. NPDC034086. The sequence continues at coordinate 391,473 of NZ_JBVISM010000003.1, read as the reverse complement.
CGAGCTCGTGCGGACGGAGAAGGTCGACGAGAAGCGCACCAAGCCGGCCGAACTGCGCTGATCCCGTAGCTGTTTCCGGCAGCTGTTTCCGGCAGCTGTTTCACGTGAAACAGTCCGGTCGCGGCGGCGGGGCGGGGACCGGCGTCCTAGCGGCGGTTGCCGCCGGTCAGGCCTCCGAAGAGGCCTCCGCCGTCCTGCTGGCCGCCGTCCTGCGGCTTGGCGGTGCGGACGTTGATCACCGTGCCGCCCGGCACCTGGCTGCCGACGGGCGGGTTGGAGTCGATGACCACCGCGTTGTCATCGGTCGAGCCGGCCAGGACCGCGCCGAAGACGAGGTTGCTCGCCTGGAGCGTCAGCTTGGCCTGGGCCACCGTCTGCCCCGTGAGCGGGGGTACCACCGTCGGCGCCGCCGAGGCGGCCTTGGAGATGCTGACGTTGACCGGGGTGTCCTTGGCGAGCTCGATGCCGGGCTGGTACTGCTGCGCGACGATCGTCTGGGGCGGGGCTCCCGGCGAGTCCACCTCCGTGGTGCTGCCGAGCTTCAGCTTGGCGTCCGAGAGCGCCTTGGCCGCGGCCGCCTTGCTCAGGCCCTTGAGGTCGGGGACGACGCCCTTGGCGACTTCCTTGGCGACCTGGAGGGTGATCACCGAACCCTGGTCCGCCTGGCTGCCGCTCTTGGGGTTCTGCTCCACCACGGTGCCGGGGGAGGCGTTGTCGTTCTCGACGAGCTTCTTCTCGACCTGGAACTTCTTGCTCTTGAGCGTCGATTCGGCATCCTCGAACTTCAGGCGCAGGACGTCGGGGACCGCCACCTTGACGGGGCCCGTGGACACCTTCACCTTGATCGTGGTGCCCTTGTCGACCTTGGTGTCGGGGGCCGGGTCCTGCGAGCAGACGTTGCCCTTGGGCTGGTCCGCGCAGGGTTCCTCCCCCGCCTTCTCCACCGGGAGGCCCATGTTCTTGCCGCTGCCCTGCGCCTGCTCGAAGGTCTGGCCGACGAGCTTGGGCACGGCCGGGCGGTTGTCGGCGGTCTCGCTGAAGAGGGTCCGGCCGATCAGGATCGCGCCGACCAGGACGAGAACGGCCGCCAGGGCCAGCAGGATCGTCGAGGCGCGGCTCTTCTTCTGCTGGCGGCGGCCGTGACCCTGGTCGTAGCCGCCGTGGCCCTGGTTGTCGTACCCGTAGCCGCCGTCGCCGCCCCCGGGGGGCATCGGCGGCATCATCGAGGTCTGGCCGGCGTCCGGGGAACGCAGGGCCGTGGTGGGCTGGTCGTAGCCCTGGTGTCCGTAGCCGCCCTGGTCCGGGTAGCCGTAACCGGCGGCGCCCATGGCGGCGGTCGCGGCGACGGGCTGGCCCTCGAGGCAGGCCTCGATGTCGGCCCGCATCTCGTCCGCGGACTGGTAACGGTAGTCGGGGTCCTTGACCAGGGCCTTGAGGACGATGGCGTCCATCACCGGCGTGATCTCGGGGTCGAAGTTCGACGGCGGCTGGGGCTCCTCGCGCACGTGCTGGTACGCGACGGCCACCGGGGAGTCGCCGACGAAGGGGGGCCGGACGCACAGCAGCTCGTAGAGCAGGCAGCCGGCGGAGTAGAGGTCGGAACGCGCGTCGACCTGCTCGCCCTTGGCCTGCTCCGGGGAGAGGTACTGGGCGGTGCCGATGACGGCGGCCGTCTGCGTCATGGTCATGCCGGAGTCGCCCATGGCCCGGGCGATGCCGAAGTCCATGACCTTGACCTGGCCGGTGCGCGTGAGCATGACGTTGGCGGGCTTGATGTCGCGGTGGACGATGCCGGCGCGGTGCGAGTACTCGAGGGCCTGGAGGATGCCGATGCACATCTCGAGGGTGCGCTCGGGGAGCAGCTTGCGGCCGGAGTGCAGCAGCTCGCGCAGGGTCGAGCCGTCGACGTACTCCATCACGATGTACGGGATGGAGATGTTGTCGACGTAGTCCTCGCCGGTGTCGTAGACGGCGACGATCGCCGGGTGGTTCAGCGACGCGGCCGACTGGGCCTCGCGGCGGAACCGGGCCTGGAAGGACGGGTCGCGGGCGAGGTCGGCACGCAGGGTCTTGACGGCTACGGTACGGCCGAGCCGGGTGTCGTGACCGAGGTAGACCTCGGCCATGCCACCGCGGCCGAGCACGTGGCTCAGCTCGTACCGGCCGCCGAGGCGACGCGGCTCTTCCATAACGTTGCAGCCCTCTCCGTCAGTCCCGACCGCACCGGCGTGTGGTCCGGCGGTGTGCTGTTCGCGGCAAGGCTACCGGCCGATCGTCGGTGATCGGTTCGTGACCACAGGCTGATATCGGACCGGTACCGAGCGCTCGGATCCTGTCTCGGCTCATCCCTTGTTCTTCAGGACGGCTTCCATGACGGCCTTGGCGACCGGCGCGGCCAGGCCGCCGCCGCTGATGTCCTCACGGTCGGCGCTGCTGTCCTCGATCACGACGGCCACGGCCACCGGGGAGGTGCCGTCGGGGAGCTCGGCGTAGGAGATGAACCAGGCGTAGGGGCGCTTGGCGTTCTTCTCTCCGTGCTGGGCGGTACCGGTCTTCCCGCCCACCTTGACGTTCTTGATCTGCGCCTTGGTTCCGGTGCCGTTCTCGACGACGTTGACCATCATCTGCTGGACCTTCTGCGCGGTCGCGGCGCTGAGGGGCCGGCTCATCTCCGACGGCTCGTGCTTCTCGATCGTGTCGAGGTTGGGCGCGGTCAGCTCCTCCACCATGTACGGCTTCATCAGCTTGCCGTCGTTGGCGATCGCGGCGGTGACCATGGCCATCTGGAGCGGGGTGGCCGCGGTGTTGAACTGGCCGATGGAGCTCTGCGCGTTGCCGTCCCGGCCCATGGTCTTGTCGTAGACGCTGGCGAAGGCGCGGACCGGGGTATCGATCTTGTCGTTGTTGAAGCCGAACTTCTGGGCCGTGTCGACCATCTTGTCGCGGCCGACCTTGTCGCCGAGGTTCGCGAAGACCGAGTTGCAGGAGACCTGGAGGGCGAAGTTCAGCGTCGCCTTCTCGCAGCCGGTCGCGTGGTTGACCATCGGGGTGCGCGTGCCGGGCAGGATGTACGGCTCGGGGGTGTCCGTCGGGGCGTTGATGTCGGTGACCACGCCGTGCTCCAGCGCGGCGGCGGCCGTGACCACCTTGAAGGTGGAGCCCGGCGGGTACGTCTCGCGCAGGGCGCGGTTGACGAGCTTCTTGTCCTCGGAGTCCTTCAGCTCGACCCAGGCCTTCTCGTCGGCCTTGGAGTTCCCGGCGAAGCTGGACGGGTCGTACGAGGGGGTGCTGACCAGGGCCAGGATGGCGCCGGTGCGCGGGTCGATCGCGGCGACGGCCCCCTTCTTGCTGCCGAGCTGCTCGAAGGCGGCCTTCTGTGCGGCGGCGTTCAGGGTGGTGATGACGTTGCCGCCCTGCTTCTTCTCACCCGTGAACATGCCGATGGTGCGGTCGAAGAAGAGCCGGTCGTCGTTGCCGGTGAGGATGCCGTCGTCCAGCGACTCCAGCTGCGTGGAGCCGAAGGCCTGCGAGGCGTAGCCGGTGACGGGCGCCCACAGCGGGCCGTCGGTGTAGGTCCGCTTGAACTTGTAGTCGCTGCCGTCGGTGACGGCGGACCCGGTGATCGGCTGGCCCTGGACGATGATGTTGCCGCGTTCGGTGGCGTACTGGGCGATCTGGACCCGGCGGTTCTCCTTGCGCGTGCTGAGTTCCTCGGCCTGGACGTACTGCAGCCAGTTGGTCCGGATCAGCAGCGCGAGGACGAGCAGCCCGCAGAACAGCGAGATGCGGCGCAGGGGCTTGTTCATGACGGGCGGACCACCTGGGTCATCTCGGAGTCGGGGGACGGGGCGGGGGCCGGGGCAGGTCGGCGTGCGGTGTCGCTGATCCGGATGAGGATGGCGATGAGCACCCAGTTCGCGAGGACGGAGGAACCGCCGGAGGCGAGGAAGGGCATGGTCATGCCGGTGAGGGGGATGAGGCCCATGACTCCGCCGGCGACGACGAAGATCTGGAGGGCGAAGGCGCCGGAGAGCCCGATGGCGAACAGCTTGCCGAAGGGGTCGCGGGCGGCGAGCGCGGTGCGCACGCCCCGCTCGATGATCAGGCCGTAGAGCAGGAGGAAGGCCATGACGCCGGTGAGGCCGAGTTCCTCGCCGACCGTCGAGAAGATGAAGTCGGAGTTGGCGGCGAAGCCGATCAGGTCCGAGTTGCCCTGGCCCCAGCCGGTGCCGAGCACCCCGCCGGAACCGAAGCTCATGATCGACTGGCCGACCTGCTCGCAGGCGCCGGAGGTGCTGTAGCAGGCGAAGGGATCCAGCCAGGCGGTGACGCGGGCCTTGACGTGGCTGGCCGTGGCGCCGACGACGGTGGCGCCGCCGACCGACATGAGCAGACCGATGACGATCCAGCTGGTCCGCTCGGTGGCCACGTACAGCATGATCACGAACATGCCGAAGAAGAGCAGCGAGGTGCCGAGGTCGTTCTCGAAGACGAGGACGAGCAGGCTCATCGCCCAGATCATCAGGATCGGGCCGAGGTCGCGGCCGCGCGGCAGGTAGAGGCCCATGAAGCGGCGGCTGGCCAGGGCCAGGGCGTCGCGCTTGACCATCAGGTAGCCGGCGAAGAAGATCGCGATGACGATCTTGGCGAACTCACCGGGCTGGATCGAGAAACCGCCGACGCTGATCCAGATCTTGGCGCCGAAGACGTCCGCGCCCAGACCCGGGATGACCGGCAGGATCAGCAGGACCAGGGCCCCGGCCATCGAGATGTACGTGAACCGCTGGAGCACGCGGTGGTCCTTGAGGACCAGCAGCACGACGGAGAACAGGGCGATGGCGAGCCCCGTGTACATCATCTGGCGCGGCGCGGACTCCGAGAAGGTGCCGAAGCTGCGCTTGGCGAGGTTCTGCAGCCGCTCCGACTGGTCCAGGCGCCAGATCAGGACGACGCCGAGCCCGTTGAGCAGGGTCGCGATCGGCAGCAGCAGCGGGTCGGCGTACTTGGCGTAGCGGCGTACGACGAGGTGGGAGATCCCGGCGAGGACGGCGAAGCCGAGTCCGTAGAGCAGCATGCCCGGGGGCAGCTCGCCGTGGATCGACAGGCCCACGTTGGCGTAGGCGAAGATCGGGATGACCACGGCGAAGGCGAGCAGCAGGAGCTCGGTGTTCCGCCGGCTCGGCGCCTCGATGGCGCCGATGGTGGTCGTGTTGGTGACAACGCTCATGGTGTGGCAGGCCCCCTGTGCCCGCGTATGTCTACTGCTTTTCGCACTGACCGACGACAGCTTGCTCCGCGGGAGTCAGGCTGGGGCCGGGCGTCTGGTTGCCCTGGGCTTCGGAAGCACGGCGGGCCTCGTCCTGCTTGCAGGCGGAGACCTGGGTTCCGAGCTCTTCGATCTTCTTGCGCGCGCCCTCGAGGCTTTCCTCGCTGATGGTGGCCTCGACCTGCTTGCGCTTGAAGGGCGGCAGGTACTTCAGTTCGATCTCGGGGTGGTCCGTCTCCACCTGCGACAGGTGGATCCAGGCGAGGTTCTGGCTGATGCCGCGGTACAGCGCGACGTGGTCGCCCTTGACGCCGACGTAGTACTGGGTCTGCGTCCAGCGGTGCGCCGCGTACAGGCCGCCGCCGACGACACCGGCCACGAGCAGCAGGATCAGCGTGCGCGTGGTCCACTTGCGCCCTTTGCCGCGCCGCTTGCGCGGGTGGTCGTACGTGTCCTCGTACGAGCCGTCGGCGTCGTAGGCCTCGGCTTCGCCGAAGCTGCCCAGTGCGCCGCCCTGGCTCTGGTCGGGGTATCCGTAGCCGGGGGCTTCGCCGCTGCCGGGAGGCCCGAAGGCACCGGAGGGCGGCGGGGCCTGGCGGCCGAGGCCCGAGGCACGGCCGGCCGGGGTCTGCATGGCGTTGCCGTCGAAGAGCTGGTGCTGGTTCTCGGCCACCGCGCCCACGACGACCGGGGTGTCGTTGAGCTGGGCGGCCATGGTGTCGCCGCTGTCGGTGTCGAGGACGTCGGCGACGATGCAGGTGATGTTGTCCGGACCGCCGCCGCGCAGGGCGAGCTGGATCAGGGACTGCACCGTCTCGTGCGGGCCGTGGTAGTCGGCGAGGGTCTCCTCCAGGGTCTGGTGGGAGACCACGCCGGACAGGCCGTCGGAGCAGATCAGGTAGCGGTCGCCGGCCCGGACCTCGCGGATGGAGAGGTCGGGCTCCACGACGTCGCCGCTGCCGAGCGCCCGCATCAGGAGGGAGCGCTGCGGGTGGGTCGTCGCCTCCTCCTCGGTGATCCGTCCCTCGTCGACCAGGCGCTGCACCCAGGTGTGGTCCTGGGTGATCTGCGTGAGGACGCCGTCGCGCAGCAGGTAGGCGCGGGAGTCGCCGACGTGGACCAGGCCGAGGCGCTGGCCGGTCCACAGCAGGGCGGTGAGCGTGGTGCCCATGCCCTCGAGCTGGGCGTCGTCCTCGACCATCACGCGCAGCTGGTCGTTGGCGCGCTGCACGGCGATGCCGAGGGCGGTGAGGATGTCGGAGCCCGGGACGTCGTCGTCGAGCTGGACGAGCGAGGAGATGACCTCGGAGCTGGCGACCTCGCCGGCTGCCTGGCCTCCCATGCCGTCGGCGACGGCGAGGAGCCGGGGACCGGCGTAGCCGGAGTCCTCGTTGCCCTCGCGGATCATCCCCTTGTGCGATCCGGCGGCGAACCGCAGGGACAGACTCATGCGCACCTGCCCTGTCGACGCCTCGGGGTACAACCGGTCTCGAGCCACACTGCCCACCCTCCGGTCGGGAGCGCGCTCGGGTCCGTGCCCCCGGTGGGACGGACCGCCGCGGCTCGCTCGCTCCGCTCGCTCATTCTCGTACTACTTCCGCAGCTCGATGACGGTCTTGCCGATGCGGATCGGGGCGCCCGGCGGAATGGGCGTCGGGGTGGTCAGCCGGGTCCGGTCGAGGTACGTGCCGTTCGTGGACCCGAGATCCTCGACGATCCACTGGCCGTCACGGTCGGGGTAGATCCTGGCATGCCTGCTGGAGGCGTAGTCGTCGTCCAGCACGATCGTGGAGTCGTGGGCACGGCCCAGCGTGATCGTCTGGCCGGCGAGGGCCACCGTGGTGCCCGTGAGGGTGCCCTCGGACACGACGAGCTTGGTCGGCGCGCCCCTGCGCTGGCGCTGCTGGGGCGGCGCGGACTGCCGCCCCGTCTGCTGCGGCGCGCCCGCGGCGGCCCCGCCGCGGCGTGAGCCGCGCTGGGTGACGCGCGTACCGAAGAGGTCGCTGCGGATGACCTGAACGGCCACGATGACGAACAGCCACAGAACGGCCAGGAAACCCAACCGCATGACCGTCAGGGTCAGCTCTGACATTGCCCCCGCTTCACCCTTCGGCTTGCCGGTAAATGATGGTGGTACTGCCCACGACGATCCGCGAGCCGTCGCGGAGCGTAGCGCGGGTGGTGTGCTGTCCGTCCACCACGATGCCGTTGGTGGACCCGAGATCCTGGATCGTCGGGGGTGTTCCGGTCCGGATCTCACAGTGCCGGCGGGAGACGCCGGGGTCGTCGATCCGCACATCGGCCTCGGTGCTTCGGCCGAGTACGAGCGTGGGGCGCGAGATCTGGTGGCGGGTGCCGTTGATCTCGATCCAGCGGCGTACGGCGCCAGGGGCACCGGGAGCCGCGGGCGCGCCGCCGGAGCGGGCGCCGGGGCCGCCCGGGGGCGGGCCCGGCGGCATGGGCGGGGCACCGGCGGGCGGGTAGCCGTATCCGCCCGGCCGGCCCTGGGCGGGCTGCGGGGAGTCCTGGGAGGTGCTGGAGGCGAGGGTGCGGCTGCGGACCCGGTAGAGGCCGGTGTCCAGGTCGTCCGCCTTCTCCAGGTGCACCTTGATGGGGCCCATGAAGCTGTAGCGCTGCTGCTTGGCGTAGTCGCGCACGAGGCCCGCGAGTTCGTCGCCGAGCTGGCCGGAGTAAGGGCTCAGGCGCTCGTAGTCGCCGGCGCTGAGCTCCACGATGAAGTCATTGGGTACGACGGTCCGCTCGCGGTTCCAGATGGTGGCGTTGTTGTCGCACTCCCGCTGGAGGGCACCGGCGATCTCCACCGGCTGGACCTCGGACTTGAAGACCTTGGCGAAGGTGCCGTTCACCAGACCTTCGAGTCGCTGCTCGAAACGCTTCAGGACTCCCATGGGGCACCTCCTCCGTCGTTGTCGCCCTGTACTGCTTACTGATCGTATCCACGCGTGGCGGATTCGGGTGGTTCCCCTTCGGTCCTGCGCGCAGGAGTGTTGGTGCTCACAAGGGATCGTAGGGGTGCTCCGGGGACAGTGTCCCGCACCGGGAGCGGACAGCGGGAGTGGCCGTCCCGGTCGTCGTGGGGAGGGGCGGGGAAAGCGATTTCAATCCGCCCCGTCTGACGTGCTAATGTTTCGACGTCGCCAGGGGAACGGCCCGAAAGGGAAGAACCACTGGGGCGCCGCTCGGGCGAGTGGCGGAACGGCAGACGCGCTGGCTTCAGGTGCCAGTGTCCTTCGGGACGTGGGGGTTCAAATCCCCCCTCGCCCACATCGGGGAAGCCCCGATCCGGTATCCGGATCGGGGCTTCTCGCATGTCCGGCTCCATCGTCCGGCGTCCCCTCCGCGCGACTTTCGTCGTGCCGGGCGCGACGAAAGGGGGAGGCCGGTGGCGCGGGCCGGTGTCTAGGGTCGGGCGTGTGGATGCCAAGGCGAGGACACGGGCGGGCTGGGACTGGCTGAAGGGGCCGGAGCCCTGGACCCGGCGCACGCTGGCCGCGGACCTCTCGATCGCCACGGTGATGGCGCTGCTCGGCATCGCCGTCGACGAACTCAGCAACAGCCCGGAACTGAAGACGGTCCTCGGCGTCGTGACCGTGGTGTCGCTGACGCTGCTGCGGCGGCGGCTGCCGGCGGCCACGCTGGTGCTGGGCTCCGCGGCGAGCGGGCTGCTGCCCGGGGTGTTCCTCGTGACGGTGCTGCTGGGCTGGTCCGCGGGCCGGCGGATCATCGGCGTGGGCCGGGCGCTCGGGGCGTTCCTGCTGGCCTTCCTCGCCGCGGTCTGCCTGACCCTCGTCGACCAGAGGGCGCAGACGCGGCCGTTGCTGGTGGTCGTCTTCTCCACGCTCCTGTTCCTCGCGGCGACCGTCATGCCGGGCCTGGCCAGCCGCTACTGGCACCAGCGCCGGACGCTGCTGAGCGCGCTCCAGGAGCGCAACGACCGGCTGCTGCGCGAGCGGACCATGGTCGCCGGGCAGGCCAGGCTGCGCGAGCGGCAGCGGATCGCCCAGGACATGCACGACAGCCTGGGCCACCAGCTGGCCCTGATCTCGGTGCACACCGGGGCGCTGGAGGTGGACCCCGCGCTCACCGACCGCCAGCGCGAGGCGGTGGGAGTGCTGCGGCAGGCCTCGGTGGCGGCCATGCACGAGCTGCGGGAGGTCGTGGGGATCCTGCGTGACGGCGTCGAGGCGCCGGCGCCGGCGGAGGAGGCGCAGCCGGCCGCACGGGGGGTGGCCGGCATCGCGGGCATCGTGGAGGCGGCACGGGCCGCGGGGACCGACGTACGGCTGGGCACGGCGGGGAAGCCCCGGCCGCTGGTCGCGGCCTGCGACCACGCGGCGTACCGGATCGTGCAGGAGGCGCTGACCAACGCCTACAAGCACGCTCCGGGGTCGGCGATCACCGTGGAACTCCGGTACGAGGACGACTCGCTGGTGGTGGAGATCGCGAACGGCCCGGCGGCCGGCGCGGGTTCGGGCAGCGAGGTCGTCTCGGGCGGACAGGGGCTGACGGGGCTGCGGGAGCGGGCCCGGCTGGTCGGCGGCATGGTGCACGCGGGGGCGACCGACGGCGGCGGGTTCCGGGTGGCGGGAGTGCTGCCGTACGGGACGGAGCCGGCCGGGCTCGTCGAGGACGTGGCCGACGACTTCGGCCAGCGGTCCCAGGCCAGGGCGCTGGCAATGAAGGACGCGCCGCCGATGGACTGGGCCGCGCTGGACCGCGAGCTGACGGCGCCGGTGCGGACCCGGTCCGGCGGTGTGGCGATGGGCTGCGGGATCGCCGTGGCGGCCATGGTGCTGCTGGTCATCGTGATGGGGGCCGCGGTGGTGATGCTGGTGGGCTCGGCGGGCAGGGCGATGATCAGCCAGGAGGAGTACGACGCGGTGCGCGTGGGCGAGTCCGAGCAGGCGGTGCGGTCGCGGCTGCCGGACGGGGACAGCGTGCTGACGTCGGGGATGGACCGCAAGGGGCCGCCGCGGCCGGAGGGGTCGGACTGCCTGGCGCTGCTCTCCAGCGATTCCTCGAAGCTGACCGAGGACACCGTTTTCCGGTTCTGCTTCCGGGACGGCAAGCTCGTGGACAAGCAGGCGTACGAGGTCGAGCAGTAGGAGCGCGGGTGACAGCCAAGGTGATCAGAGTGGTGATCGCTGACGACGAGCCGCTGATCCGGGCCGGGATCAGGATGATCCTGACCTCGGCTCCGGACATCGAGGTCGTCGCCGAGGGGTCCAACGGCCGGGAGGCGGTCGAGCTGGCGCTGTCCCACGCCCCGGACGTGCTGCTGCTGGACATCCAGATGCCGGTGATGGACGGTCTGACGGCGCTGGCCGAGGTCGTGCGGGCCGCCCCGGCGGTACGGGCGCTGGTCCTGACCACCTTCGGGGAGAAGGAGAACGTCCTGCGGGCGCTGAGCCAGGGCGGTGCCGGGTTCCTGCTGAAGGACTCGGCGCCGGGTGAGCTGATCGGTGCCGTGCGGGCGGCCGCGGCCGGGGACGCGTACCTCTCGCCCGGCGCGACCCGGCACGTGGTGGACCAGCTGGCGGCCGGTCCGGCGGCGGGACGCGGCGAGGAGGCCCGGCGGCGGGTCGCGGAGCTGAGCGAGCGGGAGCGCGGCGTGCTGGCGCTGCTGGGGGAAGGCCTGTCCAACGCGGACGCCGGGCGCAGGCTCCACATGAGCGAGGCGACGGTGAAGACGTACGTGAGCCGCATCCTGGCGAAGCTGGCGTGTGAGAACCGGGTTCAGGCCGCCCTGCTGGCCAGGGACGCCGGGCTGTAGGTACGGTCTGCCGGACTTGACCGGCCACGTGGTGGCCGGTGTGGCGCGAACAGGGCGGGGCAGCGCGGATGGTGGCGATGGCGGGGCAGTACGCGGCGGCTGAGGCGGCGGGCGCGGAGGCGGGCGGTCCGGCGGGGCGGTCCGGCGGGCGGATCCCGCGCGTCGAGGGCTTCGCGCCGCGGAACGTGGCGGGCTCGCCCAAGGAGGCCGGGAGGGCGCTGCGGCTGCGCGTACCGCGCGCGGCGCACGCGCGGTTCGAGGCTCCCGCCGGGCGCCCGGACGCCGTGCGCGCGGTGGAGGAGTCCAACGTGGGGCGGGTCGCCGAGCTGACCCCGATACGGGTGGGCCGGATGGCCGCGAACCCCTTCGCCTTCCTGCGCGGGGCGGCCGGACTGATGGCGCACGACCTGTCCGGCGGCCCGGTGACCGGGGTGGGCGCGCAGATCTGCGGCGACGCCCACGGGGCCAACTTCGGACTGTACGGGGACGCGCGGGGCCGGCTGGTGATCGACCTGAACGACTTCGACGAGACCGTCTTCGGGCCCTGGGAGTGGGACGTGAAGCGGCTGGCGACCTCCCTGGTGCTGGCCGGACGGGTGGCGGGGGCCGACGAGGACACCTGCCTGGCGGCGGCGCGGGACGCGGTGGGCGCGTACCGGCGCACGATGCGGCTGCTGGCGAAGCTGCCCGCGCTCGACGCGTGGAACGCCATCGCCGACGAGGAGCTCGTCTCGCACACCGACGCGCGGGACCTCGTGGGGACGCTGGAGCGGGTCTCGGAGAAGGCCCGCAACAACACCTCCGCCCGGTTCGCGGCCCGGTCGACGGAGGTGCTGGCCGACGGCGGGCGACGCTTCGTGGACGCGCTGCCGGTGCTGCGCCGGGTCGGGGATGAGGAGGCGGCCGCCGTGGCCGCCTCCCTGGGTCCGTACCTGGCGACCCTGTCGGGGGACCGGCTGCCGCTGCTGGCCCGGTACGCGATCCACGACGTGGCGTTCCGGGTGGTCGGCACGGGCAGCGTGGGCACCCGCTCGTACGTGGTGCTGCTGCTGGACCACCGGGGGGAGCCGCTGGTCCTCCAGGTGAAGGAGGCGCGGCCCTCGGTGCTGCTGCCGTACCTGCCCGGGCTCGGCTTCCACGCGGCGCCGGAGGAGCACGAGGGCCGTCGGGTGGTGGCCGGGCAGCGGCGGATGCAGGTGGTCTCCGACATCCTGCTGGGCTGGACCACCGTCCAGGGGCGTCCGTACCAGGTCCGGCAGTTCCGCAACCGCAAGGGCAGCGTGGACCCGGCGGCGCTGGCCGTGGACCAGTTCGACGACTACGGCCGGATGACCGGTGCCCTGCTGGCCCGGGCGCACGCGCACAGCGCCGATCCGCGGCTGCTGGCGGGGTACTGCGGCAAGAACGAGGAGCTGGACGAGGCGATCGCCGGCTTCGCCGTGGCCTACGCCGACCGGAGCGAGGCCGACCACGCGCACCTGGTGGCGGCGGTGCGCTCGGGACGGATCGCGGCGGAGTTCGGGGTCTGAGCCGTCCGCTCCGGCCGGGCGGCGGCCCGGCGCGTGTTTCACGTGAAACACGCGCCGGGGCGGGCCGTAGGCTGGCCGGGTGAGCGAGCAGACCGAACACACCGCGCCCGAAGAGCCCGCCGTTCCCGCTGACGAGCGGCCCGAGGCGCGGCTGGAACGCGCCGTGCGCGCCGCCGAGCAGGCACTGATCGAGTTCGAGATCGCGGTGGAGACCTTCCGGGTGGAGGTCGAGAACTTCTCCCGGCTGCACCACCAGAAGCTCGGGCCGATGTACTCGCGCCTCGACGAGCTGGACGCGCTGATCGCGGAGGCCAAGGCGGCCCGCAGCGGCGATCCCGAGGACCTGCGGCGGGCCCAGGAGGCCCGCTCGCTGGTCATGCCGATGCCGGGGGTGGAGGAGCTGTTCCACGACTGGCTGGGATCGGACGGGCTCTCCGACGACGCCGCCGCGATGCTCACCGACCGGCCGGTGCGGCCGCCGCAGCGGGTACGGCCCACCGAGGAGGTGCGCCGCCTGTACCGCGAGCTGGTCCGCAAGGCCCACCCGGACCTGGCGCAGGACGAGGCCGAGCGGACCCGCCGCGACGCGTTCATCGCCCGGGTCAACGCCGCCTACGGGCGCGGTGAGGAGCGGCTGCTGCGCGAGCTGGCCGAGGAGTGGGAGGCCGGTCCGCCGCCCGAGGAGGCCGGGCCGAGTGAGAGCGAGGAGCTGTACGCCCGCCTGGAGTGGCTGGCCCAGCGCAAGGAGCTGCTCTCGCTCGTGGCCAAGGAGCTGGAGGACAGTGCGATCGGCGCCATGCTGCGGATGGCTCCGGACGACCCGGACCGGCTGCTGGAGGAGATCGCGGAGCAGCTGCTGGCGCAGGTCTCGGAGCGCGAGGCGGAGCTGGCGTCGTACAGCGCCGGATGAGGCCGGCCCGGCCGGGGCGTCGGATAGGTTGGCAGACCAGATCCGTGAAGAGAGAAGGCGACTGTGATGAACCTCGGACCGCTTCCCTCGGTGGACGCCGCGTCGGTGCCCGCCGATGGTTTCGTCCTCGACGTCCGTGAGGACGACGAATGGGAGGCCGGGCACGTCGAGGGGGCGCTGCACGTCCCGATGAGCGACTTCGTGGCGCGCTTCGGCGAGGTCACGGAGGCGGTCGCGGACGGCCGCACGGCGTACGTGATGTGCCGGGTGGGCGGCCGGAGCGCGCAGGTCACCCAGTACCTGGTGCGCCAGGGCATCGAGGCCGTGAACGTGGACGGCGGGATGCAGGCGTGGGACCGTGCCGGGCGTCCGATGGTGACGGACAGCGGGAAGCCGGCCTTCGTGCTCTGACCGCCCTCCCTCCGCGTTCCGGGGTGTCAGCCGAGGGGGTGGGCGGCCAGCAGGTCGCCCAGGGCCTCCTCGTGCGCGGCGGCCGGGCCGAGCTGGAGCTCCAGCTGCTTGGCCCAGGCGTGGTAGCGGTGCAGCGGGTAATCGGTGTCGGCGCCGAAGCCGCCGTGCAGGTGCTGGGCGGTCTGCACGACCCGGCGTACGCCCTCGGAGGCCCAGATCTTGGCGACGGCGACGTCCCCGGCGCTGGGCAGCGGCCCGCCCGCCCCTCCGGTCGCGGCGTCGAGCCGCCAGGCGGCCTGCCAGAGGGTGGCTTCCATGGCGCGCAGGTCGATGTAGCGGTCGGCGGCCTGTACCGCGACGGCCTGGAAGGTGGCGATGGGGAAGCCGAACTGCTCCCGCTCGCCGGTGTACCGGCTGGTCATGGTGAGGACGGCCTCGCCGAGACCCAGGGCGAGGGCGCAGGTGCCGGTGGCCAGGAGCTGGCGGAGCCGGTCCCAGGCGCCGGGTGCGTCGATCACGTGGGCGGCGGGTGCCCGGACCCCGTCCAGGGTGAGTTCGGCGAGCCGCTCGCCGCTGGTGGAGTACTGGTCGGCGAGCGTGAGCCCCGCAGTGGTGCGGGGCAGGAGGGCCAGGACGGCCTCGCCCCCGCCGCTGTGGGCCGGTACGGCGATGCTGTGGGCCGGTACGGCGATCCAGTCGCAGCCGTGGGCCCAGGCCACGGCGGTCTGCACTCCGTCCAGGAGCCAGTCGGTGCCCTCGCGGCGCGCGGTGACGGCGAGTTCGGCGGGGTCGTGACCGGTGCGGCCGTGTGCGGCGGCGGTGAGGACGAGGGTGCCGCTTGCGGCGCCGGGCAGCAGGGCGGCCGCCAGCCCGGGGCTGCCGTGGGCCTGGACGGCCATGGCGGTGGCGCAGTGCTCCAGCAGCGGCACCCGGGCCAGCACCTTCGCGGCTTCGCGCAGGACGAGGCACAGGGCGATGGTGTCGAGGCCCGCACCGCCGTGTTCCTCCGCGAGGACGAGGCTCAGCAGGTCGGAGGCGGCGAGCCTGTTCCACAGCGGCCGGTCGAACCCGTCCGCGACGGCGCCGGACGTGAGGGCCGGGCTGGGGACGGCGTCGGGGGCGACGTCGGCGAAGACGGCCCTGGCGGCCTCGACGGCGGCCTGCTGTTCCTCGGTGAAGGCGAAGTCCACTGCCTGTCCTCCTGTGCGCGTCCACTGCCGATCTGACGGTGCGTCAAGATAGAGCAGGGGAGGGCAATTGGACAGGCCCGCGGCGCCCCTGAGGGCGCCGCGGGGACAGGGGCCTACCGGTCGAAGTCGATCTCCACGTCCTCCGTCATGGCGTGGGACTGGCAGGCCAGTACGAACCCCGCCTCGGTCTCCTCCGCCTCCAGTGCGAAGTTGCGGTCCATCCGCACCTCACCGGAGACCACGAAGGCCCGGCAGGTGCCGCAGACCCCGCCCTTGCAGGCGTACGGGGCGTCCGCGCGGTTGCGCAGCACGGTGTCCAGCAGGGACTCGCCGTCCTGGACGGGCCAGGTGCCCGACCGGCCGTCGAGCCGGGCGGTCACCCGGCCGTGGGCCGGGGCCGCGACGGTGCGGGCGGCGACCTGCGGAGCGGTGTCCTCGACGTGGAAGATCTCCTCGTGCACCCGCGTCCGTGCGACGCCCAGCGCGGCCAGGGCCCGCTCGGCGCCGGTCACCAGTCCGTAGGGCCCGCACAGGAACCAGCCCGTCACCTCCGCGACCGGCAGCAGCGCGGGAAGCAGGGACACCAGGCGGGCCTCGTCGAGCCGTCCCGAGGGCAGCCCGGCCTCCTGCTCCTCGCGGGACAGGACGGTGACCAGCTGCAAACGGTCGGGGTAGCGGTCCTTGAGGTCGGCCACCTCCTCCAGGAACATCGTCGAGGCCGCCGTGCGGTCGCTGCGCACCAGGCAGAACCGGGCGTCGGGCCGGGCCGCCAGCAGCGAGGCGGCGATCGACAGCACCGGGGTGATGCCGCTGCCGCCGACGATCGCCGCGTAGTGCGCGGCCGGCGGGGCGGCGGCCGGGTCCAGCACGAACCGCCCGGCCGGGACCATCACGTCCAGCTCGTCCCCGGCGGCGATCTCTTTGTGCGCGAACGTGGAGAACTCGCCGCCCTCCACCAGGCGGACGCCCACCCGCAGCCGGTCCGGTCCGGGGCCGTCGGGCGCCGGGGCGGCGGAGCAGATCGAGTAGGTCCGGCGGACCTCGGTGCCCTCGGCGGCGCGGCGGCGCAGCGTCAGGTGCTGTCCGGGGAGATGGCGGTAGTCCTCGCGCAGGTCCTCGGGGACGCGGAGGGTCAGTGCCACCGAGTCGTCGGTGAGCCGGTCGACTTCCGCCACCGTCAGCGGGTGGAACGCGCCGTGGCGGGGTGCGGCCATCTACAGCTCCTTGAAGTGGTCGAACGGTTCGCGGCAGGCCACGCAGCGGCGCAGCGCCTTGCACGCGGTGGAGGAGAAGCGGCTGAGCAGCTCGGTGTCCGTCGAGCCGCAGTGGGGGCAGCGGACCGACAGCGTGAGCGGGACCGGTCCGCCGGCGGCGTGCGGGCGGGGCGGGGCGATGCCGAACTCCGCCAGCTTGCGGCGGCCTTCCGCGCTGATGTCGTCGGTGGACCAGGCGGGGGCCAGGACCGTGGTGACCCGCACCTCGGGTATGCCGTGGGCGGTGAGGACCCGCTCGATGTCGGCGGACATCGCCTCGATGGCCGGGCAGCCGGTGTAGGTGGGGGTGAGGACCACCTCGGCGTGGCCGTCCTCGTGCATCCGCACCCCGCGCAGGACGCCCAGCTCGGCCAGGGTCAGCACGGGCAGTTCGGGGTCGGGGACGGAACCCGCCAGCTCGGCCAGCTCCGCCTCCAGGCGGGTGGTTCCGGCCCCGGCGCTCACCATGACGCTCCGGGGTGGCTGCGGTGCAGGTGCTGCATCTCGGCGAGCAGCCGCCCGAACGGCTCCGTGTGCAGCCCCTCGCGGCCGGCTCCGGCGGCCCAGGCGCCGGTACGCGGCCCCTCGGGCGGAGTCAGCCCCGCCCGGTCCAGTACGTCGCCCAGCGCGGCCAGCCAGCGGGCCTCCAGGGCCTCCATGGCGGCCCCGTCCAGGCCGAGGCCCTCGACCGGCCGGAACATCTCCCCAGTGAACTTCCACAGGGCGTCGAGCGCCGTGCGCATCCGGGTCCGGCTCTCCTCGGTGCCGTCGCCGAGGCGCAGCGTCCACTGCTCGGCGTGGTCCCGGTGGTAGGCGGTCTCCTTCACGGCCTTGGCCGCGAGCGGGGCGAACGGCCCGTCCCCCGCGGCCAGCTCCGTGTACAGCTCGTGCTGGTAGAAGGAGAAGTAGAGCTGGCGGGCGATGGTGTGGGCGAAGTCGCCGTTGGGCTGTTCGACCAGCTGGAGGTTGCGGAAGGAGCGCTCCTCGCGGAGGAAGGCCAGCTCGTCCTCGTCGCCCGCCATGGACAGCAGGAGACGGGCCTGCCCGAGCAGGTCCAGGGCGATGTTGGCCAGGGCGACCTCCTCCTCCAGGACGGGGGCGTGGCCCGCCCACTCGCCGAGGCGGTGGGAGAGGATCAGCGCGTCGTCGCCGAGGGCGAGGGCGGCCGCGGTGCGGGTGTCGGTGCCTGCGCTCACAGGTGGCGCACCCCCTCGGGGATCTCGTAGAAGGTGGGGTGCCGGTAGGGCTTGTCGGCCGACGGGGCGAAGAACGGGTCCCGCTCGTCCGGCGAGGAGGCGGTGATCCCGGTGGAGGGCACCACCCAGATCGAGACGCCCTCGTTGCGCCGCGTGTAGAGGTCGCGTGCGTTGCGCAGGGCCATCTCCGCGTCGGGGGCGTGCAGGCTTCCCGCGTGCGTGTGCGAGAGGCCGCGGCGCGAGCGCACGAACACCTCCCACAGGGGCCAGTTCTGCGTCATGCCTGTACCTCTCGTCCGGTGCTGGTGTGCTTCGCGGCGTAGGCGGAGGCGGCCTCGCGGACCCAGGCGCCTTCCTCGTGCGCCCTGCGCCGCTGGCCGATCCGCTGTTCGTTGCAGGGGCCGTTGCCCTTGAGGACGTCCCAGAACTCGGCCCAGTCGATGGCGCCGAAGTCGTAGTGCCCGCGCTCCTCGTTCCACTTGATGTCCGGGTCGGGCAGGGTCAGGCCCAGCGACTCGGCCTGCGGGACGGCGATGTCCACGAAGCGCTGGCGCAGCTCGTCGTTGGAGTGCCGCTTGATCCGCCAGGCCATCGACTGCGCCGAGTGCGCCGACTCGTCGTCCGGCGGGCCGAACATCATCAGGGAGGGCCACCACCAGCGGTCGACCGCGTCCTGTGCCATGGCGTGCTGGGCCTCGGTGCCCCGCGAGAGGGCGAGGAGCAGCTCGTAGCCCTGGCGCTGGTGGAAGGACTCCTCCTTGCAGATCCGGACCATGGCGCGGGCGTAGGGGCCGTAGGAGCAGCGGCAGATCGGCACCTGGTTGGTGATCGCCGCGCCGTCCACGAGCCAGCCGATGGCGCCGACGTCGGCCCACGTGAGGGTGGGGTAGTTGAAGATCGAGGAGTACTTCTGCTTGCCCGAGTGCAGCTTGTCGAGCAGCTCGTCGCGGCTGGTGCCGAGGGTCTCGGCGGCGCTGTAGAGGTAGAGGCCGTGGCCCGCCTCGTCCTGCACCTTGGCCATCAGGATCGCCTTGCGGCGCAGGGAGGGCGCGCGGGTGATCCAGTTGGCCTCGGGCTGCATGCCGATGATCTCGGAGTGGGCGTGCTGCGCCATCTGGCGGACCAGGGAGGCGCGGTACTCCTCGGGCATCCAGTCCCGAGGCTCCACGCGCTCGTCCGCCGCCACCGCGGCGTCGAAGTCGGCACGGAGCTGTGCGCCGAGGTCCGCGGACTGCCCGTCCACCGCGCCGTCCACCGTGCCTGACGTGCCCGTTTCCGGGGTCACTGCGACCATCCCGGTCCCCTGTCAGAGTGTGCCGTCCGCCCGACCGACCGATCGTTCGGTTCATCCTCTTCAATGGTGAGACGGCGGCCCGTAGGGTGTCAACCTCTGTGGGCAACCCTGTGGACGCCGGATGATCGGGACGGGATGGATTCGAACGAGCGCGAGCCTGCGGAAGGAGCACTTCCGCCGACCGCAGCGGCGGTGCCCGCGGCCCCGTCGCGCGCGCCCGGGCTGGCCGGCCTCTCCGCCCCCCACCGGGTCCTGGCGGCGCTGGCCGCGGCGGCCCTGGGCGTCGGCGCCTGCCTGCACCTGGGGCTGGTCTTCCTGCACGTCGCGCCGTCCAACACCGTCAGCAAGCAGCACGCGCGGCTCGTGGACGGCTGGATCTATCCCGAGTTCGAACAGAACTGGAAGCTGTTCGCGCCCAACCCGCTCCAGCAGAACATCGCCGTCGAGGTCCGCGCCCAGGTCCGCACCGCCGACGGCGCCCTGGTCACCCGCGACTGGCGCGACCTGTCCGCCGAGGACGGTGCGGCGATCCGGCACGGCCTGCTGCCGAGCCACACCGAGCAGAACGAACTGCGCAGGGCGTGGGACTTCTTCACCGGCTCCCACGACGAGGACAACAAGCCCGACGGCGAGCGCGGGGAGCTGTCCGAGCAGTACCTGAAGCGGATCGCCCTGGCCCGGCTGACGGCCGGGCGGCCCGCCGGGACACCGGCCGCCGAGCCCGCCGGGACGCCCGGCGGCGGGCGGATCGTACGGATCCAGCTGCGCTCGGCGACGCGGTCCGTGGCCGCGCCGCCCTGGAGCGAGGAGAAGACCGACACCCAGACGTACTACCGGGAGCTGCCGTGGTGGAACGTGTGACGGGCGCCCTCGCGGGGGCGGTCGCCAAGGCCACCGGACAGGCACTGGGCCCGTACCAGAGCGCCGTCGTGCGCATCGGCTTCGCCGCGACCTGGCTGTTCTTCCTGCTGCGGGAGTTCCCCAACCGGCACGAGCTGTACGGGCCCGACGGACCGTGGAGCTGGCAGCTGGCCGAGCGGCTGATCGCCTCGAACCGCGCCTTCACGGTGCTGATGTGGTCGGACTCCGCGCTGTGGTTCGAGACCGTGTACGCGCTCTCCGTGCTCGCGAGCGCGCTGCTGCTGCTGGGCTGGCGGACGCGGGCGACGTCGGTCCTCTTCATGGTCGGGGTGCTGTCGCTGCAGAACCGCAGCGTCTTCATGGGCGACGGCGGGGACAACGTCATCCACCTGATGGCCGTCTACCTCGTGCTGACGCGCTGCGCCCAGGTCTGGTCGCTGGACGCGCGCCGGGCCCGGCTGCGCGGTTCGGCCACGGCCGGGGCGGCGGGGCCGGTGCTGTGGACGGTGCTGGGAGCCCTGTTCGCGTACGGGGCGCTCGCCGGACACCTCGGCGCGCCCTGGCTGGCCGCCTTCTCGGTGCTGTGGACGGGAACGGCGCTGTGGTGGCTGGCCGACCGCCACGCACCGCAGGGCGAGCGGCGGGCGACGCTCGACGTCCTCGCGAACCTGCTGCACAACGCCGGGATGCTGGTGATCGCGGCGGAGGTCTGCCTGATCTACGCGACCGCCGGCTGGTACAAGATCCAGGGCTCGCGGTGGCAGGACGGGACCGCCCTGTACTACCCGCTCCGCCTCGACTACTTCACCCCCTGGCCCTGGCTGTCGGACGTGATGGCGGGCAGCGGACTGGTGGTGATGCTGCTGACGTACGGGACCGTCGCGGTGCAGGTGGCCTTCCCGTTCGCGCTGTTCAACCGACGGGTCAAGAACGTGCTGCTGGCCGTGATGATGCTGGAGCACGCCGGGATCGCGGTGCTGCTGGGGCTGCCGTTCTTCTCGCTCGCGATGATCGCCGCCGACGCGGTGTTCCTGCCCACGGGACTGCTCGTGTGGACCGGTGCGCGCGTGGCCGGGGCGTGGGCGGCGGCCCGGGCGCGGGCGGCGGGCGGGGCCGTGCCCTTCGCGGCGGCTCCGGCGGCGGGCGTCGTAGGGTCGGGGCATGAGTGAGCGGCAGGGTTCCGGTGAGGTCCAGCGGGAGTGGCGGGAGTGCGCCGACCGGGGTGACGTGGTGCTGCTCGACGGGTTCCACGCGCTGAAGCACGCCCTGCGCTTCGGCGCCGAGGTGCTGGCGGTGGTCGCCGACGACCCCGGGGCCGTACGGGAACTCGCCGCCGGGCTCGCCCCGGACGTGGAACCGGAGGTGGCCCGGCTGGTACGGCGGGCCCCGCTCGGGGAACTGCTGCCCCGCGTGCACCCCACCGGGGTCGCCGCGCTCGCCGTACGCCCCGGCCGGGAGGCGGGACGCGCCGCGCTGGCGAGGACGCCCCGGACGGCCCCCGTCGTGCTGCTGGACCATCCGCGCAACCTGGGCAACGTCGGCGCCGTGGTCCGCCTCGCCGCCGGCTTCGGGGCCACCGGCGTAGTGACCCGGGGCGACCTGGACCCCTGGCACCCGAACGTGGTCCGGGCCGGGGCCGGGCTGCACTACGCGACCACCGTGGACCGGATGGAGCTGGAGGAGCTGCCCGCCGGGCCGGTGTACGCGCTCGACCCGGAGGGCGAGGACATCCGCGCCCTCACGCTCCCGGACGACGCCCTGCTCGCCTTCGGCTCCGAGCGCCACGGCATCTCGCCCGAGCTGCGGGCGCGCGCCGACCACCTGGTCTCCCTGCCGATGCGTCCCCAGGTCTCCAGCTACAACCTCGCCACCAGCGTGGCCATGACCCTCTTCCACTGGGGCGGCCCCGCCGCCCGGTGACAGCGGGGCGCGGCGCCGCGTACGGGCCCGGCCGGCGGGCGGGCCCGTACGCGGTGGCCGGCGGTCGCCGTCAGGCCTGGCGGCGGACCTCCACCACGCGGAAGCGGTTCGCGACGAACGCCCCGTCGCACAGCGCGGCGTTGGCCGCCGGGTTCCCGCCGGAGCCGTGGAAGTCGGAGAAGGCCGCGGTCTGGTTGACGAAGACCCCGCCGGTCAGGTTCAGCGACAGCTGCGCCGACTCCTCCAGGCAGACCTCCTCCACGGCCCGCTCGGTGTCCGCGGAGGTGGTGTACGCCCCCACGGTCATGGCGCCCTTCTCCCGCACCGTACGGCGCAGCAGGTCGAGGGCGTCCGCGGTGGAGTCCACCGCCACCGCGAAGGAGACCGGGCCGAAGCACTCGGAGAGGTAGGCCGCCTCCGGGTCGGGCTTCCCGGCGTCGAGCTTCACGATCACCGGGGTGCGCACGACCGCGTCGGGGAACTCCGGGTTCGCCACCTCGCGGGAGGCCAGCGCGACCTCGCCGAGACCGGCCGCCGCCTCCAGCCGGGCCTTGACGTCCGGGTTCACCAGCGCGCCCAGCAGCGCGTTGGCGCGTGCGTCGTCGCCGAGCAGGCCGCCGACCGAGGCGGAGAGGTCGGCCACGACCTCGTCGTACGACTTGTGGCCGGCGTCCGTCGCGATGCCGTCGCGGGGGATCAGCAGGTTCTGCGGGGTGGTGCACATCTGGCCGCTGTACAGCGACAGCGAGAACGCCAGGTTGGACAGCATCCCCTTGTAGTCGTCGGTGGAGTCGACGACGACGGTGTTGACGCCCGCCTTCTCCGTGTAGACCTGGGCCTGGCGGGCGTTGGTCTCCAGCCAGTCGCCGAACTCGGTCGACCCGGTGTAGTCGATGATCTTGATCTCCGGGCGGACGGCCAGCGTCTTGGCGATGCCCTCGCCCGGCCGCTCGACGGCCAGGGCGACCAGGTTCGGGTCGAAGCCCGCCTCGGCCAGGACCTCGCGGGCCACCTTCACGGTCAGCGCCAGCGGCAGCACGGCGCGCGGGTGCGGCTTGACCAGGACGGCGTTGCCGGTGGCGAGGGAGGCGAACAGGCCGGGGTAGCCGTTCCAGGTGGGGAAGGTGTTGCAGCCGATCATCAGCGCGATGCCGCGCGGCACGGCCGTGAAGGTCTTGCCGAGCTCCAGCGGGTCCTTCTTGCCCTGCGGCTTGGACCAGGCGGCCCGCCCGGGAACCCGGGTCTGCTCCTCGTACGCGTACGCCACGGCCTCCAGGCCGCGGTCCTGCGCGTGGGGGCCGCCGGCCTGGAAGGCCATCATGAAGGCCTGGCCGCTGGTGTGCATGACCGCGTGCGCGAACTCGTGCGTCCGCGCGCCGATGCGGGCCAGGATCTCGATGCAGACCAGGGCCCGCGTCTCCGGTCCGGCGTCGCGCCAGGCGCCCATGCCGGCCCGCATCGCGGGCAGCAGCACGTCCGGGTCCACGTGCGGGTACTCCACGCCCAGCTCCGGGCCGAACGGCGAGACCTCGCCGCCCGCCCAGCCGTCGGTGCCGGGCTGCCCGAGGTCGAAGCGGGAGCCGCGAACGGCCTCGAAGGCGGCGAGCCCGTCGGCCGGGGCGCCCTCCCCGTAGGCCTTGGGGTGCTCGGGGTGCGGGGACCAGTAGGCGCGGCTGCGGATGGCATCCAGCGCCTGGTCCAGGGTGGTCCGGTGCTTCTCGGTCAGCTGGGGGACGGTGAGCTCGGCGGCCATCAGGGACCAACTCCTCGTTGAGCCGGGCGGGATCAGGCTGGTTCGCAGACTGGGATCGGGCGGGGGCGGGTGAAGAAGAGCAGACTGGAGTTAGAGTAACCGAACGATCGGTCGGTACAAGAGGGCCCGGCGGACCTGTGGACAACCGCGTGCGGGAGGATCAGGACATGACAGCAATCGAGCGGGCCCGCACCGTGGCGGTCATCGGCGCCGGGACCATGGGCCAGGGCATCGCGCAGGTCGCCCTCCTCGCGGGTCATCCCGTACGCCTCTACGACTCCGCGCCCGAGCGGGCCCGCGAGGCCGTCCGGACCGTGGCCGGCCGGGTCGAGCGGCTGGTCGCCAAGGGCCGGCTCGACCGGGCCGAGGCCGACGAGGCCGTCCGCCGGCTCGATTGCGCCGACGCCCTGACCGGGCTCGCCGGCGCCGCCCTGGTGATCGAGGCGATCGTCGAGGACGTGGCCGTCAAGCGCGCGCTGTTCACGGCCCTCGAAGCGGTGGTTCCGCAGGACGCGCTGCTCGCGACCAACACCTCCTCCCTCTCCGTCACCGAGCTCGCCGCCGGTCTCGCGCACCCCGGGCGCTTCCTCGGCCTGCACTTCTTCAACCCGGCCCCGCTGCTCCCCCTCGTCGAGGTGATCAGCGGCCACGCGACCGACCCGGCCGCCGCCGAGTGCGCGTACCGCACCGTCCTGGGCTGGGGGAAGACGCCGGTCCGCTGCGCCGACACCCCGGGGTTCATCGTCAACCGGATCGCCCGCCCCTTCTACGCCGAGGCCTTCGCGGTGTACGAGGAGCAGGGCGCCGACCCCGCCACCATCGACGCGGTCCTGCGCGAGAGCGGCGGCTTCCGGATGGGCCCCTTCGAGCTGACCGACCTGATCGGCCAGGACGTCAACGAGGCCGTCACCCGCTCCGTCTGGGACTCCTTCTTCCGCAGCCCCAAGTTCACCCCCTCGCTCGCCCAGCGCCGGCTGGTCCAGTCGGGCCGTCTCGGCCGCAAGACAGGACACGGCTGGTTCCCGTACGCCGGGGACGCGCAGCCGCCCGCCCCGCACACGGCGGGCCCCGAGGAGGCGCCGGAGAAGGTCACCGTCGTCGGTGACCTCGGCCCGGCCGCCGCCCTGGCGGACCTCATGGAGGAGGCCGGCATCCCGGTCACCACCACCGGGCACGGGGGCCCGTACATCCAGCTGCCCGGCGAGGGCCAGCTGGTGCTCGCGGACGGCAAGACCTCGGTCGAGTTCACCGACGTCGTCTACTTCGACCTCGCCCTCGACTACCGCCGGGCCACCCGGATCGCGCTGTCCGCCGGCGAGGACACCACCGGACGCACCCTCGCCGAGGCGATCGGGCTCTTCCAGAAGCTCGGCAAGGAGGTCTCCGTCATCGGTGACGTCCCCGGCATGATCGTCGCCCGGACCGTCGCGATGCTGATCGACCTCACCGCCGACGCTGTGGCGCGCGGGGTGGCCTCCGCCGAGGACATCGACACCGCGATGCGGCTCGGCGTCAACTACCCGCTGGGCCCGTCCGAATGGCACGCGCGGCTCGGCCGCGACTGGGCGTACGACCTGCTGCACCACCTCGACGAACGCTGCCCGGGCGGGCGTTACGCCCCCTCGTTGGCCCTGTTCAAGCTGGGCTACGCCGCCGGTGAGGACGAGGACGGGGACGGGGAGGGCGCCGCGTGACCACGGCCAGGCGGGACACCTACACCCCGGAGACGCTCCTGTCCGTCGCCGTCCAGGTCTTCAACGAGCGCGGTTACGACGGCACCTCGATGGAGCACCTCTCCAAGGCGGCCGGCATCTCCAAGTCCTCGATCTACCACCACGTCGCGGGCAAGGAGGAGCTGCTCCACCGCGCCGTCAGCCGGGCCCTGGACGGCCTCTTCGCGATCCTGGAGGAGCCGGGCGCCGTACGGGGCCGCGCGGTCACCCGGGTCGAGTACGTCACCCGCCGCACGGTCGAGGTCCTGGTCGCGGAACTGCCGTACGTCACCCTCCTGCTGCGGGTGCGCGGCAACACCCGCACCGAGCGCTGGGCGCTGGAGCGGCGCCGCGAGTTCGACCACCAGGTCGCGGAGCTCCTCAAGGCCGCCGCCCACGAGGGGGACCTGCGCGCCGACGTGGACATCCGGCTCGCCACCCGCCTGCTGTTCGGGATGGTGAACTCGCTGGTCGAGTGGTACCGCCCGCACCCGGGCACCACCCCCGACCAGCTCGCGGACGCGGTGGTCAGCATGGCCCTGGACGGCCTGCGCACGACCCCGGCCGCGTAGTACGGCCGGCGGCCCGGCCCGGTGGCCCCGGCCGCGCGGGTGCGGGGCCGGGGCGGACGCGCGTCCTGCCGTGGAGCGAGGGGCCGGTCAGTCCTCGGCCAGGGCCGGGCCGCCGGGCGGTCCGGGGTCCAGCAGATCCGTTTCCTCGAACACCAGCAGCGTTCGCGTCGACAGCACCTCCGGGATGGCCTGGAGCCGGGTCAGCACCAGCTCCCGCAGGGTGCGGTTGTCCGGGGTGTGGACCAGCAGCAGGACGTCGAAATCCCCGCTGACCAGGGCGATGTGCGCCGCGCCCGGAAGCTCGCGCAGCTTCTCGCGCACCGTCCGCCAGGAGTTCTGGACGATCTTCAGCGTGATGTACGCCGAAGCGCCCTGGCCCGCCCGCTCGTGGTTGACCCGGGCCGTGAAGCCGCGGATCACCCCGTCGTCGATCAGCCGGTTGATCCGCGCGTAGGCATTGGCGCGCGAGACGTGCACCTGTTCCGCCACCGACCGTATCGACGCCCGGCCGTCCGCCTGGAGCAACCGCATGATCGAACGGTCGATGGGGTCCAGGGGGCGGGGCGGGACGGGCGGGCCCGACGGTGCGCCCCCCGGTGGGACCGGTGCGGAACCCGCTCCGGCCATTTGTTCATCCGGCATTGCCCCCTGCCTCCCTCTCCTGGACGTCCTGCACCCATCCCAGGGCCCCGGCGCCACTTTGTCCACAGCCTGGAGCCGCCTGTAGCCAAATTGCGCCAACGACCGAACAATCGGTTGGTGAGGCGCCTCACACGTGGCGTCCCCTGCCCGCTTCCCACGAGGAGGTGTACGCCGCCATGACGGTCCAAGAGCTGCCCGGTGCCGGTGCGTCGCACCAGGTCACCCCGCCGCCCGCCTGGAGGCCCCGTACGGAAGCCGCCCCGCTGCTTCCGGACCCCGAGCCCTACCGGGTGCTGGGCACTCCGGCGGCGGAGGGGCTCGACCCCGCCCTGATGCGCCGGTACTACACCGAGCTGGTGCGGGGACGCCGGTACAACGCGCAGGCCACCGCGCTGACCCGGCAGGGCCGTCTCGCCGTGTACCCCTCCACCGTCGGGCAGGAGGCCGCCGAGGTCGCGGCCGCCCTGGTCCTCGAGGAGCAGGACTGGCTCTTCCCGAGCTACCGCGACACCCTCGCCGCCGTGGCGCGCGGACTGGACCCCGTCCAGGCGCTGACGCTGCTGCGCGGCGACTGGCACACCGGGTACGACCCCCGCGAGCACCGCATAGCCCCCCTGTGCACCCCCCTCGCCACCCAGCTGCCGCACGCGGTCGGCCTGGCGCACGCCGCGCGGCTGCGCGGTGACGAGGTCGTCGCGCTCGCCATGGTCGGCGACGGCGGCACCAGCGAGGGCGACTTCCACGAGGCGCTGAACTTCGCCGCCGTGTGGCAGGCCCCGGTGGTCTTCCTCGTCCAGAACAACGGCTTCGCGATCTCCGTACCGCTCGCCAAGCAGACCGCCGCTCCCACGCTGGCCCACAAGGCCGTGGGCTACGGGATGCCCGGCCGGCTGGTCGACGGCAACGACGTCGCCGCCATGCACGAGGTCCTCACCGAGGCGGTGAAGCGGGCCCGCTCGGGCGGCGGGCCGACCCTGATCGAGGCCGTCACCTACCGGATGGAGGCCCACACGAACGCGGACGACGCCACCCGGTACCGCACGGACGCCGAGGTCGAGGCCTGGAAGGCGCACGACCCGGTGGACCTGCTGGAGCGCGAGCTGACCGCGCGCGGGATCCTGGACGCCGAGGGCGTCCAGGAGGCGCGCGACGCGGCCGAGGCGATGGCGGCGGACCTGCGCGAGCGGATGAACGCCGACCCCGTCGTCGACCCGATGGACCTGTTCGCGCACGTCTACGCGGAGCAGACCGGCCGGCTGCGCGAGCAGGCCGCCGTGCTCCGCGCCGAGCTGGAAGCGGAGGGAGAGTGATGACGACCGTTGCCGCGAAGCCCGCGACGATGGCGCAGGCGCTCACCCGTGCCATGCGCGACGCGATGGCCGATGACCCCACCGTCCACGTGATGGGCGAGGACGTCGGCGCGCTCGGCGGTGTCTTCCGCATCACCGACGGGCTCGTGAAGGAGTTCGGCGAGGACCGCGTCACGGACACCCCGCTCGCCGAGGCCGGGATCCTGGGCACCGCCGTCGGCATGGCCATGTACGGGCTGCGGCCGGTCGTGGAGATGCAGTTCGACGCGTTCGCCTACCCGGCCTTCGAGCAGCTCCTCTCGCACGTGGCGAAGATGCGCAACCGCACCCGGGGCGCGATGCCGCTCCCGATCACCATCCGCGTGCCGTACGGCGGCGGGATCGGCGGCGTCGAGCACCACTGCGACTCCTCCGAGGCCTACTACACGGCCACCCCGGGGCTCACCGTCGTGACCCCGGCGACGGTCGAGGACGCGTACGGGCTGCTGCGCGCGTCGATCGCGAGTGACGACCCGGTGGTCTTCCTGGAGCCGAAGCGGCTCTACTGGTCCAAGGCGCAGTGGTCGCCGGAGGCGCCCGCGGCCGTCCCGGGCATCGGGCAGGCCCTGGTGCGCAGGGCCGGCACGAGCGCCACCCTGATCACGTACGGTCCCTCGCTGCCGGTCTGCCTGGAGGCGGCCGAGGCGGCCCGCGAGGAGGGCTGGGACCTGGAGGTCGTGGACCTGCGCTCGCTCGTCCCCTTCGACGAGGAGACCGTCGTCGCCTCCGTACGCCGCACCGGGCGCGCGGTGGTGGTCCACGAGGCCGGCGGCTTCGGCGGGCCGGGCGCGGAGATCGCCGCCCGGGTGACGGAGCGCTGCTTCCACCACCTGGAGGCGCCGGTGCTGCGGGTGACGGGCTTCGACATCCCGTACCCGCCGCCGATGCTGGAGAAGTACCACCTGCCCGGTGTGGAGCGGATCCTGGACGCCGTGGCCCGCCTGCAGTGGGAGAGCTGATGCCGCAGGTATTCGAGTTCAGGCTGCCCGACCTCGGCGAGGGGCTGACCGAGGCGGAGATCGTGCGCTGGCTGGTGGCCGTGGGCGACGTCGTCGCCATCGACCAGCCGGTCGTCGAGGTCGAGACGGCCAAGGCGATGGTGGAGGTGCCCTGCCCGTACGGCGGCGTGGTCACCGCCCGGTTCGGCGAGGAGGGTGAGGAGCTGCCGGTCGGCGCTCCGCTGATCACCGTGGCGGTGGGTGCGGAGCCGGCGTCCGCCGGCGCAGCGCAGGCCGCGGGAGCGGATGCCGAGGCCTCTGCCGACGCGCCCCGGCCGTTGATCGGGTACGGCTCGGACCACGCGCGCCCGGCGCGTCGGCGGCGGGTGCGACCCGTCACCGCCGCGGTGTCGGCGCCGGCGCCCGTCCCGGTTCCGGCGCCCGTCCCGGTCGCTGTGGCACCGGTCGCGGCGGCCGCCCCGGTGGTGTCCGCCGGGCCCGTGCCCGTGATCTCGCCGCTGGTGCGCAAGCTGGCCCGGGACAACGGGGTCGACCTGCGGTCGCTGCGCGGATCGGGGCCGGAGGGCCTGATCCTGCGGGCCGACGTGGAGGCCGCGCTGCGGGCCCCCGAGCCCGTGGCCGTGCCCGCCGTTACCGCCGCGCCCGTGTCGGCGCCGGCGGGGGAGCGGATCCCGCTCAAGGGGCTGCGGGGGGCGGTGGCGGAGAAGCTCTCGCGCAGCCGGCGCGAGATCCCCGAGGCCACCTGCTGGGTCGACGCGGACGCCACCGAGCTGATGGCTGCGCGGGCCGCGATGAACGCCGTGGACGGCCCCCGGATCTCGGTGCTGGCGCTGCTGGCCCGGATCTGCACGGCCGGGCTCGCCCGGTACCCGGAGCTCAACTCCACCGTGGACCTCGCGGCCAACGAGATCGTCCGGCTCCCGGCCGTGCACCTGGGCTTCGCCGCGCAGACCGACCGCGGGCTGATGGTCCCGGTGGTCCGGGACGCCCACACGCGCAGCCCGGAGTCCCTGTCGGCGGAGTTCGCCCGGCTGACCGAGCTGGCCCGGGCGGGGAAGCT
Source organism: Streptomyces sp. NPDC034086 (assembly GCF_055575515.1). NCBI lineage: Bacteria > Bacillati > Actinomycetota > Actinomycetes > Kitasatosporales > Streptomycetaceae > Streptomyces > Streptomyces sp. NPDC034086. The sequence continues at coordinate 361,802 of NZ_JBVISM010000003.1, read as the reverse complement.
CGCCCCCTCGGACCTGACCGGCGGCACGTTCACCCTGAACAACTACGGGGTGTTCGGCGTGGACGGCTCCACGCCGATCATCAACCACCCCGAGGCGGCCATGCTCGGTGTGGGCCGGATCATCCCGAAGCCGTGGGTGCACCGGGGCGAGCTGGCCGTCCGCCAGGTCGTGCAGCTGTCCCTCACCTTCGACCACCGGGTCTGCGACGGCGGCACGGCGGGCGGCTTCCTGCGGTACGTGGCCGACTGCGTCGAGAACCCGGCGGTGCTGCTGCGCGGCCTCTAGGCCGACGGGCCCGAGGCCCGGACCGCGGCGCCACGGCCCGGGCCTGCGGAGCCCGTCGGGCCGGCGGAGCCCGCCCGGGCCGGAGGCGGTGTCCGGTTCAGCGGGCCGCCGGGAGGGCCGGGGCGGTCCAGGCGGTGTGCCGCAGCATCGCGCGGACGCTCGCCCCGGAGGGGGCCAGCCGCAGCGCCGTGTTGCGGGCGCTCACCGCGAGGGGGTGGGCCAGCCGGTGGCCCAGCCGGCCGGCCCGGCGGGCCGCCCGGGCCACCGCGTCGGCCCGCGGCCGCCGCACGGCGTCGTAGCGGGCCAGGGCCGTCTCCACCGACGGCCCGGTGGCCAGCTCCGCCGCCAGCACCACCGCGTCCTCCAGCGCCTGGCAGGCCCCCTGGCCGAGGTTCGGGGTCATCGCGTGCGCGGCGTCCCCGAGCAGCGCCACCCGCCCGACGGCGTACGCGGGCAGCGGGGTCACCAGCTCGTGGACGTCATGGTGCAGCACGTCCTCGGGCCGGGTCGCCGCCAGCAGCTCCGGCACCGGGCTGTGCCAGCGTCCGAAGCGGTGCCCGAGCGCCGCGAGCGGGTCCGCGGGCCGCAGGCCCGGCGGCGCCGCGAGCACGGCGTGCCATTCGGCGCGGCCGTCCGCGAACGCGATGTGCCCGAACTCCGCCCCCCGGCCCCAGGTCAGTGCGAAGTCGCTGTCCGTCCGCACGGGTGCCCGGGTGATGGCGCGCAGCACCGTGGACCCGCTGTAGCGCGGGCCCGGGTGACCGGGGAAGAGCCGCGCGCGGATGCCGCTGCGCACCCCGTCGGCGGCCACGACCAGGTCCGCGCCCGGACGGGCGGGTGTCCCGTCGAGGGTGCCCACGCCCGTCCGCAGGCAGGACGGCGGCAGGGCCTCGCGCAGCAGCCGGTGCAGGGCGGCGCGCGGCAGGCCGGTCATCAGGACGGCCTCCCCGTCCAGGCGGGAGAGCCACCGCCCGTCCGGAGTGCGGGTCCCGCCGGTGTACTGGCGGCGCGCGGCCCTCCGTACGTCCGGGCCGACGCCCAGCGCGTCCAGCGCGCGGATCCCGTTGGCGGCGAGGGAGATCCCGGCCCCCGCGTCGTCGAGCACGGGGGAGCGTTCCAGCACGGTGACGTCCCAGCCGGTGCGGTGCAGTCCGATCGCCGCCGCCAGTCCGCCGATGCCCCCGCCGATGACCAGTGCCGTCCGGCTCATCACACGCCTCATTTCTACACCTGTAGAAGCCTTGGGGACGCAGCGTACCCGGGGCCTTCTACAGCTGTAGAAGCAGGGGTGTACAAAGAGGGGGTGAGCGAAGAACGACGAACCCTGCTGGCCGACGCCGCCATCGAGGTCCTGGCCGACCAGGGCATGCGCGGGCTGACCCACCGGGCCGTGGACCGGGCGGCCGGGCTGCCGCCGGGCACCACCTCGGCCTACCTGCGCACCCGGGCCGCCCTGCTGACCGCGCTCGTACGCCGCCTCGTGGCCCGGGACCAGGCCGAACTCCAGGCCGCCGGGGAGCGGACCCCGCTCCCCCGCACCCCGGCCGAACTGGCCGACGCGCTCGCCGCGCTGACCACCGCCCGGCTCACGGGGGAAGGACGCCGGCGGTCCCTGGCCCGCTACGCCTGCGCCCTGGAGAGCGTCCGCGACCCGGAGCTGCGCGAGATCCTCGTCCCCCGCGAGAACGCCGGACGCGACACCGTACGGGCCTTCCTGGCCGCGTACGGCGTCCCCGACCCGGAGGCCCGCACGCTCACCCTGCTGGCCTGCGTGGACGGCCTGGTCCTCGACCGCCTGCCGACCGGCGACGAGGTTCCCCGCGAAGCCCTGGAAGGGCTCGTCGCGGCGGCCCTGCGCTGAAGCCGCGGTGCGGATCCGGGGCGGTGCGGCGTCAGACCGTCAGGAGCAGCTTGCCCACGTGGCTACTGGCCTCCATGACCCGGTGGGCCTCGGCCGCCTCCGCCATCGGGTACGCCGCGTGGACCACCGGGCGGACCCGGCCGGCGGTGATCAGGGGCCACACGTGCTCCCCCACGGCCGCCATGATGGCCGCCTTCTCCTCCAGCGGGCGGGTGCGCAGCGTGGTCGCCGTGATCGCCGCCCGCTTGGCCAGCAGGGTGCGCAGGTCCAGCTCCGCCTTGACCCCGCCCTGGAGGCCGATCACCGCGAGCCGGCCGTTCACGGCCAGTGCGTCCAGGTTCCGCGCCAGGTACTTGGCGCCGATGATGTCCAGGATCACGTCCGCCCCGGCCCCGCCGGTCGCGGCCCGCAGCTCCTCCACGAAGTCCTGCTCGCGGTAGTCGATCAGGATGTCCGCGCCCAGTTCCGCGCAGCGTGCCAGCTTCTCCCGGCCGCCCGCCGTCACCGCCACCCGCGCGCCGACGGCCTTGCCCAGCTGGACGGCCATGGTGCCGATCCCGCTGGAGCCGCCGTGCACCAGCAGGGTCTCGCCCGGACGCAGCCCGGCCACCATGAAGACGTTGGACCAGACCGTCGCGACGACCTCCGGCAGCGCGGCCGCCGTCACCAGGTCCACCCCCTTGGGCACCGGCAGCAGCTGCCCCGCCGGGACGGCCACCCGCTCGGCGTACCCGCCGCCGGACAGCAGGGCGCACACCTCGTCACCCACCGCCCAGCCGGAGACGCCCGGCCCGAGTGCGACGACGCGCCCGGAGCACTCCAGGCCGGGATGGACGGAGGCGCCCGGCGGGGGGTCGTAGAAGCCCTGCCGTTGCAGGACGTCGGCGCGGTTCACGGCACTCGCCGCGACCTCGACGAGCACCTCCCCCTCGCCCGCCACCGGATCGGGTACTTCGGCCCAGACCAGGGCCTCGGGGCCGCCGGGCCGCTCGATCGTGATCGCATGCATGGCGCGGAATCTACCGGGCCTACTCCACCGGGCCCAGGGTGACCTGCGGACCGGCCGGGGGTACCGCCCGCACGATGGTGATCACGCGGTCGGTCAGCTGGAGCGGGCTCGCGTGCGGGTCGTCGTACGGGAGCAGCCGGTGGCCGCGCAGGACGCTGACGACGAGGTCACCGGTGTCGCGGACGCTGCGGCCCGCCTCGGCCTTGGTGACGGGCCGTTCGATCAGGTCCAGGCCGCTGCCCTGCTGGATGAGGTCCTCCATCACGGTGCCCGCGCTGGGGCTGAGCACCGACAGGCCCAGCAGCCGTCCCGCCGCGCTGGCGCTGGTGATGACCGCGTCCGCGCCGGACTGCTTCAGCAGCGGTGCGTTCTCCTCCTCGCGCACCGCCGCCACGATCTTGGCACCCCGGTTGAGCTGCCGGGCCGTCAGGGTGACCAGAACGGCGGTGTCGTCGCGCTGGGTGGCGATGATGATCTGACGGGCCTTCTGGAGTTCGGCCCGCAGGAGTACTTCCGAGCGGGTGGCGTCGCCGACGACGCCGGTGAACCCCTCGGAGTTGGCGATGTCGATCACCTTGGCACTGGGGTCCACGATGACGACCTGCTCCCTCGGGAGGCCGGTCGCCAGCAGCGTCTGCAGGGCGGAACGGCCCTTGGTGCCGAAGCCGACGACGACCGTGTGCTCACGCAAGTTCTTCCTCCAGCGGTTGAGCCGCCACTCTTCGCGGGTCCGTTCGGTCAGGACCTCCAGGGTGGTCCCGACCAGGATGATCAGGAACAGCACGCGCAGCGGGGTGATCAGCAGGACGTTGACCAGCCGCGCGCTGTCGCTGTGGGGGACGATGTCGCCGTAGCCCGTGGTCGACAGGGTCACGGTCGCGTAGTAGACGCTGTCGAGGAGGTCGACCTTCCCGTTGGCGTTGTCGTGGTAGCCCTCGCGGTCCAGCCAGACGATCAGCACCGTCAGGCACAGGACGAAGAGGGCCATCAGCAGGCGCCGGGAGACCTGCCGCAGCGGTTGTTCGACGACCCGCTTGGGGAGTTTGACGCGGCGTGAGGCGAGCTTCTCGTCGGCGCCCCGCGCCATGGCGTCATGGCCGTGGAGTTTCACGTGAAACATCCTCCCGCAGCCCAGGGCAGATCGAGGATCTCGAGGTCCTGCCCCGACCGGGCCCCGTGCGGCGGTACGACGGCCAGCGCGTCGGCGCCCGCCACCCCGCGCAGCATCGCGGGGCCGTTGTAGCGCAGCGGTACGGCGTGTTCGTCGGTCAGCAGCACCGGCACCAGCCGGGTGTCGTACGGGTGGCCGGGCACGTCGCCCTCCACCGGCACCGTGTAGCGGGGCCGCTGGCGGCGGCCGGCGAGGGCGCGCAGCAGCGGTTCGGCGAGGGTGAGCAGCCCGGACACGGCGGCGAGCGGATTGCCGGGCAGGCCCACCACGTGCCGGGCCTCCTCCCGCTCGCCGAGACGGGCCAGCACCATCGGATGCCCGGGGCGCACGGCGACCCCGTCCACGAGCAGTTCGGCCCCGGCGCGCTCGAGCACGGGGTGGACGTGGTCGACGGGGCCGGAGGCGGTGCCGCCGGTGGTGACGACGACGTCGGCGGTGGAGCCGGTGACCGCCTCCAGCAGGGCCTCGGCCCCGGCCGGGTCGTCGCCGAGCCGGCGCGTGCCGGTGACCTCGGCGCCGAGGCGGGTGAGCCAGGGGCCGAGCATGGGGCTGAGGGCGTCCCGGATCAGGCCGTCGTGCGGGCGCCCCTCGGTGAGCAGTTCGTCTCCGAGGACCAGGATCTCCACGCGGGGCCGGGGCCGGGTGACCAGCTCGTCGTACCCGGCGGCGGCGGCGAGGCCGAGCACGGCCGGGGTGACGAGCGAGCCGACGGGCAGCAGCAGGTCGCCCGAGCGGCACTCCTGGCCGCGCGGCCGGATGTCCTGCCCGGTGGTGACGGGCCGGTCGGCGTACAGCTGGGTGCCGGACTCGCGGGCGTGCTCGCTGCGGATCACGGCGGTGGTGTCGACGGGGACACGGGCGCCGGTGGCGATCCGTACGGCTTCCCCGTCGGCGAGCGGCGCGGGCGGCTCGTTCCCGGCGAGGATCCCTTCACCGGGCAGGACGCGCCAGGGGCCGGGGCCCGCGACGGCCCAGCCGTCCATGGCCGAGGTGTCGAAGGACGGCAGGTCGCTGAGGGCCTCCAGGGGCGCGGTCAGCACCTCGCCGAGCGCGTCCGCGAAGGACACCCGGTGGGTGCGGGCGGGCACGGCGGTGCCCGCCCGTGCGGCGGTCTCGCGGGCGCGCAGCCAGGGGGCCGCGCGGTGGCCGCCGGCGCCGCCGGGGTCGGGGTGGCGGCTGACCAGGGCGAGGGCCTCGTCCAGGGCGCCGTCGGCGTCGGTACGGGTCATCCGGAGCCGGTCTCCTCGGGGTGGGGGTTCTGGGCCTCGGCGGCCCAGCGCAGTGCCAGGTCGGCGGCCTTGCGGGAGGCTTCCGCGACGGCCTGGACGGGGTCGGCGCCGGAGGCCTCGGCGCGGGCGGCCGCGTAGCCGACGAGGAACGTCGTCAGCGGGGCCGCGGGCCGGGCCACGCCGTGGGCGGCGTCACGGGCGAGGTCGAGCAGGGTCGCGACGTCGACGGTGACGTCGTCGATCCCGAGTTCGGTCTTGGCGGCGGTGATCCAATGCTCCAGCACGTTCCCATGCTCCCTGATCCGGGCGCGGGCCGCTGCCAGGTCTTCCCAGGTGTCGCAGTCGAAGGAGGCCAGGGGTGCGGCGGAGGTCATCCGGGTCAGGTCGAGTTCGGCGGTGAGGGCCCGCAGTGGGAGGCCGTGCAGGGTGCCGTGCTCGGTGGCGAGCAGGGCGATCTCACGGCGCAGGGGCTCGGTGCGGTAGGCGGCGACGAGGGGCTGGTCGCGGCCGTCCGCGTCCCGCAGCAGGGCGCCGTCACCCGGGCCGTCGGCGGCGGCCCCGAGCAGGGCCCGGACGGTGTCCCGGTCCAGGAAGGGCAGATCGGCGGAGAGCACGAGGACCAGTCCGGCGGTGGTCCGGCGGATCCCGGCGTCCAGCGCGGCCACGGGGCCGCCGCCGGGCGGGTCCTCGCGGGTCCAGAGCACGGGGCGGGCCGTCGCCGTCCGGGCGCCGACCACGACGGTCCGGGCGGCGTCCGCGCAGGCCGCCAGGACGCGGTCGAGGAGGGTGCGGCCGCCGACGTGGAGGGTGGGCTTGTCCGCCCCGCCGAGACGCCGGGCGGCGCCGCCGGCGAGGACGATGGCGTCGTAGCTCATGCCCCTGAGTATGCGCGGCCCATCTCGCGCGGGTCACCGCCCACTTGGGTGCGGCCGGACTCCCGCCCCGCGAGGACCGCCCGGGAACGGACGCGGGCCCCGTCCGGCGGTGGCCGGACGGAGCCCGTGGCAGCGGCGGGGCGGCCGGTACGGTGCCCCGGCCGGCACCGCGCGAGCGGTGCGGGGATCAGAGATAAGGGCCGGAGCGGACCGCGCCGTGGGGGCCGTCCTCGCCGTCCTCGTCGTGCGAGCCGCCCGGCGGGAGGGCCCGGCGCATCTGTTCCAGCTGGGCCCGCGCCGCCATCTGCTGCGCGAACAGAGCCGTCTGGATGCCGTGGAAGAGGCCTTCCAGCCAGCCCACCAACTGTGCCTGCGCGATGCGCAGTTCCGCCTCCGAGGGAACCGTCTCCTCGGTGAACGGCAGGGAGAGCCGCTCCAGTTCCTCGACCAGCTCCGGCGCGAGGCCGTCTTCGAGTTCCTTCACCGACGCCGCGTGGATGTCCTTCAGACGGACCCGGCTGGCCTCGTCCAGAGGTGCGGCGCGCACTTCTTCCAGAAGTTGCTTGATCATGCTGCCGATGCGCATGACCTTGGCGGGCTGTTCGACCATCTCCGTCACCGGGACCTCGCGCGACTCGTCATCGGTGCCGCCGACCGCCATCCCGTCCTGGCCCACGATCAGCACGTGCGGGGGGCTGTCCTGCGACCGTTCACTCCTCGGCATCTCCATGCCGTCATTCTCTCGCACACCTGCGTCTCCCCACGGTGTGCCCCCGTACGGGCGTGATCCACCCTGTACGGGGGCGGTGACCTCAGCCGGCCGCCCGCCGGGCCAGCGCCCCGCTCGACCTGGTGACCAGCGTGGCCAGCAGCGCCGCGCCCAGCGGGACGAGGACCAGCAGGCCGGCCAGCGTCTCCCACGGCACCGCGATCGGTACGTACAGCTCGGTGTCGAGCGCCGAGACGTTGCCCGCTTCGATGCCGTACCGGATGAGCCGCAGCTCCTCCCGTTCCTGGGTGAGCCGCAGCCCGACCGCCGGCAGGATTCCGGCCGCGGAACCGAGGACCACGCCCATCAGGGCCACGACCCCGCACTGGAAGCCGCTGAGCGTCCGCCGTACGCGCGGGGCCGCGCCGACCGCCGCGAGGGTCTTCAGGTCGGCCTCCGAGTCGGCCTGGGCCAGGCCCGTCGCGATACCGGCGGCACCGATGGTGACCAGGCCCGCGAACAGGCCGAGGATGAGCAGCCCCAGGGTGTGCTGCTCCTGGTAGCCCTCCTCCAGACCGAGTTCGGCGTCGGCGCCCATCCGGTCGATCTCCCCGTCCATCCGCTGCCGTTCCTCGGTGGCCGCCTTGCGGTCGAGGCTGAAGTACGAGCCGACGGGGGCCGTCGTGAACCCCGCGGCGCGGGCGGCGGCGGGCGGCAGGACCAGTTCGACGCCCCAGGCCGTGGCGGTGTCGGGCGCCTGGTGGACGGCGAGGACCTTGTCCTGGCCGGGCGGTTCGGCGCGCCGCTCCGCGGCCTTCTCGGCGGCGGCCGTCTCGGTGACGACCCGCAGGGTGACCTTCCCGTCCTTGACCTGGTTCCGGTTGAAGGAGACGGGCCGGCCCTCCTTCAGCGCGGCCGCGGAGCCCGCGTCGGTGACCGCCAGGACCTGCAGCAGCCTCTCGTCGGCGACGACGGTCTGGAAGGGGGTGCGGAAACGCTTCTCCGCGCAGCGCGGGTCCTGCCGCAGCTCTCGCAGCCGGTCCGGCGGGAAGGAGGCCGCCCCGTGCTCGGCTTCGGAGATCGGACAGCGCTGTTCCTTCGGGACGATGACCTCGACCCGTCCGCACGCCTGTGCCGCGCCGCTGGGGGAGCAGTTCGGGTTGCCCACGACCAGCCGGTCCACATCGGCCCGTACCGCCACGGGCAGGGTCTTGGAGAGGGTGTCGCGCAGGGCCGGTACGTCCTTGTGGCCGCTGTTGTCCCGGGTCGTCAGATATCCGGCCCCGGTGGGGAGTTCGGCGACGTACTCGTGCCGGTACTGGACGTCACGGCTGTGCTGGTAGGTCGAGACCGCCACCGTCCCCGCGACGGCGGCCAGCACGGCCGCCACCGCCGGGGCCGTGCGCCCCCGGTTGCGGACGGCGTCGCGCAGGGCGAGCCGGGGCGACAGCGGCAGCCATCGCCCGAGCCGTCCGAACACGCCGACCAGCAGCGGAGTGAGGGCGACGACGCCGAGCTCGGCGAGCGCACTGCCGCCCATCACGAAGGTGGTGCTGACCCGGTAGCGGCTCCCGTACACCACGATCACCGTGCCGCCGGCGATGGCGAGCACCCCGATGAGGGGCAGTACCCGGCCGGTGCGGCGCACCCCGCGCCGGCCGGTGAGGGAGGACAGCACCGTCTGCCGGGAGGCGGTGACGGCGGGGGCGACCGCGGCCAGCAGGCCGGTCACCACGGCGAGCAGGGCGATGCCCAGCAGTTCCAGCGGGCGCGCCTCGAAGCCGCCGAAGCGGGCGCCCAGCTTCTCCTCCAGCAGCGGCCGCAGTCCGAGCGTGAGGGCCACGCCGGTCAGCGTGCCGATGACCGCGGCCACCGCGCCGAGCACGATGCCGCCGGAGAGGACGACGGCCCGGACGTGCCGCCGGTCGCCGCCGTTGGCGCCGACCAGTCCCAGCTGGCGGCGTGAGCGCCGGGCGCCGACCGCGAAGGCGGGTCCGGCGAGGAGGCAGATCTCCAGCATGGCGAGGCCGACGACGGTGACGAGCACGGACCGCTCGGTCACCCCGCCCGCCTCCGGCAGGGTGAACTGCTCCTTCGGCTGCTGCGTGAACAGCGGTACCTCGGAATCGGCCGGCGGGTGCAGGGCGACGGCGCGGGAAAGGACGAGTGCGCCCCGCTTGTTGGCCTCCGTGACCATGTTCCACGTGAAACCATCGCCGCCCACCGAGACGAGGTAGGAGGACCGGGGAGTGATCCCGGGTGCTCCGGTGGCCTTGAGCGCCTTGTCGAGCGGATCGAGCAGGGTGCCCGGCAGGGCGAGCAGTTCGGGATGCAGGAGCTTGTCCGGGACCTCGTACGCACCCACGATCCGGTACGGCACCGGGGAGCCGCGCGGGGTCGTGGAGGAGCCCACGGACAGGCCCGAGGCCTTCAGGAAGGCATGGGTGGCGATGACCTCGCCCGGGCCCTCGGGCAGGCGCCCCGGGCCGAGCGTGATCAGGCCCCGGGTCAGGGGGTCGCGCACGTTCAGCTCGCGCAGGTCGGTCGCCAGCAGTCCGTGCGCGGTCTGCGTCTTGGCGAAGCCCCTGCTGTCCTCGACGGCCCGCACTCCGGGCGGGAGCGCCGACTTCAGCGGCTGCCGGTCCTCCTCCCGGCCGGGCCGGTACTTGTCGTAGCCGCCGACCGGCGCGTACTGCTCGCCGTTGGGGTGCTGGTAGATGGCCGCGTCCAGTCCGGAGGGGCTGATCCGGGCGTCGGCGGCGCCGATCTCGCGGGTCAGCAGCTGGTCGGTGGAGAGCTGGGCACTGCGGAAGGTGAGGTCGATGGCGCTCATCCCGATGACGGGCAGGGCGAGCATCGCGAGGACGAGGGCGCTGCGGCCCTTGGCGCGCCACGCGTCGCGGCGGGCGATGCGCAGGGCGGCGATCCAGGAGTGGTACCAGGCGGTGAGGGGGAAGGTCACAGGCCGGCCGTCCGCCCGGAGAGCAGCGAATCGGCCTGGCTGCGCAGGGTCTCGTCGACGACGCTGCCGTCGCGCAGGAAGACGACCCGGTCCGCCCAGGCGGCGAAGCGGGGTTCGTGCGTGACGAGGACCCCGGCCGCGCCCGCGTCGCAGCGCGCGCGCAGCAGCGCGAGCACGGACTCGCCGGTCTCGGAGTCGAGGGCACCGGTGGGCTCGTCGGCGAGGACCAGGCGGCGTTCGCCGACCAGGGCGCGGGCGATGGCCACGCGCTGCTGCTGGCCGCCGGACATCTCGTCGGGGAAGCGGTCGGCGACCTGCGGCAGGCGTATCTCGTTCAACGCGGCGAGGGCCGCGCGGCGCGCCTTCCGGGCGGAGGTCCCGTCGAGTTCGAGGGGCAGGGCCACGTTCTCGGCGGCGGTGAGGGCCGGGATCAGGTTGTAGTCCTGGAAGACGTAGCCGATGCTGCGCCGGCGCAGTGCGGCCAGCTGCCTGCGGGAGGCGGTGGTGATGTCGACGCCCTCGACCAGGACGCTGCCGCTGGTGGGGGTGTCGAGTCCGCCCGCGAGCGTGAGCAGCGTGGACTTGCCGGAGCCGGAGGGGCCCATGACGGCGATGAGTTCGCCGGGGTGGACGGCGAGGTCGACGCCGCGCAGGGCGTGCACCTCCGTGGCGCCGCTGCCGTGGGTGCGTACGAGGCGGTTCAGCTGGAGGACGGGGTGTGAGCCGTGGTGGTGCTGGTGTGGGCCGGGCATGAGGGATCCCCCCTGGGATGTTCGTTCAGCCGCGCCGCGTGCGGGCGGCGGGGCTGGTGGGGCTGGTGGCGCCGGTGGCGCCCGGGCTGCCGGCGGCCGAGGACACCGCGGGCCCCGCGCCGGACGCGCTGCCGACGCCGGTCGGGCCGGAGGCGCTGCCGACGCCGGACGCGCTGCCGACGCCGGACGGGCCCGGTGTTTCGGGTCCCCGGCCGGCCGTGTCCGCCGGGCCGAGCGCGGCCAGCCGGACGAGCCGGGACTCGCAGTGGTCGAGCCAGCGCGCCTCCGCCTCGGTCTGGAAGATCAGCTGCTCCAGGACCAGCAGCCAGGCCAGGTCGTCGCGTTCGCGCGCCTGCCCGCTCTCGATGGCGCCGAGGGCCCGGGCCTTGAGCCGGGTGTAGTCCTGCATCGCCTTGAGGGTGGCGTGCCGCTGGGCCTGGATGACGGCGCGGATGTCCACGCCGGGCGCGCCCACGGCCATGGCGAGTTTGATGGACAGCTCGTCACGGGGCGGGTTGGTGCGGTCGACGGGGCGCTCGTACCAGTCGCGCAGTTCGGCGAGGCCGCCTTCGGTGATGGCGTAGAGGGTGTGGCCGGCCTCGTCCTCGCCGCCGGGGGCGACGAGTCCGTCGCGCTCCAGACGGGCCAGGGTCGTGTAGACCTGCCCGACGTTGAGCGGCCAGGTGGAGCCGGTGCGGGATTCGAATTCGGTACGCAGCTGGGAGCCGTAGCGGGGGCCCCGTTCCAGCAGCGCGAGAAGGCCGTGACGGATCGACATACTCAGTATGTATACCGAGTATGCTCGCTGGTGCAAGCGTGCCCGGAAGTCAACTCGCCGCCCCGCCCGCCCCGAACGGCCCGGCGGGGACCCGCTACCGGCCCCGCCGCAGCCGCATGCCCATGTACCCGAGGCCCAGCCCCATCAGGGCCAGCCCGGTGCCCAGCGGGAGGAGGTCCGCGGCCAGGTCGGCAGCCCGTTCGTTCTGGTCGGTGCCCAGCGCGGTGAGGGGGACCGCCGGGCTCGGGGCCGCGCTCGGCGGCGGCGTGGCCCGCCCCGGCCGCTCGGGCAGGGGGCGTGCCGCGGGGACCCGGTGCGCCGGGCGGACCGGGCGCACCGGACGGGAGGCGGTGGTGGAGCCGGGGCCGGCCGGCTCGTCGGCGGGCCGCCCGGGGTGCTCCCGCCCGACCCCCGCGGGGCTGCCGGCGAGCTCCTCGTGCGCTTCCTCGGGCACTTCGTCCGCCCGGCCGGGGAATCCCGGCGCGGAGACGGCCGGCACGGCGGCGGCCGGCACGGCGACGGCCGGGGCGGCGCTCGCGGGCGCGGTGGCCAGCAGCGCGGCGGCGGCCAGCGAGGCCCCTGCGGTCCAGTTCGACAGGCGGAGGCGTGGAGTCACGGGGTGCCCCTCCCCTTCCATGCGGCCCGGACGCCCGATGCCGGACGTCGCACTCAGGCTTGCATAGTGGGGCGAAGCGGGCATTCCGGGTGGCCCGTCAGGGTGCCCGGGCCGCCAGGACCACCGGTACCGCCTACTGCGGGTTCCCGGTGGACACGACCAGCGTGAACTCCGTGCCCTCCTTGGCCACGTCGGTCCCGGAAGCCGGCAACTGCTCCAGCACGGTGTCCTGGCCGTAGACGGCCTCGTCGCGCTCCTGGATGGCGAACCTCCAGCCCGCGGCCTGGATGCATTCCTTGACCGAGCGCAGGTTCTTGTACCGGAAGTCCGGGGCCACGACCTTGGTGGCGTCCTTGTAGGACTTCGTCGGGCTCTTGCACTTCTCCACGTCGATGGTGCGCGACGGGTCCGGACCCTTGTGGCCGGCCACCGCGGAACCGGACGCGGACGCCGAAGCGGACGGGGACGCGCCCTTGCCCTTGTCGTCGTCGTCCATGTTCAGCACCGCGACCAGGCCGCCGATGGCCAGCAGGGCCACCGCGACGGCTCCGGCCACGACCGGCGTGTTCCGCTTGCCGCCGCCCGAGGAGGCCGCCGGGGCGGGCGTCGGCGAGATGGTGAACGGCGGCGGGGTCTGCGGCGCGTACTGCTGCTGCGCCACGGGCGCCGGGGTGTGCGGGTAGGCGTAACCGCCCTGCTGCTGCGCCTGCTGCGGAGCGTACGGGGACGGCGGCGGGGTCTGGGCCTGGTACGGCTGCTGGAGCGACTGCGGCGGCGGCGACTGGAAGCCGGAGTCCACCGGCGGGAAGACGGCCGAGCCGACGCCCGCCCCGCTGCCGCCGACGGCGGCGTTGGGGACGATGGCCGGGGCCCCAGTGTGACCCGCGGACATCACGCGCATGATCTCGTCGCGCATGGCCGCGGCCGTGGGGAAGCGCTCGTTCGGGTTCTTCTTCAGCGCCCGCGCGACCAGCGCGTCCATCGCCGGGGTGATCGACCGGTTGACGGCCGACGGAGCCACCGGCTCCTCCTGGACGTGCGCGTACGCGATGGCCAGCGGCGAGTCCGCGTCGAAGGGGATCCGGCCCGTCAGCAGCTGGAACAGCATGATGCCCACGGAGTACAGGTCGGAGCGGGCGTCCACGCCGCGCCCCAGCGCCTGCTCGGGCGAGAGGTACTGGGGGGTGCCGACGACCATGCCGGTCTGCGTCATCGAGGTGACGCCCGACTGCATGGCACGGGCGATGCCGAAGTCCATCACCTTGACCACGCCGCGCTTGGTCATCATCACGTTGCCGGGCTTGATGTCGCGGTGCACCAGGCCCATCTCGTGACTGGTCTCCAGCGCCGCCAGCACGTCGGCCGTCACCTTCAGGGCCTTGTCCGCCGGCATGGCGCCGTACTGGCGCACGTCCGCGTCGAGGACCGAGCCGAGCGGCTGCCCCTCCACGTACTCCATGACGATGTACGGCATGACCGCCTCGTCGCCCCCGCCGGAGCCGAAGGTGACGGTTCCCTCGCCGGTGTCGAAGACCGAGACGATGTTGGTGTGCGACAGTTTCGCAACAGCCTGCGCTTCGCGCCGGAAGCGCTCGCGGAAGGACGCCTCGCGCCCGAGTTCGCTGTGCAGGGTCTTGATCGCGACCTGGCGGTCGAGCGCGGAGTCGTACGCGAGGTAGACCGAGGCCATGCCCCCCTCGCCCAGCAGATCCCTTAGCTGGTAACGGCCACCGGCCAGCGAGCCGCCTGCGTACCGGCCCTGCGTGCCGTCCTGGCTCATGACTGTTGCTTCCCCTCGGGCTGTTTCCCTACGCGTCTGGCTGAGCGCATGTCGCGCCCAGTCTGCCGGAGGGCAAGCACACGTCAAGCCGGTGCCCGCTGCGTGACCACGGGCCTACGGGGCGTCTGTAGCCGAACGGTGACCGGTTCGGAGGCTGTAGCGTTCATCGGAGCACCCGATGGGACCCACCGCTAGAGCGGACGAGAGAGACGACGGCGAGGACTGATGGCACCCGAACCCGAGGGAAACGGCGCCGGGATGGCCGACGGTCCTGAGCACTGGGGCGCGGGCGGTCTCGTGGGGGACGGCCGTTACCGGCTGACCCACCGCCTGGGCCGCGGCGGCATGGCGGAGGTGTTCGCGGCCGAGGACGTACGGCTGGGCCGCACCGTGGCCGTCAAGCTGCTCCGCGCCGACCTGGCCGAGGACCCGGTGTCCAAGGCCCGCTTCACCCGTGAGGCGCAGTCGGTCGCCGGCCTCAACCACCACGCCGTCGTCGCCGTGTACGACTCGGGCGAGGACCGGGTCGGCCCGAACGTGGTCCCGTACATCGTGATGGAGCTGGTCGAGGGCCGCACCATCCGCGAGCTGCTGATCAGTGCCGAGGCCCCGGGCCCGGAACAGGCGCTCATCATCGTCTCCGGCGTCCTCGAAGCGCTCGCGTACTCGCACCAGCACGGCATCGTGCACCGCGACATCAAGCCCGCCAACGTCATCATCACCAACACCGGCGCGGTGAAGGTGATGGACTTCGGCATCGCCCGCGCCCTGCACGGCGCGCAGTCGACGATGACCCAGACCGGCATGGTCATGGGCACCCCGCAGTACCTGTCGCCCGAGCAGGCCCTCGGCAAGGCCGTGGACCACCGCTCCGACCTGTACGCCACCGGCTGCCTGCTCTACGAACTGCTCGCGCTGCGGCCCCCCTTCACCGGCGAGACCCCGCTGTCGGTGGTCTACCAGCACGTCCAGGACGCGCCGGTGCCGCCCTCGCAGCTGCCCGAGGGCGGCTCCATCCCGCAGGAACTCGACGGTCTGGTCATGCGGTCGCTGGCCAAGGACCCGGACGACCGGTTCCAGAGCGCCGAGGAGATGCGCGGGCTCGTCCAGTACGCGCTCCAGATGCTCCAGGACCAGGGCGCGAACACCGGCACCTGGAACACCGGCCCCGTCACCATGACGCTCCCGCACGGCCAGCCGGGCGGCGCGCCCACCTCGGCGATGGGGCCCGCGCAGAACGGCGGCCCGCGCCAGCAGTACCCCGCGCACGCCACGACCTCGCAGTTCCAGCAGCCGATGGTTCCCCCGCTGAACCCGGACGACGGCACGGCGTTCCCCGGCGGCGGCAACCGGGGCCACGGCGGCGGCCAGGGCGGTCACGGCGGGTACGACGGCTACGACGGTTACGACGACCGCCGCCGCGGCGGTGCGTGGAAGGCGTGGCTCTTCGCGGTGCTGGCGGTCCTCGCGATCGCCGGCGGGGTCGCGTACGCCATCAAGACCGGCGGTCTCGGCGGCGGCGGTGGCGGGGGCGGCAACAAGCCGAAGACCACCGTGAGCACGCCCGGTGCCTCGCAGAGCAGCGGCGGCAGCACGGAGGAGACCCCGTCGGCCACCCCGAGCGCGGAGACGGGCCGCTCGCACACCGACGAGACCTACCAGCCGACCCCGGGCCGCACCAAGTACACGCCGAGCAGCACCCCGACGACGCCGAGCAGCACGCCGTCGGCGCAGAAGACGACACCGCCGGTGGAGCCGACCACGAAGCCCACGCCCCCGACGGACCCGCCGACCAAGCCGACGGCGCCCACGGGCGGCGGAGGAAGTCCCGCCAGCGAGGAATGACAGCACAGGCGAAAGGGCCCGGAGGAAGGAATTCCGCCGGGCCCTTTTCCTTGGTGAGGGCAGGTCACGAGGCGTGCTGGTACGGCCGGTCCGCTGAGCCCGCGCGGCTTTCCGGCACCGGGTTCCCGGTGAGGGTGTGCACGGATACGAGCTGGGGTTCGATGCGCAGGTGGACGGGGTCGAACACCTTCCCGTCCACGAAATGCGGAGCCGGTCCGAATAGTTCCAGTTCCGCGGTGGACGGCTCGACGAGTTGGGCCGTACCGGTGAACTGCACCGTCCACAGCGCGGCCTCGCCGGAATGGAAGTTGTCCGCCCCGTAGGCGACGACACTGCCGGCGCACGCCCGGTGGTAGCCGAAACCGGCGTGCATTCTCAGTACGACCCTGCCGTCCACCACGATGTGACGGGCGACGGCGAGGAAGGGGAGGGCGCGCATGCTGGTGGCGACCCGGCCGTACGGCACGCGGCGCAGCAGTTCGACGGCGTGGAGCTCCTCTGGGGACATGGAGCCACTGTCGGGCACCCGCGGAGCGCCCGGACAGGGGAGCACGCCCCCGATGACCGAGGACGTTGGTCCCGAATCGCCCCCGCCATCCCGGCGCACACGCCACGGCACACCCGGGTGCGGCGCGCTCGGGAACCGCTCGACGGGCGGTGCGGGCGCGGTCGAGCGGACCCGCCCCGCCGTCCCGGCCGGTGCGGGCCGGTCCCGGGGCGGCGCCGGAGGCGCCCTAGCGGCGCTCCGCCTGGAGGCGGGCCACGTACGCGGCGGCCTGCGAGCGGCGCTCCATGCCGAGCTTGGACAGCAGGCTGGAGACGTAGTTCTTGATGGTCTTCTCCGCCAGGTGCAGCCGCTCGCCGATGACCCGGTTGGTGAGGCCCTCGCCGATCAGGTCGAGGATCTTGCGCTCCTGCTCGGTGAGGTGCGAGAGCCGGTCGTCACCCTTGCCGTTGTTGCCGTCGCGCAGCCGCTCCAGCACGCGCGCGGTGGCCACGGGGTCCAGCAGCGACCTGCCGGCCGCCACGTCGCGCACGGCGCTGAGCAGCTCGTTCCCGCGGATCGCCTTGAGGACGTAGCCGGAGGCGCCCGCCATGATCGCGTCGAAGAGCGCCTCGTCGTCGGCGAAGGAGGTGAGCATCAGGCACTTGACGTCCTCGTCCTGCGAACGCACCTCGCGGCAGACCTCGACACCGCTGCCGTCCGGGAGGCGTACGTCGAGGACGGCGACGTCGGGGCGGGTGGCGGGGATGCGGACCAGCGCGTCGGCGGCGGTGCCGGCCTCACCGACGATCTCGATGTCCTCTTCGACCGACAAAAGCTCATGAACGCCCCGACGTACCACTTCGTGGTCGTCCAGGAGAAATACCTTGATTTTTCCGTCTTCGCGCACAAACTCATCTTCACACACTCACCTCTTCCCTGGCGCAGTTACCCGGGATAACGTGCCGTTGTTCCGGCCCCCTGCAAGGCTGTGACCAGTGGATGTTCCCCAGGCGGCCGATTTACTTGGATATCCAAGCAAAATCGCAGGTCAAACGGGGTTTCGCAGTTATGCGTCGCACTGGGTAACGTGCTGTGCGCAGGGCACTCGCCGGGGCACCTGTCACGCCTGAATCCGTCACATGCCGTGCACCCACCCCGTGTGCGGGTACGGATACAGGTGAGCCGCACTGGTCCCCGGAGAACCCGGGTGCCGGACCGACGGAGGAGCACACGTGACCGTGGAGAGCACTGCCGCGCGCAAGCCGCGACGCAGCAGCGGCACCAAGCGGGCGGCCGGCGCGGCGAGCGCCCGCAAGGCCGCCGCTGCCACCGCACAGCCGCACGACGCCGAGCCTCAGCTCGTACAACTGCTGACGCCCGAGGGTGAACGGGTCGAGGTCGAGGGCAACCCCGACATCGCCGAGTTCGCCCCCTTCGTCGCGGACATCACCACCGAGGACCTGCGGGCGCTGTACCGCGACATGGTCCTCACCCGCCGCTTCGACGGCGAGGCGACCGCCCTCCAGCGCCAGGGCGAGCTGGGCCTGTGGGCCTCGCTGCTGGGCCAGGAGGCCGCGCAGATCGGCTCCGGCCGGGCGCTGCGCGACGACGACTACGTCTTCCCGACCTACCGGGAGCACGGCGTGGCCTGGTGCCGCGGCGTCGACCCGACGAACCTGCTCGGCATGTTCCGCGGTGTGAACCACGGCGGGTGGGACCCGAACACCAACAACTTCCACCTGTACACGATCGTCATCGGCTCGCAGACGCTGCACGCCACCGGCTACGCCATGGGCGTGGCCAAGGACGGCGCCGACTCGGCGGTCATCGCGTACTTCGGCGACGGCGCGTCCAGCCAGGGCGACGTGGCCGAGGCCTTCACCTTCTCGGCCGTCTACAACTCCCCCGTGGTGTTCTTCTGCCAGAACAACCAGTGGGCGATCTCCGAGCCGACCGAGCGCCAGATGCGCGTGCCGCTCTACCAGCGCGCGCAGGGCTTCGGCTTCCCCGGCGTCCGCGTCGACGGCAACGACGTACTGGCCTGCCTGGCGGTCACCCGCTGGGCGCTGGACCGCGCCCGCCGCGGCGAGGGCCCGACCCTGGTCGAGGCGTTCACGTACCGCATGGGCGCCCACACCACCTCCGACGACCCGACCAAGTACCGGCTCGACGAGGAGACGGCGGCCTGGGAGGCGAAGGACCCGATCCTGCGCCTGAGGACCCACCTGCTGGCTTCCGGGGGTGCCGACGAGGCCTTCTTCGAGGAGCTGGAGGCCGAGAGCGAGGCCCTCGGCAAGCGGGTGCGCGAGGTCGTGCGCGCCATGCCCGACCCCGACACGATGGCGATCTTCGAGAACGTCTACGCGGACGGGCACGCGCTCGTCGACGAGGAGCGCGCCCAGTTCGCCGCCTACCTCGCGTCCTTCGAGGAGGGTCACTGATGGCTGTCGAGAAGATGTCGATCGCGAAGGCGCTCAACGAGTCCCTGCGCAAGGCCATGGAGACGGACCCCAAGGTCCTGGTCATGGGCGAGGACGTCGGCAAGCTGGGCGGTGTCTTCCGCATCACCGACGGACTCCAGAAGGACTTCGGAGAGGAGCGGGTCATCGACACCCCGCTCGCCGAGTCCGGCATCGTCGGCACCGCCATCGGCCTGGCCCTGCGCGGCTACCGGCCGGTCGTGGAGATCCAGTTCGACGGTTTCGTCTTCCCCGCGTACGACCAGATCGTCACGCAGCTCGCGAAGATGCACGCCCGCGCGCTCGGCAAGATCAAGCTGCCGGTCGTCGTGCGCATCCCGTACGCCGGCGGCATCGGCGCCGTCGAGCACCACAGCGAGTCCCCGGAGGCGCTCTTCGCGCACGTCCCCGGCCTGAAGGTGGTCTCGCCGTCGAACGCGAGCGACGCCTACTGGATGCTCCAGCAGGCGATCCTCAGCGACGACCCGGTGATCTTCTTCGAGCCGAAGCGCCGCTACTGGGACAAGGGCGAGGTCGACACCGAGGCCATCCCCGGCGAGCTGCACAAGGCGCGCGTCGCCCGCTCCGGCACCGACCTCACCCTGGCCGCGTACGGCCCGATGGTGAAGGTCTGCCTGGAGGCCGCCGCCGCGGCCGCCGAGGAGGGCAAGTCGGTGGAGGTCGTGGACCTGCGCTCGATGTCGCCCGTCGACTTCGACGGACTCCAGGCGTCGGTGGAGCGGACCCGCCGGCTCGTGGTCGTCCACGAGGCGCCGACCTTCCTGGGCATGGGCTCCGAGATCGCCGCCCGCATCACGGAGCGGTGCTTCTACCACCTGGAGGCCCCGGTGCTGCGCGTGGGCGGTTTCCACGCCCCGTACCCGCCGGCCCGCCTCGAGGACGAGTACCTGCCCGGCCTGGACAGGGTGCTCGACGCCGTCGACCGCTCGCTGGCGTACTGAGGAGAGCCCCGCCATGACGATCCGCGAATTCAAGATGCCCGACGTGGGCGAGGGCCTCACCGAGGCCGAGATCCTCAAGTGGTACGTCCAGCCGGGTGACACGGTCACCGACGGGCAGGTCGTCTGCGAGGTGGAGACGGCGAAGGCGGCCGTGGAGCTGCCGATCCCCTTCGACGGGGTGGTGCACGCGCTGCTCTTCGAGGAGGGCGTGACGGTCGACGTCGGCCAGGTCATCATCTCCGTCGAGACCGGTGACCCGGCGGGCGCCGCGGCCGAGGCCCCGGCCGCGGCGGCAGCCGCCGCCCCGGCGGGACCGGAGGCCGCCGGGGAGCCGGCGGCCGCGGCCCGCCAGCCCGTCCTGGTCGGCTACGGGGTCTCGCAGGCCTCGACCAAGCGCCGCCCGCGCAAGGCCCCCGCGGCCGCCGTCGCGGGGCAGAACGGGACGGCCGCCCCGGCCGTGCCCGCGGTTCCCGCCGCCGCCCCGGCCGTGGTTCCGGCGCAGCCGGCCCCCGCCGCCGCGCAGGCTCCGGGAGCCCCGGCCGGCGCCCAGCGGAACGGCACCGCGCTGCCGTCGGCGGAGCGTCCGCTGGCCAAGCCGCCCGTGCGCAAGCTCGCCAAGGACCTCGGCATCGACCTGGCCGCGGTGGTCCCCACCGGCGACGGCGGGGTCGTGACGCGGGAGGACGTGCACGCCGCCGCGGCGGCCGCGCTCGCCCCGCAGGCCGCTGCCCCGGTGACGGCCCCGGCGGCAGTGCCCGCGGCGGCACCCGCACCGGCCGCGGCCACGGCCGGGACGGCGCCGGCGTTCGAGGCGGGAGCACGGGAGACCCGTATCCCCGTCAAGGGCGTCCGCAAGGTCACCGCCCAGGCCATGGTCGGCTCCGCCTTCACCGCGCCGCACGTCACGGAGTTCATCACCCTCGACGTGACGCGCACGATGAAGCTGGTCCAGGAGCTGAAGGAGGACCCGGACCTCGCCGGTCTGCGGATCAACCCGCTGCTCCTGATCGCCAAGGCCGTCCTCATCGCCGTCCGCCGCAACCCGGAGGTCAACGCCTCCTGGGACGAGGCGGCCCAGGAGATCGTGCTCAAGCACTACGTCAACCTGGGGATCGCGGCGGCCACCCCGCGCGGCCTGATCGTCCCGAACATCAAGGACGCCCACGCCAAGAGCCTGGCGGAGCTGTCGACGGGCCTGTCCGAGCTGGTCGCCACGGCCCGCGAGGGCAAGACCTCCCCGGCCGACATGCAGAACGGCACCCTCACCATCACCAACGTCGGCGTCTTCGGCGTCGACACCGGTACGCCCATCCTGAACCCCGGCGAGTCCGCGATCCTCGCGGTCGGCGCGATCAAGCTCCAGCCGTGGGTCCACAAGGGCAAGGTGAAGCCGCGTCAGGTCACCACCCTGGCGCTGTCGTTCGACCACCGGCTCATCGACGGCGAACTCGGCTCCAAGTTCCTCGCCGACATCGCGGCGGTCCTGGAACACCCGCGCCGGCTGATCACCTGGTCGTAGCGCACACGACCGGGCCGTGAGCGGTCCGGCCCGGTCGAGGCCCGTGCCGCCCGCCCGCGGCGCACGCGCCGGCACCCGCCGACGGCCGGTCCCCATCCCGGGGGACCGGCCGTCGGGCGTCGGGGCCCCGGCGGGCGGGAAACCCCTGGCCAACGCCACATCCCGGTGTGATCATCTGGCTGATGAGATTTCGCGCTGCCACAGCAGACCCCGCCGACCTCGACCGCGCCCTGGCCCACCCGGCCGACGGCCCCGTCACCGCACTGACCCCCGACCGGATCCGCGAGGAGCTCGCGGCGGGCCGGATGCGCCCCGAGTGGACCTGGTTCGCCGAGGACGCGGACGGCCGGATCCTGGCCCGCGCCCTGTGGTGGGGGCGCGCCGACAGCGAGCGGCCCGTCGCCCTCGACTGCCTCCAGGTCGCCGGCGCGGTCGCCGACCCGGCCGCCCTGGCCGCCGGCCTGCTGGAGGCCGGTCACGCCGCCTTCGGCAAGCGCCCCGGCTACCACGTCTCCCTGCCGCGCGACTGGCGCGCCGACCCCGGCCTGGCCGCGGCGGTGGCGTGGCGGCAGGAGGCCGCGCACCGGGCCGGACTGACGCGGGAGATCGAGCGGCTGCGCTACGAGTGGACCCCGGCCGCCGGGACACCGGAGCCGACGGGCCGGCTCGTCTTCCGCGAGGGCGGCGACGAGGAGTTCCTCGACGTCTTCGCCCGGCTCTCGCGCGGCAGCCTCGACCTGGCCACGCGGCACGAACTCGACAGCATGAGCGAGGAGGAACTGGCCCGCGAGGACTTCGCGTTCTACCGCGACTGCCCCGGCGAGCGCTCCTGGTGGCGCCTGGCCCACCTCCCCGACGGGACCCTCGCCGGGATGGCCCTGCCCTCCGCGACCCCCTACCACCGCAACGTCGGCTACCTGGGGATCGTCCCCGAGCAGCGCGGCAAGGGCCTGATCGACGAGGTCCTCGCCGAGATCACCCGTTTCCACGCCTCGGAGGGCGCCGAGCGCGTCACGGCGACCACCGACACCGTCAACCTCCCGATGGCCGCGGCCTTCGACCGGGCCGGCTACGAGGTCACCGAGATCCGTCTCGTCCTGGAGGCACCGCCCGGGAACTGAGGCGGTAGCCTCCCGGGATGCCGATCGCCGAGTTGCAGGTGTACGACGTGGAGGAGGCCGACGTCACCGGTGGGGTGTGCCTCGTACGGTGCGTCGGCGGGGTGGCGCGGGCCGGACAGGTGTACGCGGCCGGCCAGTCGCGGGTCTGGCTGCGTGCGATAGAGCGGCACGGGCGCGACGTCGGCTCCTTCGGCGCCGGGCACACCGCCCGGGTCCGCCTCGCGGGGGCCGTCGTCGCGCTGCTCGGCCGCGGCCAGGTGCTGACCTGCGTACCGCCCGACGGGCACGGCCTGGCGGAGCTGGAGGCCTGGCTGGCCACCGGGCCGCCGCTGACGGACGAGCCGCGCCCGCGCACCCTGCGCGGCCTCGCGGTGGGCGGGATGCAGGACGCGCTGCTGCCGGACGGGACGCGGCTGCGCTGGGGCCGGGTGGCGCAGGCGGCGGCGTACCGCTGCGCGGCGGCGGAGGGCGCGTCCGATCTGGTCCGGGGGATCGAGCTGGCCTTCGTACGCGGCTACCTGCTGCGGGAGTTCGGGCCCGGGCCGGGCGGCGACCCGGCCGCGGTGTGCCGGGATTCGCTCGCGCTCGTCGACCTCACTCCGGCGGAGGCGGCCGCGCGGGCGCGCGTCTGGCGCGAGCTGCCGCGCGCGGAGATCGTGCACCTGCGCCACCTCAAGATCCTGCTGCGGTGGACGGGCGCCGCCCGGCCGTATCTGGTGGACGGCGATCCGTCGGCGGTGGCGCTGGACGCCTGGTCGCGGATCCGTCCGGTCCTGCCGTAGACCCGGTCGGGGCGGGGGTCGTCATCCGGCCCGGTAGGCGCGCAGGAAGGCCGAGACCCCGCCGGTCAGCAGCCGCTCGGTCTCCTCCTCGGACAGGGGCAGGAGGCCGTAGTGGGACTCCTGCACGATCTGCTGCGCGGACAGTGCCGTGAAGTGGGTGCCCGCCAGTTCGGCGTCGCCGTGCACGTCGATCAGCCCGGCGGCCGCGAGGCCCTCCATCGCCTCGGCGAGGGCGCGGGCGACCGGGCGCGGTCCGGCGTCCTTCCACGCCTCCAGCACCTCGGCGGGCACGTGGTTGACCTCGGCGTGGATGTGCCGGACCAGCGCGAAGTGGTCGGAGTGCTCGGACATCGTGCGGACCAGCGCGCGGGCGAGGGCCGTCAGATCGCGTTCCAGATGGTCCGGATGGGGCGGCCGCGCGGGGTCGAGCAGGGCGCGCACCTTCGCGGTGTGGGCGTCGCGCACCTCGCCCGAGGTCCACGTGACGACGGTGGCGAAGAGCTCCGCCTTGCCCCCGGGGAAGTGGTTGTAGAGGGTCCGGGTGGAGACGCCGGCGGCCTCGGCGAGCGCGTCGACGGAGGCGCGCGCGTACCCCTCGCGGCCGAAGAGGGGGCAGGCCGCTTTCGCCAGGGCGATCCGCTTCGCGAGCTTTCGCGGCGGGACGTCGCGCTGTACGTCTTCTGTCCGGGTGCCGTTGCTGGCGGCCACGCCTGCCTCCTTCGTCCTTACAACGACCGTTGCAGCTATTGCAACGGCCGTTGTAGCTTGCCGGGGTGGAGGCCGCACCGGGCGGCGCTCCGCTGTCCAAGGGAGATCATCATGTCTGCCGCCGAAACAGTCCCGGACGAGCCGCTGCGCGCGGCCGTCACCCAGAGCCCCGCCGGGAACCCGCCCGGACGTCCGGACCGGCGCGGGCGTGCCCCGCGGGCCGCCGCCGCCACGCCGCCCCACGAGGCCCGGGGGAGCCGGACGCCATGACCGCAGCGACCCCCGCGTCCTCCTCGACCGACCGCCCCGCGGCCCCGCCCGCCGGGGCGGGGCCGTTAGGGAGGACCGTCGCCGTCGTCATCACCGGCTCGGTGATGGCGGTCCTCGACATGACCATCGTCAACGTGGCCCTCGGCCGGCTCTCCGACGCCTTCCACGCCCCGCTGGAGACCATCCAGTGGACCGCCACCGCCTACACCCTCGCACTGGCCGCCGTGATACCGGCCGCGGCCTGGGCCATGGGCCGGATCGGCGCCAAGCGCACGTACCTGACCGCCCTCGTCCTCTTCACCCTGGGCTCCCTGCTCGCCGCCTGCGCGTGGAGCGCGGGCAGCCTGATCGCCTTCCGCGCCCTCCAGGGGCTGGGCGGCGGACTGCTGATGCCCGTCGGCATGACCATGGTCATGCGGACCGCCGACCGGGCCCGGCTGGGACGGGCGATGGCCCTGCTCGGGCTGCCGATCCTGGTCGGACCGGTCGCCGGCCCGGTCATCGGCGGCCGGCTGATCGACTCCGCCCCCTGGCAGTGGATCTTCCTGATCAACCTGCCCGTCGGAGCGGCCGCCCTGCTGCTCGCGGCGAGACTCCTGCGGCCCGACGGCCCCGCCGACCCGGCGTCGGCGCCCCGGCTGGACGCCGCCGGGCTGCTGATGCTCTCCCCGGGCCTCGCCCTGCTGCTGTTCGGGCTGTCCCGGGGCGGCGAGGGCGGCGACTTCACCGCCCCCGGCGTGCTGCTGCCCACCGTCGCCGGCGCGGCCCTCGCCGCCGGCTTCGTACGGCGTGCCCTGCGGGTCCGCGAGCCGCTGCTGGACCTGCGGCTGCTGCGCGACCGGACCTTCGCCGCCGGGATCGCCACCCTCGCCCTCTTCACCTGCGGCTACTTCGGGTCGATGCTGCTGGCCCCGATGTACTGGCAGCAGGCGCGCGGCATGAGCGCCGGCGCGGCCGGGCTGCTCGTCGCCCCCGTCGGGCTCGCCGTCGGCCTGGTCATGCAGATCGCCTCGCGGCGCGTCGACAAGGTCTCGCCGCGCGGCCTGATCGCCGCCGGCGCGGTCGTGGGGGCCCTCGGCATGCTCGGGTCGGCCCTGCTGACCGGCACCCCCGGGGCTCCGGTCTGGCAGGTGGTCGGCGCGGCGGTGGTCATGGGCGTCGGCTCCGGCATGGTGCTGATGCCGGCGATGACCACCGCGAGCCGGGACCTGCCCGGCGGGCGGATGGCCTCCGCGAGCACCGCCCTGAGCATCAACTCCCAGCTGTGGGCCTCCGTGGGGACGGCCCTGCTCTCCGTCCTCCTCGGCGGGGCGGGCCCCGGCCCGTCCGGCTTCCGCCTCGCGTACGGGGCCGCGGCGGTGCTGCTGGCGCTGTCCGTGGTCCCGGCGCTGCGCCTGCCGGGCCGGCGGGCGTAGCCCCCTGGCCCCGCCCGGCCTCAGGCCTTCGCGGCGTTGCCGAGCACCTTGGAGGGGGTGATGCGCACGACGACGCGTACGGCCCCGTCGGAGGTGTCCCGGTACTCCTCGCCGCCGCCCGGGCCCAGGTACTCCTCGGCGATGCGGACGGCGACCGTCCGGCCGGTGTCCTCGGTGAGGGTGGCGGTGCCGCGTATCTCCGCGTACAGGTACGGGTTGGCCAGGTCGAAGACGGTCAGGCCGACCCGCGCGTCACGGGCGATGTTCCGCTCCTTGCGGCGGCCGCGCTCGGTGGAGACGAGCAGGTCGTCACCCTCCCGGGAGACCCACACCACCGAACTCTGCGGGCTGCCGTCCGGGTTCAGGGTGGCCAGGACCGCGGGGTGGGGGGAGTCGAGGAGCCGGCGTACGGCTTCGTTCAGGACAAGGGTCATGGAGGCGAGGGTAACGGGCACCCGTACCGGCGCCGAGGTCCTCGCGGCGGGGCCCGGCTACTACCCGAAGTCGGTCATTCCCAGGGGATGTTGAGGTACGGGCTCGCCGGATCCGTGGTCAGGGTGAGGTGGGTGGCGAGCGAGGAGCCGTACCAGCGCCCGAACTCCTCCTCGTCGAAGTGCAGGCAGCGCCCCAGCGCGTACCCGGCGGAGAACTCCTCCCACGACCGGTACGCGCCCCGGGCGGCCGCGCCCGCCCGGAGCACCGCCCGTTCGGCGTCCTCCAGGGTGCCGTACCGGGTGGCGACGCCCCAGCGGGCCATCTGGGAGGCCCGGCCGTGGTCCCAGGCGTGCACCGAGCGCACCCAGCCGTCCTCGGGGAGCAGCCCGTCGGCCCGGAACCGCTGCTCGTAGCGGGCTATCCGGCCGATGAGCCGCCGCACCCCGGCGATCTCCCCCTCGACCTCCGCGACGGGACGCGGGGCGGCGACCGTCACCCCGTCGGGGGTGAGCTGCGGTTCGGCGGCGATCTCGGCGCCGCGCCGCAGGCTCGCCTCGGCGGCGTGGCGCCAGTGCTCGACGTCGACGGGGCCGGCGAAGCCGGAGGCGAGGACGCGGCGCACGCGCAGCGCGTACTCCCAGACCGGGCTGACGATCTCGGCGTTCAGCATCCGCTGGAGCACCTCGAGCCAGCCGGCGGTACCGGTGACGCCCCACGCCTTGCGCAGGCGCTCGCGCTCGTGGGTGTAGCCGTTGCCGTGGTGGGCGAGGGCGTTCCAGAACTCCCCGTTGGAGACGGCGAGGTGGGCCCCGACGGCCAGCCCGTGCGCGACGGGCCCGTGCAGCGGCCCGCCGGCGTGCAGGGCGTGCAGGGTGCCGGGGGTGAGGCCCCAGGTGGCCGCGGCGTCCCAGTGCGCGCGCCAGCGGGCCCGGTCGGCGGGGGTGGTGGTCAGGTACGCCTCGGCGGGCGTGCCCGGGTTCACGGCGAGGTGGGCGGGGTCCCGGTGGTCCCAGGCGTTCGCGAACCAGGCGAGGCTCTGGCGCAGGAACACGGTGTGCGCGTCGGGGACGGGCAGCACGCCCCGGGTGTACACGGCGAGCCCGGCCGGGCCGGGGTGGAAGCGGGCCGCCCGCGGATCGGCGTCGACCTGGGCCCTGGGCTGGGGCAGGAACAGCTCGGCGCGGGCGAGGGCGTCCAGGTACGCGGACCAGTCGCCGCGCCGCTTCGCCCCGTACAGCTCCCTCTCGATCGCACTCGGCGCTGTCCAGCCATCCATACGGGGACCCTATACGGGCCTCGGGAGCCCGCCCCGGCCGCACGGTGGCGGTGTGCGGCCGGAGGGAGGGGCGTGGGGAACCGCCGGGTACGCCCCGGGCGTTCGGGCCCGCCCTTTGAGACGTCCGTGAGACTCCGGGCGGCCTTCCCGCTCGTAACGTCGGTGGAGTCCGCCTCTGACGCAAGGGGGCAGAGGCCCACCCGCGAGGGTGTCGGGGATAGTGAGGGGAAAACATGATGCGACGGATGCGTACCGCACTGCTCGGGGGAGCGGTCGGCCTGGGCGCGCTGATGTTCGCCGCGGTTCCGGCTTCGGCGGCGCCCGCGCCGGCCGGGACGACGGGGAAGGTCGTACTGGCGGCCGACGCGGGCACCGCCCAGGTGGCCCGGGCCGCCGACTGCCGTTACGGCGGGTGGATCGAGTACTCCGACGGCACGGTGGTGCACGTCTACATCTGCGGTGAGTGACGTCCGGGGGTGAAGGACCGCTCCGGGAGGCCCCGGCCGACATGGCCCAGGCCTCCCGGAGCAGCCGGAACACCCTCGTCCGCCGCTGCCCCGCTCCTATCATCGTCAGCCCGGACCGTGCTCCACGGGTCCGAGCCGAGCCGGTGACCGAGGGGCGGGGGCCGCCACATGGGAAGAGCACCAGCCGAGCCCGCGTTAGCCAACGCCGGGCAAGCGGCCGTCAGGGACGCGGTGACGGCGCTCCTCGCGGGGGCGGGGCGGGGCGTCGTGGTCGACGTCGTCGGACCCTTCGGGTCCGGGAAGAGCACCCTGCTGACCGCACTCGCGGACGGGCTGCCGGTCGTCAGGGCCCGGCGGGACGACCCGGGCGACGAGCTGAGGGCCGCCCTGCGCGAGGCGTCCGGCGGCGCGCGGCCCGTCGTCCACGTGGACGACGCCGACGCGCCCGGCTTCATGGGCGTGCTGCGCGAGGAACTCCGCCGGGCGGGGCCCGGGGTGCACGTCGTGCTCGCCAGCGGACACCCGTTACCCGGCACGTCGACGGTCCCGGTCCCGCGGTGGACGGACGAGGAGGTCCGCGACCTGGCCGTCGCGCTCGGCGTCACCGCCGGGCTCGACCTGGTGGTCGCGCTGGCCGGGGGGCTGCCCCTGGTCGCGGGCGGGCTCAGCCGCGCGCTGCTCGCGCCGACCCCGCCGGACGTGCCGGGAGCCGTCGCCGACCGGGCGCTGCGCGAGGTCCTGGCCGAAGTCCCCCTGGACCGGCACCTGTCCGACGTGCTCGAAGCGCTGGCCGCCGTGGGCCGCGGGGACGAGGAACTGCTGGCCGGCCTGGTCGAACCACCGGACGGGCAGGACTGGTTCGCCGCGCTCACCGACCTCGCGCTGATCACGGCCACCGCGTGCGGGCCGGCGGTCGTCGAACCGTTCCGCACCCTCCTCGACCTCCGGTACCGCTGGCGCCGCCCGGTCGCGCACCGCGCCGCGATCACGCGGGCCGCTTCCCGCAACCTCCGCCTGCTGGACGCCACCGCCGACGACCGCCGCCGACGGGCCCTCGCGGTGCATGCGCTGTACCTGACCGACGACCCGGTCGTCCGGAGCACGCTGTTCCCGCCCGCGCCGGACGTGCCCGTCGTACGAGAGGCCCGGCCCGGTGACCACGAGCGGATCGCCGCGCTCGCCCACCAGTGGGCGCGCGGCGGCGGCCACAGCACCGCCCGTACCGGCCGGCTGCTCGACGGCTGGCTCCGGCACACCCCCGAGGGGTTCCGCGTGGTGTGCGACCCGGACGACCGGCCGGTGGGCATGAGCTACACACCGCTGCTCACCGACCTGGCGCTGGCGGTGATCGAGCCGGTGACCCGCCAGCACACCGACCGGCTGGCGGCCGGGGCCGGTGGGACGGGCGGGACGGACGGGGCGTTCATCGGGATGGCGGCGTGCGAGGACGGGCACCCGGGCGCGCACGCCGCACGGCTGCGCCGGATCCTGGCCGAGGGCATCGGGCAGCGGCGGATGGTGGTCGCCACGCCCTCGCCGGACTACCAGCAACTGGTGCGCAGGCTCGGCTTCGGCTTCGTCGGCACGGCCCGCCGCGAGCCCTCCGACGGCGGGCCGGGCGCGGAGATCCACGAGCTGGCGTTCCCCACCCCCGACGGCCTCGCCGCATGGCTGGGCCGCGTCGCCGCCACCGGTCCGGCCGGGCCCGTACCGCCGGACCTGCGGTGGTGCGCGGCCGAGGTCCGCAAGGCGCTGGAGGCCCTCCACGACCCGGCCCGCCTGGCCCGGAGCGCCCTGCTGGCCCTGGTCGCCACGGCGACCCCGCAGGGGCTGCGCGGGGCGCTGGCCGACGCCACGGCGGAGCTGATCGCCTCCGACGACCCGCCCACCGCCCAGGCGGGACGGATCCTGGACGCCTACTACGTACGCCGCCGCGCCGACCACGTGGGCGTCGCGCACCGCCTGCACCTGAGCCGCGCCACGTACTTCCGCCGGCTCGACCTCGGCCTGACCCGCGTCGCCGAGCGGATCCTCGCCGGGTACCGCGCGTCCTGAGAGCCGGCCCCTCCACGGCGGGACGGTGACGGGATCAGTCGCGCTTCGGGGCGGTCGGTTTGTGGCCCGGGTAGACGTGGTCCGGAGTGACGATGCCGGTGATCGCCTCACCGAAGAGGGTGCTCGGTTCCTGACCGTCGTGCAGGACGTCGGTGTTGAGGATGACGACGAGCGTCGCCCGCTCCTGCGGCAGGTAGACGCCGAGGCTCTCGTAGCCCGGCAGCGACCCGTTGTGCCCGATCCAGCCCTGGACGTCGAAGACGCCCAGGCCGTAGCCCGCGCCGGGAATGCCGGTGGAGGTGGTCTTCAGGCGCTCCGCCTGGGTCGCGGGCTTCAGGAGGGTTCCGGTGGCCAGGGTCTTCGCCCAGCTGCGCAGGTCCTCCATGGTGGAGATCATCGCGCCCGCCGCCCACGCCCAGGACGGGTCCCAGTCCGTCGAGTCGACGATGTCGCCGGAGGCCGACTGGTCGGTGTAGCCCTGCGCGTGCGGCTCGGGGAAGGCCGCGTCCGTGGGGAAGAGGGTGTGGCGCAGCCCCGCCGGTTCGATGACCTGCTCCCTGATGACCTGCTGGAGCGGCCGGCCGGTGACCTTCTCGATGACCAGGCCCAGCAGGACCAGATTGGTGTTGCAGTACTGGAACTTCGCGTTCGGCTCGAACTGGACCGGGTGCCTGAACGAGTAGTCCAGCAGCTGCCGCGGGGTGAAGGGGCGCGTGCCGTCGCTGGTGAGCGCCTTGTCGAACTCCTCGTCCTCGCTGTAGTTGAAGAGGCCGCTGCGCATGCCGGCCAGCTCGCGCAGGGTGATGCGGTCGCCGTTCGGCACGCCGGGGACGTACTTCCCGATGGGGTCGTCCAGTCCGGCCCTGCCCTGGTCGACCAGCCGCAGCAGGGCGGTGACGGTGAAGGTCTTGGTCTGGCTGCCGATGCGGGTGTAGAAGTCGGTCCGCATCGGCGCGCCGCTCTTCTTGTCGGCCACCCCGAACGTCCTGACGTAGCTGCCCTTGCCCGGCGCCCACAGCCCCACGATCACGCCCGGCACCTTCGCCTCGCGCAGGGTGTCCTGGATCGCCGCGTCGAGCTTCGCGGCGACCGCCGGGGTCAGTTCGGGGAAGTCCCGGCCGGTGTCCGGCGAGGGCGCGGACGGGGCAGGGGCGTACGGGGCGGCCGGCGCGGCGGCGGCCCGGGCCGGGGCCGGCGACCCGTACGCGGGGCCGGCGGCGGCCGGGGCGAGGAGCACACCGGCGGCGGCCACGGCCGTGCAGGCCCGGCGCAGCCGGATACGGGCGGTCGGCGTCATGGCACGGCCTCCTGTCGTCCGAGGAACCCGAGACCCCGAGGTTGCGACAAGGCGACAACGTACCCAGCCTAGGACCGCCGCCGCCGCTCCGCCCGGCGGACGCGGGGGCGCGGTACGGGGGGTACGGGGGGTGCGGGGCTGGTGCGGGGGGTGCGGCGCGGACGCGTCGGAGCGGGACGGGGCAAGGGGGGCGCCGCGTCCCGCTCCGAAGGTGATCGAGTATCCGATCGGGCGCCGCCGCGGTCCTTCCTGAGCCGCGGCGACCCGGTTCATGCTGGTCGCCGCCGCTGACGTACCGCTGACGTTCCGCTAACGCCCCCCGCGGCGCGGTCCGCTCAGTAGGCTGGCCGCCAGGGCGACTCGGCGGTGGCGGGGGGCGGTCATGCGGGGCGGAACGGTCGCGGTGGTCGGCGGGAGCATCGCCGGATGCGCCTTCGCCTCGGCGGCGGTACGCGCCGGGGCCGAACGGGTCGTCGTACTGGAGCGCACGCGCGGGCGGCTCGCGGACCGGGGGCTCGGCCTGTGCGTGCACGACGAACGCGCCGCCGAACTGGCCGCCGCCGGGGCGCTGCCCGGCGGGATCCCCGCGCACCGGCTGCTGCGGCGGCGGTGGGTGGTGCGCGACGCGGGGGCCGGGCCCGGCGGACGGCTCGTCTGGGAGCAGCCGTTCCCGTTCCACTCGTACCACTGGGGGCTGTTGTGGCGCGGGCTGCGCGAGGCGACGCCGCGGGAGGTCGTGTACCGGCAGGGCGTGACCGTCGCGGGCGTGGCCGGGGCGGGCGCGGCCGGGGACGCGGACGCGGCCGAGGTGCGGCTCGGGGACGGCTCCGTCGAGCGGTACGACCTGGCCGTCGGCGCGGACGGGTACCGCTCGGTGGTCCGGGAGGCGGTGGCGCCGGGAGCACGGCCGCGCTACGCCGGGTACGTGTGCTGGCGCGGCAACGTCGACGCGGCCGCGCTGGCGGGCGACGGCTCGCACCCCGACGCGGTGACCACGGTGTGCTACCCCGGCGGGAGCTGCGTCATCTACCGCATCCCCGGCCCCGGCGGGCCGCGCGTCAACTGGGTGCTCTACGCGCCGCCCCCGCGGGACGGGCGGCTGCGCCTCGACGACCCGACCAGTTTCCCGCCGGGCGCGCTCACCCCGGGCCTGCTGGAGCACCTGCGGGCCC
The DNA here is from genome assembly GCF_055575515.1 of Streptomyces sp. NPDC034086. Taxonomy (NCBI): domain Bacteria; kingdom Bacillati; phylum Actinomycetota; class Actinomycetes; order Kitasatosporales; family Streptomycetaceae; genus Streptomyces; species Streptomyces sp. NPDC034086. The sequence goes on along the minus strand of NZ_JBVISM010000003.1, from coordinate 329,504 downwards.
TGCTGGAACGGGAGTTCCCGCCGTACTGGGGCCGGGCGCTGGCGCTCACCGACCCGGCGGACACCTTCGTGCAGCCCATCTACGACCTGGAGCCGGCGAGCACCACCGCCGGCCGGCTCCTGCTCGCCGGGGACGCGGCGACGGTGGTGCGCCCGCACACCACCAGCGGCGCCGCCAAGGCGCTCCAGGACGCCACCGCCTTCGGGGCCGCGTGGGCCGGGGCGGACACGTGGGAGGAACTGCTGCGGGCCTACCGGGCGGCCAGGGAGCCGGCCGGCCGGGAACTGGTCGCGCTGGCACGCCGGCTGGGGCGGGCCCAAGTGGAACGGACCCCGGACTGGGCGCGGATGAGCCGGGGCGAGGCGGAGGCGTGGTGGCGGGCGCAGCTCGCGGGGGCGCCGGGCATCGGCGGCCAGGCACTGCCGCGCTGACCCCGGGCCTCCGCCCGGTCCCCCGCTTCCGCGGCTGCGCCCCGGGCCCCGGTTTGGGGG